>CAWFSC010000005.1:0-189996 GCA_963818415.1 uncultured Gammaproteobacteria bacterium | reverse complement strand
CGTCCGGTACCCCAGGGATTGGTGAGGGCGTTCGCCGTTGTAGAAGGCGAAATACTCGGTCAGTCCCAGGAGCAACTCGGGCAAGCTGGTGTAGATATCTTCGTCCTTGACGCTGCGCCACAGTCGCTCGACGAAGATGTTGTCGAGTGCCCGCCCACGTCCATCCATGCCGATGGCGATCCCTTCACGTCAGAGCACCCCCGTAAACGCCGCGCTGGTGAACGTGTCCGTTGGTCGGTAATATCGGCAAGATCTCGGGCCTGCCGTGGGCACGCAGCGCCTCTTCCAGACAGTCCACACAGAATCCGGCATCCAGGGTGTTGGACAAACGCCAGGCGAGCACACGGCGCGCGTACCCGTCGACGATGGCCACCCAGTAGGCAGGCGCCAGACGGACCGTAGGTGATCTCCGTACTCCACACTCTGATTTGGGCGCGTGACCTCGACTCCGCGCAGCCGAGACGGGTAAATCGTGTGCTCGGGGTGGGGGGCGCTCGTGGCGGGTCCCGGCGCCATGCCGCGAGACCCAAGATCCCCATCAGTCGCTGCACGCGCTTGCGGTTCACCGCCTGGCCGTGCGCCTTCAGAAAGACCACCAGGCGCCGGCTGCCATCGAACGGGTGACGGGTATACTCGGCGTCAATCAACGCCAACAGGATCCGGTCCAACTCGCTCACAACCTCCTCCGTGGAGCGGAATACCCCGAGCGCGCGACCCCGATCAAGGCACGTGGCCGGCTGACCGCCACCTCACCTTCATGCTCGATCCACCCGCGACGGATGCTCACAGACTCAGCCCGGACTTTTTTTCAACCAGTCCCTTCAGGCGCCCAATCTCGCTGTCGAGGTCTCCGCGCCGCCACCACCGCCGGCTTGCGCCCACGGTTGGTCTCGAACAACGTGCCAGCTTGTTCCAGAATCTCCTTCTTCCATGGCCCGACTTGCACCGGGTGCACACCATGCTCCTGGCCAATCTCGTTGACCGTCTTCACGCCCACGGATGGCCTCCAACCTGAGCTCAAGCTTCTAACGCTGCCGCGTAGGTTTTGCCCTTTGCTTTACCCATTTCGATCAACCCTTTCGGGCCGGCTTGACAGCTTAAATGACGGTCCGGTTTTCGGGTCCACTTTAGTTTACTTCGAACTCGCCCGGCGCCGCTGGGCCCAACTGAACCCACTCTCACCCCTGAGACACTAGCGTCCGGCAACTACGACTTGCAAGTGTTTGGAAGCACGAAGGTCCGTCTGGGTCTCGCTAGGATTATGAAACTGGCGGGAAGAGCAGAGAGTTCTCAATGGTTCGCCGCATAGGGATACCTCAGCCGGCTCATGGTCACTCGCCCATATCCCCTCGGGGCTAACGAGCCATCCTCGTCCTCATTCCACCACCTGTGCGTAGTTCTGATTACGCACGCCTCGCAACAGCGAGTCGACCTCCTCGGTCGAGATCCCGGAGGATGGCCAGTGCCTCGGGGCGCACGCAGGGCCGCTTTCGATCGCCTCGAAATAGCCGCGGTGGCGCCTGTGCGGACCCAGCCGCCGCAGGCTTCCAGGTCGCGCGCGCGGGCGATCACCGGGACATGCGGATAGCTATCCCGGTGATCGCCCGCGCGCGCGACCTGGAAGCCTGCGGCGGCCTGATCCGCGCCGGCGCCACCCGCGCCTATCCCGAGGCGATCGAAAGCAGCCTGCGTCTGGGCGCCGAGGCGCTCGCCATGCTCGGGATCTCGACCGAGGAGGTCGACTCGCTGTTGCGAGGCGTGCGTAATCAGAACTACGCACAGGTGGTGGAATGAGGACGAGGATGGCTCGTTAGCCCGAGGGATATGGGCGAGTGACCATGAGCCGGCTCAGGTGAGATCGCAGGGTATCCCTATGCGGCGAACCATCGAGACTCTTCTGCTCTTCCCGCCAGTTTCATGATCCTAGCCAGCGCGAGGCCCAGACGGACCTTCGTGCTTCCAAACACTTGCAGGTCGTAGTTGCCGGACACAAGTGCCTCAGGGGTGATTGAGTTCAGCGCAGCACAGGCGAGTTCGAAGTAAACTAAAGTGGACCCCGAAAACCGGACCGTCATTTAAGCTGTCAAGCCGGCCCGAAAGGGTTGATCGAAATGGGTGAAGCAAAGGGCAAAACCTACGCGGCAGCGTTCAACGCTAAGGTCGGGTTGGAGGCCATCCGTGGCGTGAAGACGGTCAACGAGATTAGCCAGGAGCATGGTGTGCACCCGGTGCAAGTCGGGCCATGGAAGAAGGAGATTCTGGAACAAGCTGGCACGCTGTTCGAGACCAACCGTGGGCGCAAGCCGGCGGATGATCAGGGCGCGCCGGAGCGCCTCGACAGCGAGATTGGGCGCCTGAAGAGGGAACTGGACTGGTTGAAAAAAAGTCCGGGCTGAGTCTGTGAGCATCCGTCGCGGGTGGATCGAGCATGAAGGTGAGGTGGCGGTCAGCCGGCCATGTGCCTTGATCGGGGTCGCGCGCTCCGGGGTTTATACCCGCTCCACGGAGGAGGTTGTGAGCGAGTTGGACCGGATCCTGTTGGCGTTGATTGACGCCGAGTATACCCGTCACCCGTTCGATGGCAGCCGGCGCCTGGTGGTCTTTCTGAAGGCGCACGGCCAGGCGGTGAACCGCAAGCGCGTGCAGCGACTGATGGGGATCTTGGGTCTCGCGGGCATGGCGCCGGGACCCGCCACGAGCGCCCCCCACCCCGAGCACACGATTTACCCGTCTCGGCTGCGCGGAGTCGAGGTCACGCGCCCGAATCAAGTGTGGAGTACGGAGATCACCTACGTCCGTCTGGCGCCTGGTTTTGCCTACTGGGTGGCCATCGTCGACGGGTACGCGCGCCGTGTGCTCGCCTGGCGTTTGTCCAACACCCTGGATGCCGGATTCTGTGTGGACTGTCTGGAAGAGGCGCTGCGTGCCCACGGCAGGCCCGAGATCTTCAACACCGACCAGGGGGCACCGTTCACCAGCGCGGCGTTCACGGGCGTGCTCCTACGCGAAGGAATCGCCATCAGCATGGATGGACGTGGGCGGGCACTCGACAACATCTTCGTCGAGCGACTGTGGCGCAGCGTCAAGGACGAAGATATCTACTACACCAGCTTGCCCGAGTTGCTCCTGGGACTGACCGAGTATTTCGCCTTCTACAACGGCGAACGCCCTCACCAATCCCTGGGGTACCGGACGCCGGAGGCGGTCGACCGCTCGGGGGAAGGCGGGGGAGCCAACATCGTGGATCGCTTCGGCGAGACCACACGGGGGCAGCGCCAAACCGCTGCGATTGAGGTCGGCAGCACAACTTAAATTCGGGGAAAAACTGTCCTGGACATGGGGTCCACTTTAGTCGTCCAGGATTTCGAGAGCAACAGTGCGACGCTGGTCACGGGTAAGGCGGAGTGGAACGCGCGCGCGATCATCATCGAGGCCAAGCAAAAGATCTCGCTGAAGGTGGGCGGCAACTTCATCATGATCGATCCATCGGGTGTAACGATTTACGGCACCATGGTGAAGATCAACTCTGGAGGGTTCGGCACGGAAACGGGCGACCCGGATTTCCAGGACGCGAGCGACGCCGCAGCCGCTGACACCGGCGAGCCGGGTAATCTCGAGCGTCATTACAGCGGCGGCGGCGGAGGCGGTTGGTCCAAAGCGAAAAAGCGAAAGCTGCGGTCACAGCATTACACCGCTCCGCCGCGCGCGGGAGAGGATCCGCGAGTCACCGCCATCCGCAATACGCTGCAGCAGATCCCCACCGGGCGACACGCCTTGGAAGTCTATGATCGCTACGGCTTGAATCCCACGTTCACGCCCGGTCCGGGGACTGTCTACAGTGCTCCCAATGGCGTCAATTTTGACCCGAGCGACCCCAATACGGCGCTGAGCATGGTGCATGAAATGAACCACGCCGAGCATGATCACGAGGGCACCAGTCCGGATATCAACAACCCCAATCGCGCCGATTACGTCGATGGCATGTTGAAGGAGGAGGCGCAATCCTCTTCATTGGAGAACAAGGCCGCCAGGGAGATGAAAGACGCCGGTCTGCCACCGGAGAACCCAACCGTGAAGGGACCCTACGACAAGGGGTACAAAAAGGGTGTCGAAGACGAGAAGGCGCGTAACCCGAACGCCACGCCAGAGGAGTTGGATACCGCCGGGCATCAGGCCGGTCAGCAGGCCGTGAATGATGCGTTCCGCGATGGAAAGGTCACGACATCCACCCCGGGGAATCCGCCCTATACGAAGTATTACGGAGACGCCTGGGATGGCCAGCACCCGAGCGGTGGCGCGGGAGGCAGTCCTTAGTCGTGGGAAGGAGCGGCCACCTCAGCGATGGAAAATGGGCGGCGGTGTTGCGCGTTGGCGTCTGTCTCGCCGCCGTCTCCGGTCATGCCAACTTTTTGGACGCCCGGGAGCTTTGCACCGTGATGGATAAAGAAGCGCTTGCGAGACGACTGGAACCGATCGGGAAGGAACTCGCCGATTGGGTGCGGCTCGACACGACCAGAGTAGACCAATTCGATACGCCCTTCTTCACCCGTGGGGGGGTGTATCGGGTGATTCACTCAGCAAAATACAATCCTGTCGTCTTCACCCTGGGGTGCGCGGACGAGGTGACGGAGATGCTTCCGCGAAACCCGGCTGGGTTCATGCGGTTGGCCGGACACGCAGGTCTGAGCCTGAATTCGCCGGAGCAGCGGATCGCCTATGTCCGGGTGTTCCTGGAGTCGACCCAGGATCAGCGAGGGCGTTTTCAGATTCTCGGCAACGTCGGCGAGATCCGGTTGATCGCCAAACCCTCCGAGGAGGAGACAAGCCACTATCGGCGGCTTCAGGAAGACTACGACGCAGTGATTAAACCGCCCGCCGTCGGGGACGGCCCCCCCTGGGAGGTGACCCTGTTCAGCCTGATCGGACAGAATCTGGTCCAACTCAAGGTGAAACTCCTGCCCGACGGCCAGGTCGCCGTGGTGGAATCCGTCCTGGAGCAGGATCTCCCGATCGCCTACGTGAGATAGGAGGGCGCCCACGGGCGCTGACAGACGCCATGCCTCAAGGACCAGCCGCCCGCGTGACGGACAACGTGGCGCACCCCCTTCCGCCAGTCTTGAGCCCAGGTCCGGGTAGCCCCGATACCCTGATCGGCTTCCTCCCCGCCTGGCGCGGCGTGCCGGCTGCAGCCGCAGCCGCGCTGCAAAACGCCAAAGCCGCCTCGGATGCCGTCATTCAGGCGGCGGAGGCAGCGACACTGGCCGCAGCAGGCACGCCAGGCGCCCCCGCAGCCAAGGCGGCCGAGGAGGCGACCAAGGCTCAGCAGGCCGCGCAAATGGGCAGCCTGATCACCAGCATGTCGGGTGGAGCCGACATCCATGCCTGTGCGACACCGCTGCCGCTGCCGCCTCATGGCCCCGGGGTGGTCATCGACGGCAGCAAGACCGTCGTCATCAACCAACTGCCAGCCTGCCGGCTGGCGGATACGATCTTGGAAGCGATTGGCCCGCCAAACAAGATTGCGAAAGGCGACCCCACCGTCATCATTGGAGGCTAGTGCCGGAAGCCGCCCATGCGAACGCGGCCCTTTGCGCCTTGCAACAGCGGCTTTGATGCGCGAGTCCGTGGCGGAAAAGCCGAACAAAGAGTCGGCCTCTTACGAAGCCTGTTTGCGTGTCTGCTGAGTCTTGTGCCATGCCTCGGCTAGTCGAAGGTAACCGGCATGCAGGCGCTGGATCCGCGGGTCCAGGGCGCGGAGATCTCCGCTATTGTCGATGAGGTCGTCGGCGCGCGCGTTCCGCTCTTGGCGGGGGATCTGACTCGCGACGATGCGTCGGACCTCCTCCTCGGAAAGCTGACTGCGACGCGCGACCCGTTCGACTTGCAAGGCTTCTGGCACATCGACCACGAGAACGCGATCGGCCAGGACCTGCTGACCCGTTTCGAAGAGCAATGGGATCACGATGACCGCGTAGGGGGTCGCGAGCCCCGCCAGGCGCTCCATCATCAGCGCCTTGATGGGTGGATGGAGAATCGACTCCAAGAGCGCGCGCGCCACGGGATCGGAGAATACCCGCTGACGCAGTAGGGCGCGATCAAGCGAACCGTCCGCGCGCAACAACTCCGACCCAAAGGCGGCGGCGATTTGGGGCAGCGCCGGACCACCGATGGCGGTCAGCTCGCGCGACAATTGATCCGTGTCGACGACCCCGGCGCCGAGCGCTTGGAGGCGGTCCGCCACGGTCGTCTTGCCGCTGCCAATGCCGCCGGTCAAGGCAACGGTGAACATGGCCGCTCAGGCGAGTCCGCTGATCCGCAGATAGGCTTGGTTGATCTGCTCGCCCCAGACGAGGCTGATCCAGCCGGCTGCGGCGAGATAAGGGCCGAAGGGAAGCGGTTTGCCGCTTTCATGACGACCGGTCGCGATCAGGATGACGCCAAGCACCGCCCCGGTCAGCGCGGAGAGCAGAATGATCTGGGGGAGATACTGCCAGCCAAGCCAGGCCCCAAAGAGTCCCAGCAGCTTGAAATCCCCGTAGCCCATGCCTTCCTTGCCGGTGATGAGCCGAAAGAGATGGAAGACGAGCCAGAGGCTCAGATAGCCGGCGGCGGCCCCGATGATCGACGAGTGACTGTCGGTGAAGAGTCCAAACAGGCTGAGGACCAGCCCCAGCCACAGGAGCGGTAGGGTGATGCTATCGGGAAGAAGCTGAGTGTCAAGATCGATCACGGCAAGCGCGATGAGTGCCCAAGTCAGCAAGAGCGCGGCGGGCGTCTGCCAGCTCAGCCCGAAATGCATCACGACGACCAGGGTGAGAAGTGCCGTGAAGCCCTCGATCAGCGGGTAGCGCGGACTGATGCGGACACCGCAGGCGGCACACCGGCCGCGCAGCAGGAGATAGCTCAGGATTGGGATGTTCTCGTGGGCGCGGATCCGATGTCCGCACGCCGGGCAGGTGGAGGCTGGATGGGACAGCGTGATCGCCGGTTCCGGGGCGCCCTCCGCCTCCCCCGGCGTTCCGGCGAGTTCGGCGCAGTCGCGCCTCCAGCCGGCTTCCATCATCCTCGGGAGACGCAGGATGACGACATTGAGGAAACTGCCCAGGATCAGCCCGAGCAGCACGCTGGCCCCATCGAGTAGCCAAGGGCTCTCTTGAAGCAGTCGCATCCATTCATTCTCGAACATGGGGATCAGACGACCGCTGCAAGCTTGAAGATGGGCAGATACATGGCGACGACCAGACTGCCGACCAGACCCGCCGATCACGACCATGATCATGGGCTCGAGCAGACTGCTCAGGCTATCCACGGCGTTGTCTACCTGCTCCTCGTAGAAATCGGCGACCTTGGACAGCATGTCGTCGAGCGCTCCAGACTCCTCGCCGATGGCGGTCATCTGGATCACCATGTGGGGAAAGAGATCCCGCTGGCGCATCGCGAGCTGCAGTGACTGACCGGTCGCGACCTCCTCGCGCATCTTCAGGACTGCGTCCTGATAGACGATGTTGCCGGTCGCGCCCGAGACCGATTGCAGGGCATCGACCAGGGTGACGCCAGCGGCGAACATGGTCGAGAGGGTCCGCGCGAAACGGGCCAGCGCGGCCTTGTTCAGGATGGTGCCGATGATCGGGATCTTGAGGCTGGCGCGATCCACGACCTCGCGGAATTTGCGCGAGCGCTTGAAGGTATAGCTGATGAAATAAACGCCGCCAGCAAAGCCGAGCAGCATGGCCCACCACCAGTCTCGCACGACATCGGACAGTCCGATGACCATGAGGGTAAAGGCCGGCAGATCCGCGCCGAAGCTCGTGAAAAGCTCCTTGAACTGGGGGATGACGAACAGCAGGATCACCACGGTAACGATGATTGCGACCGCGATGACCGCGGTCGGATAGAAAAGCGCCTTCTTGATCTTACCCTTGATCGACTCGGTTTTTTCCTTGTAGGTCGCGATCTTGTCGAGCAGCACGTCGAGCACGCCCGCCTGTTCGCCCGCAGCCACCAGACTGCACACCAGGTCGTCGAAATAGAGCGGATGCTTGCCCATGGCGATCGCCATCGCCGTGCCGCTCTCGATGTCCTGCTTGATCGACAGGATGATGTCCTGCATCGCGGGGTTGTCGTGGCCGCGCCCAACGATGTCGAAGGCCTGCACCAAGGGCACGCCAGCGGCCATCATGGTCGCGAGCTGGCGCGTGAAGATCGACAGATCCTGACCCTTGATCTTCTTCTTGCCGCCGCCCAACAGCGGTTTGGCCTTCATCCTGACCTTGGTCGGGTTGACACCCTGGCGGCGCAGGTCGGCCCGCACCGCATTGATGTTGGCCGCGCGGGTCTCACCCTTGACCCGAGCACCGCGCCGGTCCATACCTTCCCAGGCGAATACGCGTGCCTTGTCGGGCTCGGCCTTGGGCTTGGCCCTAACCTTCGGTTTGGCCTTGCTTGCTGCTGCGAGTGCCATGGTGATGAGCTCCTTGGTGAATTATTCCTTCGTGACCCGGTTGATCTCTTCCAGGCTGGTCATCCCGGCCTTGACCTTGCGCAGCCCGGATTGGCGGAGATCGAAGATCCCCTTCGCGCCGGGCCTGGTCCGCCAACTGCATGGAATTACCGCCCTCGAGGATCAGGCGGGTGATGGCTTCGGAGATCGGCATGACCTGAAAGATTCCGACGCGACCGCGATAGCCCTTGTTGCAGTGTTCGCAACCGACCGGTCCGTAGATGGTCAAGCCCTCCTCGATATCCGCGTCGGTGAAGCCTTCCTCGCGCAATGCCGCGCGCGGCAGATCCACCTTCGCCTTGCAGTGCACGCACAGACGCCGCGCCAGACGTTGCGCCATGATGAGCAGCACCGAGGAGGCGATGTTGAAGGGGGCGACGCCCATGTTGGCGAGACGGGTCAGGGTTTGCGGGCGCGTCGTTGGTATGCAGCGTCGAGAGCACCAGATGACCCGTCTGCGCGGCCTTGACCGCGATCTCGGCGGTCTCCAGGTCGCGGATCTCGCCGACCATGATGATGTCCGGATCCTGGCGCAGAAAGGCGCGCAGGGCGGCGGCGAAGGTCAGCCCGGTCTTGGGGTTCATGGTTGACCTGATTGATGCCTGGCACCTGGATCTCGACCGGATCCTCGACGGTTGAGATATTGATCTCCGGCTGATTCAGGATATTGAGCGCGGTGTAGAGCGACACCGTCTTGCCGGATCCGGTCGGGCCGGTGACCAGGATCATGCCATAGGGCTTCTGGATCGCGGTCGAGAAAGGCTTCACGTTGTTCGGACTCGAAGCCCAGCGCCTCGATGCCGACCTGCGCCGAGCTGGAATCCAGGATACGCAGCACAATCTTTTCGCCATGGAGCGTCGGCAGGGTGTTGACGCGGAAATCGATGTCGCGCGTGCGGCTGAGTTTGAGCTTGATGCGCCCGTCCTGAGGAACCCGTCGCTCGGCGATGTTCATCCGCGACATGACCTTGAGACGGGCGGTCAGCCGCCCGGCGAGATTGAGCGGCGGATTGGCGACCTCGCGCAGCATGCCGTCTTGCCGGAAGCGGATGCGAAAGTACTTCTCGAACGGCTCGAAGTGGATGTCCGAGGCGCCCAGCGTGATGGCATCCACCAGAATCTTGTTGATGTAGCGCACGATCGGCGCCTCGTCGATGTTGGCGTCCGACTCGTCGCGCTGTTCGTCGTCGTCGTTCGGCGACTTCGAGCTTTTCCAGGTCAGCGTCGATGAATTCGCTGATGTTGGTGGTGTCCTGGGCCTCGATCGCGGTCTCGATCGCGGCGTTGAGCTTGTCTTCCTCGACCAGGATGGCGTCGGTGGCGAGGCCCGTGTTGAAGCGGATCTCCTCGAGCGCCTGATCGTTGGTGGGGTCCGAAACCGCCAGGAAAAGACGGTTGCCGCGCCGCAAGAGCGGCAGCGCCCGGTGCTTGCGGATCAGACGCTCGTCGACCAGATTGAGCGGCAGGCTGCTCAGGTCGAAGGCCGCGAGGTCGAGCAGCGGAACGCCGAACTCATGCGAGGCCGCGATGGCGATGCGTCGACTGTCGAGCAGCTTCTGCTCGACCAGATGGGCGCACGAAGGTCTTGCCCTGGCGTCGATCGCCTCCTCGATAGGTCGCCAGCATCTGCTGCTCGGAGAATCAGATGATCCTCGCACCAGGCGCAAGGCCAGTCCCGAGGGTTTGATTTTGACTTGATCCGTTGACATTGGCGGCCTTTCCTGTGTCACAGCCTCTATCGGTTGACCGAAAAGGCGAGTCTCACATTGTTCGCGACCAGGCCATTGTCCTTCTGCTCGCTCTCGTTGACATAGAACTCCAGCACCGTTTCGCGATTCATCAGCACGTCCTCGGTGACATCCTCGGCCAGCTCGTTGGCGTGACAGAAGACGCTGATGTAGGGCGAATCCAGGCTCGCGCGGATCCGTGACCCACAGATTCGGGCGAGATGCGGTCCATGATGCGCAGAAAACCGTAACCCTTGTCGGCGAACCATTTGGTGCAGACCCCGCGCACGCAGGAGCCGGGCTTGCCCCATTCGTTGCGCGGCTCGTAGGAGATCGGCAGCAGGTCGGGGATCAGAAACCCGGAATAGAAGGCATCGACCTCCTGCTGCAGTTGACGCGAGACATTCTTGAATCCAATCAGCTCGACCCGACAGCCGGTGTTCTGCAGGGCATTCGACGACCTGGAGGAAATCACCGTCGCCAGTCACCAGCAGGACCTGATCCAGCTTGTTGGCCTGAAGCATGGCGTCGACCGCCATGTCCAGGTCGGCGTTGGCCTTGGTGGTGACATTGCCGCTTCGTCGGTGTAGCGGCGGACCTGCTTGACCGTGATCTTCCAACCGAAGTCGCGGACCATCTGCTGATAGGTCTGCGCCTTCTTGCTGATACTCCAGATCCTCGCGCGCCCGCTCGGCATCGAAGGCCATGTAGGTGTTCAGGCGTTGCAGGATCCCGCCTTCGCGTGCGGCGAAGCGACGCAGGACGTCGTAACGCATCTGATAACCGCCGTTGTAACGCACATTCTCGGCGTCGACAAAGACGCCAACTCGAAAATCTGAGCTCAAGCTAAACCTCTTGCGATATTTAAGCTAAACCGAATCACCCATCACCGGACGCCACGCCTGGCATGACGAAAGGCGGCTGATTGACATCCCTGAAAGACACTCGGAGTCCCTTGAAGGCGGAACGAAGGAGGGCGCGCGATACAGACGAAATGGACCGGCGATACGGCCCGCGGGGCAGTATCCGATAAGAGCGCATCGTTTTACCAGAACAAGCAGAGCGGAACCGGAGGAGACGGGATGTCCACCGACGCCGATGAGCTCGGCGGACATCCCGAACGCGGGGCTTGCGCGGCTTACTTGACTGGCGCGATTCTCGATCAGATCGTTCACCACGGTCTGGGTCGGCCAAGGTCGAGGTATCGCCGAGCGAATCGATCTCGTTGGCGGCGATCTTGCGCAGGATGCGGCGCATGATCTTACCCGAGCGGGTCTTGGGCAGGCTCGGTGCCCACTGGATGATGTCGACGATGGCGATCGGACCGATCTCGCCGCGCACCATGGCCACCAGTTCCTTCTTCAGCTCGTCGGTCGGCTCGACGCCCGCCATCGGCGTGACATAGGCGTAGATACCCTGGCCCTTGAGATCATGCGGGATAACCGACGACCGCCGCCTCGGCGACATGCGGGTGCAGCACCAGCGCCGACTCGATCTCGGCGGTACCCAGACGATGACCCGAGACGTTCAGCACGTCGTCGATGCGCCCGGTGATCCAGTAATAGCCATCGGCGTCGCGACGCGCGCCGTCGCCGGTGAAGTAATAGCCCGGATACTGCTTGAAATAGGTGTCGACAAAGCGCCCATGATCGCCATAAAGGGTGCGCATCATCGCCGGCCAGGGACGCGACAGCACCAGCGCGCCTTCGCCCGGACCTTCGATCAGGGTGCCTTCCGCCGGATCGACCAGCGCGGGCACGACGCCGAAGAAGGGTCGCGTGGCCGAGCCTGGCTTGAGCGGCGTGGCGCCCGGCAGCGGGGTGATGAGGTGACCGCCGGTCTCGGTCTGCCACCAGGTGTCGACGATCGGGCAGCGCTCGTCGCCGACGACCGGTGATACCACTCCCAGGCTTCCGGATTGATCGGCTCGCCGACCGAGCCCAGGATGCGCAGCGACTTGCGCGAGGTCTTCTTGACCGGCTCCTCGCCGGCGCGCATCAGCGAGCGGATGGCGGTCGGCGCGGTGTAGAAGATGTTGACCTGGTGCTTGTCGATCACCTCCCAGAAACGCGACATATCCGGGTAGTTCGGGATGCCCTCGAACATCAGCGAGGTGGCGCCATTGGCCAGCGGGCCGTAGACGATATAGGTGTGGCCCGTGACCCAGCCGACGTCGGCGGTGCACCAGTAGACCTCGCCTTCCTGGTAGTCGAAGGTGATCTTGTGGGTCATGGCGGCGTAGACCAGATAGCCGCCGGTGGTGTGCAGCACACCCTTGGGCTTGCCGGTGGAGCCGGAGGTGTAGAGGATGAACAGCGGATCCTCGGCGTCCATCTCCTCGGGCGCGCACTCGGCGGAGGCGGCGGCAATGGCCTCGTGGTACCAGATGTCGCGGCCCTCGGTCCATTCGACCTTGCCGCCGGTGCGCCGCACCACGACCACGGTCTCGACGTTCGGGCACTCCTGCATGCGCCGTGTCGGCGTTCTTCTTCAGCGGGATGTGACGTCCGCCGCGCACGCTCTCGTCGGAGGTGATGACCAGCTTGCACTCGGAGTCGAGCACGCGGTCGCGCAGCGAGTCGGGCGAGAAGCCGCCGAAGACGATGGAGTGCACGGCGCCGATGCGGGTACAGGCCAGCATGGCGACGGCCGCCTCGGGGATCATCGGCAGATAGATGCAGACGCGGTCGCCCTTCTGGACGCCGCGCGACTTGAAGACGTTGGCCAGACTTGCAGACCTCTGCGTGCAGCTCGCGGTAGGTGATCTTGCGATCCTCTTCCGGGTTGTCGCCTTCCCAGATGATGGCGACCTGATCGCCGCGGGTGGCCAGATGGCGGTCCAGGCAGTTGTAGGAGACGTTGAGCTTGCCGCCCTCGAACCACTTGATGTGCAGGTCGTCGGCCTTGAAGCTGTAGTCCATGACCGAGTCCCATTTCTTGGACCAGGTCACGAACTGCTCGGCCTGCTCGGCCCAGAAGCCCTGCCGGATCGTCGATCGAGCGTTGGTACATGGCCGCGTACTGCTCGGCGTTGACATGCGCCTTGGCGGCGATCTCCGCCGGGACCGGATAGACCTTCTCTTCCGACATCGTTGTCGTCTCCTCAGCCTTAGCTTAGGTGGTGTGATGATTGAAACCAGTTGCGCCGCAGGATGGATCCCCGATGCCGCTTGCTGGCTTGTGGTGGCCGCCAATAGTAAACCGTCGCTCTAGCGGTATCTAGCTAGCTCGGTGGATGCGTGGTGATGGCATGGCGGGTTCGGGGCTCAGCAGAGGAACTCGGCCAGGGGCAGGCCCTTGCCGTTATCCCGATAGGCGGCCTGGGCCAGGAACAGTTCGGCGGCGGCGAGCGCATCGCTCAGGGCATTGTGAGCGCCGTAGCGGGGGAGATTGTAACGGTGGCCGAGCGAGTGCAGGCGCAGATCAGAGGCTTTGAAGGGGATCTGCCGGCGCTCGAAGGTGCGATGCGCCAGCACCTGGGTGTCGACGATCCGGCATCGGACAGTCCCCGCCCCCAAAATCGTTTGCAGGCCGTCGACAGAAACCCCTCCTCGATGCTGGCATGGTGGGCGATCATAACCTTACCCGCGAGCGCCAGGAGCAGCTCCTCCAGGACCTCGATCGAGTTCGCTCGCCCATGGCCGACTGGTCATCCGTGATCTGGTGGATCACCGCGCTCGCCTCCGGGATGGAGCGGTCGATGCGCACCACCCGGTGGCGGGCGGTGGACAGGTCGATCGCTAATCCCGCGCACGGTGACATAGCCGACGCTCAGGATCAGATCCCGCCGGCAGTCGAGCCCGGTGGTTTCGAGATCGATGGCGAGATACTCCAGGTCGCGGTAGTCCGCGCGCGGCGTGTGCGAAACGGCTGCTCCAGATAGGAGCGCAAAGGCCCCGGCGGAATCCGGCGCAGTTGCCAGCGACGCCGCCAGTCGAGCAATGAGGGCATGAGCAATCCCCTGGCTTCGCTCGGATTTGCCTCAGGTGAAGCGACCGGCCTGATAACGCTGCCCGAGGGATTCCTGCATGGTGTTGATCAGCAGGAAGGCCTCCTTGAGATGGCCGCGCTCGAGCGGTGACAGGTCATCCGGCGACAGGAAGTTGTCCGCCTTGGTGCCCATTGCGCAGTTGGCGCGCCTGATGGCGCATGCGCAGGGTGCCGATGAACTCGATGGCATCGATCAGGTTGGCCGCGCCGTCCTTGCTCAGTGCGCCCGCGATCGGCGGCGGCCTGCAGACGCTCAATGGTGTTGGTCTCCGGGATGCCGGCGGAGAGCGCGTAGATCCGCGCCAGATCGATGATGGGGACCGTACCGCGGTGCTTGATGTCGAAGGTGTGGTCGTGGTCGCCGCCGTGGATCAGGACGATATTGCGGAAGAACCCCAAGGGCGGCCGATTCTTGAGCGCGTTCGCGGTCAGTAGGCGATGAAGATCCGATTGGACCGGGTAGCGCTCCAGCATGCGTTCCTGCAAGTCGGTGAAGAGATCGTCCGGGTCGTGCAGCGGGCGCAGGTCGAAAAAGACGCTGGAGAGCATCAGCGCCATGGGCTCCGGTTTCATGATCCAGTTCGCGAAATATTTGTGCCAGATGCGCAGCGGCTGACGCCATTTGGGATTGGAGGCCATGACATCGCCCGGACAGTAGACGAAGCCGCAGGCGTCGAGCCCATCGTTGACGAACTTGGCGAGCGCCGCGAAATAGGCGTCGTCCTCGGGCTTCGCCTGGTCGGCGATCAGGAGCGCGTTGTCCTGGTCCGAGTGGGACGACTGCTCGCGCCGCGCCTGGGAGCCGCCCACCAGCCAGGCGTAAGGAGCGGGCGGCGGACCGAGGTCGGCCTCCGCCAGCTCGATCAGGCGCAGCGTGATGGCGTCCGTGATGGCGCTGATCGGCCTGTCCGACCTGGTTGGCGGTCGCGCCCCCGGTGATGAGATGGACCTGCAATTCGGCGACCTTGGCGCTGATCCGCGCCAGGTTCTCGACCGATTGGGCGCGATGGATATCGCCGACCAGATAGACCGAGTTGGTGCTCTGGAAGCGCGTCAGATCAGTCGATGAAAGCAGCCCCGCCACGCGCGCGCCATCCAGGACCGGCAGATGGTGGACGTTCAGCCGGGTCATGGTGATGAGCGCCTGGAAGCCCAGGGTCTCCAGGTCCACGGTGGTGCAGCTTCTCGGTCATGATCTCGCGCACCGGGCGGTCCGTCGGCAGCCCGGCGGCGACGCAGCGGCTGCGCAGATCGCGGTCGGTGATCATGCCAGCGAGCCGCTCGCCGTCCATGATGAGGAGCGATGAGACATGGTGCTCGGACATGATCCCGGCCGCCTCGCGGATGCTGGTGTCGGGCGTGGTGGCGATGGGGGCGCGATTGACCATGTCCCGCACCCGCACCGTCATCAGCCCGGTGCCGGTGGACGGCGCGTCGACCATGATATCCAGTGCCTTGCGCAGACGGTTCGAGAGGGATTGCTCGAAGTGCTCGGCGAAGGCTGAGTGTTCCGCTCGCAGTCTTGTCAGCTCCGTGCAAGGCAGGGCATAGACCAGCGTGTCCTCGGCGGTATCGCCCCGGTAGGCGATCTCCGGCGGTGTCCCTCGGCAATGCATGATCGCAGAGATCGCCCTCGGCCAGCTTGCCGATTAGCTCGCCCTGCGGATCGCGCAATTCGACCGCCCCCCGGCGCAAGATATAGAGATAGGGTTGATCCGCATCCTCGGGCGGAAAAGCTGTGCCGCGGCGGAAATAACGCACCGACAGCCGCTTGGGCAGACGCGCCAGCGTCTCCTCCGGGAGCTGATCGAAGGGTGGATGGCTGGCCAGGAACTCCTGGATCTCGATCAGTTCGATGTCCATGACGGTTACCTAAAAAAATTGCTGGGCGACGTCGCGATCTTAGCGCGGCTCGCCCTCGCATGGGCACTTCGAACGCGGGGCGGGTCACCGGCGCCCCCTGATCGGTCGGAACGCGCAAGCAAAAGCCCCGCCGAAGCGGGGCCAAGGGAAGGTGCTGGTCTGGGCGACCGGCCTCAGTGGTCGGCGGCAACCCCGGCGCCACGCGGGATGCGCACATCCTCGACCAGATGCTGGATATGCTCCGGCGGCGGCGCTGTCACCCTGGAGACCAGGATGGCGACGATGAAGTTGGCCAAGGCGCCCACCGCGCCGAACGCCTCCGGCGTGATCCCGAGGAACCAGTTGGCCCCCATCCCGATGTCGGGCATCAGGAACTCGGTCCCCTTCACGAAGAAGATCCCCTTGTGCTGAAACACATAGAGCAGGGTCACGGTGATGCCGGTGAGCATGCCGGGATGGCTCCGACATTGTTGGTTCGCTTCGAGAAGATGCCCAACATGATGGCCGGGAAGATCGAGGAGGCAGCCAGACCGAAGGCGAGCGCCACCGTTCCCGCCGCGAATCCCGGCGGATTCAGCCCCAGATAGCCGGCCAGCAGGATGGCGCCGATCATCGCCAGCCGCCCGGCCAATAGCTCCGTCTTCTCCGGGATGCGCGGCAGGATCACGCCCTTAAGCAGATCATGGGAGATGGCTGAGGCGATCGCCAGCAGCAACCCGGCCGCCGTGGAGAGCGCGGCGGCGAGACCGCCGGCGACCACCAGGGCGACGACCCAGGGTGGCAGATTGGCGATCTCGGGATTGGCCAGCACCATGATGTCGTTGTTGACCGTCACCATCTCGTTGCCCTTCCAGCCGAACTCCTCGGCCCGCGCGGCGAATTTCGGATTGGTGTCGTCGTAATACTGGATGCGCCCGTCACCGTTCTTGTCCTCGAACTTGAGCAGTCCGGTGGTCTCCCAGCGCTTGAACCAATCGGGACGCTCGTCATATTTCAGGTTTCCTTCCTCGCTGCCGACCGGACCAGCCTGGATGGTGTTCATCAGGTTCAGCCGCGCCATGGCGCCGACCGCCGGTGCCGTGGTGTAGAGCAGCGCGATGAACACCAGCGCCCAGCCGGCGGAGTAGCGCGCATCCCGCACCTTGGGCACGGTGAAGAAGCGGATGATGACGTGCGGCAAGCCGGCGGTGCCGATCATCAGCGACAGGGTATAGACGAACATGTTGAGCGAACTGCCCATCACCGTGCGTGGTGTATTCCTTGAACCCGAGGTCGGTGACGACCTGATCGAGCTTGCCGAGCAGCGACAGACCGCTGGCACGTCGCCGACGAGATCGCCGCCGAGCCCGAGCTGCGGGCACCGGATGGCCGGTCAGATGCAGCGAGATGAAGATCGGCCGGGACCGTGTAGGCGAAGATCAGCACGACATACTGCGCGATCTGGGTATAGGTGATCCCCTTCATCCCGCCCAATGATCGCGTAGACCGCGACGATGCCCATGCCGATGTAGATACCCATGTCGTAGGAGACGCCGAGGAAGCGCGAGAAGGCTACTCCGATACCCGTCATCTGACCGATGACATAGGTAACCGACGCCAGGATCAGACAGAGGACGGCCACCACGCGCGCGGACTTGGAGTAATAGCGGTCACCGATGAACTCCGGCACCGTGAACTTGCCGAATTTGCGCAGATAGGGTGCCAGCAGCAGCGCCAGCAGCACATAGCCCCCGGTCCAGCCCATCAGGAACACGGACCCGCCATAGCCGTCGAAGGCGATCATCCCGGCCATGGAGATGAAGGAGGCGGCGGACATCCAGTCCGCGGCGGTCGCCATTCCATTGGCGACGGGGTTCACACCGCCGCCGGCGACATAGAACTCGCGCGTGGTCCCGGCGCGCGCCCAGAGGGCGATGCCGATGTAGAGCGCGAAGCTCGCGCCGACGACAGCGTAACTCCACATTTCAAGCTCGGTCATGACTGGCGCTCCCTAGTCTTCGTCCACATCGAATTTCTTGTCGAGCCGGGTCATCAGCGCCGCGTAGACGAAGATGAGCACGACGAAGACATAGATAGACCCCTGTTGCGCAAACCAGAATCCGAGCGGATATCCGCCCAACCGGATGGCGTTGAGCGGTTCGACGAGCAGGATGCCGCAGCCGTAGGAGACCGCGAACCAGATGAATAGCAGAACGGTCAGGAGGCGAAGGTTCGCGTTCCAGTAGTCCGCGCGCTTGTCGGGTGTCATGTCGATGTCACTCCGTTCGTGTTTTAGGTGGCGTGAATGGGCCGCGAAGACAGGGCTTTTCTGCAACCCGCGCGACGACGGGCCAGTCAGTCGAGCAGTGACGCCAGCCCCTCGGTCACGATGATGGTCGCGGTCCAGCATGGACTCTTGGGTTGTGTCGGCGCGGCATTGTCTGGTCGCCTTCGCCAGGCTGTCAACGCGCCAGCCGTGCGCGACGCGATCGGAACACCCTCGGCATGCTCCCCCGTGAACGTGCGGTCGCGGCCGATTGGTCGTCGCCCCGGAAGCCGGCCCCGAGGCATGCCGGCAACACCCCTCTGTCGATCTGTCCCGATCCGTACAAGATCGTACCCCTGAATCTGTCGCGATCCTCACAAAGCCGCCCACGCCTCTGGCGTCACGCCTTACAGATCAGAATATTAGGTTCGCACGACCTAGCAGGCACAGCGATTGCTAGTCCAGATTTCAGATGATTCGATTCACTGGGGCTGGCGCCCCCGAATTCCCTGGAGGCAGCGTGATGGAGTTGAAGGTACAGAGCCAAGGCGGTTGCGCGTCGAGCGGTTGCGGGAGCAGCGCCGATCGGCTGGCCTTTCTACCGGAGGCGATCCGCGCGAAGGTCAACAATCACCCCTGCTTCTCGGAAGACGCGCACCATCACTACGCGCGGATGCATGTGGCGGTGGCGCCGGCCTGCAATATTCAGTGCCATTACTGCAATCGCAAATACGACTGTTCCAACGAGTCGCGCCCCGGCGTGGTGTCCGAGGTGCTGACGCCGGATCAGGCGGTGAAGAAGGTGATGGCGGTCGCCGCCACCATCCCGCAGATGACGGTGCTCGGCATCGCCGGCCCCGGCGATCCGCTGGCCAACCCGGAGCGCACGCTGGAGACCTTCCGTCAGCTCTCCGAGAAGGCGCCCGACATCAAGCTCTGCGTCTCGACCAACGGACTGGCCCTGCCGTCCGTGGTCGACGAGCTGTGCAAGCACAACATCGAGCACGTCACCATCACCATCAACTGCGTCGATCCCGGACGTGGGCGCCAAGATCTATCCCTGGATCTTCTGGAACAACCGCCGCATCAAGGGTCGCAAGGCGGCCGAGATCCTGATCGAGCAGCAGCAGAAAGGGCTGGAGATGCTGGTCGCGCGCGGCGTGCTGGTGAAGGTCAACTCGGTGCTGATTCCGGGCGTCAACGACGAGCATCTGAAGGAGGTCAGCCGGGTCGTCAAGGCCAAGGGCGCCTTCCTGCACAACGTCATGCCGCTGATCGCCGAGGCCGAGCACGGCACCTTCTACGGGATCATGGGCCAGCGCGGTCCGACGACGGACGAGCTTCAAACCCTGCAGGATGCCTGCGCCGGCGACATGGCCATGATGCGCCACTGCCGCCAGTGCCGCGCCGACGCGGTCGGCATGCTGGGCGAGGATCGCGGTCACGAGTTCACGCTCGACAAGATCGAGCACATGGAGATCGACTACACCGCCGCCATGGCGCGCCGCGCGGAGGTCCACGCGACCATCGAGGCCAACCGGGCGGCACAGCACCAGCGGACCGGCGAGACCTTCGTCTCGCTGGCCTCGCTCAAGCGCAAGACTCCGACCAAGCCGGAACCCCGTCCGGTGCTGATGGCGGTCGCGACCACGGGCGGCGGCGTCATCAACCAGCATTTCGGGCATGCCCGCGAGTTCCTGGTCTATGAGGCGTCGAGTCAGGATGTGCGCTTCATCGGCGCGCGCAAGGTCGATCTCTACTGCGCCGGCGGCGAGACCTGCGGCGATGCCGAGACCGCGTTGCAGAAGACCATCCGCACCCTGGCGGGCTGCGAGGTCGTGCTCTGCTCCAAGATCGGCTACGAGCCCTGGGGCCAGTTGGAGGCGGCTGGCATCGCGCCGAACGGCGAGCATGCGATGGAGCCGATCGAGGAGGCCGTCGCGGCGGTCTATCGCGAGCTGGTCGAATCGGGTCGGCTGGAGTCGTCGAGCACCGAACAGCAACGCATGTCCGCTTGAATGGGCGGCGTGACGAATCGTTTTTTGTGAAGGGGTTGATCCGATGGCATTTCAAGATCGTCGAGGGCTGTGTCAATTGCTGGGCGTGCGAGTCGCTGTGTCCGAGCGAGGCCATCTTCGCCGCCACGCCGCACTTCCTGATCGACGCGAAAAAATGCACCGAGTGCGAGGGCGCGTTCGCCGATCCGCAGTGCGCCAGTATCTGTCCGGTCGAAGGGGTCATTCTCGATGGTCTGGGCGTGCCGGTGAATCCGCCCGGCTCATTGACGGGGATTCCGCCCGGAGCGCATGGCCGCCGCGATGGCGGAGATCCGAGCCCGTTAAATGGCCATCGGCCTGGCGCGGCTTCGCGTCAGCCAATGGCGCGGACGGGATGTGTCTTCAGTCTTTTCTTGAATCCTAGGGAGAACGGCAGGGTGACTTCGACGGTGATCTTCTACGAGAAACCGGGGTGCTTGTCCAACCACAAGCAGAAGTCCCTGCTGCGATCGCTCGGCCATGATCTGAGCGTGCGCAACCTGCTGGCCGAGCCCTGGACGCCCGATCATCTGCGCTCGTTCTTCGGCGACCTGCCGGTACGCGACTGGTTCAATCCAACGGCGCCCCGCGTCAAGCAGGGCGAGGTGCAGCCTGCGATGCTCGACGAAGCGACCGCGCTGGCCCTGATGATCGCCGATCCGCTGTTGATTCGCCGCCCCTTGCTCGACACCGAATTCGGGCGCGGCTGCGGTTTCGCCTCCGGCCCGCTTGCTCGACGCGCTCGGCGTGGATCTGACACCGGATCAGGATCTTCAGTCCTGTTCCCAGACAGGTCTGGATCCCCATTGCGAGCTGCCCGCCGGACAGGTCGTCGCCTGATGACCGCCCTGGCACCAGATGCCCGGCATGATGCCGCCGGACAGCATGAAGCGGTGGAGATCGCGCCCGGCGTGCATTGGATCGGCGCGCTGGATCCGACCCTGCGCAGCTTCGACATCATCCTGCGCACGGCCAACGGCACGACCTACAACGCCTATCTGGTGCGCGGCCGGGATGGCGTCGCCGTCATCGACACCGTCAAGGCCGGTTTCGCGGATGATTTCTTCGCGCGTCTGGAAGCGGTCGCCCGTTACGACGAGATCCGCGTCATCGTCCTCAATCATCTGGAGCCGGACCACACCGGCGCGCTCCCCGAGCTGATGCGCCGGGCGCCCCAGGCCAAGCTCTATATCTCGACCCGCGCGACCTCGATGCTGAAGGCGCTGCTGAAGCCGAAGGAGGACGAGCGCCCCTTCGACTATCAGACGGTCGGCACCGGCGACGAGGTCTCGCTCGGCGATCGAACCCTGCGTTTCCTGCACACGCCCTTCCTGCACTGGCCGGATACCCAGTGCACCTATCTGGTCGAGGACGGCGTGCTCTTTTCCGGCGATGTCTTCGGCTGTCACCACTGCGACAGCCGGCTGTTCAACGACCGCTGCGGCGACTTCCGGTTCGCGTTCGATTACTACTACGCCCACATCATGCGGCCCTTCAAGACGCATGTGGTGAAGGCGCTCAAGCTGATCGAGCCGCTGGCCCTCAAGATCATCGCCCCGACCCACGGCCCCATCCTGCGCGACCGGCCGCGCCGGTATCTGACCCGTTACCGCGAGCTGTCGACGCGCCAGCCTGACGGATCGGATCGACAACGCTGAACGCTCGTTGATCATTTTTTACATGAGTTCCTACGGCAACACCGCGCGCATGGCCGAGGCGATCCGCGCCGGCGCGGAGGAAGAATCCGGCGTGCGGGTCTCGCTCTACGACCTGGAGGGCGGCGAAATCGAGCCCTTCGTGAACCTGATCGAATCGGCCGACGCCTTGGCGCTGGGTTCGCCGACCATCAATGGGGACGCCGTCAAGCCGATCTGGGATCTGCTGTCGTCGCTGGCGGTGATCGATCTCAAGGGCAAGCTCGGCGCGGCCTTCGGTTCCTACGGCTGGACCGGCGAGGCGGTGCGCATGATCGAGGACCGGCTGCGCGGACTCAAGATGCGCGTCCCGGTCGCGGGGCTGCGCATCAAGCTCATCCCGACCGAGGAGGAACTCGACGACTGCCGGGACTTCGGGCGCGCGCTGGCGAGCGCCATCGTAAACGGGACGCAAGGCAAGGTCATCGACTTCGCCGACTTGGGCTGAGGATCGATCGAACGTTTCGACTCATTCATCTCAATCACCAATCATCTCAACCATCGACACACTTAGGAGTCTGACACCATGGCTAAAGCCAAAGTCACCTTTACGGATATCGACCAGACGGTCAATGTCCCGGCCGGCACGCGGGTCATCGAAATCTCGGAAAAGATCGGCGCGGGCATCATCTACGGCTGCCGCGAGGGCGACTGCGGCACCTGCATGATGCATGTGGAAGAGGGCTGGAACAATCTGACCGAGCCCTCGGTACTGGAGGAAAAAGTTCTGCGCGAGAACATGGCCAGCCGTCACGATCGGCTCGCCTGTCAGGCGCAGGTTCTCGGCGACTGCCGCGTCAAACCGGCCTGATTGGGAGAAGTAACGTGGCACTCGTGACCTTTTCAAGCCCTGATTACAAGGACAAGACCGTCTACGCCGTGGCTGGAAGCCATACCGAAACCCTGCTGAAACTCGCCAAGGAACACAAGATTCCAGTCCACCACGACTGCCAGGATGGCGAGTGCGGCAACTGCGTGGTGCGCGTGACCAGCGTCGACAACAAACAGCGCATGGGCTATCACCTGACCGAGAAGGAACAGACGGTCCTGCGTCATCTGGGCAAGCTCACCAAGGACGATATCGACCGCATGGCGGTCGATGACATGCCGAGCGAATGGCGTCTGGCCTGTCAGATGATCGTGCGCGACGAAGACATCCTCGTGGAGTATTGACCATGCCCACCCTGGCCCGCGACCTGACACGCGAAGCCGACGCAGTCTTCGCCCGCTTGATGGTCCGCGCGGCCGGGGACGGCAACGACCGAGCCTTCGCGAGCATGATCGCGACGCGCGCCGCCGGTGGCGGCGCGCTGCCCGCCTGGCTCGGACTGGAGGTCACCGACTTTCACCAACTCATGGCCCACCACTTTCCCGGCGTCTCCCCGGACGTGCTCAGCGCGACCGATGGCCGATCGGCCGTGACGGGAGACCGACTGGATGAGCGGGAAGAACTGATCGCGACTGCTGCTGGCGCATCGCGCCGATGCGTCGCCATCCGAGACCTGGATGGCGCGCACCGTTGCCGCCGGTTGCATGGCGAGCGACCATCTGTGGCACGACCTTGGACTTTGGAACCGCGCGGAACTGAGCGATCTCATGCGCCGCAATTTCCCCACGCTGGCCGCGCGCAACACCAAGGATATGAAGTGGAAACGCTTTCTGTACAAGCAATTGTGCGAGTCGGAAGGGATCTATGTCTGCCGCGCGCCATCCTGTGATGTCTGTGTCGACTACCATGTTTGTTTTGGACCCGAGGACTGAAAGTCTCAGCGTCGCGACGCAGACCGGAGACCCTTATGACCGCGGCGGCGGCGCCTATCTGGGACTGGCCATCGGCGACGCGCTGGGCGCGACGGTCGAGTTCCTGACCCCGCGCGAGATCCGCGATCAATACGGCGAGCACCGTGACATCCTTGGCGGCGGCTGGCTGCGTCTGCGCAAGGGGCGCGTGACCGACGACACCGAAATGAGTCTGGCGCTCGGTCGCAGCATCCTGACGGCCGGCGGGGTCGAGGCCGGCGCGATCGCGGAAGCCTTCAGCGAATGGATGCGGACCAAGCCGGTCGACATCGGCCACACGGTTCGACGCGGGATCAGTCTCTATCGCAGCACCGGCGTCACCGAGGTACCGAAGAACGACTACGATGCCGGCAACGGCGCCTGCATGCGCGCCCTCCCGATCGCGCTCTATACCCTGGGCGCGGACCTCCGCGAGACGTCGCCGAGGCCAATCGGATCCAGGCCCATGTCACCCATCACAGCCCGCTGGCCGACGCCGGTACCCTGACCGTCATCCGCATGGTTCAGACAGCCATGCTCGGCGGCAACCGGGAGCAGCTACGGGAGCTGGCCGAAGCGCTGGTCGAGGAGGATGAGCGCTATCGCTATGACCGGCGTCGCGATGGAAAACCCCGGCGGCTATATCGTCGAGACCCTGCGAGCCGTCTTTCAGGCGCTGTTCGCCACCGACAGCTTCGAGTCGGCACTGATCGACGTGGTCAATCGCGGGCGGCGACGCGGACACCACGGGCGCCATCCTCGGGCATGATCGCCGGCGCGCTCTATGGCGTGGAGGCTATACCGAAACGCTGGGTAAACGCCCTGGATAAAGAGACCGCAGCGCCTTTGCAAGGATCAGGCATTGGCCCTATTGCAAGCATCACCATCATGCGGCGGCAGAGCAGATGACAGGAGACCATGACACAGATTACCCTGAGAACGCTCAGGACTTTACTCAAAGGTGAAAGCTGCGCTAGTCTCGCTCTGCATTCGACATTTTCATCAGGTATCGAAAAATGAGAAAAATGTTATTCGTAGTAGCCGCCATTTTTGCATTTCCTACCTATCTCCTAGCAAATGACACTTATGATCCGGCGACTGGAATTGTTCATATGCCAATCGTCAAGGTCGGCGATGTCAATTATGAAGTAAACATGATGCATTTGGGAAACCTGGTTTTTTCAGTTACCAGCGCAAATCCAATAGCGATACCTGAACGCTTCTCCATGGAATGGTTGAGCGGGAAGACGCTGTATGCAGTGATGTACGAGGACTCCCCGGTAATCCCAGGAAAAAACGACGTAAGCATTGTTGCAGAATTAGTTTTTAATGGTAATGGCACGTCTTCCTGGACAGGGCTGGTAAATTCCGATAGCGGCAGCGGTAGCTACAATGTCGATGAAAATGGCAACATTGTTACTGCCGACGGGGAATTGCTCAGAATATGTGGCAGCACATCAGAGTATCTTATTGTTGAAGAATATGACGACGGCGAGTATGACCATACGGAGTGGTTATTTTTCAACAAGGAAGACGCAATGAACGCGGCGAAACTCCTTTACACCAACATTCCTCCCTGCTCATAGGAAAGCGCGCAACCTGCCGCTCGCAGCCAGGTGCCAGGCTGCACGCGGTAGCTGACCCCCATGCGTCGGTAGTCTCGACAACGGCACTCCGGGCATTGGCCCTCCAGTTAATGTTTGGAAATCCTTTCCATTAAGCCACCCCTTACATGCGCGGCCAAGGCACTGTCCATGGTCACGGCATGCTCGGTGAACCATGCCGGAAGGCGCTCCATCACATAGGTCCGCGCCATGGTCATCTGCCCCCGTTGCAGGTGGCGACCAAACCACTCCATCTCGCCCAACACCCGTTGATGCTCGAAGCGGTGCTCGGAGGTCGCCGGAAATTGCGACTGCCCCATCATCACCTCCTCGGCCGCGAAATGGGCGTGCGTATGCTGGATCATTTCCGGATAAAGGTAAGCAAATGCGGCGTTGCTGGCATCCGCCATGCGGTTGATCAGCTCGACGAACTCTCGGTGGTTGCGGTCCATGGCTGGCACGCCCAAGAGGTAGCGACTCTCGAAGTCCTCGATTAGGGCCATGGCTCCTCCGTGGGCGGGGACGGGTTGCGAATCAGCAACCAGCCTCATGATACTCCGGAATCAGCTCACCCAGCATATCCCCCGTGCCTGCCACGGTTATCAGGTCGGGGATATCGGCCTCCAGGATCTCGATACCCTTGGTGTCGCAAAAACGGCGCTCCTTGTCCGTGGGATCGGGAATGAGCGCCCAACCCGCTGGCGAGTCGGCGCCATGGATGATGTCCGACATCACCATCCGCTCGGTATCGCGCTGAAACCGCAGGCCAAGAAAGAGATACTGCTTGCCGAGGCGATAGGATTTCAGAAAGGAAGGGATGGCAAATCCGCCCATCAGCTCGGTGATGTAATCCACATAGTCCGCATCCGAGGCGATGTAAGTGGCATCCGGCCGTGGACTGCCCATGGGCTTGAAAAGGATGGGTAGCGTGGGATCCACCTCGTCCTGATCCAGCTCCCGATAGCCGGATCCGTCATAGGCGTGGATCCGGAAGCGGTAGTCGGTGCCGCCGGTCCGTGCGATGCCACGGATCAGGGTATGCGGCCGATCCGCATAGGAATCCTGGAGCTGGAGATCGCGATTGATGTCGATCACATAGCGCGGACGAATGCGCCGCAGCCAATCGTGCAGCGGCGAGCGAGTCCAGGCGCGCTCTGCATAGGTCGTGTGCAGAAAGCGATGAACGGCGCCGCGTCCGCGCTTGAGCTCCACATCCATGGCGGCGCGCGGGAACTCCCACATCAGCCGTCGCCGACATGGGCTTGCCGTTGTTCATGGCCAGAATCAGGCTGTCGCTGTCGGCCGGGATGGGCACTTGGGTGACGGGATCGACGGCACCGGCGAGCGCGCCAGGCCCCAGATAGGGAACCAGGGCTCCCCGCGCCAGTTCGCTGACGAGCGTTTCAAGACGTGCTGACACCTTTGGTGACCCCCAATGACGAACGGATAGTCACAGTGATCAGCAATTAACCTGCCATGATACGAGACATTCCGCAGTCGGTCTTTCTCTGAGGTTCTTCAATCCACTAGATCAAGCTCGCCGCGCCGAGCAGTGACATCGTGGTGCGTCCACGGGACGAAAGACGATCATCCCGGCAAAACCGGAGCGACTTGTCGCGAATGCGACAAGGGCTCACGGTGGGAGTCACAACGCCCAGCTCTTAAGCAAGGCGTCAGTCGCGAAACTTACGATGCGGACCAGGACCGCGCTTGGCGCCCTCGGTTTTCTTGGTCGTGGCAGGCCGACGCGGACCACTCCCAGCGCCTTCCGGGCGGCGAAAATCGCCTGGCGTGCGCGGGGCTTGCGTTGGCGCGCGGGACTGGCCGGTCGGCTCGCGTTCAGCATCGCCGCGCCCTTCCCAGGCAGCCCCGGAGGAGCTCCCGTCGGCGGGCGAGATACGCAGCGCCTGACCGCAGACGAAGACGCGCTTGAGATGCTGGAAGACCTCGCGCGGCATCCCCTTGGGGAGGTCGACAATCGAGTGATCGTCCTGGATATCGATGCGGCCGATATAGCGACCCTCAAGCCCGGTTTCGTTAGCAATGGCGCCGACGATCTCGCGCGGCGTCACGCCATGCTGATGGCCGACCTCGATCCGATAGCCGACCAGATCCGCATCCTCGCGACGCGGCTGACCGCGCTCCGGACGCTGTGGTCTCTCATCCCGACCCTCACCGGCCTCGCGGCGCTGGGGGCGCTCCTCTCGGCCGCCATCCTGATGCCGATCGCGGTCGCGTCCCGGCGATCTTTGCGCGTGCTCCCGGGCGCTCGTCGAACCGATCGCGCCGTGGCGGTCGCGGCGGATCCTCCTTGACGTTCAGCGGCCGGTCGCGCTGATTCAGAAAGGCCAGCGCGGCGGCGATATCCATCATCTCGATTTCCTGCTCCTGACCGATGCGCGCGAGCAGCCGGTAGAAGAAATCGAGATCCTGCTCCGACATGGTCTTGCGCACTTCCGCGATGAAGCGGTCGATGCGCGACTGGCTCAGGGCGGCGGCGGAGGGAGGATCCATCGCCGGAACGTCGCGCCGAATGGTCCGCTCGATGGCCCGCAAGCAGACCTCGCTCGCGCGGCTCGACCAGCAGGATGGCCCGCCCGGCGCGGCCCGCTCGGCCAGTCCGGCCGATGCGATGCACGTAAGCGGACGGATCGGTCGGGATGTCGTAGTTGACGACATGGCTGATGCGCTCCACGTCCAGACCGCGCGCGGCCACGTCGGTGGCGACCAGAATGTCCAACTGGCCCTGCTTGAGGCGCTCCACCGTGCGCTCGCGCATCTCCTGATTCATGTCGCCGTTCAGCGGCTCGGCGGCGAAGCCGTGGGCCTTGAGCTTGTCGGTCAGCTCGGTGGTCGCATTCTTGGTGCGCACGAAGATCAGCATGCCGTCGAACGGCTCCAGCTCCAGGATGCGCGTGAGGATGTCGAGCTTGTGGAAGCGCGTCACGACGCAGTGATGCTGGTCGATGGTGTCGACGGTCGCGGAGGCCGAGGCAATTCGCACCTCGACCGGATCGACTCAGACGATCCTGCGCGACCCGGCGGATCGCGGGCGGCATGGTGGCCGAGAAGAGCGCGACCTGGCGCTCCTTCGGGGCCTGCTCGAAGATCCAGTCGATGTCCTCCGCGAAGCCCATGTTGAGCATCTCGTCGGCCTCGTCCAGAACCAGCGTCTTGATACCTTCCAGCGACAGCGTCCCGCGGCGGATGTGGTCCATGACCCGGCCGGGGGTGCCGACGATCACCTGCGGATTGCGCTTGAGCTGACTGAGCTGGAGCCCGTAAGCCTGCCCGCCATAGATGGGCAGGACATGGAAATTCTTGAGATTCCTGGCATAACCCTGAAAGGCCTCGGCCACCTGGAGCGCCAGTTCGCGAGTCGGCGTCAGCACCAGAATCTGTGGGCGCCGCAGTTCGGGATCGATACGGCTGAGGAGCGGTAACGCAAAGGCGGCGGTCTTGCCGGTTCCGGTTTGGGCCTGACCGAGCAGATCGCGGCCGGCGAGCAGGTGCGGGATACATTGGCTCTGGATCGCCGTCGGCGTCTCATAGCCAAGGTCCAGAACGGCTTGCGCGATAACGGGAGAAAGACCGAGCGCGTCGAAGCCGACGCTCGTTTCGGTGGTGTCCATGGTGGGGCCTCTCGAGAAGGAAGGGTCGCGACCCGGAGAAGACCGAAGGGCTGGCCTGGATAGTGGTCGCTAAAACTAACCTGATATTATCTGCGCACGAGCGCTTGCACGCAATCGACTTTTGACCTGTGCCGCACCGTCAGTCGGATAAATTCCTTGTCACCGCGACGACCCAAGAGGGGGCTCCCGCGATACCAAGCCCGCCGGCGTCGACCCAGGCAGCTCGGCCCACAATTGAAGACGTATACTGCGCATCTCCACGAAAACGCCCCCGAGGTCACCCCCCATGCCCCAATACCGCTCACGAACCACGACCCATGGCCGCAACATGGCGGGTGCTCGCGCCCTCTGGCGCGCGACCGGCATGAAGGATGGCGATTTCGACAAGCCAATCATCGCGGTGGTCAACTCGTTCACCCAGTTCGTCCCTGGCCATGTCCATCTCAAGGATCTCGGTCAGTTGGTCGCGCGCGAAATCGAGGCCGCGGGCGGCGTCGCCAAGGAGTTCAACACCATCGCGATCGATGACGGCATCGCGATGGGACACAGCGGCATGCTCTACTCGCTGCCATCGCGCGAGATCATCGCTGATTCGGTGGAATACATGGTGAACGCCCATTGCGCGGACGCCATGGTGTGCATCTCCAACTGCGACAAGATCACCCCTGGGATGCTGATGGCCGCCTTGCGGCTCAACATTCCGGCCGTGTTCGTGTCGGGCGGCCCCATGGAGGCGGGCAAGGTCCAGAGAGCCGAGGGCGAGCGCAGCCTCGACCTGATCGACGCCATGATTGCCGCCGCCAATCCGAACGAATCCGACGCCTCGGTGGCCGAGTTGGAACGCTCCGCCTGTCCCACCTGCGGCTCCTGCTCGGGAATGTTCACCGCGAACTCCATGAACTGTCTGACCGAGGCGCTCGGCTTGAGCCTGCCGGGCAACGGCTCGCTGCTAGCCACTCATGCGGCTCGCAAGGAACTCTTTCTGGAGGCGGGTCGGCTGATCGTCGAGCTCGCGCGGCGTTACTACGAAAAGGATGACGACAGCATCCTGCCGCGCTCGGTGGCCACCTTTCGCGCCTTCGAGAACGCGATGAGCCTGGATATCGCCATGGGAGGTTCGACCAACACCGTCCTGCACCTCTTGGCCGCAGCCCGCGAAGGCGAGGTGAACTTCACCATGGCCGATATCGACCGTCTGAGCCGTCAGGTACCCAATCTCTGCAAGGTCGCGCCATCCAGTCAGCAATACCACCTGGAGGACGTCCATCGCGCTGGCGGCGTCATCGGCATCCTTGGCGAGCTCGACCGTGCCGGGCTCATCCATCGGGATGCGCTGACCGTGCATAGCGGATCCCTGGGCGATGCGCTCGACCGCTGGGATGTCATGCGCGGTCAGAGCGATCTGGTCCGCACCCGGTTTCTGGCCGCTCCGGGAGGCATCCCAACCCAGGAAGCCTTCAGCCAGAAGAGCCAATGGCCGGACCTGGACCTCGACCGTTCCGGCGGATGCATCCGGGATCTCGAACACGCCTACAGCCGTGACGGCGGGACTCGCTGTCCTGTTCGGGAATCTGGCGGAAGATGGTTGTATCGTCAAAACGGCGGGCGTCGATGCGACAAACCTGACCTTCAGCGGCCCCGCGCGAATTTTCGAGAGTCAAGACGACGCCGTCACCGCCATCCTGTCCGATCGCATCCTACCTGGCGACGTCGTAGTCATCCGGTATGAAGGCCCCAGAGGCGGCCCCGGCATGCAGGAAATGCTCTATCCGACCAGCTACCTCAAGTCCAAGGGGCTCGGCAAGGCGTGTGCACTGATTACCGATGGACGTTTCTCGGGCGGAACCGCCGGACTATCCATCGGACATGTTTCACCGGAGGCAGCCGAGGGCGGGATGATCGGCCTGGTGCAAGAGGGAGATCTGATCGCGATCGACATCCCGAATCGCGACATTTCGCTCAATGTCCCAGAGGACATCTTGACTCAGCGTCGAAACGCGATGACGGCAAGAGGCGGTGACGCCTGGAAACCGACCGATCGGCGGCGCGAGATCTCCTCGGCGCTGCAAGCCTATGCCGCCATGACGACCAGCGCCGCGCATGGCGCGGTGCGCGATCTCTCGCGGCTCAAGTAACCGGAGCGGTTGCCCTCCCAGCGAGGGCGCCGCGCCAGTCCGCTGCGCCGAGCCGAGGGACGAACACCTGCGGCAGCGTCGAGAAGGTTGCGCGCAAGTTGATTTTCGACAAGGAACCCACGGCAAACGCTTACGCGAAGGATGCAGCCTTCAAGGAGTCGAACGCCCGCTGTCCTTCGGAAGGGACTCAGGCAGCCCATCGAAATCCTGGCTGTCCAGCAGGCTGGAACCGCCGGAGTCGGGAACGCTGATCTCGGTCGGTGTGACCGTGATCTCGGGACCATCCAGTCCCCAGTTGACCAGCGCTGGGAAGGCGATGATGAGGAAGACCATCAGGAGCTGGATGCCGAGGAAGGGCACGGCACCCCAATAGATGTCGAGTGTTCTGACCTTGGGCGGGGCGACCGAGCGCAGGTAGAAGAGCGCGAAGCCGAAGGGCGGATGCATGAAGCTGGTCTGCATGTTGACCCCCAGCAAGCACCCCGAACCAGACCAGATCGATGCCGAGCTTGGCCGCCACCGGGGCCAGCAGCGGCAGAATGATGAAGGAGATCTCGAAGAAATCCAGGAAAAAGGCGAGCAAGAAGACCAGCAGATTCACGAAGATCAGAAAGCCGAGCGCCCCGCCGGGCAGACCGGTGAGCAGGTGCTCCACCCAGAGATCCCCGTCCACGCCACGGAAGGTGAGGCTGAAGACGCTGGAGCCGATCAGGATGAAGATCACGAAGCTGGTGATCCGTGCGGTCGAGGACATGGACTCGATCAGCATCGGCAGCTTGAGCCGCCCTTTGCCAGCGGCCAGCAGCAGCGCGCCGACGGCGCCCATGGCGCCGCCCTCGGTCGGCGTGGCCCAACCGATGAAGATGGTGCCCGAGCACCAGGAAGATGAGCGCCAGCGGCGGAATCAGCGCGATCAGCACCCGCGCCGCGAGGGCGCGTCCATGCAGCGTGCGAGCCTCTGGCGGCAGCGCCGGCGCCATCTCTGGCCGAACGATGGTGTTGGCGAAGACATAGAGGGCGTAGCACCCGGTGAGCAACAGCCCAGGCAGCAGCGCGCCCTTGTACATGTCGCCGACCGAGCGGCCGAGCACATCGGCCATCACGATCAGCACCAGCGAGGGCGGAATGATCTGCGCCAGGGTGCCGCTCGCGGCGATGACACCGGTCGCCAGACGCGGGTGATAGCCGTAGCGCAGCATGATGGGCAGCGAGATCAGCCCCATGGCGATGACCGAGGCCGCCACCACCCCCGTGGTCGCGGCCAGCAGCGCGCCGACGAAGATGACGGCATAGGCGAGTCCGCCGCGAATGCCGCCGAAGATCTGGCCGACGGTGTCCAGCAGCTCCTCGGCCATGCCGCTGCGTTCCAGGATCAGCCCCATGAAGGTGAAGAAAGGCACGGCCAGCAGGATCTCGTTGCGCATGATGCCGAACACCCGATCCGGCAGCGCCTGCAGCAGCGAGGGGGTGAGCATGCCGAGTTCGATGCCGATCCAGCCGAACAGCATGCCGACGGCGGCGAGCGAAAAGGCGACCGGATAGCCGATCAGCAGGAAGAGCACCAGCGCCGCGAACATCACCGGCGCCAGGTTGGCGGCGAGCCAGGCTTCCATGTCAGTGTCCCTCCGGCATGTCGGGCAGCGGCCGATGGCCGGTTAGGGCGGCGAAACCCTTGATGATCTCGGAGATCCCCTGGGCCGCGAGCAGCGCGAAGCCGACCGGGATGGCCAGTTTCATCGGCCACCAGAGCAGTCCGCCAGGGTTCATGGACGACTCATTCTGGTGGAAGGAGAGCAGGAAATAGCCCCAGGCGTCGACCACGATCAGCAGGCAGACCGGCAACAGAAAGAGCAGACCGCCCAGGATATCGACCATCACCCGCCCGCGCGGCGGCAGACGGTTATACAAAATATCCACCCGCACATGCCCGCGCTCCTGGAGCGTCCAGGGCGCGCACAGCAGAAAGACCAGCCCGAACATGAACCACTGGGCCTCGATCATGGCGTTCGAGCCCCAGTCCAGGAGGTATCGCAGGGTCGCGGTCAAGGCACTGAGCAACACGCTGAAGAGGATCAGCCAGATGGCGGCCCGCCCGACGAGGCGGTTGAGACGATCGATGGTCTCCGCGAGGCGCAGCAACAGGTCCATCCTCATCCAGCTCCGGCTTGGGTGTGGCGGCAACACTAACAGAGCCCGGAACTGGAACCAAGGGCACCGACCCGTCGCGCACACCCTGGACTTGATCCCCTGCGCGTCGCAGCCGATAGTGGCAACTTGCATTCAGCGACGGGATGAGCAGTCATGCGCGACGCCAGCAGGTCGTGGCCAACCGGGGCGGAAGCGGAGCAGGCGAGTGAGCTGGCTCAGACGTCCGAGACACCTGAACGCATCACAAAGACCCACAAACCGCTGACCAAGCCCGCGCGGCGCAACCACGCCAAGCGAGTCGCGCGCACGCGATTGCCGCGACCCAAGCCCGCCCCGCCGGGAATGGCCGCTGGCATCGAATACCATGAGCTGACCCAGACGGCGGTCGACCATCCCGCGCGGGTCTGCTGCACCGACTACAGCCCGGAACAGATGCAAACCCAGACGATCGTCGATATGGCGTCGTTCCTGGCCGTTCACCGACCGCCCTGGAGCAGGGTGCGCTGGATCCATGTCGAGGGATTGCAGGATCAGGGCGTCATCCGCGCGCTCGCCGAGAAATACCAACTGCACCCGCTGGCCATTGAGGACGTCCTCCATGTCGGCCACCGCCCGAAGCTGGAGGACTTTCCCGGCACTGGCGAGTTGCCTGGCCGGCTCTTCGTCGTCGCGCGTAGCGTGCGACCGACGGACGATCATGAGATGACGGCGGAGCAGATCAGCTTCTTCCTTGGTCGCACCACCCTCCTGAGCTTCCAGCAATCATCCAGCCCGGCGATCGGCGAGATCGAGCGCCGACTCGCGAATCCGCGCTCGCGCGTGCGCCAGCTTGACGCCAGCTTTCTCCTCTATGCCCTGATCGACGCCCTGGTGGATCATTTCTTTCCCTTGCTCGACGCGAGCTCGGAGCGCCTGGAGCTGGCCGAGGAAGATGTGCTGGCCCAGCCACGGATGGACAATCTGCATGCCCTGCACCAGATCAAGCGCGATCTCGTGATGATCCGCCGCAGCGCCTGGCCGATGCGCGAGCTGGTATCCCAGCTCCAGCGCGAACCCCACGAATGTCTCTCGGAGATCACCCAGACCTATTTCCGCGACGTCTATGATCATTGCGTCCAGATCATCGACCTGATCGAAACCTACCGCGAGATCGCCAGCGCGGTCACCGAGACCTATGTCTCGGTCATCTCCAACCGGACCAACGACATCATGAAGGTGCTCACCATCATCGGGACCATCTTCATCCCGCTGACCTTTCTGGCCGGTGTCTACGGCATGAACATGCAGATCCCGGAGAACGCATGGCCCTATACCTACCCGGTCTTCTGGGCGGTGTGTCTGGCCATCGCCGGCATCATGATCTGGCGTTTCAAGCGCGGAGGATGGCTTTAGCCCGGCAAGCCCCACTCAGGCTCAATCACCACGGCTCTAGGGAGACCGCACCACCATGGCCGCCAACCTCGCCCCGGCACCCCATGCCCGCAGCATGGGCGTGGATTTTCTCCGCGCCATCTGCATCCTCTACATCGTCGGCTACTAGCATCTCATCCCCTACACCAAGGCCCTGCCGGGATACGCCAACTGGGCGACCTCCGGGCTAACCCATGCCGCGCTCGCCACCTTCGTCTTCTGTTCCGGGTTCCTGCTCGCGCGCAACGAGGTCAGGCTCGACCCGCGCGGACTCTGGTCCTTTTACCGGCGTCGGCTCCCGCGCATCTATCCACTGTATCTGCTCACGCTGATCCTGTTCGGCATCTTCGGTATCGCCAACTGGCAAGGGGCGGGGTTGCGTCAAATCACGGAGCTTTTGCGTGCTTTCCCGTGCCCTTTGCTGCTCCGAATCAGCAAAAGCCCACTCAGTCGCTGCTCGTCAGCGCTTTCGCCTAGCCTCCGTCCGATGCTCTCAACGACTGACGGGGGATCGATTTCATGTCGCGGCGTGTTATTTTCCTTGGGGTACTCGGCGCCGTCGGCGCCATGGCCGCGTGGGCCGAGGAGCCACTGACGGTCTTGCCCGAGATCGCGGTAATCCGGGAGCGCCTGTCCTCCGACTCCCCGACGACCTTCTCGGCGCGGCTGGAGGATGTGGATAGCGGCATCGCGGCCGACGGCGGCGATCTCTTGCGCCGACTCCCAGGCGTCAGCGGCTCGCGCATGGGCGGCCATGGGATCGACCCCATCATCCGTGGCCAGAGCCAGAATCAGCTTAACATCCTGATCGACGGTGCCTATGTCTTCGGCGGCTGCCCGAACCGCATGGACCCGCCGACCACCTTCCTCGATCTCGACGCCTATGACAGCTTGACCATCATCAAGGGCGCCCAGAGCGTCCGCTACGGCGCGGGCGGCAGTGGCGGAACCATCCTGTTCGAACGCAAGACGCCACGCTTCACCGAGGGTGAGTCGGCAAGGGCGCGGTTTTCCGGTGGCCTGACGAGCAATTCGGACACCCAGTCCAGCAGCGCCGATGTCGCGATCGGCAATCCGCTCGGGTTCGCGCGCGCCACCGGCAGCTACCGCAGCGCCGATGACTACGAGGACGGCAAGGGCAATCGGGTTCGTAGCGCCTACAACAGCGAGACCGCTGGCGTCACCCTGGGCTACACACCGAGCGCAGGTACGGAGGTCGAGCTGAGTTATGACGCGACACACGACTGGGATGTCCTCTTCGCTGGCTCCGGGATGGACTCGCCCCATGGCAACAGCAACCAATGGCGTCTCAAGCTGGATCAGGAGGTCGCCGCCGGTCCGGTGCGCAAACTGCAAAGCGAGCTGTATCGCGTGGATGTCGATCACCTGATGGACAATTACTCGCTGCGTCCGCTCAGCGGCCTCTTCAAGATGCGCGCGCCGACCGTGTCCAATTCCGCCGGTGGCCGCATCGTCGCGGACCTCGGCGCGAGCGGGGTGGACTGGACCCTGGGGCTGGACTATCTCCAAGTCGCGCGGAATGCCACACGCTACTGGAACTATGGGTCCGCGTCGGTCAACGTCCCACAATCCTATCTATGGCCGGACGTCAAACAGAGCGACCTCGGCCTCTTCGCCGAGGCGGAACGCCCCCTTGGCCAACATGGGCGGTTCACCGCCGGCCTCCGTTATGACGCCATCGCGTCCGGCCTGTCCGAATCACGCGCGAACAGCGTTCCGACTGGCCCAACCTGGGTCATGTCGCCGAACCGGCTCTACCGGACCTACTATGGATCGACGGCCGAGAACGCGACCGAGAATAACCTCGGCGGATTCCTCCGCTACGGACATGACCTCGGAGCGGGTCTGGAGCTGACGGCCGGACTCAGCCGGACCCTGCGCACGGCCGACGCGACGGAGCGGTATCTGGCCGCGAACGGCAGCCCGGCATCCGCGCGCTGGGTCGGCAATCCGGCGCTCGACCCCGAGCAGCACCATCAGATCGATATCACCCTGGCGAAGACAGTGGCAAGCTGGCGCACCGACGTCGCGGTCTTCTACAACCGTGTCGACGATTACATCCTGCGTGACCGCGCCCATGGCCAGTCCGGCATCCTCGCGAGCGACAACGCCACCATCTACCGCAATGTCGAGGCCGAGCTCGCTGGCGGTGAATGGACCGGTGAGATCGAGATCGCCCAGCATTGGCGAGCCGGGGCATCGCTGGCCTACGTCCACGCCCAGAACCGAACGGATGATCGCGCGGTCGCGCAGATCCCACCCCTGAGCGGCATCCTCAAGCTCGACTACCAGCAGAATCGCTGGTCGGCGGGCACCCAGGTGACCTGGTCCGACACCCAGGATCGCGTCGATGACGATCCCCTGACGGGCAGCGGACTGGATGTCGGTGACACGGCCGGCTGGTGGGTGCTGGATCTTTACGGCCAGGTCAAGCTGGGCAGAAACGGCAAGCTGCGCATGGGCGTCGACAACGTCTTCGACCGCGCCTATGCCTACCACGTCAACCGCGCCAACCTGGATCCCTTCAACCCCGCCGCGGCCCAGGTGAACGAGCCCGGCCGGACGGTCTGGGCGCGGGCATCGATCGAGTTCTAGCAGCCGAGTGACTCGGTTGACGACCACCGCCCGCTCGACCAGAGCATCCAACCCCGCCTCATGCGGATTCCGGGGCTTTTGGCGATGGATGCATCTGGCCGGGCAAAGCTCGGCGGCCTCGACCGGCGCGGTCTGACTGCCCCAGGCAAGATCGCCCGGCGGTCCTGTTGGTCCTCTCGTCGGGATCGTCAAGCGGGGATGGAATAAAATGACCGAGAGCGCGCCGATCGCTGAAAGCCTATTGCGTTCGGATCGCCCGCCAGATCATGGCTCCATGTTTTCACTGATCGGGGGACTCGCATGCGGCAACCATCCGCGATCGAATATTACAGCCTGGCCGACTACCGTCAGTGGCAAGGCGACTGGGAGCTGATCCACGGCGTGCCGCTGGCGATGGCACCCTCGCCGGGTCTGGAGCATCAGCGCATTAGCCTACGCATCGCCCGCCAACTGGATGAGGCCCTCGACGGCTGCCCGCATTGTGAAGTCCTGTTCGAGATCGACGTCGAGTTCTCCGAAGAGACGGTCGTGCGACCCGACGTCCTCGTGATTTGCCATACCCCCGATGGCGAGCGCCTCACGCGCGCGCCCGAGCTGATCTGCGAGGTCATCTCGAAAGCGACCGCCCGGCGCGACGAGGAGACCAAGTTCCAGCTCTACCGGGACGAAGGCGTCATGCACTACATCCTGGTCTATCCCGAGTCGCGCAAGGCCAAGGTCTACCGGCTGGTCGAGGGCGAATACCGCAAGGTCGGTGATTTCCACGACGAACCCCATACCTTCGAGCTCTCCAAGTGCATCATCCCCTTGGATTTCAGCCGGCTTTGGCGGCGTCGATAGGGGATCGGAGCGTCAGCGATCCAGCACCGCGTCGCGTCCAGCCGGATCCGCGAACCCCGACGCGCGCAACCATCGCCGCAGATAAACGGCAACCGCTTCCTGCTCGTTCGAGCCGATGACCTCCAGCTCCGGCAGCGCGCTTTTCAGCTCGGGAACGGCATTGGCCACGAGCACGCCCTTGCCGGCGTAACGCAACATCTCCAGGTCGTTGCAGCCGTCGCCGAAGGCGATGACATCCCCGGCCGCAAGGCCGCGCCGCGCGACGACACCGGCAAGCGCCTCGCCCTTGGAGACGCCCTTGGCCATGACCTCGAGCACGGCCGGCAATGAATAGGTGATGGCGAGCCGATCGCCATGACGTTCCAGGATCAGACGTTGCAGTGACGCCAGGTGCGCGCGGTCTTCGCTGTAGTAGAAGACCTTGAGTACCGGTGTCGCGTCGAGCCGCGCGAAGTCGACGACCCGATAGGCGAAGCCGGATTCCTGGTGGTATCCGAGCAAGCGCGGCTCGGCCTTGGCGACCAGCCAATCGTCGATCCGATAGGCGTTGATGTGGACCCGGGCGAAGACCGGATCACGCAGCAGAAAGTCGAGGCAATCCGGGTCGATCGCGCGCCAGTGGGTCATGCGGCCATGACGATCGTGCACTGCAGCGCCATTGCTTGAGATCAGACCGCAGTCTCCGCCGAGCGGCGCGGCAAGCGCGCGAATGTCCTGGTCATGACGGCCCGAGGCCAGGACGAGCTCGACACCGAGGCGGCGCATCTCATGCAGCGTGGTCAGCGTAGCGACGCCAAGGCGATGCTCGGCATTGAGGAGCGTCCCGTCGAGGTCGGAAACGATGAGCTTGTACATCTATGGCGCCACTCGCGATGGGCCTTGGCCCTGGACGCGATCATCTTACCCCCTCCCGATTCGCTGGGCGGAAACCAAGCGAGTCGCTTTTGCCGGCACACGCGGTTCGCGACAATAGACTTCCGACTCCCAATGCCCCGAGAGCCCCATCCGTCATGCGCGCGACCGCCCTGTTTTTTGCCTACCTCTGCGTCTGTCTCGCCCTGGCGGCACTCGCCACCCCGCCATTGATGGAAACCGGCTGGATTGCATTGGAGCCCCAGCGGGTGATGGGGCGAATGGCCCAGGCATTCATCCTCCTCGGCATCTGGCCCTTACTTGGCTGGCTGAGGCTCGGGAATCGCGCCGCGCTTGGCTACGACGTCCCGCCCCGGTCGCTGGGCCGCGCCCTTGTGCTGGGTTGGCTCGTGGGCGTCTTGATCCTGCTGGCGCTGGTGGCGATGCTGATATTGCTCGGGGTGCGAGTCCCGGAAGCGCGCCCGGATACCCTCCCGGCGATCACCGGGAAGGCGGTCCAGGCATTGGTCGGCGGCTTGATGATCGGCGTCCTTGAGGAGACCTTCTTTCGCGGCGCCCTCTATACGGCAATCCGCCAGCGCGAGGGGCTGAGCGCCGCCCTGATCTGGAGCTCCCTGCTCTACGCCGTGCTGCACTTCATGAGACCCGCCGAACTTCCGCCCGGCGCGACCCTCGACGGCATGGGCGCCTTCTGGATGTTCACCCACGCCTTCATCGACCTCTTCCAGTGGCGGAACCTGGACTCCATCGTCTCGCTCTTCCTGGTCGGGGTCTTGCTTGCCCTGGTACGCGAACGTCGCGGCCAGATCGGATGGTGTATCGGGCTGCATGCTGGCTGGGTGTTTGTTATCCAGGTGACCAGAAAACTCACGGACGGCAATGCCGCCTCCGGCCTGGCGTTCCTGGTCGGCGACTACGACGGCATCATCGGCTGGCTCGCGGCGGTCTGGATCGGCGCATTGGCCGCGCTCTTTTGGGCGTGGTCAGACCGCGGATCGCGCGCGGGTCGCGGCGCGGCTTGATCCGCAACGGCCCCGCGCGCTATCCATCGCTGGGATTTCGACCGGGGTCTCGCCTCAGCCAGCGGCGAATCGCCGCCAGATGCCGGCGACTGACCGGCAGACGGTCGCCGCAATCGCGGAGCCGGGCTTGGGTCGTGCCATCAGGCAGTTTCTCGATCCCGCTCAGGCGCGGACGCGCGACCAGCGCATTGCGATGGATACGCAGAAAGAGATCGGGGAATTCGCTCTCAAATGAACGCAGCGATTCGTCCACCAGCAGCTCCCCGCCGAGATGTCGGACGTTCACGTATTTCTGATCCGCCCGCAGATAGATGATGTCGCGCACCGCCACGGTCCGCGCCCCGCCCCGGTACCAGGCGCTGATCTCTTGCCGCTGTTCCGCTCGGGGATGAGCGACAACACTCGGGACGGTGCCGGCATCCCCGAACTGATTCAAGGCCCGCGCCAGCCTGAGGGCCTCCCGCAAGCCCTCCGGGCGCACCGGCTTGAACAGATGTCCCGCCACCCTGCGCTGCGTCTGACTGGGGCTGGACGACGCCTCGGACGACATGAGGATGATCGTTGGCGGTCGCTCCAACAGTGCCAACTGCCGCGCGGCTTCCAATCCGTTCATTCCCGGCATCTGGGTATCCAGCAACACCAAGTCGATCGGCTGGGTCCGACAGCAGGCGATCGCCTGCCGCGCGTCGGCCGCCTCGCCCGCCAGCTCGTAATCGCCGTCGGTTTCGGCGAGCAGTCGCCGCAGGCATTCCCGTGTTCGAGACTCGTCGTCGACAACCAGAATTTTCATCTTGATCCTCGTATCCATGGATTCCCGAGCGCCCACCAGATCGAAAGCGGATTTCGTTCATGCCTGGACGACATGGCATGAATCAGGATCCGCGCCTCAGTGACCTCCATACGGTCGCGACGGAGACATGGGGGGCCTCTCCCTGTCGCCCGGGGCCGACTGGCCTTCTCAGTCCGAGCGAAAAACGATGGCCCAGCAAAAATACGTTCCAACCGCGCGATCCTGGGTGCGATTCCAGCGGCCAGAACAACGGCCGAGCTGGCGATCACCGACCGCAACCACAGGCCCGACATGCTCGTCGGGACGGCCTTTTATTGCCCGCGTCGCGCGTCCGTTCGACAGCCCGGCCGTGGGCTCTCGTCATTGAATTCTATGACCATCGCCATCCTCAAACTGTGAAACAGGGCTGCTTCCCAAGGTTCGGATCGCCCCGCCGCCGTGCGTGATTCGACACTTCCACGAACAGGTCAAGGCGCAAGCCGCCGTGTAGAATCGCGCCTTTGAAATTTGCTGGACCTTCCGATGCACGCATCCGCTCCCTCCGCCAAACCCTGGGCCGGCCGCTTTAACGCCCCGACCGACGCCTTTGTCGAAGCCTTCACCGCCTCGGTCGACTTCGACCAGCGGCTTTATCGGTACGACATCCAAGGCTCCATTGCTCACGCCACCATGCTCGCCCGCCAGGGCATCCTGACCACGGCCGAGCGCGATGCCATCGTCGCAGGGCTGGAGGCGGTGCGCGCACGGATCGATGCCGGCGAATTCAACTGGTCGATCCCGCTGGAGGATGTCCACATGAACGTGGAGTCCGCGCTGACGGCAGACATCGGGGAAGCCGGCAAAAAGCTGCATACCGGGCGCTCGCGCAACGACCAGGTGGCGACCGATGTGCGCCTTTGGCTCAGGGACGAGATCGACGCCATCCGCGCCGAGATCCTGCGGTTGCAGACGGCCCTACTCGACTTGGCGGAGCGCGAGGCCGAGACCATCCTGCCGGGGTTCACCCATTTGCAGGTCGCCCAGCCGATTACCTTCGGCCATCACATGCTGGCCTGGCTGGAGATGCTGGAGCGTGACCGCGAGCGGCTGTCGGACTGCCGCCGACGGATGAATGTCATGCCGCTCGGGGCTGCCGCGCTGGCCGGGACGACCTACCCCATCGACCGTCACTACACCGCCGAGCTGCTGGGCTTCGACCGTCCGGCGGAGAACTCGCTCGACGCCGTTTCGGATCGTGATTTCGCGATCGAATTCACCGCTGGCGCGGCCATCCTCATGATGCATCTGTCGCGCTTCTCGGAGGAGCTGATCCTCTGGTCCTCGGCCCAGTTCGGCTTCGTCGATCTCTCCGACAGCTTCTGCACCGGCTCGTCGATCATGCCCCAAAAGAAGAATCCGGACGTGCCCGAGCTGGTGCGCGGCAAAAGCGGACGTATCTTCGGCCATCTGATGGGGTTGCTAACCCTGATGAAGGGCCAGCCGCTCGCCTATAACAAGGACAACCAGGAGGACAAGGAGCCGCTGTTCGACACGGTCGACAATCTCAAGGGCTCGCTCAAGGTCTATGCCGACATGATGGGCAACCTGACCTGCAACCGCGAGCGCATGCGCGCCGCCGCCAAGCAGGGTTTCAGCACGGCAACCGATCTTGCGGATTATCTGGTGCGCAAGGGCATCCCCTTCCGCGACGCCCACGAGATCGTCGGCAAGGCGGTCGCCCTTGGCGTGCGCGAGGGGCGGGATCTGGCGGAGCTGACGCTGGATGAGCTGCGCCAGTTCTCGGACGCCATCGGTGCGGATGTCTTTGGCTTTCTCACGCTCGAAGGCTCGGTCGCCGCGCGCGACCACATCGGTGGCACCGCCCCGGCCCAGGTGCGCGCGGCCATCCGACGCGCCCGTGAGAGGATCGCGTCAGACCGTTCGGATTGACGGGCTTCCCCAGAAATCGGTCAACTCAGGTGACTCCGACCGGCACCGGAGCATCGCGCCGCTCGAATGCGCGCTGTCAACCTGCCTGGTCCCGAATCAGCGCCAGCATGTCCTCGTAACTGAGCCGCCCGCCATCCCCGGCGCCTTCCAGCAGACCATCGGCGAGATCGCGCTTGCTGGCGTGCAGGGCGATGATCTTCTCCTCGATGGTGCCCTTGGTGATCAGCCGATAGATCGTCACCGGGCGCTCCTGACCGATGCGGTGGGCGCGGTCGCTGGCCTGATCCTCGACCGCCGGGTTCCACCAGGGGTCCATGTGGATGACGTAATCGGCGGCGGTGAGATTGAGCCCGGAGCCGCCGGCGCGCAGGCTGATGAGGAAGAGGTCGCCCTCCCCCGCCTGGAAGGCGGCGACGGCGGCCTTGCGCTTGGCCTCGGGCGTGGAGCCGTCGAGGTATTGATAGCGCACGCCACGCGCGTCGAGATGGGCGCGGATGAGGTGCAGGTGATCGACGAACTGGCTGAACACCAGCGCCTTGTGACGGTTTTCGAGCAGCTCGTCGACGATCTCATTGAAGGCGTCGAGCTTGGCGCTGGGGATGTCGCTGTCGGGCAGCGCCAGCTTGGGATGGCAGCAGGCGCGGCGCAGCCGCATGATCTCCGCCAGCAGTTGCATGCGCTTCTGGCCGGGGTTGCTGCCCCCGGTCGCCAGGCGCTCCATGGCCTGCTGGCGCAGCGCCTCGTAGAGCGCCGCCTCGGCCGCGCTGAACTCCAGCTCCAGGGTGATCTCGGTGCGCGGCGGCAGTTCGCTCAAGACATCGCTCTTGAGCCGGCGCAGGATGAAGGGCTTCAGCAGTTGCCGCAGCCGTTGGCGCGCGCCCGCATCCTGATGCTGTTCGATGGGGCCGGCGAAACGCTGGTTGAAGGACTCCAGCGAGCCGAGCAGTCCGGGATTGATGAAGCGGAACAGATTCCACAGCTCGCCCAGATGGTTCTCGATCGGGGTGCCGGTGGTGATCATGCGGAAACCGCCGTTGAGCTTCATCATCGCCTGGGAGCGCTTGGTCTGCGCATTCTTGAACGCCTGCGCCTCGTCGGCCACGATGGTCGACCAGGTGACGCCCGCGAGACGCTCGCCCTCGCTTTGCAGGAGTCCGTAGGTACAGACGATGAGATCGAAGGGGCCGGCGGATTCCAGCATCTGGTCGCGGTCGCCGTCGCCGAAGCGCTTGGGTTGCAGGGTCGGCGCGAAGCGGCTGGCCTCGGCGATCCAGTTGGAGCAGACCGACATGGGCGCCAGCACCAGCGTCGGACCGTCCGGCGCGCGCGCCAGGATCATCGCCAGCGCCTGGACCGTCTTGCCCAGCCCCATGTCGTCGGCCAGACAGGCACCGGCGCCCCAGTGGGCCAGCCGCGCCAGCCAGCGATAGCCCTCGGCCTGATAGTCGCGCAGCTCGGCCTGGAGCGTGGACGGGACGGCCGGTTCCAGCTCGCGCACCTCGGCCAGCCGCGCCAGCAGACCGCGCCAGTGCTTGCTGGACTTGACCTCCATGCCCTCCAGGCTTTCCTCGATCGCCCCCGCCGCCAGCGGATGGAAATGCCCCCGGTCGGTCAGGCCCCGCAGATTGTCCAGACGCCGCCGCAGCGCCTCGCTCAGGACCAGATACTCGCGCTCGTTCAACTGCACGAAGCGGCCCTTGGAGGCGCCGACCAGTTCCAGGAGCTGGCGCATCCCGAGCAGGGTTCCGTCGTCCAGGGTGAGCCCGCCCTCCAGCCCCAGCCAATCGCGCTCCTTGGTCACGCTCACGCTCATGCGTGACAGCGTCGCCTCACGGGAGAGACCGATCCGCTTGCCCTCCGGCCATTGCAGCACCACGGCATCGCCTAGCGCATGGCAGTTGCTCCAGCGTGGTCAGGGCCTCCTCGGGATCCTCCAGACACCAGGTCCAGTCGTCGTGGCCCACGAGCGAGGGACAGGCGTCGAGCGCCGCCTGCGCGTTGCGGCGCTCGCCGACGAGATCGCGCGTGGTCTGCACCGCCCGTCCGTCCAGCTCGCCGAAGAGGGTGGACAACCCCTGCCCCGGATGCAGCCTTGGCCCCTTCTCGCCCAGGGGCTGCATCAACAGCTCCAGGTTCAGACCGGCCTCGGCCGGATTCAGATGGAGATAGGGACGCGGATCGGCGGGGATGGTCTCCGCAATCTGCTCGGTCCCGCCGATCGCCGAGTGCACGGTCAGCAGGGGCGCGATGGCCGCGATGCCCTCCAGCAGCCGGTCCTTGCCGGCGGGCGGCACCTTGAGCCCCTCGGGGCCGAGGATGCCGGCGATGCGGCGATGGGTGGCGTCGAACTGGACCAGCCGGACGCGCTGCGCCTGTTCGTTGATCAGCAGCAGACCGCCCCCCTCCGGCGGGAAGGGATTGAGGCGCACCAGGATGACGCCCTCGCCCTTGACCACCTCCAGCGCCGGGCCGCCGCGCACCAGTTCGAGCGGCGCGTCCATGGCACCCGCGCGGAAGACCAGCGGATGGCCCACGGCGGCGAGCAGCGCGGCGTCCGCATCCAGGCTGAAGTAGGTACGGCCATACCAGCCGCTGTCCGTCTCGCGATGAATACAGCCGCAGATACGCCGGTCCTGCGGGGTCAGATAGTCGTAATCCTCGGGCCGCTCGGCCAGCTTCTGCAACGCGACCGCGCGGCCCTGGGTCCAGCCGCCGGCCTTGGTGCGCTTCTGCTCGCGCGGCTCCAGGGTGCCCTGCCCGCCGTAGAGCGCGAGCACCCAGCACATGCGGCGGTCCGGTCCGGCCTCGCTGCCCGCCGCCGCCTTGCCATCGCCGCCCGCGCCGCCGATTCCCTTGAGGGCGTCGAGCGCGATCTCCCAGGCCGATTTCGGCGCAAGCAGACCCGCGAGCCTGACCAATCCCTCCGGGACCGGCGGCAGCGCGGCGATCTGGAGCGGACGATCCAGCAGGCGCAGCAGTTCGACGCCCTCCCAGGCATACCAGAAGATGCCGGCCTCGGCCGCGTCCGCGCATTGGATCGCGAGCGTCTTGAGCGCCTCCAGGGCTGGACGCTCGCCCAGCCAATGCCGCGCGAGACACTGAAACAGGAGATCGAAGGGCCGCTTGCAGGCCAGTGCCTTGACGGATCCAGCCTCGCGTCCTCGGCGCGCAGACGTCCAGCCAGCACGCTGGCCAGTTGGTCGAGCATCTGGAAGATCGGCGCGCAGGGGTCGGTCACCGGCAACCGCAGCACCAGATTGGCCTGCGTCTGCGACCCGCTCCAGATCCGCCGGCGCGCCCCGGCGCAGCAGCGCCAGCAGGTGCATGACACCGGGCAGCCCAGGCACGGCGAGATTGCGCTTGCGGGTCTGGCGCCGCAGGGTCGCCAGATACATCTCGAAGACCTCAAGCGACTCCTCGTGATGGCCGCGCGCCAGGTGCAGCCAGCCGATCATCGGCAGGGTCTCGGGCGTGATCCGCCGGCCCAGGATGGCCGCCGCCTCCTCGAAACGCCCGCGAAAGAGGTTCTGCTCGGCGAGCGCGCAGGCCGCGTCGGGATACTCCTCCGCCAACGGGGTCAGACTCCGCTCCATGAAGGCATGGAGATCCTGTCGCGGGGCCAGCGTCAGACTCGCCTCGGTCATGCGGGGGGCGAGCGCCAGGATGCGCAGACGCGGACTCAGGGTGTCGAACCACTCGGGATCGAGCACGCGAGGTACAGAGATGCGCCAGCGTGTCGACCTCCCGGTAGACCACGGGCCGCTCCGGGCCGCGCTCGGTCAAGCCAAGCAGGGTCAGAAGCTCCGCTTCCCGGCCCGCATAGAGCGCATTGCGCAGTCGCCGGATCTGCTTGCGCTCGCTCACCGTCTCCCAGTGATGACGCGGCTTGGCGCTGACGACCGATTCGGCCGCGCTGACGATGCTCTTGAAGGTACCTTCGCGGACCGTCTCGCGGGTCAGGATCTCGGCCAGATCGGGGGCGCAGATCAACCCCTGACCCTGCTTGACCATGAGTCCCTGGTCGAGCAGGCGTTCGCGCACCGCCTTGCCGAGAAGATCGGCGAGCGGTCGGCCCGCCTGATCGCGCCAGCCGAGCCCTTTCAGAATCTCTTGGAGCGTCGTCTGGTTGACGGCCTCATAGACGACCGACAGGACTTGGAGAATCCGGCGCTCGTCGGACGTGAGCGCGCGCGAGGCATCGATTAGATTGGCCATGGCGAATTCAAGAGATCAAAACGATACCAAGAGGCGTCATGCGCCACGCTGGCGAATGAAATGCTCCAGTAGCTCGCGCGTGGATGGATCGTGGTCCGCCATCACCTCGCCCGCCTTGATCTCGTCGAGGATGACGCTGGCGAGCTGTTTGCCGAGTTCCACGCCCCATTGGTCGAATGAGTTGACGCCCCAAACGATGCCTTGGGTGAAGATACGGTGCTCGTAGAGCGCGATCAGGGCGCCCAGGGTATGCGGCGTCAGGCGCTCCATCAGCAGGCTGTTGGTCGGGCGATTGCCGGGGAAGGTACGGTGATGGGCGAGGAAGCGCGCCCGCTCTTCCGGCATGCCAGCGCCGAGCATCTCGGTCAGCGCCTCCTCGAAGGTACGCCCGCTGCATCAGCGCCTCGGTCTGGGCGAAGAAGTTGGCCATGAACTTGGGGTGATGGTCGCCCAGCTCGTTGTGGCTGTGGATGGCCCCAATGAAATCCGCCGGGATCATCTGGGTGCCCTGATGGATGAGCTGATAGAAGGCGTGCTGGCCATCGGTGCCGGGCTCGCCCCAGACCACCGGGCCGGTCGTGTAGTCGACCGCGACGCCCTCGCGGGTCACGCGCTTGCCGTTGCTCTCCATGTCGCCCTGTTGCAGATAGGCGGCGAGGAAGCGCAGCGACTGATCGTAGGGCAGCACCGCATGGGTGCGGGCGCCGGCGAAGTTGGCGTACCAGACCCCGATCAGACCCAGCAGCGCCGGCATGTTCTCCTTGAGATCGGCGGTGCGGAAGTGCTCGTCCATGGCATGGGCGCCCTCCAGCAGCTCGACGAAACGCTCGAATCCAACCGCCAGCGCGATCGGCAGTCCGATGGCCGACCACAGCGAATAGCGCCCGCCGACCCAGTCCCAGAAACCGAACATGTTGGCGGTGTCGATGCCGAAGGCGGCGACCCGCTCGGCATTGGTGGACACGGCGACGAAATGCCGGGCCACCGCCGCCGGATCCCCGAGCGCCGCCAACAGCCAGTCGCGCGCGCTGGTGGCGTTGGTCATGGTCTCCTGGGTGGTGAAGGTCTTGGAGGCGACGATGAAGAGCGTGGTCTCGGCATCCAGGCGTTTGCACCGTCTCGACCAGATGGGTGCCGTCGACGTTGGAGACGAAGTGAACCCGCAGGCCCTCGGTCTGGTAGGGCGCGAGGGCGGCGCAGACCATCTTGGGACCCAGATTGGAGCCGCCGATGCCGATATTGACGACATCGGTAATACGCCGACCGGTATGCCCGCGCCATTCGCCGGAGCGGACCCGCGCCACGAAGGCTTCCATGCGCGCCAGCACGCCATTGACCAGCGGCATGACGTCCTCGCCATCGACCAGGATCGGACGGTTGGAGCGATTGCGCAACGCAATGTGCAGTACCGCGCGCCGCTCGGTGTTGTTGATGGGCTCGCCGCTGAACATGCGCTGGGTCCAGCCCTTGAGATCCACCGCCTCGGCCAGATCGATGAGCTTGGCAAGCGTCTCCTGGGTGACAAGATTCTTCGAGTAGTCCAGATAGAGAGCGGCGACCGACAGGCTCATCTTCTTAGCTCGCCCCGGATCGGCCGCGAACAGATCCCGCATCCGCGCGTCTTTCATCGCCTCCCAGTGCTGCTGAAGCGCCTGCCATTGCGGGGTCTGATTCACGAGCGACATGATGGTTGGTCTCCTGAATAGCTATATCGAGAAATTCGGATCGAGCGACTGGTGCGCATTGGACCATGCCAGCGGCGATCGGGCCACGCCTCAATCGTCCAGGCCGTTGCGCCACTCCTGGTCCTCCCGATCGAACAGGCGGTTGGCTTCGACCGGCCCCCATGAGCCCGCGGGATAGGTCTGAATAAAATCGCGCTCGGTCGCCCACAGCTTGAGCACCGGGTCGACCACTCGCCAGGCCCAATCGACCTCGTCGTAGCGCAGGAAGTGGGTGTGGTCGCCCTCGATCACGTCGAGGATCAGCGCCTCGTAGGCGTCGATATGCTCGGGCGGCAGGGTGCAACTGCTGGCGTCCAGACACTCGGTCTGGGCGCGCATCTCCAGCCCCGGCTGCTTGACCTGAATCTCCAGGCGCATGCACTCGTTGGGCTGGATGTTGAGCAGGATCCAGTTGGGCTTGAGCTTCTCGATGGCGGTGGATTGGAACAACTGCTGGGGCGGGTGCTTGAAGCGGATGGCGATGAGCGAATTGGTCTTGCCAAGCCGCTTGCCGGTGCGCAGATAGAAGGGCACGTTGCGCCAGCGCCAGTTGTCGATGTAGAGCTTGAGCGCGGCATAGGTCTCGGTGGTGCTGTTGTGGCCGACCCCCGCCTCGTCGCGGTAGCCGGCCAGCTTGGTCTCGCTGGCACGGCCGGGGCTGTACTGGGCGCGGAACGCCTGGGCATGGACCGCCTCGCGCGGGATGGGTCGGATGGAGCGCAGCACCTTGACCTTCTCATCACGCAACGCCTCGGCGTCCAGGCTCGGCGGCGGCTCCATGGCGACCAGGGTTAGCATCTGAAGCAGATGGCTCTGGATCATGTCGCGCATGGCCCCGACCCCGTCGTAGAAGCCGGCCCGCTCCTCGATCCCGCCCGTCTCGGCGTGGGAGATCTGCACATGGTCGATGTAATTGCGGTTCCACAGCGGCTCCAGAATCAGGTTGGCGAAACGGAAGACGAGGATGTTCTGGACCGTGCTTTTCCCCAAGTAGTGGTCGATGCGGTAGATCTGGTCCTCGCTGAAACGGCGGCGTAACTGTTGATCCAGGATGTAGGCGCTCTCCAGATCGAAACCGAAGGGTTTTTCCACCACCAGGCGGGACCAACCGCCCTCCTCCCCGTGCAAGCCATTGGCGGCGAGCTGCTCGACGATCGTCGCGTAGTGACGGGGAGCCACCGCCAGATAGGACAGGAGATTCCCCGGCAAGTCAGGCGTGCCCCGCAGCCGCTCCGCCAGACGCCGGAAGTCCTCCGGCTGTTCGAGATCGCCGGAAACGAAATGCATGCGCCCAAGCAGGCGTTGCAGCACGTCGACGTCCAGTCTGTCGGCGAGGCGCTCGCTCAGGATCCCCGCAACCTGGGCGCGCCAGTCGTCGTCCGACCAGTCGCGCCGACCAAAGCCGAGGATGCGGCTCGCGGGGTCGAGCCGGGCGGCCGCCTCGATGTGATAGAGGGCCGGCAACAGCTTGAAGGTCGCCAGATTTCCGGTGGATCCGAAGATCAGCAGGGTGCAGGGCTCGATCATTGGCCGGTTACCTCGATCCAGGGTAAGTGTGCTAACGTGAAGTCTGTCATAGGGGGTCTTCCCACCGCATTTACGTCCGCCGGACACATCCGTCTGGTCTTAGAGATTTCCAAGAGAATGGAGCCGTCAACCAGCCCTTTTTCCTTCCCGGCCATCGAGCCGAGCCGTCTGCGCGTCCTCATGGCCAGCAGCGAGGCGCATCCCCTGATCAAGACCGGCGGACTCGCCGATGTCGCCGCCAGTCTGCCGACGGCGCTGCGCCAGCTCGGGCACGACGCGCGTCTGGTCGTCCCGGCCTATCCGCGCGCGGCGCGCCAGTTGCGCGAGCCCAAGCAAGTCTGCGAGATCAAGGTCGCCGGCAATCGCGGCGCCATCCGCATCCTAGAGGGTCTGCACCCCGACCATGATCTACCCGGTCTATCTGGTCGACGCACCCGAATACTACGCGCGCGAGGGCAATCCCTACACGGATCCCACCGGGCGCGACTGGGGCGACAACCCCGATCGCTTCATGCTCTTCTGTCGCGTCCTCGCGCAGATGGCCCAGGGTCTGCCCGCGCTCGGCTGGCGCCCGGACGTGCTGCATTGCAACGACTGGCAGACCGCCCTGGCCCCGGCCCTGCTGCAAGACCTGCCGGAGCATCCGGCGCGGGTCTTCACCATCCACAACCTCGCCTATCAGGGGCTCTTCGACCGCGCCGCCTTCGATCGCCTGGCGCTGCCGCCGTCGCTCTGGAGCCTGGGCGGCGTGGAGTTCCATCAGCGGATGTCCTTCATCAAGGGCGGCATCATCTTCTCCGACCGCGTCAATACCGTCAGCCCGACCTATGCCGACGAGGTCCGCACGCCGCGCTTCGGCTGCGGTCTCGACGGACTGCTGCGCCAGATTGGCCAACGTTTCAGCGGCATCCTCAACGGTATCGACTATCAGGTCTGGGATCCCGCGACCGATCCGCTGATCCTCCAAAACTATGACGCCGGGCGTTTTGGGCTGAAGGTGGAGAACAAGCTGGACGTGCAGCGCGAATTCGGGCTGCCGCGCAGCGAGGACGCCTTCGTGCTCGGCTACATCGGACGCCTGGTCGAGCAGAAGGGCGTGGATCTCATCCTGGCGGTGCTACCCGAGCTGCTGCAAGACCCCAGGGTGCAAATCCTGATTCTGGCATCCGGGGAACGTCAGACTGAGCAGGCGTTGCTGGACCTCGCCGAGGCCCACCCACGCCAGGTCGGCGTCTTCGTCGGCTATGACGAGGTGCGCGCCCATCGTATCGAGGCCGGCTGCGACAGCTTCCTCATGCCCTCGCGCTTCGAGCCCTGCGGGCTGAATCAGATCTACAGCCTGCGCTATGGAACCCCGCCGATCGTCCATCGCACGGGCGGACTGGTGGACACCGTGACGCCGGCCACCCAGGAACGGCTCGCGGACGGAACGGCGACCGGCTTCGTCTTCGACGAACCGCTACCGGCGGCGCTGCTGGGGGCCATCCGTCAGGCGATGCAGCTCTATCGGGAAGATCCCGACGGCTGGCGGCGGCTGGCCGTCACCGGCATGTCGCGGGACTTCAGTTGGGTCGCGAGCGCGAATCGTTATATCGAACTCTATGCCGACGCCATCGCCGAGCGTCAAGGACAGGTGCGGGCGGCATCTGCCTGAGCGAGGGCGGAGACCACGGCCCCCGCGCCGCGCGGAAGCAGCGGATCAGGCGGCCTGTGCAGGGATGGCGTCACCGGTACGAATCACCCGGTTCTGCTCGTTGAGATAAACCAGACTGGGTTTGAAACACTCGGCCTCAGCCTCCGTCATGCCCGCGTAGGCGCAGATGATGACCCGATCGCCGGGCGCGGCCTTGTGCGCCGCCGCGCCGTTGACCGAGATCACCCGCGAGCCGGCCTCGGCGCGGATCGCATAGGTCGTGAATCGTTCCCCATTGGTCACGTTGTAAATCTGGATCTGCTCGTATTCGCGGATCCCGGCCAATTCGAGCAGTTCCTCGTCGATGGCGCAGGAACCCTCGTAGTCCACTTCGGAATGCGTCACGCAAGCGCGATGCAGCTTGCACTTCAGCAAGGTCAGATGCATTGACTCGATCCTCTCTATGGCCGGTCGGGCCAGGTCTTCAACGCTTGATGAAGACTATATGTATTTCAGTTGACGCCAATTTTACCGCAGCCGTTGCTGCAATGCAGCATTTTCACCCCGAGGGCTAGGTCCGGGGCCGAGGATTCAGTCGGATTCGCGGGTCACCCTCAGATTGTCGATCAGGCGCGCCCGGCCAAGATAGGCCGCCGCAAGAATGACCAGATCGCCATCGCGCGCACCCGCCGGGGCAAGATCAGAGGCCGCGCGGACACTCAGATAATCCGGCCGTAGCCCGGCCTCCGCGAGTGCCGCCAAGGCGCTCAGCTCGACCCCTTCGATGGGCTCGCCGCGCAGCACCCCATCCGCGGCCGCCCGTCAGCACCCGATAGAGCACGGGCGCCCGCGCGCGCTCCTCGGCGGTCAGATAGCCATTGCGGGAACTCATCGCCAATCCGTCGGACTCTCGCACCGTGGGTACCCCGACGATTTCGACCGGCATGGCAAGATCCTCGACCATGCGGCGGATCACCAGAAGCTGCTGGAAGTCCTTCTCGCCAAACAAGGCGAGATTTGGCTGAACCATGTTGAACAGTTTGCAGACCACGGTGGACACGCCGACGAAGTGTCCCGGCCGGCGCGCGCCGCAGAGGATGTCCGAGAGGCCGGGGACCTCCACGCGGGTCTGCGCCGCCTGACCGCGCGGATAGACCTCATCGACCCTGGGCGTGAACAGCAGATCGCAGCCCTCCCCGGCCAGCAGACGCCGGTCATCCTCCAGGGTCCGCGGATAGGCGTCCAGATCCTCGCCCGCGCCGAACTGCAGCGGATTGACGAAGATGCTCGCCACCACCATGTCCGCCAGCGCACGCGCCTCGCGCACCAGGGTCAGATGCCCGGCGTGCAGATTGCCCATGGTCGGGACGAAGGCCAGGCGCGCGCCCGCCGATCGCCAGGCGGTCACGCGCTCACGCAGATCTCTCAACGACTCGATTCTTTCCATCCGTATGTCCGGCACGATCAATAGGGCGTTTCGTCGGCGGCGGGAAAGGTCCCATTGCGAACCGACTCGACATAGGCGCCGACCGCCTCGGCGATCGCGCCGCGTCCGCGCATGAAATCGCGGCTGAAGCTCGGCGGACGGCCCGGATTGAGGCCAAGCATGTCATGGAGCACCAGCACCTGACCATCGCACCCGGCGCCGGCACCGATCCCGATCACCGGAATACTCAGGGTCTGGCTGATCTCGCTCGCCAGGGCCGCCGGCACGCATTCCAGCACCAGCAGACTGGCTCCGGCCTCCTGCATCGCCAGGGCATCCCGCCGGATCGTCTCCGCCGAGGCGGGATCCCGCCCCTGGAAACGATAGCCGCCAATCCGGTTGACAGACTGTGGCAGCAGTCCCAAATGCGCGCAGACGGGTATGCCCTGCTCCGACAGGCGGCGCACGGTTTCCAGCATGGGGGCGCCGCCTTCCAGCTTCACGACCTGGGCGCCGCCCTCCTGCATCAGCCGCGCGGCATTGTCGAGCGCGCGCTCGGGGGTGGCGCAGGCGAGAAAGGGCAGATCGCCCACCAGCAGCGCCCGCTCGCGTCCGCGCGCGACGCAGGCGGTGTGGTAGACCATGTGCGCGACCGTCACCGGCACCGTGGTCGCGTGACCCTGCAAGACCATCCCCAACGAATCGCCGACCAGCAGGAGATCGACCCCGGCCGTGTCAAGCAGGCGCGCAAGGCAGGCGTCGTAGCAGGTGAGACTCACGATCCGCTCGCCCCGCGACTTCATGGCGGCGAGTGTGGCGACGGAAATGGGCGCAGCGGACATGGTCGGTTCCGGGCAAGAAGGAGTTATTCGCAGAATAGTCGCCGCCGCGCGGGGGCGCTAGCGCAGCGGCCGGAAGCCGCTAGACGAGCATGCGGCGGGACGACGCCCGCCGCCGTCGCTCGGCCTCAACCGATGACATCATTGGTTGAAGAAGTGGACTTACGGCGTCGCCGAGGTCGCCGTCGACGACCAGACTCGGTCATGCTGGCGCGCTCCTGACTGCTGGCGTCCTGAAACCGCGTCCACCAGGCCGCCAATTCGGGGTCGGCCTCGCCGGCCTCCGCCCGCAGCATCAGAAAGTCATAGGCCGCGCGGAAGCGCGGATGGGTGACGAGACGGAAGGGACGCTTGCCGTCGCGCTGCTCCAGCCTCGGCTGCAACGCCCAGATCTCGCGCATCGGCAGCGAGAAACGCTTGGGAATAGCGACCAGCCCCTGCTGCTGGGAGCCGACCTCGCCGGAGGCCAACAGGATCGCCTCGTTGGCGCCCATCCCCTCCGCTATGAGTTGCTCCAAGCCGCGCCGCACCGGCTCCCAGAGCAGGATCGCAAAGAGGAAGGCCGGCGTGACTGGCTTGTCCTCCTGCAGACGCTTGTCGGTATTCGCCAGGCCTCGACTCACGAAGGTCACCGGAAAATCCTGATCCTCAAGCGCCAGGCAGGCTTCAGTCGCGGGGAAGAGCTGCCCGAACAGCCCGTAGTGACGCAGCTTCTCGAAGACATCAAGGCTATATCCGGAATGGAAGAGCTTGATCAACTCGTCGAACAGTCGCGCCGCCGGGATATCGCGCAAGTAGATGAGCAAGTTGGAACAGCGGTCGCTCGGTCGCTGGCTCGATGGCAAAACCAAGCTTGCAGGCAAAGCGCACGGCACGCAGCATCCGTACCGGATCCTCCCGATAACGCTGTTCCGGCTCGCCGATCAACCGCAGCCGGCCGGCGCGCAAGTCGGTCAGCCCGTCCGTGTAATCGACCAGCGAAAAATCGGCGATATCGTAATAGAGCGCGTTGATGGTGAAGTCGCGGCGCAGCGCGTCCTCCTCGATCGTGCCATAGATGTTGTCGCGCACGATCATGCCATTTTCGAGTTGACGATTCGCCGTTGCGTCGTCGTCGCCGCTGCCGCGAAACGTCGCGACCTCGATGATATCGCGCCCAAAATGGACATGCGCCAAACGGAAGCGACGCCCAATCAAGCGGCAGTTGCGAAACACCTGACGCACCTGCTCCGGCGTCGCATCGGTCGCGATGTCGAAATCCTTGGGCTCGTGCCCCAAGAGCAGATCGCGCACGCCCCCACCGACCAGGTGGGCCTGGTAGTTTTCCTGCCTGAGTCGGTAGAGCACCTTGAGCGCATGCTCACTGATATTGGCGCGGGAGATGTTGTGCTCGGGACGCGGCACGATCACCGGGGTCATCGCGCGCGGCACGTCGGAATTGGGGTCGGTTTCCTGCATGACCGTATTCGATTGGATTCCTTGCTGTACTAGGCGCCAAAGCGGCGCTTGATTGAGAGCGGGAACCAGATCCCTCGGCTCCCGGTGTTGGCGACATCCGACCGCCCCGCCATGGGACGGTCATAGTCGCTTGTGTCTGACTGCGACCTGCGTATAATACGCGATTCTTGGACGACGTACCGCTCTCTTCGTCTAGTGGTTAGGACGCTGGCCTCTCACGCCGGTAACAGGGGTTCGAACCCCCTAGAGAGCGCCAAACCAAAAAAGGGCTTCGTTGCTGACGAAGCCCTTTTTCTTTGCGCCTTCATCCTGCCCCGCTAAAAGTATCCAATCGCGGCAAACGGCTGAAAAACAAACGGCACCGATAGCCGAAGGGCTATCGGTGCCGTTTTTGACCCGCTTATTTCATGCCGACAGAGGAATGGTACCTCACGTCATGCAAAGCGGTCTTGGAAAAGCCGCGACGGGACTAACCCAACACAGTTTCCGCCCGACCCACAAGCGGATAGAGCTCGAAGCTTACTTCCAGCCCAGGCCGACCGAGAACACGACGGCGTGGACGGCGATTGCCAGAACCAGCAGCGCGTAAAAGATGGGCATCAGCCAGGTTGCCGGATTCACGACCAGCCAGATCTTCCAGTCGTCAGCGGGGTTGCTTGGTCTGCTCATTCGATGTGCCTCGTGTATTGCGACTTAGAACCAGGGTTTTGCAGCGATGACGAACAGGTGCGCAAGCGCGGCCAGTCCGACAAATGCGGTGTAGCTCACCTTGAACTGCTCGTGGAATTCTTTTGCTTGCTGGTCGGAAAGACCCGAAAGACTTGGTCCAGCCATTGGCTTGGTCTCCATCGTGGGTTTGGCAATTCCGCCGCCCTTGGTTTGGGCAGCCGGGGTTTTCTGTTCGGCCACTGCGTTACGACTCCGAAGGAAATGAAACGATGCCGCAGTTGTGAAGCGCGGATTCTGCGCGATAACGTCCACTTCCGACGACAATGCCTCTCTTGACCCGTTGCTGCTAAGGCCAAGGGATCCGCCGAGCGATCCTGACTGTCATCTTATCTTGACACCACGTATTGTCAACCCTGATTTACAAAGAAGACTGAGGCAGGACAACTCTGGTGGCTTCGCTGGAGCGTCATGGGATGTGCAGGAGCTTATGAATTTGGAGGCCGAGACGCCAGCGCGGGTGGGCCTTGCAGTAGGCAATGGCCTGTTGGGTGCAAACGGCGAGATCGGGACCATCCATCGGTTGTAGGAAAAAATGCCGGAAACCGAGCGCCGCATACGCCTCCGGTGGCGCGCCTTGCTGAGGGTAGACGAGTTTCAACTCGTCGCCAGTCGTCTGCGCGAGCGTCGCCCCGGCCTTCGGGCTAACGCAAATCCAATCGAGCCCCGCTGGCGCTTTGCGGGTGCCGTTGGTCTCAACGGCGATCCTGCAACCGCAGTGTTGCAAGGCCGCAATCAGCGGCGTATCGAGCTGCAACAGAGGCTCCCCGCCAGTGCAGACAACATAGGGCTCGCCCGGCGCGTCGGCGGCGGATCCTTTTGGCCACAGTGACCGGATGTACTCCGCCAGCGCTCCGGCACTCCGATAGCGCCCACCACCCTCCCCGTCCGTGCCACGGAAATCGGTATCGCAGAAGGCGCAAATGGCCCGAGCGCGGTCCACCTCCCGTCCCGACCAGAGGTTGCAGCCAGCGAAGCGGCAGAAGACGGCCGGCCGGCCGGTCTGGGCGCCCTCCCCCTGAAGGCTGTAGAAGATCTCCTTGACCAGATAGGTCATGTCGGCAGCGCTGGACCCAAGCCGCCCCAGCAAAGCGACGCCCCGCATCCCGGGGTTGCCTGGAGATCGATACGGTCGAGCGCGGGCAGCCTGGCGGCGACTGCCTCGCGAATCCAGCGCGCCAGACTCCCTGGATCGGCCGAGGGCAGACACGGCAAGGTATCGAGCCGCTGGTGGTCAAGCTGCGTGATAGACGGGCTTGAACAGCCGCTTGACGTCGCCGTAATCGACCGTCCACCCGAGGACGACGTCCAGCGGCGCGGTGAGATGCAGGCGCAGCAGATAGCTATGACCGTGCAGGCGCCGCCGCGCGTCGCCCGCGGGCGCCTGGTCCAGTCTCAGCGCGCTCTCGAAGCGCTGCTCCTTCCAGATGCGGTAATGGCTGCCGTCGTGGTGACAGCCGGCGGTGGCGGTCTCATAGACGGTCACCCAGGACAGCGCCGGCAGCTCCGGCTTGAGCCGCCGCCACAGCCAGTTCGACAGCATCTCGCTGGTCGGATTTTCCAATCCCGCGATGTCGTTGAGACAGGCGTGGTGCAGTTCGGCCCGCAGTGGCGCCCAGAGCGCGGCGAGCCGGTCGAAATCGACGCCCATGTCTTGCCCGGCCAGATCCTGGTCGGCATGCAGGATGACCTCGAAACCGTGGCCATGCATCCGTCCGCACGGATGCTCCTCGGGGACATTCGGCAGGCGATGCGCGGCCTCGAAACGGAAGCGACGCCAGACGTGGATATGATCGTCGGCGTCCAGATCGGCGCCCTGATCCGGGGTGCTCTGGATGCCGACGGAGGCGACACCGGAAACCGCCAGCCGCTCGCGGATCCATCGCGCCAGATTCTCGTCGGTCGGAACCGACAGAATCTCGTTGAGATCGCGGTAATCGAGCGCGCCGACGCAGTCCCCGAGCGCCTCGGTCAGCGCGTCGGTCTCGGCGCCCGGAAAGGACGCCCAGCCGGCCGGCAGCTCGGCGCGGACCCGCGCCCGGAAGCCGTGACCATGCAGGCGTCGGCAGCGATGCCCCTCGGGCAGGATCGTCCACCCGGCGCGCGGCCTCGAACGGCGCCGCCGCCAGCATGGAAGAGACGCTCGCTCATGACGCGACCCCGTGGCGCCGCAGTAGCGGATCGGCGACCCCCGCCTCGGCGAAGCCCTTGGCGCGCAACCGGCAGGAATCGCAGCCGACCGCATGGCCGACCCGTAACATCGGGGTCATAGCAACTGCTGGTCAGGGCATAATCGACGCCAAGCGCCATGCCCGCGCGGATGATCTCGGCCTTGGTCATGCGAATCAAAGGGGCATGTATTCGGTAGGACTGACGTCCCTCGACCCCGGCCGCCGTGGCGAGATTCGCCATGCGCTCGAAGGCCGCGATGTACTCGGGCCGGCAATCCGGATAGCCCGAATAATCCAGCGCGTTGACCCCAATGAAGAGATCGCCCGCGCCCAGCACCTCGGCCCAGGCCAGGGCGAAGGACAGGAAGACCGTGTTGCGCGCCGGCACATAGGTCACCGGGATTCCCACGACCATGGCCTCCGGGTCGCGGCCCTTGGGCACCGCCAGATCGGCGGTGAGGGCCGAGCCGCCGAAGCGGCGCAGATCGATCTCGGCGATGACATGCTCGGCCACCCCCAGGGTCGCGGCGACCCGCGCGGCCGCCTCAAGCTCGATGGCATGGCGCTGGCCATAGCGAAACGAGAGGGCATGGGGGATAAAGCCCTCTGACTTGGCGATGGCGAGCACCGTGGTCGAATCCAGGCCGCCGCTCAGCAGCACCACGGCGGGCTTCATGGCCATGCCCGGCGCCGCTCGCCTCGGCGACCCGTCGACTTGGCGCTGGCAAGATCCTTGGGTAACACTTCGCGCATGTCGTATCTCTTTATCAAAGGCGCCAGAAAATGCCAGACAATCGCATCAAACTATGGGACCTGCCGACCCGCCTCTTTCACTGGCTATTGGTCTTGCTGGTCGCGCTGGCCTTCCTGACCGGCCTGTCCGGCGGCAGCCTCATGACCTGGCATGGCCGGATCGGGCTTGCCATCCTCGGCCTGCTCGCCTTTCGACTCGCCTGGGGATTCATCGGCTCGACCTACGCCCGCTTCAGTCAGTTCGTGCGCGGACCCCGCACGATTCTCGCCTATATGCGCGGACGCTGGCACGGCGTCGGCCACAATCCGCTGGGGGCGGTATCGGTGCTCACCCTGCTTGGCCTGCTGCTGTTCCAGACCCTCAGCGGCCTGGTCGCCACCGACGACATCGCCTTCAATGGACCGCTCCATGCGCTGGTCCCAACGGACACGAGCGACTGGCTCAGCGGCCTGCATCGGCGCGCGATCTGGCTCATCGGCGGATTGGTCCTGCTGCATGTCGGCGCAACCCTTTTCCACTCACTGTTCCGCAAGGACAACCTGGTGATACCCATGCTCACCGGGTACAAGCCGGCCCAAGACTCGACCGCTACCTCGGCTACCGGCGGCGGCCCCATCCCGTTTCTCATCGCACTGGTATTCGCGGCGACCTTGGTCTGGATCGCCAATGGCGGTCTGATCGCGCCCACGCCGCCCCCGCCGCCCGGAAGCGTGCCGAGCTGGTGATTGGCGCTCGCCGCTCGCGACGGGTTCCTTAACCACCCTCCGAAACGAGAGGCCGCCCGGCGGGCGGCCTCGTCATACGGGAGGGATGCCCGATCGATTAGTCGTCGGAGCGATATTTCTTGTGGCAGGCCTTACAGGCGTTGCCTAGGTCGCCGAATGCCGCCTTGACGCTGTCCTTATCCCCGTCGGTGGCAACCTCCGCGAGATTGTTGGCGGCATCCATGAAATCGCGCGCAAGCTGGCCCACGTCCTCCATGTTCTTGAAGAATTCCGGCTTCACGCGGGTCTTCACCGCGCCAATATTCGCCTCGGTACCAGGCCCGAACAAGGCACCCATGCCAGAACCGGCGATGCCCGCAATCGCATTGGCGGCGGCGGAGACTTGATCCGAGTTGTACTCGCCTTCCAGGTTTGCCTTAATTTTGCCCATGTTCCAGCCCATGAACTCGTAGCCGGCCTGCCGGATCTGGATCTGCTCTTCTGGCTTAAGATCAGCGGATGCGGTACTGGCGAGGGTGGCGGCAAAAAGACCGATGACGGTGCTGGCTAGCATGCGTTTCATTGACAATCTCCGTTTCGTTTGAGAACCATGTGTGAGCGAACCTCTCGCGGCGGTCCGCGAGACGAGCGAATTAAGGTTGGAGCGCGACCGCTTCAAGCACTGGCAGAGGCATCCGCAGGATCGCGCAGATGACCCGCAGAAGCTCCAGCTCGGTGGTGGCGACCTGGCCATCCGCGAGGACGGTCGCCGCCATGGCGCCGAGCAGGCGCTGCTTGTCTTCCAGACGCAGCCGGTCAAGTTTGACGAGCGCGGCATCCAGCCGCCCGGACCAACCCTGGCCGAGCCATTCCGACGCGAGCCAGTCTTCTTTGATGCGATCGAGCGCCTCGGGTTTCGCGCCGAGGCGTTTTATTCCCACCAGCAGTGCCGCGTGGGCGGCCGCGCGCTCACGCTGACCATGATGCGCGAGGATGGTCAGCAGTTCGACGACCTCCCGCGAGGATTCCGCAAGCTGGCCATGACCACCGACGCTGGCGGCCGACGGGTGCAGGACGTCCTCAATGTGCCGCGTCAGCAATTTCGCCAAGGCATACTCGAACGGCTCGATCCGGCCATCCGCGTGGATAAGTCGGTCGACCAACGCCAACAGTGTTTTCAGATCAGACTCGGGACGCCGGCGGAGGGCGGGGAAGCTGACCTCCAACAGTGGCAGCCGCAGCTCTGGCTCCAGCCGGGGGGCGTCTCGCAGCAGCAAACTCACATGTCGCTCCGCCTCCTGCCCCAAGGCTTCGGTCACCATCAGAAGCTGGTGCTCGCGGACATCCGACTCTTGGCCCATCAGCAGATAGCAAATGACCTCTGGCGCCCACTCGGCGGTCTGCGCCGCGCGTTCCAGGATCTGCGGGATCGCCGCCGTTAGCCGCCCGGCTGTTATCACCTGGCCAAATCCCGGCTGGCCGATCCGCGCGATCATGGACTCCGGCGTCAGCATCAAACCGCTGCCGCCTGGCATCGCCCGCGGCGCGGCGGTCTCGGCATCCGTCTCTGCCTGAGCACTCAGCGCCTGCGCGTGGCGTTGCATCCGCGCCGCGATCTCCGTCAACTCGCGCGGATCGAAACGGGGCTGAATGGCGCGGATACGCTCGACCAATGGAGGATGCGTCGCGAACAGCCGGCTCGACCGCCCCTTTGCAAAGAGCATGTGGGCCACCTCGTCCGTCTCTGCACGGAGCACGGACCCGGCGTCGGCCGCGCCGATCTTCTTGAGCGCCCCGGCGATCCCATCGGGCTGGCGGGTGAACTGCACCGCCGAGGCATCGGCGAGGAACTCGCGCTGGCGCGAGACCGACGCCTGGATCAGCCGTCCGAACAAAAGTCCGGCGTAACCGACCACCACCAGCGCCAACCCGAGCGACAGGACGCCGCGATCGCTGCCGCGCCGCGACACTCGCCCGGTGTTCAGCAGGAACCGACCCAGCAGCGCGACCCCCAGGATGCCGAACAAGAGGCCCATGAGGCGGATATTCAGCCGCATGTCGCCATTGAGGATATGCCCGAACTCATGGGCGATCACGCCTTGCAGCTCGGCTCGGTCCAGGGTCTCCAGGGTGCCCTGGGTCACCGCCACGGCGGCATCGGCCGGAGTGAAACCGGCCGCGAAGGCGTTGATACCAACCTCCTGTTCCAGCACATAGATCTCCGGTACCGGCACGCCCGAGGCGATCGCCATCTCCTCCACCACGTTGCGCAGTCGTCGCCGCAGCGGATCCGTCGTGTCCGCGCTCACCAGCGTACCCCCGAGTCCGCGCGCGACCGTGCCGCCACCGCTGCGCAGACTGAGGATGCGAAACTGACTTGCCAGACCGATGCCGCCAGCGGTCAAGACCGAGACCCAGAAGAGCATCCCGAGATTCGGCTCGATCTGGCGGCTGAACAGCCTCGACATCCCCTGCTCGACGGACCCCATATACCGATCCGGCTGCGACACACCCTGATACGAGCCGAAAAAGACCAGCGCCACCAGATCGACCAGCACCACGATGCAGACCACGGCCAGCGCGAACAACGCCACCAGACCCCAGGTCCGGCGGCGTGCCCGGGCTTGATGCTCGAAGAAATTCATCCCGGCGGATTACTGAAACGAAACCTTTACCGCCTCGCGTTTCTCCGGAGCCTCGATCTCCAGCAATTGGGCTGGCAAGAAATTAAAGTTGTTGGCGATGAGGTTACCGGGGAACATCTCGCGGCTATTGTTGTAGGCCATGACCGCATCGTTGAACGCCTGACGCGCGAAGGCGACCCGGTTCTCGGTGCTCACCAACTCCTCGGAGAGCTGCATCATATTCTGATTGGCCTTCAGGTCCGGATAGGCTTCCGACAGCGCGAACAACCGCCCGAGCGCCCCGGACAAGCCTTGATCGGACTGCGCGAGTTGACGCATCGCGACCGCGTCGGACGGATCCGCCGCCACCTGCTTCAGGCTACTCGCCGCCTGGTTGCGCGCCTGGACGACCGCCTCCAGCGTCTCGCGCTCGTGCTGCATATATTTCTCGGCGACCTTGACCAGGTTCGGAATCAGGTCATAGCGGCGCGTGAGCTGCACATCGATCTGGGCAAAGGCGTTCTTGTAACCGTTGCGACCGCTCACCAGCCGGTTGTAAATCACGATGACGAAGATCGCCAATGCGACCAGAATCCCAAGGAACACCCATCCCATCATCATTCCCCTCTGAAAAAAGCCCGCGTGATCCGATCCGACAAACCTCAGTCTAAACCGATCGCGAAGCCAGCGAAAACAGCCGTCGGACTGGACGGGCGCCGCCACTCCACCGACGAACCCCCAAGCGCCAGAATCGGGCGTGGACAGAAGACGCTCTCGCGATTATATTTAGCGGCTTGCTGCTGGCTAAACGGCCAAACGGCAGAGCTCGGAGAGGTGCCGGAGTGGCCGAACGGGCCTGACTCGAAATCAGGTGTGCATGTGAGTGCACCGTGGGTTCGAATCCCACCCTCTCCGCCAAGCAAGACAGCAAGCCGCTAAAAATAAGCGGCTTTTTTGTTTCAGACGATATGACTCCATGGATGGTTCTACGGTTTTATCGCCGACTTTCTGGCTTGACTCCCGCCCACTCGCCCCTTGGGGTCAATCCCAGACGGGTTTCCGACGAAATCAAATCTTGCCGGCATCAAACCGTTTGACGGCCCCGTGAAGGACGCCTCTCTCGCTGCCGGCCAATGGAGAGCGACGCTAGTTCCGCGTCGGCGTTGGCGCGGGTGGGATCGGAAACTGACTTGAGAAACGAGTCGGCTTTCGCGCAGCCGCACCCTAAAACTAGCGCTGCACCCGAGCTCTTGCCAGCTCGATCCAACACCCGCAATCACGGTCAGAGACTCCCCCAGCGCTTTTGACGCGCCGATGGGCTTACTGTCCGGAATGCCGATTGAGCCAATGAGAATCCTTGGGGGCTTCGGGTCAGGAAAGACAGACCTTTGCAAAACGCCGCTTACCCACCTGGAAGACATGCTCGGATCCGCTTGGGCAGGTCATATGGGCGTCCTCGATGCGCTCTCCGTCGATCCGCACCGCGCCCTGCTGGATCATCCGAATCGCTTCGGATGTGCTGGCGACGAGCCCGGCGGCCTTGAGGAGATTCGCGATCGGCAGGACGCCGCCGTCTCCAGTCGCAACGCTGAGATAAGGCACATCCTCTGGCATGGCGCCGCGCTGGAAACGCGCGATGAAGCGGTCGCGCGCCTTCGTCGCTTGATCCGCCCCATGAAAACGGGTCACCAGCTCGATGCCAAGCTCAAACTTGATATCGCGCGGATTGCTTCCCTGGCGAACCTCCTCCCGCCAAACCCCGATCTCGGCCATGTCCCGAAAGCTCAGGAGCTCAAAATAGCGCCACATGAGTTCATCCGAGACCGACATGATCTTGCCGAACATCTCATCAGGCGAATCCGCGATCCCGATATAGTTACCGAGCGACTTGGACATCTTCTGCACCCCATCGAGTCCTTCGAGGATGGGGAGCGTGATGACGACCTGAGGCTCCTGGCCGTGCATTTCCTGGAGCTGACGTCCGACAAGAAGATTGAATTTTTGGTCGGTTCCGCCAAGCTCGACGTCGGCCCGCAAGGCCACGGAATCGTAGCCCTGGATCAGCGGATAGAGAAATTCGTGAATCGCGATGGGCTGCCCGGATTTGAAACGTTTCGAGAAATCGTCGCGCTCCAGCATCCGCGCAACCGTATGCTGCGCGGCGAGCTGCACCAGGCCCGCGGCACCAAGTCCTTCCAACCATAGGGAATTGAAAACGATGCGCGTCTTGTCTGGATCGAGGATACGGAAGACCTGATCCTGATAAGTCTCGGCGTTGTGCTGGATCTCCTCGCGGGATAGCGGTTTTCGCGTGGCACTCTTCCCCGTCGGGTCGCCGATCATGCCGGTGAAATCACCGATCAAAAACAGGATCTCATGGCCGAGGTCCTGGAACTGCCGCAGTTTATTGATCAGGACCGTATGGCCGAGATGGAGATCCGGCGCCGTCGGATCGAAGCCAGCCTTGATCCTCAGCGGACGGCCCTGCGCCAATTTCTTGCGCAAGGCATCCGCCAGCAGGATTTCTTCCGTGCCACGCTGGATAAGCGCAAACGCTCGCTCGATTGAGTCCATTTTTGGTTCCGGGGCCTCGGGGGTTGAGTAGGGCGCGGGGTGCGCGAAACGCGGGAGGGTACGACGCGGAATCGCGGGCGACAAGCTCGGCCAAGACCTTGGCGAACCCCATCGACGGCACTGAACTTGTCCGTCAGCGCCAAATGAGACTACACTAGCGGGCAAGCAGAAGATTCTGTTATTACTTGATATTGCAACTTTTTCATCATGCGCGACTACAAGTACCAACCCACCGAGTGGACCCTACACAAGAAGCGTGGGGTAAATCGTCAGCTCTTACTGAAACTCTTGGTGGTTCTCGTGGTGGCCGGGGTAGGCTATGGCCTGTTCACCTGGTTTAATAAGGCTTCGGTCGAGCATCCGCCGGAAGCCAGGACAGATCCACGCATCATCCCCCTGCAGCTGCCCCCCAATCCGCACGCGGCAGCTCGTCCCGCGCCGCCCGGTTAAGGGCCGGACACTCTCGTCCGACCTGCGTCACGCCGAGAACGATGAGCCACAGCCGCAAGTCGTTGTGGCGTTCGGGTTTCTGATGACGAACTGCGCACCCTGCAAGCCCTCAGTGTAGTCGATCTCGGCCCCAGCCAGATATTGCAAACTCATGGGATCGACCACCAGCTTGACACCATCGGTCACGATCTCGGTGTCCCCATCCTGGATCTCTTCGTCGAACGTGAATCCGTACTGGAAGCCCGAGCAGCCCCCTCCCTGGATGTAAACCCGCAACATCAACTCCGGATTGCCCTCCTCACTAATCAACTCCGCCACCTTCGAGGCTGCGGAGGACGTGAAGACAAGCGGGGCATCGAGCGTGGCTTCGGCATTCATGGTGGATTCATCCTCGGTTGCATGTGGGTACTTGGGGAGGAAATGCGTCTGCCTCGTCGAATGTTCAAGCGATTCGTCGTGAAGCGAACGTCCCGACGGGGAAAACCATTCTTGCGCCGAGTCGCCGCTTACTGAGATGCCGCGGCCCAGGGAAAGGTGACGGAAGTCGGCAGCAACAGTGGGGTTTTTGGCTTGATCTCGACGATGATGGATGTTGGCTCGAATGTTTCCGGGAGCGTGAAGGTTCCCTGGCAGTTCTGGAAATGCTCGAAATCCATCCGCAAGGCATTCGGCCGGGCGGCCGGAAGCTCGTCCAGGCCCAGCACGACGCTCTTATCGTCCCGCAGGCCTTCAACGCTCAACCGCACATCGCCCTGGGATTGCCCGAAACCCTGTATCAACTGCGTAATCGTGAAGCTGTAGCGATAGTCGTGCGGGCTTTCTCCCGGGATGAGCCGCATGTCATAGACCTGCACCGCGCCCTTGCCGCCGCCCTGCACCAGCCGCTTCAGATAGGTTAGCTCCCGGTTCGCTTCGAGGCGGGCGTCCTCGACCTCCTTGAGTTGCTCACGCAACGCCTTGGATGCCTCTTGATGGACCTGCATGGCACGCTCAAGAATGACTCGCTGTCGCTCCGACTCGGCGAGCAGCGACTTCAAGGTATCGCGCTCCTTGAGCAAATGCACACGCAGCGAGTCAGCCGCGACGGCGGCATTGTTGGAGGACGGTGCCTCCCCACCTTTCCCAAGCTCGACACCGATCAGGAAGACGGCGGCCATCGAGAGACAAAAGGCACCCACGGCGAGCAGTCGGAAGGATAGCCGCAGGGAATCGGACATCGGTCAGTCAGCTAAGGTAGTAATGCCAGCGCCTCCAGCCCCAACGACTCCTCGATACCCAACATCAGGTTCATGTTCTGCACCGCCTGACCGGCGGCTCCCTTGACTAAATTGTCGATGACCGACTGAACGATCACCACGTCCTGACCGTCCTGGCGCGAAACGGCGATCCGACACAGGTTGGCGCCGCGGACCGACCGGGTATCCGGATGCTGCCCAGCAGGCATCAGATCGACAAACGGCTCCTGTCCATAGCGAGCGGCAAACAAGCCATCGAGATCGATCGAGCAATCCGTCAGGCGCGCGTAGAGCGTCGCCTCGATCCCGCGAATCATGGGCACCAGGTGCGGAACGAAGGTCAGATTCACTTCCACGCCCGAGAATTGCTTGAGATTCTGTACGATTTCGGGAGCATGACGATGGCCCGCGACCGAGTAGGCCTTGAAACTCTCGCCAACCTCAGCCATCAGCAGGCCCGTGGTCGCCTTGCGACCAGCGCCGCTCACGCCGGACTTAGCGTCGGCGATCAGCCACGATGAATCCACGGCCTGATGCTCAAGGAGCGGGAGGAAGCCCAGGGTCACCGCAGTCGGGTAGCAGCCGGGGTTGGCGACGAGACGCGCGTCGCGGATGGCCACGCGGTTGAACTCCGGCAAACCGTAAACCGCCTCCGCGAGCAGGTCCGGGCATTGATGCGGCATCCCGTACCAACGCTCCCAGACCGCCGGATCCTTGAGTCGGAAGTCGGCCGCCAGGTCGATCACCCGCACACCGCGCTCCAGCAGACCCCGAGCGGCCTGCATCGCCGTTCCGTTCGGCGTTGCGAAGAAAACCAGGTCACATTCGGCGAGAGCGCCAGTGTCCGGTTCCGTGAAACACAGATCCAGATGCCCACGAAGATGGGGGAACATCTCCGCGACGGGCTGGCCGGCCTCGGTGCGAGACGTAATGACCGCCAGTTCGACCCGTGGATGACGCACGAGGATCCGCAGCAGTTCCGCCCCGGTGTATCCAGTTCCGCCGACAATACCGACTCTTATCATGCCAACTTCAATCCCCTTGACACCGAGCGATGGTAGCGACTCAAGGCAAAGAGCGCCGTCGAGACGCTCGGGAAACATTGTGAGCGGCGAGCCCCCGGCGTGGCCCGCAGCACGCCAGCCAGCCGGACGGCGAGCGGACTTGGACGGTGAATACCTATGAGGTAGCGAACAACGAGCGAATGAAAATCCCGACTGCGCGATTTATCGCTGGGGTATCGCCGCGGGACCAGGCACGTCATTCAACCAACGGCGGCATGCGGCCAGTGGCGAAGGTCGGTTCGAGAGTCCTATCTCAGGTTGCCGGGATGCAACCGTCTAGGCAAACCCAGCGCCTGTCCGATCAGGAACAGCCGCCGCCCGAGGAGGACCCGCAGCTTCCGCAACCGCCGCCCATCTGAGGCAGATTATTGAAGATAAAGGTCGCGTTTCCATCGCCTTGATCGACGAAATCAATCTCGACCCCGCGTAAATATTCCAGCGTCTCATCGTCAACGATGACCTTGAAGCCGTCGAATGCGAGGACGCCATCGTTATCATTGATGGCATCGGTGAAAGTCATGCCAAAGCTGATGCCGCTGCATCCACCCGCCGACGCAAAGACCCGCACGCCCCGAACGCTGTCGTCTACTTGCTGGAACAGGTCACTCATCTTTGCCTGGGCTGGCTGGGTTAGCGTCAGCTCCGTCTCGGCGATCGCTACGGTCATGGGTCAGACCCTCGTGTCTAAAATACGAAAATAGCGCGCGAGGTTAGCAGAAAGCCGCCGATTCAATCCAGCGTAAAATACAAGGTTAGGGCTCCAGGCGCGCTTGCGCACCCAACATTGTCAGGTGCCGCTCGGCGTCGATGAGGTGTTGGCCCCAGTGCTGCTCGTAGCCAGTTGCCCAGGCGGCAATCGCGTAATCCGGGTCGAGCTCGTATAAACGCAACCCCTGCCGGAGTTCGCAGTAGATATCGGTCAAATCGTCGGCGAGACTGCCCGTCATGGCGCCGACGCCTTCGGCCGTGCGATCGAACTCCAGCCAATAGCTGTCACGGTCCGCGAGCAGGCCGCGCAGGTGACTGAAAAGTTCGAACCGAGCATCCAGATCCACGGGGTCGAGTCGATCGACATAACGATCGAGTGATTCGACCGTGGTGATGGCCGCGTGTAGCCGAGGTAGCAATTTAGCGACCTCCTTGAGCCATTCGCCTTGACCATCGGCGCACGTATCAACGAGGTGGCAGTAGCGTCTTGCGAGCGTCGCCACCTCGGCGGTGAGTCCAGGCTCCAAGTCCTGGGAGGGGTATGTCATGGCGTCCATGCGAAGGAGTGTAGCCGACAAAGCGCGTTTTGGTCGAAACGGGACGGCGCACTGGGTCACAAGACGCGCGATCGCCCTTGGGGATGCGTGAGGGAAAGCCACGGCGAGACGCAGCTTCGGTTCGCCTCGTGGCGGGGCTCGCCGCAGCCATTCGCCGTGGATGTCAGACCAGAACCATATCGAAGTCATCCTTCCCGACGCCGCACTCGGGGCACTTCCAGTCGGCCGGCACGTCTTCCCAACGGGTGCCGGGCGCGATACCGTCTTCCGGCCATCCCCTGGATTCATCGTAGATCAATCCGCAAACCAAACATTGATAGCACTTCATCGTGGTACAGCTCTGTCGTGAATGGGCCAGGAGAAGAACCCGGCATCCGGGGGGCGCCAGCGACATTTGCCCAGGCGCGACCCGTCGCGCCAGACTGGGCTCGGGGCATCCCATTTTCAACCCACCGACGCTCCAGCCGACGCAAGCGACAACCCCCGGCCGCGCGCAACGAACACAAACGAGGACACCGAATCACCCATGCACGAAAACGTCGATCGGCCCATTGTCCTCTGTATCGGGGGGCACGACCCCACTGGCGGGGCCGGCATTCTCGCGGACGCGGAGGCGGTCCAGGCCGCCCTCGCCTTTCCGCTGACCGTGATCAGCGCGCTGACCGAGCAGGACACCTGCGGTCTTGCCCGCGTCTTTCCGCAACCGCCCGAGCAAGTCGAGTCGCAGTGCCTGAGGCTCATGGCCGACAGCCCGCCCCGCGCGATCAAGATCGGACTACTCGGCAGCTCGGCGATCCTGCGCGTCCTCGCCCGCATCATCGACCGCCAACCGAACCTGCCCGTCGTCTTGGATCCCGTGCTCGCAACCGGCACCGGACAGCCGTTCGTCGACGCGGCCCTGCTCAATCAACTCCGCTATCACCTGATTCCGCGCTGCACGCTCATCACCCCGAATCTCCCGGAGGCGCGCGCGCTGACCGCCGCCGAAGCGCCGGACGACTGCGCCGCGCGCCTGCGCGGCGCGGGCGCGCGCTGGGTGTTGGTCACCGGGACCCATGACGAGACCGACGCGGTCACCAACCGGCTCTACGGCCCCAACGGCTATCGGCGCGACTGGGACTGGCCCCGCTTGCCGGGGGAATACCACGGCTCCGGCTGCACCCTGGCCAGCGCCATCGCCGCCCGGCTGGCCTGGGGGATGGACATGGAGGAGGCCGTTGCATCGGCCCAGGCCTACACCTGGAAGAGCCTCAAGCTGGCCTTGCGAACCGGACGTTGCCAGTTGACGCCGAACCGTCTCCATGACCTCCAGCCAGAGGGTGTTGCTCGATGAACACACGTCTCCAGGGGCTCTACGCCATCACCCCCGAGTTCACCAGCCACCCCGCCCCGCTGACCGAGCAGGTCGCGGACGCCATTCGCGGCGGCGCGCGGCTGATCCAATACCGGAATAAAGACGCCGGCGCACGCGAGCGCCAGCGAGAGGCGGAGGCCCTGCTGGAGATCTGTCGCACGGCCGGCGTCCCGCTCATCATTAACGACGATCTGGATCTCGCCGTTGCCCTGATGCGCGGATGGCGTCCACCTCGGGCGCGACGACCCGGATCCCAGGGATGCCCGCGAGCGGCTTGGCGAGGCGGCCATCATCGGCGTCTCCTGCTACAACGAGCTTGCCTTGGCCGAGGTCGCCGCAGAGGCCGGGGCCAGCTACGTCGCCTTCGGCAGTTTCTTTCCGTCTCGCCACCAAACCGCACGCCGTTCGCGCCGATCCCGGGTCTACTGACCGAGGCGCGGCGGCGGCTGCGCATACCATCGGTTGCGATTGGCGGAATCACGCCCGAAAATGGCGGGTTGTTGATCGCAGCCGGCGCGCGACATGCTGGCGGTCGTCACCGGCGTCTTCGCCCAGCCCGACATCGCCGCCGCCGCACGCGCCTACACCCACCTGTTTCCGAAGGAGACCTCCCGATGAGCCGTTCCCATGACCTCTTCCCGCCGCGCAACGTCACATCCCCGGCGGCGTCAACTCGCCGGTGCGGGCGTTTCGCGGGGTCGGCGGCGATCCCGTCTTCTTCGAGAGCGCCGCCGGCCCCTATGCCTTCGATGCCGACGGCAAGCGCTATGTCGACTACGTCGGCTCCTGGGGACCGATGATCCTGGGCCATGCCCATCCCGAGGTGCTGGCGGCGGTGCGCGAGCGGCTCGACAAGGGTCTGTCCTTCGGCGCCCCGACCGAGCTGGAAACCACCATGGCCGACAAGGTCTGCGAGCTGGTGCCGAGCATGGACATGGTGCGCATGGTCAGCTCCGGCACCGAGGCGACCATGAGCGCGCTGCGCCTGGCGCGCGGCTACACCGGGCGCGACAAGATCGTGAAGTTCGAGGGCTGCTACCACGGCCACGCCGACTCGCTGCTGGTCAAGGCCGGCTCCGGCGCGCTGACCTTCGGCGAGCCCAGCTCGCCCGGCGTGCCGGCGGCGCTCGCCGAGCTGACCATCACCCTGCGCTACAACGACATCGAGCAGGTGCGCGCAGACCTTCGCCGAGGTCGGCTCGGAGATCGCCTGCATCATCGTCGAGCCGGTCGCCGGCAACATGAACTGCATCCCGCCGGTGCCCGGCTTCCTGGAGGGGCTGCGCGAGGTCTGCGACCAGTACGGCGCGGTGCTCATCTTCGACGAGGTCATGACCGGCTTCCGCGTCGCGCTCGGCTGCGCCCAGGGGCTCTACGGCATCACGCCGGACCTGACCGCGCTCGGCAAGGTCATCGGCGGCGGCATGCCGGTCGGCGCCTTCGGCGGCAAGCGCGAGATCATGTCCAGGCTCTCGCCGCTCGGCCCGGTCTATCAGGCCGGCACGCTGTCCGGCAACCCCATCGCCATGGCCGCCGGGCTCAAGACGCTGGAGCTGATCTCCGCCCCCGGCTTCTACGACCAGCTGACCGCCAAGACCACGACCCTGCTCGCCGGGCTGCAAGCGCGCGCCGATGCCGCCGGCATCCCCTTCAGCACCAATCAGGTCGGCGGCATGTTCGGGCTCTTCTTCACCAGCGAGCGGGTGACGAATTACGAGCAGGCCACCCAGTGCAATCAGGACCAGTTCAAGGCATTCTTCCACGGCATGCTGGAGCGCGGCGTCTATCTGGCGCCCTCGGCCTTCGAGGCCGGCTTCGTCTCCATCATGCATGAGGACGAGCAGATCCAGGCGACCCTGGACGCGGCGGCGGAGACCTTCGCGGCGATCGCCGCGGCTGAGACCAGCGGCTGGATCGAGCTTTCAAATAGATAGAATTGACAGGATTGTTCAGCGGTTTGGAGGAGGCTCTTGTCTATCCTGCCGGGGCGGTCCGACGGCCGCCCCGGCGCCTGTCGGACCCAGGCGAAACGACAACGCGAGAAGACTGCCCTGAAGCGGCCACCATCGAAGACACCTTCGGTTTCCCGAAGGTGGCGACCTCACCACCGGAGAAGCAGAGCATGGGCTACCAGACCGTCTACGATCGATCGATGCGCGACCCGTCCACCTTCTGGGCGCGAAGCAGCTGAGCTGATCGACTGGGACCAGCCCTGGGAACAGGTGCTGGATGACTCCAACCCACCCTTCTACCGCTGGTTCAGCGGCGGCATGCTCAACACCTGCTACAACGCCGTCGACCGCCACGTGACCGCCGGGCGCGGCGACCAGCCGGCGATCATCTACGACAGCCCGGTCACCGACTCCAAGACGGTCATCACCTACGCCGAGCTTGCAGGATCAGGTCGCGCGCTTCGCCGGGGCGCTCAAGGCGCCGGGCGTGGAGAAGGGCGACCGGGTCATCATCTACATGCCGATGGTGCCCGAGGCGCGTCGTCGCCATGCTCGGCTGCGCGCGCATCGGCGCCATCCACTCGGTGGTCTTCGGCGGCTTCTCCTCGCGCGAGCTGGCCACCCGCATCGACGACGCCAAGCCCAAGGTCATGGTCGCCGGCTCCTGCGGCATCGAGGCCAACCGCGTCGTCCACTACAAGCCGCTGCTGGACGCCGCCATCGAGCTGGCCGAGCACAAGCCGGAGCACTGCATCATCCTGCAGCGCCCGCAGGAGCCCGGCACCCTGATCGCCGGCCGCGACCTGGGCTGGGCGAGCGTCATGGCCGCGCCGAGCCCGCCGACTGCGTCTCCGTCGCGGCCACCGACCCGCTCTACATCCTCTACACCTCCGGCACCACCGGCCAGCCCAAGGGCGTGGTGCGCGACAACGGCGGACACGCCGTCGCCATGGCCTGGAGCATGGCCAACATCTACAACGTCGAGCCCGGCGAGGTCTTCTGGGCCGCCTCGGACGTCGGCTGGGTGGTCGGACACTCCTACATCGTCTACGCCCCGCTGCTCGCCGGCTGCACCACCATCCTCTACGAGGGCAAGCCGGTCGGCACCCCGGACGCCGGCGCCTTCTGGCGGGTGATCGAGGAGCACAAGGTCTCGGTCCTCTTCACCGCGCCGACCGCCTTCCGCGCCATCAAGCGCGACGACCCCAACGCCGAGCACCTCAAGCGCTACGACCTCGGCGACTTCCGCGCCCTCTTCCTGGCCGGCGAGCGCTGCGACCCGGACACCCTGCAACTGGGCCGGGCAGATCGCTCGGCGTCCCGGTCGATCGACCACTGGTGGCAGACCGAGACCGGCTGGGCCATCGCCGCCAACTGCCTCGGCATCGAGCAACTGCCGGTCAAGCCCGGCTCGCCGACCCGCGCCGTGCCCGGCTACGACGTGCAGGTGCTGGACGACAGCGGCGAGCCGGTCCAGCCCGGCGACATCGGGCGCATCATGATCAAGCTGCCCCTGCCCCCCGGCTGCCTGCCGACGCTCTGGGGCAACGACGCCCGCTTCGTCCAGTCCTATCTCGCGACCCAGCCCGGCTACTACCTGACCGGCGACGCCGGCTACATCGACGAGGACGGCTACGTCTTCGTCATGAGCCGCATCGACGACATCATCAACGTCGCCGGCCACCGCCTCTCCACCGGCGCCATGGAGGAGGTGCTGGCCTCCCACCCGGACGTCGCCGAGTGCGCCGTCATCGGCGTCGCCGACCAGCTCAAGGGCGAGCTGCCGCTGGGCCTGGTCGTGCTCAAGTCGGGCGTCAACCGCGACAAAGACCGACATCAGCAAGGAACTGGTGAATCTGGTGCGCGACCAGATCGGCCCGGTCGCCGCCTTCAAGACGGTCGTCGTCGTCGAGCGACTGCCCAAGACACGCTCCGGCAAGATCCTGCGCGGCACCATGAAGTCCATCGCCGACGGCAAGGACTACCGCCTGCCCGCCACCATCGACGACCCGGCCATCCTCGACGAGATCCAGGCCGCGCTGGCCGCCATCGGCTACGCCAAGCACGGCTGAGCCAGGCCGGCCAGAGCAGGGGGCTGGAAAGACAGGGAGCAGGCGATGCGCGCTTGGTTCCGACCCGCTGGCCGGCAAGCGTTCTTGCGAGCGCTCGGAATTCAGAACAATCCATTGGAGACGATTCCGCCTCGACACCCGGCTCGGCCGGTTGCTCGTGGCGGCGATCAGCGTCGGCCCGCGCCCGGAGCGCTGGATCCGTCTGCTGAGGAATCTTGCTAATCAAGAAGGTCTTTGATACATCCAGCGCCACACCCGAGATTGAGTGAAGCCACGCTCCTCGCCATGGAACAGACCAATCAGTTTCCACACTCCGAAGCCCGTTCGCCACCAGCGCGCACGGATACGTGCCCGGCACGTTGGGACTGGGGAAATTGGGTCGTGGCCGGCAATGGACTGCTGCTCGCACTCTTTGGCGTGTGGATGCCCTTTCACTGGGGCGGCCCGACCTGGGTCGCCCCCATCAACGACTTCACCGATGTTCTGCTCGGGCTGTCGCTCGTGGCACTCGCCTGGCGGGCCTCTGCCACCGTCGGACTGCCCACCCACACGCGGCTGGGCTGGCAACTCTTCGCCCTCGCTTGTCTCGCCTACTGGCTCGGTAACTGTCGCTGGCTGTACAACGAGCTGGTCCTCGGTGCGACGCCCTTTCCCTCCCTGGCGGATGTCGGCTATCTGGCATTCATCCCGCTAGCGCTGGCCGCTGTCCTGTCCTTCGTCGGCCCAATCGAAAGCCGTGCCGAGCGCGCCAGAGTCTGGATCGATGCGGCCACCGTGACGATCGGGATCGGGGCAGCGATCTGGTATTTTCTGATCTACCCCATCTACGCTTCGGGCCACGACAGCCTGCTCGGGCTCCTGATCGCCGAGGCCTACCCCGTGGGCGACACCATCCTGCTCTTCGGCGTCTCGGCGCTGGTCCTCAAGCGCCGTCCGAATCGCTTCAGCCTACCCTTCGCCTGGCTCGCCGCGGGGCTGGCACTGCACCTGGCGGCCGATTCCTCGTTTGCCTACCTGGCGCTGCGCGACGGTTACGAGAGCGGAGGCTTCACCGACCTCCTCTACAACCTCTCCTATTTCCTGATGATGCTGGGGGCCTCTCTGCAACGGCGCCGCCCGGACACCCGCTCGGCGGGGCGAGCGTCCGAGGGGCTGGGGTCGAGCATCGTCCCCTATGCTGCCATCCTGATTGCCTATGGTCTGCTGTTCGGCGCCCCCCAGGGCCTCTGGCAAACCGGCCTGGGCGGCCTGGTGGTAGCGGTGGCCCTGCTCGCCGCGTTGGCGGTGACCCGGCAGATGCTGTGGGCCCACGAGTACACCCGGCTGAGGTCCGAGCAAGCGACCCGGGAGGGCGAGGCGAGACTGGCCGCGATCTTTGCCCATGCCCCCATCGGGATGGCGCTGCTTAGCCCCGACCAGCGGATCTTGGCCGTCAATCGAACACTCGCCAGCTTTCTTGGTCGGCCGCCGGAGCGGCTGGTGGGCGAGCCCTTAACCCGCTTCGCCCACCCGGAGGACGCCGATCCGCTCGCCAAGGCGCTCGCCGACCGAATCGGATCGGAACGGCTCAGCGCGCGCTTCCTGCGCCCGGACGGGGAGACCGTCTTGGGCGACACGCGAGCTGTCATCCTCCCGGCACAGGGTGGCGAGCCCCCGCTCCCACTGGCGATGTTGGAGGACATCACCGCCCTGGAGGCCGCCCGCAAGGCACTGGAGCAGAGCCACCAACACCTGGAGACCCAGGTCGCCGAGCGCACCGGGGAGCTCAGAGCCAGCGAAGAGCGTCTGCGCTTGATCCTGGAATCGAGCGCGGATGGATTGATCGGGATCGATCTCGATGGGCGGATCACCTTCGCCAACCCGGCCGCCGAGACCATGCTGGGCTGGCCGGAAGGGGATCTGCTGGATCAAGATTTGCGTGCCGCAATCCGGCACAGTCTCGATGACGCAATCACGGAGGGCGAGGCTCGGTCCCCCATCCTGGAGATCCCGGGAACCGGGGACACCCACCGCGTCGACGGAGACCAATTCGGCCGTCGCGACGGGACCCGCCTCGCGGTGAGCTATGCGGTGCGTCCCATCCGTCGCGAAGGAACCCTGGTCGGTGCCGTGCTTGCCTTCTCCGATGCGACGCTGCGACGCGAGGCGGAGCTGGCCACTGAGCGTGCCCGGGCCGAGGCCGAGCGCCTGGCCCGAATCAAGGGGGACTTTCTGGCGAACATGAGCCACGAAATCCGCACCCCCCTGAATGGGGTCCTGGGACTGGCCCAGATCGGCTGGCGGCGCAGCGCCGATCATCCCGCGCTGCAGCGGGACTTTGGCGGGATACTGGAGTCGGGCCGGGTGCTGCTGGCGATCGTCAACGACATCCTCGACTTCTCCAAGATCGAGGCCGGGAAGCTGACGATCGAATCGATCCCCTTCGACACCGTGCGGGTTCTGGATCAGGTCGTCGAGAGTCTCAGGGGTCGGGCTGAAGAGCGCGGGATCGACCTCTCCCGACCCCTTGGCTCCAATTTCCCCTCCCGCTGCCAGGGGGATCCGGTGCGTCTGGCCCAGGTTCTCTTCAACCTGGTCAGCAACGCCGTCAAGTTCACCCAAGCGGGGCGGGTCGCCGTCGGCGGCAGAGCGCGAGGGCGACCGTCTGATCTTCCGGGTCTCGGATACCGGGATCGGGATGGACGCCGGCCAGATGGAGCGTCTCTTCACCCCCTTCGAGCAAGCCGACTCCGGGACCACCCGTCGCTTCGGCGGGACCGGGCTGGGACTCGCCATTACCCGTCGACTGGTCGATCTGATGGATGGCGAGATCCGGGTCGAGAGCGTCCTCGGGCAGGGATCGCGTTTCGAGGTCCGGCTCCCGTACCGGGAGGCGCAGGGGGAGGTCGCCGAGGTTGGGCCTGAGCTCCCAGCCGCTGCCGGGCCTCGTTTGGCCGGGCTGCGCCTGCTGGTCGCCGAGGACAACGCGGTCAACCAACTGGTCATCGAGGAGATGCTCGCCGCCGAGGGGGCGCAAACGACCTTGGTCGGCGACGGACGCGCCGCAGTGGAGGCGGTGACCGCTAACCCCGAAGCCTGGGACGCCGTGCTGATGGACGTGCAGATGCCCGAGATGGACGGGCTGGAGGCGACCCGCCTTATCCATGCGCTGACCCCGGACCTCCCGGTGATCGGCCAGACCGCCCATACCTTGGCCGAGGAGCGGGCCCGGTGCTTGGCCGCCGGAATGGTCGAACAGATCGCCAAGCCCATCGTGCATGAGGATCTGGTCGCCGCCCTGCTGCGTCAGCTCGGGGTCGCCTCAACGTTCATCCCGACCCAGGACTCCGTTCGTTGCCCGAGTCCAGAACCGTCGTCCGCCGCCGCGCCGCTGGACTGGGAAGGACTCGCGGCCCGCTACCGCGGGCCACCCGAGTTTCTCGACCGCTTGGCACGCCTCGCCGTCGAGAGCCACGGCGAGACCCCGGCGAAGCTGCGCCGCTGGGCAGCCGAGGGCGACCTCGAACCGATCGGCCGCGAGGCCCACACCCTCAAGGGATTGGCCGGGAACCTCATGGCCGCTGAGGCGGAGGACCTCGCCCTGCGCACCCAGCTCGCCGCCCGCGGGAACGACCCCAGGGCACTACCATTGGCCCTGGATCTGGCCACGGCCGTCGAGCGGATGCTCACCGCCTGCGCCGAGCGTCTCGCAGGATCCTCCTCCGGCACCCGCACGGCGCTCAAGGTGACACATGGAGAGGTTCATTCGCCCTTGTCCTGACCTGATGTCATTGAACACAGGCTGCTAGCGCAATGCTAAAGGTGATCGCGGCGGCGGCCGGAAAATGGTCCGATCGGGAGAGGCATCTACGCAGCCCCTGGGCTGTGCCGCTGTTCCAGCAATCGACGGGAGCGGAAGCCGACCCATGACGATCGTCCCCAAAGCGTGCCTGAACGCTGTGGACCGGGGTGTCGACGCCGCTCAGGATGCGTGATGGGACTCCGAGTCGCCCTTACGTCCTCGCGACGTGATAGCCTCTTGGCCCGGGCTCGTCCCGCACCGGGCCTGCGACGAATAACTCGACGGCGCCTCGGACCAGCAGTTCTCATATATATTCATGGCTATAGTTTGCCGCGCTCGTTCGACGCGCTGGTCGTCGCGGGTGCCGACGGCCGCTACGCCAAGCTCGTGGCCGCGCTTGCCAAGGTGGGGATGTCCCGGTTCCCGACATCGATTTATCCTGCCGGATGGGGGCAGGTTTCGATGCCGACGGGAGTGCGGTTTCTGCTGTCGCCTAACAGAGCGGAAAAGGCACATCCATGTGCAAGCTTGGTTGGGACTTGTAACCGGCGAGCGATCTCGGTTTCTCGCGAGAGACCTGCGGCAACAATCCTGTAGGGCCGTGGAGACCCGTGCCGCAAGTGCCCGCTTCGATTACACACGGATCCTCGCGCTTCGGAGCGGGTGCCTCAAGGTTCTGTTTCGAACCTTGACAACATCGTATCTATCGAGTCCGGAGGTGGGGTCTAAGTGGCAACCCGACGAAATCGCTGCGTGAAGTCTGCTCGGGAAGTCGCGACCAGAAAGTGTTCCTGCTTATTCGCAGTCACGACCGGTTCGCGCAACTGCCGCCCTTGGCGACAGTTCGTGGCAGTGCGCGCAAATCGCATTCCCATGCCCTTGCGGGGGCCGCTCACCGGCTACGACCTCACCTTGAGCGAGCTGGATCAGCTTGCGCTGCGGTTGTTGATGCCGGTTCAAGGGCCACCCGACCTCGCCGTGGATACCTTCGAGCTTGTGCTCGACAGTTGATCGGCATTTCCCCCATGTCTGCACTTCGCGGCGTAATGAGTCCAACGCATGCAACTGATTGTCGATTACGTCAGCGAGCTTTGTGCCGCCGAGGGCATCGATCAATGCTTCGAGGCATTGGAGCGAGCCGTCATCCGCCTCGGATTCGACGGCGTCGTCTATAGCTCGTATCTCTTGCGCCTGAATGGGGATGGAGGCGCATCTCCCGTGCTACTGCGCTCGGAAGGCTTCGACGCGGCCTTCTTGAAGCACTATGTAGAAGCCGGATTCGCCGATCGGGACTTCACCATCAAACGTATCCTGCAGGGCGACTTGAAGCCGATGGATTGGTGGCATGAAGAGGAACGAGGGGCAGTGGAGCGAGAGGAGCGAACCGTCATCGAAGTCGCTCGCCACGATTATGGTCTATACAACGGTGTTTCTATTCCGACCCTCAGCGACCAGGAGGAGATCGCCGGCGCAAGCCTGGTGAGTCGCGACCAGGGGCCGATATTCAGCAAGCTGCTCGATGAGCGGCTCGAGGTGCTGCGCAATCTCGTTCGTCTGTTCCACGACCGTATCCACGCCGACCCTGCCTGCCGTAAGACCATGATGCTCGCGCGCCTGTCGGACCTTTCCGAGAAGGAGCGAAAGATCCTCAAATTCCTGACCACCGGACGACCGTTGAAGTGCATCGACGGAGAGGAAGTCACGCCCGCTTACGCCAACAAGCTGCTGAACGAGCTGTCCCAGCGGCTGGGGGCGAGCAACCGTCAACAGTTGCGCTACCTCCTCGGCCTTTATCGTATTCACGAGCTGTGGGAGTCGTGATCGCGAAGACCACCTCCTTTCGCCAGAAACTGCACAAAAAGAGAGATCATTGCGCGCGCTCCGTCTCGGGGGCCGGGCATCCCGGCCAGCTTGCGCCCGAGCCGACCCTTCACAAATCACGATTGGGTCGCCTTGTCAAGGTCCGAAACGGAACCTTGAGGTACCCGCTCCGAAGCCCGAGGATCCCCAGACATACAAAACGGGCCCCCACGGCACGGGTCTCCCCGACCTGCCGCAGGTCTCTCGCGAGAGTCCCAACCGCCACGTACGGCATTTGCCGCCACAGCCGAGCGCGTCCCTGGGACCAGGATATCGACCATCTTCGCCCTGACCGGCTGGGCGCAGGGCAGCGACCGCCGCGAGTCCCGCGAGGCGGGGTTCGACGGCCACCCTGGTTAAGCCGGTCGAGTTGGCCACCTCCCATCAAGCCCTGGAGGTGTGCCGCCCCGAGTCCGCCCGCGGGCGTCTCGGCGATATTCGGTAGGGCGCCCGTCAATCGTCGAACAGGGGACCGATCTTGGTTGCTCCGCCGCCGACCGCCCAATCCAATCGCGTCGCGCCTCGTCCTCGCGCCTGGTCCGCGACTGTCGGCGACGGCGACGGGGCGCGGGACAGCTCCGTTCCGCGTTATTCGATCTATCCGGTCTGCGCGAGATGGGGACGGGCCTCGCGCTCGCCGCCAGCGCGGTGGAGCACACCGTCGAGGGGGTCATCGTCACCGACGCGGATTGGCGAATCGTCGCCGTCAATCCGGCATTCACGGCGATCACTGGCTACTCCGCCGCCGAAGCGATTGGCCGCGTGTCCGCTGAGTTTTGGCCGGATCCCGAGGGCGGCGGGCCGCCTGAGCGCCTTGCCGACGCACTACGCGAGCGGAGATATTGGCGAGGCGAAATCCGCTGCCGCCGCAAGAGTGGGGAGTTCTATCCCGCCTGGGTCAGCGTCAGCGAGATCCGCGACGGCGGGAAACCGACGCAGTACGTCTGCATGCTGTCCGACATAACGTCCCAAGAGGACGCGAAGAGACAGCTCCTGAGGCTCGCTTACCGCGACAGTCTTACCGCGCTGCCCAATCGCGCCAGCGCGCTGGAGCGGATCGGCCGCGCCTTGAGCGCCTCCAGACGGGACGAGCAGTTGCTCGGCGTCCTCTATCTCGACGTCGATCGGTTCAAAGACGTGAACGATACCCTGGGGCACGCGGTCGGTGATCGACTGCTTCGGTTCGTCGCTCAAGCGCTTCGGGAATCGGTCCGCCAAACCGACACGGTGGCGCGTCTGGGCGGCGACGAATTCGCCGTCCTGGTGCCAGACCTGAAACACGCGTCGGCCGCGAGACAGATCGCGACCGCCATTCTTCGCCGCTTCGCGCAGACCCCCTTTTGTGTCGACGGACGCGAGATCCACGTCGGCGTCAGTATCGGGATCGCCCTGTTCCCCAAAGACGCCGAGGATTGCGAGGGTCTGTTGGCGTGCGCCGACGATGCCATGTACGCGGCCAAGGCCGTCGGTCGTGGCGCGTTTCGCTTCTACGCGGCAGCGACCGGCACGGGCTACCGGGAAGGCAGCGCCCTGGAAGCGGAGCTGCGGCAGGCCCTCGGCCGCGACGAGCTGCGCCTGCTCTACCAACCCCGGATGTGCCTGCGCACCTCCCGCATCGTGGGCTGCGAGGTGTCGTTGGGCTGGCAGCGCGCCGGTTATGGGATGGTGGAGCCGGAGCGCTTCCTCCCGCTGGCGCGGAAGACCGAGCTGATCGTCCCTTGCGAACACTGGGCGCTGCGCACGCTCGCCGCCGAGATCGCGCGCTGGCCGGGGCCGATCGCCAGCGATTTGCGGTTTGCAGTCGACATTTCGGCGGTCCATCTGCGTGCGCGCCACGCCGAGCGGCTACTCCGCAGTCTCGAGGAGATCGGCGAGGCGCTTGGCCATCGACCGGAGCTAGACTTCCGCGAACTCGACCCGACGGATTGTCCCGACCGGACGCTGGGCATCCTGGAGCGGATCGCCGACATGGGATTCCCGCTCGCCCTGGATCGCTTCGGCACCGGCCCCGTCTCGTTGCCATCGCTCAAGCGCCTGCCGCTGCGGCGCTTGAAACTCGATCCGTTGCTGATACGCGACGTCGAGCGCGACCGCGAAGCGGCGACAGTCGTGGCCGCGATCATCGATCTCGCCCATGCCTACGGCCTAAGCGTCCTGGCGGATGGCGTCGAAACCGCGGGACAGATCGGTTTCCTGCAAGCCCATGGGTGCGACGAGGCCCAGGGGATTTTCAAGAGCCCGCCGGTGGATGCCGACACCTTCGTCGCGCTGTTGGCCTAAAGGGTCTGCCCCCCTGCGGTATCCCCATAAAATCTCGCTCTCAATCCGTTGGTTGCAGACGCCACAATTTGCCGGCATGGCACCGAACGCCGCAGCCACGCCAAACCTATGATTTATCTATTAAATTCTTGGGAATGCGTCAGGATCTACTCCTTGTCTCCGCCCTGGCGGACCTGGAGACCTGGCTGTACCGGCCGTGACCGGCCGGCGGATCCCCCGGACGGGCGACGCGTCCGGCCGGCTCGCGTCTCGGGTTGCGTTACGGGCACCGACCGGTGCGCCGAAGGCGATCCAGAGGAGGTGTTGCGGACGCATCCTGGGTATCTCCCACGTCGTTTTGGGTATGGCGTTGGAGACAGATCGCCGAGTCACATGCCGTCGACGCGGCTGAGCGAGTCTACGCGCGAGGCTGTCTCAAGAACTGCGATCGTCTTCACTCATCGGGTGCTGTTTGCTGGGGTATGGCGTTGCCTCGTGGGCCTCGCCATGCAGGGCCTCCGCGCGAGCAGACCCCTGCGTTGACATCAGCCTGGGTCGCAACCAAAATGGTTGCGTGTTGTTGCCTTGGCGAGCGTAACCCTATGCCCTCACTCACCCTGAAAGACATCCCGACCCCCTTGATGGAGCGGTTACGGATCCGTGCCGCCCAAGACCAACGCAGCCTGAACCGGGAGGCGATCTGGTTGCTGGAGCAAGCGCTGGAACCCTCCGCCGACCCGGCAACCCAGCTTAAGCAGGAGACCGCCGCCCAGCTGGGAGCCTGGCAGGCATTGGCCGGACGCTGGCAGGGGGACGCGCAGGACTTGGATGACTTGGTCACGGACATCTACCAATCCCGTACCCAGGGGCGGGAGTTTTCGCTGTGAAGCTGTTGGATACGGATGTCTGCATCGAGATCCTGCGCGGCAGCCCGCGTGTGCTGGAACAGCGCCGAGCCACCCTGGACCGGGTCGCAACGACCTGGATCACCGCCTGCGAGCTGGCCTACGGAGCTGCCAATTCAGGCGCGCCGGAGCAGAACCAGATCCTGGTGACCGAATTCCTCTCCACCTTGCCGATCCTCGATTTCAATCTCCCCAGCGCCCTGCTGTTCGGACGCCATAAGGCGCGGCTGCGGGGGTTGGGCACGACGGTCGCCGACGCCGATCTGATGATCGCGGCGATGGCACTCGCCCAGGGGGCAACCCTGGTGACAGGCAATACCCGGCACTATGAGCGGTTCGACGATCTGCGGCTGGAAGACTGGATACGCGGACCGGCGACGAGCAACCGTGCTCGCGTGACGGACGGACCGAACGCCGGACACTAACCATGACCGTTCCGAATATCGCGCCCATTTCAGAAACTGAAGTGCGCGCCTGTGGCGGAAGAGATAGCCACGCCAACCGACTGGCCAAGCGCCTTGGGCGCCGAGCTGGCAGATGACGAGCACAAGAGGGCAAGCAGGGACCGGGCAGACGAGCACGACAATGCGTCTGGCAAAGTGTGTCTTACGGGAGTTGTCTGCGGGATCCGCTCTTTTACCGCCAGCTTGGCCAGTGCTTGATTGCAAGACTTGACCCCGATCTTCTCCATTGCCGGCTAGTCGATGGCCCATCCGGCAGCAATCAAGTCATCAGTATTCTTGAACAGAACTTCACAACCTGTTTCTTTGTCAACTACCTTTATAACACCCTTAAGTAGATTTTCCATTTCGATATAGCCGTAACGAGAGCTAATGTTTTTCATGTGCAACTTGCAGTCAGGCAAAACAGAATCCATCCCGTAACAATCAATCATCTCACACGTTTGCTTTTTAAGTCTATCTGACCAAGTTGGTTTTTGATTTCCCATATTTCTAGGCATGGCGGGCTCAAAATTGAAGTGCAACACCCACACCTAATTCTGTTGGGAGGGGTTAGCACATGGAAACTGGTTATAGACAGTTGACGGCCGATGACCGCAACACGATTCAGCGCGGCCTGAACGAGGGGCTGAGCTGTCGGCAGATTGCTCAAAGCCTTAGCCGTTGCCCGAGCACGGTGACGCGGGAAATGGCCCGGAGCCAGGCGACAGCAACCGACGATGCCGTGAGCGCGGGCCGCGGCGCGCGTGGCCGCCGACGTCGCGGACGGCGTAAGCTCGTGGCTGGCTCGCCGCTGTTGCAGACGGTCGTGACGGACCTCAAGGCCGGTTGGTCCCCGGAGCAGATCGCGGGCAGACTCAAGCACATGCATCCTGACGAGCCGAGCTTGCTGGTGTCGCATGAGACCATTTATCGCTACATCTACGCGCAACCGCGCGGTGAACTGCGCAAGACCTTGATCGCCGCCTTGCGCCAAGCCCACAAGACCCGCCTGCCGCGGACCCGTGGACAAGATCGCCGCGGGCGACTGCGCGACATGGTGTCGATCCATGAGCGGCCCATGGAGGCGCTGGGGCGGGAAGTCGCGGGACATTGGGAGGGCGACCTCATCAAGGGCGCGGGCAATGCCAGCGCGGTCGGGACCCTGGTCGAACGCAAGAGTCGTTATCTCCTGCTGGCCAAGCTGGATGGCGCCGGTGCTGAGGCGGTGCTTGACGGTTTCACCCGCCGCATGCGCACCTTGCCGCCCGCCGTGCGCAAGACCCTGACCTATGACCAAGGCAAGGAAATGGCCCGTCATCAAGAACTGGCGCAACGGCTGAACATCCGCGTGTACTTCGCTGATCCTCATAGCCCCTGGCAACGTCCCAGCAACGAGAACACCAATGGTCTGCTCCGCCAATACCTGCCCAAAGGGACAGACCTCTCCGGGATGTCCCAGCGGTACCTGACCCAGATCGCCACGGCGCTCAACACGCGTCCCAGAAAATGCCTCGGCTTTCTCACGCCCGAGGAGGTTATGTCACAGGAAATCAGACTGTTGAACACTGCCGTTGCACTTCAAAGTTGAAACCGCCCATTATAAAATCACTCGAAACGGTTGGTGCCTATTTATGATTTTGTTAAATTACCTTTAAATCTACTACAACTTCACCCATCTCTTCCCATTTTCCATTAACCTGCATATACAAGGAATTCCCAAAAGGTGGGAATATATCAATGCGTAAACTACACCCGGAGGGTAAGCAATCTGCGTTAATTTCAGCTTGAGTCCTTTTTGCTGCTCCTGCCAAATATTTTCTGGTTACATCTTCATCAAGAGTGATGATTAATTTTTCACTCATCGATCCTCCTTTGCTATTCAATCTCTATGTCTTGCGGCCTTGGTCATCGTTCCGTCCAAAACCCGAAATTCCGCGAGGCTTTTGTGCTGCAACCTGCTGATTTCAAAGATTGTTACGCGAGATTTATGCAAGGGTGGCCGAAACGATGATCGGGGCCTGTCTTGCAATGTTTTTAATGGGCTCACAAAAGCTTAGGCGCGCCCTACTTGATCTCCGTTTTAGGCGTAAATTCGCAATAGCTTCGGATGCTGCATTCATGGCAACGGGGATTTTTAAGGCAGATGCCTTCGGTAAGGCCGATATCCTCTGATCTCACCTGTCCGTAAGCAACGAAAACAATGTCGATATACCGAATCGGATAACCTGTAGCTTCAGCAAATTTCCCGCCTTGAAGAATAGCCTCAGACAATTGGGTATGGCTCTTCAAAAGACCCAGCCTATCAAATGTCCGACATATTACTCTGTCTGGTTTCAAAACAGGCAATCCAATGTCAGTCATAAAATGGTAGACTGTAATATTTCCTAAATAGGCAAAGGATGCTTGAAGAGACTTCTTTAAAAGTAGAAGGTTTTCAAAGGATTTTTCGGGTGAGTAGCTGGCTATGTATTTCTTGATAGACCCGTGCGTTGAAATGAGAGCGCCAAATGTTTTGGCATTTGCTACACATCCACGAATCTTGCCTTCATGGCCAATTATTTTTGGGTCTGCAATAATGTTCTTGATATCTTGATCGGAATAGTTTGAGACTGCCTTCCAATTTGAAAAATAACCTTCAATGATCTCGCGTCTTGATGTGACCGTTGCAGCCTTGAATCCTGAGTAGAAAGCCACGAAAACCAAGATCAAAAAATACTGGTCGTCTGACAGGTCGCGACCCTTAAATCCTTTAAATTTGTTGAGATGCTCCTGAATTATTTCGGCAGATATTTGGCGAGACCCCACCTCAATTAGCCGCTTTTCGACAGCCAGAAATACATCTCGATACGGAAATAGGTTCATGTGTTTCCTGCTGACCAAGAATATGCGGACCCGCATGGCACAAAAAAGAATAAGCAGCTCCGGTATTTCATGCGATTCCGCTTGAGTGCCTTGTTAGACAGAATCCTCGTTCGCCGTGCTTGAGCGGATTCTGCGTCAGTCGTGCTAGACCGATTCTATCAAGCACCAAGCCACGCGACCTTGATAGCATAGGCGGCCTAACGCTCAAATTCACCGGGCGGACGTAGTCCGGTACGATGCCCAGTTAGGCGGATTTCGCTATGCTCTACCCGCCCTATGCGCTGTTAAACACCATGTCAATAATCTCGCAAAAGCACCTATCAATCCAGTTCGATTAATACTCCATCATGAAAAACATAAAAGGCATCGTACTCAGATTCAGTTTCATCAATAATTTCTGAATCAAGATAGTTAATCTGATATACAGTTGCAATTTCCTCTCCAGCCGAGAGAGTTACCTTGCGTACACTTAGTTTTGACTCATCAAAGTCACTGTTAAACTCGCGGGACTCATCTCCTTCACAAATTTCGCAACAAATATAAAAATATTTGTCCTTAGGCAAATCCGAAAGATTGCAACTTGAAGAAAGAAACATTTCATCTGACCCAGGCATTGGATCGCCCTTCGTCTGTTGTTTGGCCACCCATTGGTCAATACTTCCATCCTCACAACCGAACAACGGTGAATCATCTAAGCTAACCTCCGGCTCAATTGCTCCATAGAGGCTTCGGTATGATTGTAAATCCTGAATCTCATAACGCCAATCAATTCGATCTAGCGATCCATCGATTAACTTTTCAGCAGACTCTGCGTCTATTTCAGCAAAATGCGTGAAGTAAAAAGGACCAGCAATAGATATTCTACTCATTACATTCACCTATTTATCTTAAGCCCTTCAGGTGTGTTTAGCCTAGCAGTGAGTTGGACAGAATCTGCCTAATCTCAAAAACTATCGCGATGGAAGCTGTTGAGCGGAGATCCGCCAAAAGCACACCCCATGCTGGGCAAGAATTAACTAAAGTGTGTACAAACCCGCTGGGGATAATTCTAACTAATATCAGTCGAACCAAAGCGTGCTCCAAATCACGGATTTGAACCCCGTTACCGGAAATGCACCGGAGCCAGTGACCTTGAGGCAAAAAAAATCCCCGTGTCCGCGAGAACACGAGGATTTTGTTCACTTTATTGGCTCCCTGGGACGGGCTCGAACCGCCGACCTAGTGATTAACAGTCACCCGCTCTACCGACTGAGCTACCAGGGAATATTTAAGCCGGTAATTTAGCGATCTAGCGGCCACGAGTCAAGATCCTCTGACGAACAAAGATTGATCGGAGTCCGTCCGTTGGACCCCGAACCCGAGCGCCGGTCGCTCGGGGCTCAACCAGCCACCTTGGCGATCCGCTCCAGCGCCTGTTCCAGATTGGCGCGGCTGGTGGCGATGGAGATGCGGAAATGGCCGCCGAGGCCGAACGCCGAGCCGGGGACGATGGCGACACCGGCCTTCTCGATCAGGTATTCGGCCAGTTCCAGATCGTTGTTGACGCCGGGCAGGCGGTCGATCATGCCCTGGACCTTGGGGAAGACGTAGAAGGTGCCGTCGGTCGGCAGGCAGTCGATGCCGGGGATGCTGGTTGAGGCGCTCGACCACGAAGTCGTGGCGCTCCTTGAACGCCTTGAGCATGATGCCGATGCAGTCCTGAGGCCCTTCCAGCGCGGCCTGGGCGGCGACCTGGGAGATGGAGGTCGGGTTGGAGGTGCTCTGCGACTGGACCTTCTTCATGGCCTTGATGATGTCGGCCGGGCCGCCGGCATAGCCGATGCGCCAGCCGGTCATGGAGTAGGCCTTGGAGACGCCGTTGAGCACCAGGGTGCGCGGGCGCCAGGTCCGGGCAGGCGTTGAGGATGTTGACGAAGGGCTCGGCGCTCCAGCGGATGTGCTCGTACATGTCGTCGGTGGCGATCAGCGCCTGCGGGTAATCGCGCAGCACCTCGCCGAGCGCGGCCAGTTCGTCGCGGCTGTAGGCCATGCCGGTCGGGTTGGACGGGCTGTTGATGACGACCAGCCGGGTCTTGTCGGTGAGCGCGCCTTTCAGCTGGGCCGGGGTGATCTTGAAGGACTGATCGGCGCCGGCATGCGACGAGGACGGGCGCGCCGCTGGCCAGCAGCACCATGTCCGGATAGGACACCCAGTAGGGCGCCGGGATGATGACCTCGTCGCCCGGATCCAGCAGCGCCTGGGCGAGGTTGAAGAAGCTCTGCTTGCCGCCGCAGGAGACCAGGATCTGATCGTGGCCGTAGTCCAAGCCGTTATCGCGCTTGAACTTGTCGATGATGGCCTGCTTGAGTTCGGGGGTGCCGTCGACGGCGGTGTACTTGGTGAAGCCCGTCTGGATGGCCGTGATGGCGGCGGCCTTGATGTGGTCGGGCGTATCGAAATCCGGCTCGCCGGCGCCGAGCCCGATCACGTCCTTGCCCGCGGCGCGCAGTGCCTTGGCGCGGGCGGTGATGGCAAGGGTGGCGGAGGGCTTGACGGCCTGGACGCGGGCGGCGAGCTTGATGGTCATCGGCGGTGGTCTCTGGGTTCCCGTTATGGCTGGATTCGTTGCTTGAGTCTCCCAATAATAGCGAATCACGCCATTTCCAGCACCCGGATCGAGGCGCGGCCCGAGCGCCGCGCGACCGATGAGGTTTTAGCATGTCCACCCGCCCCTTTGAGCTCGTCGCCCAGTTCACCCCCGCCGGCGATCAGCCAGAGGCCATCCGCCGGCTGGTGGACGGGCCTGAAGGACGGCGAGGCGGGCATGACCCTGCTGGGCGTCACCGGCTCGGGCAAGACCTTCACCATCGCCAATGTCATCGAGCAGGTGCAGCGCCCGGCCCTGATCCTGGCGCCCAACAAGACGCTGGCGGCCCAGCTCTACGGCGAGATGCGCGACTTCTTCCCGCGCAACGCCGTCGAGTATTTCGTCTCCTACTACGACTACTACCAGCCGGAGGCCTACGTCCCCTCGACCGACACCTATATCGAGAAGGACGCCTCCATCAACGAGCACATCGAGCAGATGCGCCTCTCGGCGACCAAGGCGCTGCTGGAGCGGCGCGGACGTCATCATCGTCGCGACCGTCTCCTCCATCTACGGCCTGGGCGACCCGGACGCCTATCTGAAGATGGTGCTGCATCCTGAAGCGCGGCGACCGCATCGACCAGCGCGCCATCCTGCGCCGGCTGGCGGACCTGCAGTACAAGCGCAACGAGGTCGAGCTGTCGCGCGGCACCTACCGGGTGCGCGGGCGACGTCATCGACATCCACCCGGCGGAGTCGGACGAGGAGGCGCTGCGGGTCGAGCTGTTCGACGACGAGATCGAGTCACTGTCGCTCTTCGACCCGCTGACCGGCGAGGTGCGGCGCAAGGTCGCCGCGCTACACCGTCTTCCCCAAGACCCACTATGCGACGCCGCGCGAGACCATCCTCGAGGCGGTCGAGCAGATCAAGCCGGAGCTCAAGGAACGGCTCGACTGGCTGCGCGACAACGACAAGCTGGTCGAGGCCCAGCGTCTGGAGCAGCGCACCCTCTTCGATCTGGAGATGATGCTGGAGGTCGGCTACTGCTCCGGCATCGAGAACTACAGCCGCTATCTCTCCGGGCGCGGACCCGGCGAGCCGCCGCCGACCCTCTACGACTATCTGCCGGCCGACGCCATCGTCGTCATCGACGAGAGCCACGTCACCGTGCCCGCAGCTCGGCGGCATGTACCGGGGCGACCGCTCGCGCAAGGAGAACCTGGTCGAGTACGGCTTCCGCCTGCCCTCGGCGCTCGACAACCGCCCGCTGCGCTTCGAGGAGTTCCAGGCGCGCCAGCCCCAGACCATCTATGTCTCCGCCACCCCGCGTCAGTACGAGATCGACCACTCGGGCGCGGTGGTCGAGCAGGTGGTGCGGCCGACCGGGCTGGTGGATCCGGAGCTGGAGGTCCGCCCGGCCCTGAGCCAGGTCGACGATCTGCTCTCCGAGATCGGGCTGCGCGTCGCCGTCGGCGAGCGGGTGCTGGTGACGACGCTGACCAAGCGCATGGCCGAGGATCTGACCGACTATCTCAACGATCACGGCGTCAAGGTCCGCTATCTGCACTCGGACATCGACACCGTGGAGCGGGTCGAGATCATCCGCGACCTGCGCCTGGGCGAGTTCGATGTGCTGGTCGGCATCAACCTGCTGCGCGAGGGGCTGGACATGCCCGAGGTCTCGCTGGTCGCCATCCTGGATGCCGACAAGGAGGGCTTTCTGCGCTCGACCGACTCGCTGATCCAGACCATCGGCCGCGCCGCCCGCAATGCCAACGGCAAGGCGATCCTCTATGCCGACAGGATCACCGGCTCGATGCAGCGGGCCATCGACGAGACCGAGCGCCGGCGCGCCAAGCAGGTCGCGTCCAACGAGGCCAAGGGCATCACGCCCCAGACCATCCGCAAGGCCGTCGCCGACATCATGGATGGCGCCACGCCCGGCGCGCCCATGAAGGCGCGCCAGTATGCCAGGGTGGCCGAGCAGGTCGCCGAATACGCCAAGCTGACTCCCCAGCAGATGGCCAAACGCCTCAAGAGCTCTGGAGAAGGAGATGTACCAGCACGCCAAGGATCTGGAGTTCGAGAAGGCCGCCGCCATCCGCGACCAGATTCGCGAGTTGCAGCAGAAGGGAATCGCGGTCTGATCCCGTCCCGCGCTGTCAGGGTGATTCGAGCCGGTGCCTTGGCCAGCCTGGCCGGTCTGTCTCAACCCCAAGCCAAACCGGCCAGGTCGCGGCGAACATCCGCCTCCCATCCTGTTTCTCGGACCGGATGGCTCATTGCGCGGCGGCGGCGACCGGCGCTCTTCCGCGTCTGATCAGGGCTTCTCCCAGGCGGATCCCGACCCGTTCCACGAACCGGTAAGTCACCAGGGAGGCGCCTGTCAGCACCACGAGGGTCACCGCGAAACAGGAGAGCAGGGCGAGGGTTCTGTTCGGTATGGCGGCATAGAGCCGGTAATAGACCGGCGCGAGAAACACGACCAGGGTCGGATGCAGGAGATAGAGCGAATAACTGATCTTACCGAGCCCCACGGTAACCCTGTTGACGAGAAGACCCAAGGGTCTGAGGCCCAGCCCCAGCACCAGGCAGGCATAGCTGAAGCCGAGCCAGATCTGATTGTCCCAGAGAACGCGATCGAGCTTATTGGCGAGCAGGGCGGAGTAGAGAACGGCGAAGAGAAGGATGAATAGCAGCCCAAGCCGATGCCTGCGCTCAGGTTCCAAGTGAATGAAATAATCGAAATAGAGACGATACGCTAGCACCCCCGAGACGAAGACGGGGAGCTGCCGCGGCAGCGCCAGCTTGATCAACTCGTCGACCTGTTCAGCCGAGACGTAACCCAGGTGAACAGCGTAATGCTCGACGAAGAAAGGCCATCCTTGCGAGACCAGCACGGCCGCCAGGAAGAGGCTGAGCGCTGAGGGGATATCCCGGGCATAGCGAAAGATGAGCGGAAAGATCAGATAGAAAAGGACTTCGACGCCGATCGTCCAGCTCGCCCAGACATAGCCCTGGATGTGCGAGGGCAAGAGATTGAAGAGCAGGCTTGCATTGATCAAGACCTCGCGGCCCGAGTGATGAATGCCCGCCAGTAGCGCGTCCTTGATGTAATAGAGCGCCAGCATGAGGTAGAACAGCGGCGCGATTCGGAAGAAACGCCGGAGATAGAAATGGCGTTTGAGATGTCTCGCATCCGGCCGTGAATCGAGCGAGTAGGACAGGGCGAAGGCGCTCAGGACGAAGAACAGGCTGACCCCGGTGCTACCGTTGATGACGTAATTCGCCAGCCACGGCGGGAGTTCCAGCCGGGGCGCCGGCAGCCATGCGACATGGAAGATAAGGACATAGAGGGCCGCGAAGCATCGCAAGGCGTCGAGAAAATCGAGTCGGACGAAGGCTTCCGCCTCTCCCGATGTCTTGCGATGACTCTCGGGAATACGGTGGTCGCTCGTTGAGCCTAGCGAATGAAGAGACTGAGCCATATGCCTTGCCAAGAACCTGACCAACCGTGAACCCCAGACGCCGGAGCCGTTCACGCGCGAAATCAGTCGCTTGCGCGCCGAGGGGATCCAGACCAACCAAATCCCGCGTAGGGTAAAGCATCTTGCTCATTCCTTGACGTTTTTTGCCTCCTGCTGTGCGAGCCATGCATCATTGGCCAGCCCATTCGCCCAACCAGTCCCGCGCCACCAGAAACCGCTCATACAGCTCGGCCTCCGGGCTCCCCTCCTCCGGTCGATCGTCATAGCGCCAGCTCACCTCGGGGGGCATCGAGACCAGAATGGACTCGGTCCGTCCGCCCGACTGCAATCCGAAGAGCGTCCCCCGGTCATACACCAGATTGAACTCGACATAACGTCCGCGCCGGTACTTCTGGAAGGCGCGCTCGCGGTCGCCATGGGTCTTGGCCCAGCGGCGCTCGACGATGGGGAGATAGCCGGTCAGATAGTGATCGCCGACACTGCGCAGGAAAGCGAAGGCATTGTCGAAGCCACCCTGGTCGAAGTCGTCGAAGAAGAGACCGCCAACGCCACGAGGTTCGTTACGGTGCTTGAGATAGAAGTACTGGTCGCACCATTGCTTGAAGCGGGGATAGAGGTCTTCGCCGAAGGGCGCGCAGGCGTCGCGGGCGTTCTGGTGCCAGTGGATGACGTCCTCCTCGAAGCCATAATAGGGCGTGAGGTCGAAGCCGCCGCCGAACCACCAAACCGGCTCTGCACCCTCCTTTTCGGCGATGAAGAAGCGAACGTTGAGATGCGACGAGGGGACATAGGGGTTTTGTGGGTGCGAGACCAGCGAGACGCCCATGGCCTCGAAGCGGCGGCCGGCCAACTCCGGCCGATGGGCGCTGGCGGAAGGCGGGAGCTGGTCACCGTGGACGTGGGAGAAGTTGATGCCGCATTGCTCGAAGACCAGACCGTCCCGCATGACGCGGGTGCGCCCACCCCCGCCACCGGCCCGCTCCCAGGTGTCCTGCCGAAAACCGGCGCCGCCGTCGGTTTCGCGCAGGGCGTCAGTGATGCGGTCCTGCAATTCCATCAGATAGGTCTTGACGGCTTGAGTATCGGGCTGCGTTGGCATCGCGTTGATTCCTCTCGGATGGGACAATGACGCTTCCGATCTTAGCGAAGCCGTCATCGGGTGTAGAAGCCAATGTTGCGTCGATCGATCCTCTGGTTGACGGTCTGTCTGCTCGCCGTCGTGCTCGTGTGCGCGGGCGGCGTTTACTGGATCGCCAAGCGCGCCGAGCCGTTCTACGCGGGCGCGCTGGCCCTGCCGAGCCTGACCAGCCCGGTGAGCGTGCGCTTCGGCCCGCATGCCGTGCCCAGCATCCAGGCGGACGATCTCCATGACCTGCTCCTCGCTCAGGGTTATGTGGTGGCTGCCGAGCGGATGTGGCAGATGGATCTGCTGCGTCGGCTGGCCAGCGGCCGCCTGGCGGAGCTGTTCGGCCCGGAGGCGCTGGCGGCGGACCGTTTCTTTCGCTCCGTCGGGCTGGCAACCGAGGCGCGGCGCAGCGTGGACGATCTCGCGCCGTCCGATCGGGCCTTGCTCGATGCCTATGCCGCCGGGGTGAATGCCTATCGGGCCGAGGCGCGGGGCCGGTTGCCGCCGGAGTATCTGATCGCCGGTGTCGAACCCGCCCCCTGGCTGCCAGAGGACAGCCTGGCGATCGGCGCCTACATGGCCTGGACCCAGTCCTTCAACGCTCGTGGCGAGCTGACCTTTCTGCGCCTGGCTCAACGCATCGGGCCGGAGCGGGCGCGCGAACTGTTCCCGACCGACGAGGGCGTCCCGGCCCCCGAGGTTCCGCCGGAGCTGGTCCGCTATCTCGCCGGTCAGAATCCAGCGCGGATCGGGCCGGTGGATATCGCCGCGCTTGATCGGATCCTCGACTTCCCAGCCGGCCTTGGGCTCCCGACTCCCGGCCCCGCCAGCAACGCCTGGGCGGTCACCGGCGCCCGGACCGCGAGCGGCGCGGCCATGCTCGCCAACGATCCGCATCTAGCCCTCTCGACGCCGGGGATCTGGTACGAGCTAGAGCTGATCGCGCCAGAGCTGCATGTCGCTGGCGTCGCCCTGCCCGGCGTGCCCCTAGTGCTGATCGGCCACAACGCCGATCTCGCCTGGGGGTTCACGACCGTCATCGCCGATACCCAGGACATTTTCATCGAGCGCCCAACGCCCGATGGCCGGCATGTGGAGCGCGCGGGCGGCGAGCCCGAGCCGATCCAGGTTCTGCAACAACACATCCCGGTCAAGGACGGGGAGTCGGTGGAGATGCGCATTCGCGCGACCAGCCGGGGTGTCGTCCTGAATGACATCCTGGGCAACAGGACCGGCACCCTCATGGATCTGCCGGAGACAGGGTCGCCCGATCTCCTCGCGCTGCGCCAGAACCATGACCTGCCCGACCGGAGTTTCCAGGCGGTGCGCGGCTTGTGCCAGGCCCGAACCCTGGAGGAGGCGCGGGCGGCGGGTCTGGGGTTCCGACATGTGTCGACCAACCTGATGCTAGCCCATCGCGACGGCGGCATCGCCTGGCAGGTGACCGGCCTGCTGCCCCGGCGCGGCAAGGGCTCGGGCGCCTTCCCCTCCCCAGGCTGGCTCGCCGACTTCGCCTGGCAGGGCCAGATTCCGCAGAACCTGAATCCAAACCAGACCAACCCTGATGATGGCGTTCTGATCACCGCCAACCAGCGCACCATTCCGACCGACGACCCGGTCCGGGTCAGCAATGCCTGGATGTCGCCGCACCGGGCACAGCGGATCGCCGAGCGGATCGCGGACGCGCCACCGCTCACGCCCGAGGAGATGGCCAGCATCCAGGCCGACCGGGTGAGTCTCCAGGGCCGGATGATGCAAGCCTCCGTGCGGCGTCTGGAGCCCGAGATCCGCGCCCTGGACCCACGCGCCTGGAAAATCGCGGAGACCCACCTTCTGAACTGGGATGGGTCGATGGATGGCCGGAGCCGCCCGGCCGCCTTCGCCGCCCTGCTGGAGCCGGCCCTCTATCGGGCGCTCTATGCCGACGAACTGGGCGAGGATTTGCAACCGCTGATGTCGATGGCCGCCGTCGCCTACAGCCCCCTGCAGGAGACCCTGCGCACCGGCGAGTCGAGCTTTTGGGACGACGTCACGACTCCCGCCGCCGAGACTCCCGCCGAGATCTGGGTACACGCCATCCACGCGGCCATGGCGGAGCTGGAAAAGACCTCCGCCGACGCGACGCTGGACCAGATCCGCTCGGTGAGCTTCCCTCACGCCTTCCACGCGATTCCGCTGCTCGGCGCCTTCTTCGGCGTCGGGCCGATCGGGGTCGGCGGCGGCTCGGACACGGTCGACGTCATGAAGACCCTGCCCCAGGAACCCGCCAAGGCCCTGATCGCGCCCTCCATGCGTTTCGTCGCCACGCCGGCGGACTGGAGTCAGACCCGAGGCACCCTCCCCCTTGGTCAGTCCGGACATCGCTTCTCGCCCTATCGGATCGATCAGCTCCAAGACTGGCTGGCAGTGCGGGGGCATCCCTGGCCCTGGAACGGCCCGTCCGAGGACGCGACCATCGGACAGCTCATGCTGACGCCCCACCCATGACGGTCAAGGCCACTCATCTCTAACCCGTATTGCGCATCCCCGCCGCGATGGCGTTGATGGAACGCAGCAGCGGATCCAGCCATTCCTCGCGCTTCCCTTCGTCCGCCTCGGAGCGGTAACGTTGCAGGAGGGCGACCTGGATGTGATTCAAGGGATCCAGATAGATGTTGCGTCGCGCCAGCGAGTGATGCAGGTCGGGGGTCTCCTGCATCAGCGCGCGCAGACCGGCGACGTTGAGCACCTGGGTCAGGGTCCGACTGTATTCCTCCTCGATCAGGCCGAAGATGGTCGCGGCCTGCTCCTGATGCTCGGCCAGACGGACGTACTCGCGGGCGATTCGCATCTCGGCCTTGAAGAGCGACATCTGGGTGTTGGAGAGCAGCGCGCGGAAATAGGGCCACTCCTGATACATCTTCTGGAGCTTGGCCAGGCGCCCGAGGTCGTTGTCGCGATAGCGCTCGATCGCCTGCCCGATGCTGAACCAGGCCGGCAAGGTCATGCGCGACTGCGCCCAGCCGAAGACCCAGGGGATGGCGCGAATGGAGGTCAGCGAGCGGTCGGCTTTCTTGCGATGGGACGGGCGCGAGCCGATGTTGAGCAGGGCGATGCCGTCCAGCGGCGTGCACTCGTAGAAGTAGTCGAGGAAGCCCTCGGTCTCCCGCACCAGTTTCCGGTAGGCCTCCTCGCCGTAACGGGCCAGCTCGTCCATGATGCCGAGATAGTCGTTACGCTCCTCCTCCGGCGGCTCGATCAGACAGCGGCTGGCCTTGATGAGACCGCTGATGCCCATGGTCAGCTCGTAGCGCGCGGTCTCCGGGTTGGCGTAGCGGTAGGACAGCACCTCGCCCTGCTCGGTGAACTTGATCTGGCCATGCACCGTATCCACCGGCTGGGAGAGGATCGCCTCGTGGGTCGGACCGCCGCCGCGCCCGACCGTGCCGCCGCGGCCATGGAAGAGCCGGCAGGCGACGCCGCGATCGTCGGCCAGGGCGATGACCTTCTTCTGCGCCTCGAAGAGATTCCAGCTCGAGGAGAGAATGCCGCCGTCCTTGCAGGAGTCCGAGTAACCGAGCATCACCTCCTGCTGATTGCCCGAGGCCTTCAACAGGGCCTGATAGGTCGGGTTATCGAAGAGGGTGCCCATGACCCGGTCGATATGGCTCAGGTCCTCGATGGTCTCGAACAGCGGCGAGACCTGAATCCCGCAGAACCAGCCCTGATTGTCCTTGCCGACCAGTCCGGCCAGGCGCGCCAGCAGCATGACCTCCATGACATGGCTGGCGGCGTGGGTCATGGAGATGACGTACTGACCGAAGACCTCGGTCGCCGATCTCGGCGCGCATGCGCGCGATCACCTCGAAGACCTCCAGGGTCTCGCGGGTCTCGGGGGTCAGGGTCGCCTTGTCGATCACGAAGGGGTGCGGATGGGCGATGGTCTCGGCCAGCGCCATCAGCCGCTGATCCTCGTCGAACGCCTGGTAGAAGGGCGCGCCGGCCTGGCGGGCGAACAGCTCGGTGACGGCCTCGGTGTGGCGGGTCGATTCCTGGCGGATGTCGAGTTGCACCAGGTGAAACCCGAAGGTCTCGGCCAGGCGGATCAGATCCTGCAGCGGACCGGCCGCCGCGCTGGCGTCGCCATGGTGGATCAGGGAGTCGCGAATCAGATAGAGATCGCTGAGGAAATCCGCCTCGCGGGTGTAGCCGTCGGGCAGTCCCTCGTAGTCGCGCCCCGCCATGCGGCGACGAATCCGATCCAGATTGGCCTGGAGCCGATGGCCCATCATGGCGAGCTTGCGCCGATAGGGCTCGAAATAGAAACGCCGCAGACTCTGCCCCATGGTGGCGACCCAGTAGTCCTCGTCGGCGTCCAGGCTGTCGAGAAACGCGGGCGAGGGCTGACAGAGTGAGCTGGAATGACTGAGCATGCGCCGCAGCCGATGAATCCGCTCCAGATATTCCTCCAGAACCAGCTCGCCGTGCATGCGCACCGCCAGCTCGGTGGTCTCCGGCTTGACGAAGGGATTGCCGTCGCGGTCGCCGCCGATCCAGGAGCCGAAGCGGATGAAGCTCGGCACCCGGATGCCGCAACTGGCCCCATAGCTGCGCCGCACCGCCTTCTCCAGGAAGCGATAGACCATGGGCACGGCCTGGAACAGCGACTCGCGGAAGAAGTAGAGCCCCTGGCGCACCTCGTCGGTGACCTGGGGCTTGTGGACGCGCACCTCGTCGGTCTTCCAGAGGATCTGGATCTGGGTCAGGATCTCCTGGAGCTTGTCCTCCAGCTCCTCCTCGTTGAGCTTGCGCCGGTGCAAATCCTGGCCGACCAGGAAGATGCGCCGGAAGGTCTCGGAGATGGTGCGCCGCTTGGCCTCGGTCGGATGCGCGGTGAAGACCGGCAGATAGACCAGATGCTCCAGCAGGCTCTGAAAATTCTCCGGACTGACGCCGTCGTCCTTGAACTGGCGCACCGTGTCGTCGAAGGAACCGACCCAGAGCGGCTCGCCGGCCGCGATGCGGTCCATGCGCGCCAGGTGGGCGTTCAGCTCCTCGGCGACGTTCACCAGTCCGAAATAGATGGTGAAGGCGCGGATGACCTCCGACAGGGTCTGGGCGTCCAGGCCCTCGATGCGCTTCATCAGCTTGTCGCGCAGCTCGGCGTCCTCCTGCTCGCGCAGCTGCATGAAGCCGTCGCGCAGACGCTCGACGATCACCAGCACGCGCTTGCGGCTATGCTCGCGCAGGACCTCGCCCAAGAGGGCGGTATAGAGCTGGACGTCGCGGTCCAGCGTCTGGGCTTTATCATTCATCGAGGCAATACTCGTTGCCGGCGACAGCACATGGGGATACAGGTGACGCGGATACTACCCTGCCCGGGCCCGGGGGACAAAAGGACCGACCCCGCTCAGTCCCCGTCGACGCGCAGACAATGGACGCTGAAGAGGCGCGCGTCATCGACCCAGACCTGCTCCGAGCGCAAAGCCCGCGTCGCGCGCGAGCGCCTGGAAATCCTCGATGCCGTACTTGTAGGAATTCTCGGTGTGGATGGTCTCGTCCGCGCGCGAAGCGGAAGCGGCGGTCCGCCGATCTGGACCTCCTGATCGACCCGGCTGACCAGATGCATCTCGATCCGACTCGCCGCCGCGTTGAAGAAGGCCCGATGCGCGAAGGCGTCCAGGTCGAAATCGGCCCCCAGTTCGCGATTGATGCGGGTCAGCAGATTGAGATTGAAGGCGGCGGTCACGCCCTGGGCATCGTTGTAGGCCGCGTTCAGCACCGCCGGATCCTTGCGCAGATCCACGCCGATCAGGAGCCGTCCGCCAGGACCCGAGCACCCGTCCGCGACCCGTTCCAGGAAGCCTCGGGCGTCATCCGGATCGAAGTTGCCGATGCTGGATCCGGGGAAGAAGGCCGCCAGGTTGGTCCAGTCCGGCTCCAGCGGCAGCTCGAAGGGGCCGGAATAGTCGGCGCAGGCGGCGCGAATCGGCAGCGCCGGGAAGCGCAGCGCGAGCGCCTGGGCGGACTCCAGCAGATGCTCCTTGGAGATGTCGACGGGGACATAGACGCTCGGGCTGCAGCGCGGCGAGCAGGGTCTGGATCTTGAGACTGCTGCCGCTGCCCAGCTCGATCAGCACGTTCTCGCGCCCGAGCCGATCGGCCATCGCGGCGCCGTGATCGCGCAGGATGCCGATCTCGGTGCGGGTCGGGTAATACTCCGGGCAGCCGGGTGATGGCATCGAAGAGCTGCGAGCCGCGCTGGTCGTAGAAGAGCTTCGGCGGCAGCCGCTTGACGTGCCCGCTCCAGCCCCTCCAAGACCTCGGCGCGCACGTCCGCGGGGGTCGGGATGGTAATCGAAGAAGCGGATCGCGCGCGGCCTCGGCCGACTCCGCCCGTCCGGTCGTCGTGCTCCGGCTGCCTGAGCTCGGTCGTTGCCGGCTGCCGCGTGTCTCATGATGATCGTCTCCGCGAGTCGGAATCCTTTGAACTGCCAGCGTTCGTTGCGGATAGAAAAAATTGCGATAGGTGGCGCGGACGTGATCGCGCGAGGTGGCGCAGGAGCCGCCGCGCAGCACCATCTGGTTGCACATGAATTTGCCGTTGTACTCGCCCGAGGCCCCGGGCGCGGCGCGATAGCCGGGATAGGCAAGATAGGCCGATCCCGTCCACTCCCAGACATCGCCGAAGAGCTGCTTGCAGGCCCGCCCCGCGCCCGGCCGGGCGCGGATGCAGCCAGCCGTCATCGACGAAGTTGCCGGCGATGGAGCTGTCCAGCCGCCGCCTGCTCCCACTCCGCCTCGGTCGGCAGCCGCTTGCCGGCCCAGGTCGGCATAGGCGTCCGCCTCGTAGTAGCTGAGGTGGCAGACCGGCTCGGCCGGGTTCAGCGGTCGCATGCCGGCCGAGCGTCATCAGCTGCCAGGCGCCATCGCGCTCCTCCCAGTAGAGCGGCGCGCGCCAGCCGTTCTTGCCGGACCTCGGCCCAGCCGTCGGAGAGCCAGAGGGCGGTGTTCTGGTAACCGCCGTCCTGGATGAAGTGCGAGGAACTCGCCGTTGGTCACGGGCCGGTCCGCCAGGGCGAAGGGCTCGAGAAAGACCCGGTGCCGGGGCGACTCATTGTCGTAGTGAAAGCCAGCGCCGCCAGCACCGATCTCGCTCAGTCCGCCCTCCTGGGGCAGCCAGACGAGCGGCTCGGGATCGCCGATGGGCGACATCGGCAGGTCCGCGCGGTAGGCGGGGCGCAGCGGGTTGTGGGCGAAATGCCGCTTGATGTCGGTCACCAGCAGCTCCTGATGCTGCTGCTCGTGATTCAGACCGATCCGCAGGCGCGCCTCCACGGCGGGCCAATGGCTCGCCGGGCAGTCCGCGATCAGCCGCGCCATCGCCGCGTCGACGTGGTGCCGATAGTCATAGACCTCGGCGACCCGGCGGACGCGAGAGTAGACCGCGCTCGGGTCGCGGCCAGAAACCCGTGCCCGTCTGCTCGTAGTAGCTGTTGAAGAGATATTCGAAGCGCGGATGGAAGACCCGATAGCCGCTCAGAAAGGGCCGCAGCAGAAAGGTCTCGTAGAACCAGGAGACATGCGCCAGATGCCACTTGGGCGGGCTCGCCTCGACCACGGTTTGCAACCCGTAGTCCTCGATCTCCAGGGGCTCGCAGAGCTGCTCGGAGAAATGGCGAATGCGCTGGAACTGCTCAGACAGGTTCGCTCGCGCGGTGTCCCTCGGCTCCGCGGCGGATGGTGATTCCTTCATGGATCCCTCGTTATCGATGGCGGGATGGCCCGCGGCCCCCGCTCCAGATGATGGCCATTCCCCGGACGGGGCGCCGCTTGGGAGAGTGTGCGGGCAGGCGATGGGATTTCCAGCGACCCGAGCGCGCGGGCGAAGTGCTCGAAAAGATGGCGGCCGCCGGTTGCGCCGGACTGTAGAACGCGCGTCGACACCCCATGTAAGTTTTCGATCCCGAGGTTCCCTTATATTTCAGCCCCACACGCAATCGCCGCGTGGCGGTTTCGCGGTCCGGAGTAGATGATGACTCGCAACCCCTTCCTGCCCAAGTTTTCCGACCTGCCCCCCAAGCTGCCGATCTTTCCGCTCGCGGGGGCGGTCGTCATGCCCGGCGTCCAGCTCCCGCTCAACATCTTCGAGCCGCGCTATCTCAACATGGTCGCCGACGCACTCGCGTCGAATCACCTGATCGGGATGATCCAGCCAACGAGCGAGACGACGGCCCGGGAGATTCCGGAGATCCACCGAGTCGGCTGCGCCGGACGCATCACCTCCTACAGCGAGACCAGCGATGGCCGCATCGTGGTGGTTCTGACCGGGGTGTGTCGATTTCAGGTGTCCGCCGAGCTGGAAGAACTCAAGGGCTATCGCCGGGCCAGCGTCGACTGGGAGCGTTTTGCCGCGGACTATCACGACGACGAGGAAGCGATCGCCGATCGCGCGGGCTTTCTGGACTCGCTGCGCGCTTACTGCACCCTACGCGGGGTCGAGATCCCCTGGGACGACCTGGGAAAAATGGCCGACAAGGAACTCACCAATTTGCTGTGCGCGCATCTCCCCCTGAGCCCGGAGGACAAGCAGGCGCTGATCGAAACCCTCCCGACGGGCGAGCGCGCGGCGCTGATGCGCGGCCTGCTGGATATGGCATCCGCCTCCAGCATGCACGTCGCCGAGCATCGTCACTAACGTAGCCGCTCCAGCAGCGCCAGGAGCGTCTTCTGCTCCAGCGGCTTGACCAGATGCTCGTCAAATCCGGCGGCGAGCGACCGTTCCCGTGCCTGCTCGTGCCCCAAGCCGGTCAGGGCCACCAGCATCAGTTGGCGGGAATCGGGATGATCGTCGCGCAAGCAACGGGCGAGCGCTAAGCCATCCATCCCAGGAATGCCGATGTCGAGGAAGGCGATCCGCGGACAGCACCGCCGCACCCGCTCCAGCGCCTCCGGGGCCGATGCCGCCGTCTCCACATCGTAGCCGCAAATTTCGAGCAGCATGGCCAAGGCACCGGCGACGTCCGGGTTGTCATCCACGACCAATACCCGCACCCGCTTGCCGTCCACCGAGCCAGCTCCGCACGGCCCGGCCACGCTGGCTGGCGCGCCAACGGGTGGCGGCAACCTGGGCAGGCGCAAGCGCAGCTCCGCCCCAAGACCGATGCCGGGACTGGTCGCCTCCAGGCTGCCTCCATGCAGTTCCGTCAGGCGCCGGGCGATGGCCAGCCCCAACCCCAAGCCTCCGTTGGGCGTATCAGGCGGTCGCGCGCCCTGCGAGAACAGGCCGAAGAGCGAATCGATCTGGTCCGCCGAGATTCCCTGGCCATTGTCGCGCACCCGAATCATGACCTCGTCCGCGCTCGCCTCGCTGGCCACCCGTATCTCGCCGCCTTCCGGGGTGTATCTGGCGGCATTGACCAGAAGATTGAGCAAAATCTGCGACAACCTGACCGGGTCGCCCTCGACCATCACCTCCGGCGACGGGAGCGCGCAAGCGAAATTGTGACGGCGCTCCCGCATCAAACCTTGCACGCCGTCCACCGCCTGCTGCACGACATCGCGAATCTGCACCGGCTGTCGCTCCAAGTCGATGCGCCCGCGCACGATCCGCGAGACGTCGAGCAGATCGTCCAACAGGCGGCCCATATGCGCCGTCTGCCGCTCCAGGACTTGAATCGCCCAGGCGACGCGCGGATCATCGCCGGCCACCAGCGTGCGGACGATCTCAAGCGCGTTGCGAATGGGCGCCATGGGGTTGCGCAATTCATGGCCGAGCATCGCCAGAAATTCGTCCTTGCGGCGATCGGCCTCGCGCATCGCCTGCTCCGCTGCCTTCTCCTTGCGGATGTCGCGGGTCACGGTGGCGTATTGAACGGGATGCCCGGTCTCGGGGTCGTCGATCCGCAAGGCGTCGTAGAAGACGTCGATCGGCTCGCCGGTCTTGAAGTGACGAAAACGGAATTCGCCGGCCCAACGGCCGACCTCGGCGACGGTCGGCAGGATAGTCTCGCACAGGAAGGGCAGGTCCTTGGGGAGGAAGAAGTCCTCGATCCTGACCTCCTGGGTGGCATTTTCGCCATCCAGCCCAACCAGCGTACGTCCGGCCTGGTTGAGATAGACCCCGCGCCGATCCAGGCCGGCGATCCCGATGAAATCCGACGAGCATTCGACGACGGTTGCCAGCTCGCGCGCCCGCGCCTCGGCCTTGCGCCGGTCGGTGATGTCGATGATGGCTGCCACCGCGCGCACCGGATGGCCCCGCGCGTCGCGGATGAAGGTCGCATTGACCAGCGCCCAGACCACCTGACCATCCTTGCGGAGATAGCGTTTCTCGGTGAAGTAGTCGGTCTCCTGCTGCCGCACGGCGCGCTGGAAACGCACCAGATCGGGCGCGCGATCATCCGGGTGGGTCAGCTCCTGGAATGTCATCTGGAGCAGCTCCTCGGCCGGATAGCCGAGGATCTTGCAGAGCCGCTGATTGACGCGCCGCAGCCGCCGCGTTTGCGGCTCGACGACGGCCATGCCGACCGTCGCCAGCTCGAACATCAGCCGAAACTGGTTCTCGCTCTCGCGCAGGGCCTGCTCGACTCGCATGGTCTCCGTGACATCCCGATTGACCGAATGGCGACCGGCCAAACGGCCATCTGGCCAGCGGACGACTTGGCAGATATGCTCGATCCAGCGGATCTCGCCGCTCGGCCGCAGGATCCGAAAGCGCAAGTGGGTGGAGCGATCCAGGCAGCCGGAACCCCGTAGATGCTCGGCGAAGCTCGATCGCTCCTCGGGATGCACGATGGACAACAGCAGGTCGGGATCGGCCAGGAATGCCGCGACACGATAGCCAGTCACGCGGTGAGACGAGGGCGACATCCAGCGCAGCCGTCCGTCCGGTTCGAGCCAGTACTCCCAGTCGAAGGCATAGTCGGCCAGCAGTTGAAAACTCTCGGCCCGCTCGGTGAGCGCGGCGAAAGCCTGGTCCTGAGCGGTGACGTCCAGGATGCAGGCGATCAGCCCGGCCGGGCCTCCCGAGGGCCCAGGCAGTGGGGACAGCGTCAGATCGAACGCGCGGGCGTCATCCGCGTCCGACAGGGTAAAGATGCCGCCTGAAGTCTGTCCGGAGTCGAGTGCCTGCTCGCACAGACGCTTGAACTCGGGACGTTGGGTCAGCCGGCGATGCCAGCTCGCCGCCGCTGGAACGGCCTCGTGGAGCCAAGTGATCCGCAAACATGGATCCAGCAGACAGAGACTTTTGGCGGGGTGCACGCTCGCCCGAGGCGGGCCGCCTGCATCGGGAATCGGAACACTCGGATCGGAGGGCAAGAGCGGCTGACAATCGTGATCGGTGTGCGCGTGGCGAGACGATACTCGTGGGCTCAGAGTGGAACAACCTTGAAATCCGCAGCGCTCAGGCCTAATTCCTGACGAGCGTCAGCATTTTTAGCGAGAGATCGAAAGCATGGCAGTCACATTGACCGAATCGGCCGCGCGGCACGTGGCCAGCATGATCGAGAAGCGCGGGCACGGACTTGGCTTACGGGTGGGCACAAAGAAAAGTGGGTGCAACGGCTTCACCTACGCCGTCGACTACGCGGATCAGCTCGACAACGCGGATCAGGTCTTCGAGAGCCACGGGGTCAAGGTCGTGGTCGACACGGAGAGCATCGAGCGGATCGACGGCATGGAGATCGACTTCGTCCGCTCGAACCTCCTGAACCAGGGCTTCGAGTTCCGCAACCCCAGAGCCAAGGACCAGTGTGGCTGTGGCGAATCCTTCAACGTCTGAGCGTCCAGTCATGCCATTGATCAGCCCCGCCGGCGGCAGCGCCGAGATCGACGAGATCATCGACAACTTCGAGCTGCTCGGCGACTGGGACCAGCGCTACCAGTATCTGGTCGAGATCGGGGAGCGCCTGCCGGCGATGCCTGTCGAGCACAAGACGGACGCCAATCGCGTGGTGGAATGCATGAGCCTGGTGCATGTCGCCACCCAGCCAGACCCTGACCTTCCGGAGCGGTTGCGCTACATGGGAGATTGCGACACCGCCATCATCAAGGGGGTGGTCGCCTTGCTCGTCGGACTCTTTTCGGGCAAGACTCCGGACGAGATCGACGCGCTCGACGTCGATGGCCTCTTCCAGGGTCTACAACTGGAAGAGCATCTCAGCCCCAACCGACATGTGGGCGTCTACGCCATCGTCAACAAGATGAAGGGGCAGGCACGGATCGCGACCGGCTGATCCGCGATTCGCCGCGAGACGGGGTCACAAACGAATCGGCAGGCTCCGCACGGGATTCCCCGAGAGCGCGAAGAGCGCGTTCGCGACAGCCGGCGCGGTGGCCACGGTCCCGAGGCCACTGACCCCGCCGGGTTGGTCGTCGCTGTCCAGAATTAGGAGATCGACCTCGGGCATCTCATCGAAGCGCAGCAGCGGATAGTCGCCGAAGCCGCCCTGTTCGACCCGACCATCGGTCAAGCTGATCTCACCCTTGAGCGTCGCCGTCAGGCCAAAAACAATTCCCCCCTCGATCTGGGCGCGCACCGTATCCGGGTTGATGGCTTGACCGCAATCGACGACGCCGGTCAGGCGATGGACCAACACCCGGTCAGCATCGATCGACACCTCGGCCACCAAGGCGATCAGGCTGCCGAAGGCATCCACCAGCGCGATCCCTCGCCCGCGTCCGGGGGACGGCGCGCCTCCCCAATCCGCGCGTTCGGCGATCCGTTCGAGTAGACGCAGGTGGCGTGGGCTGGAGGCCAGCAGGGATTGACGCATGGCCAATGGATCCTTGCCGGCGGCCTTCGCCAATTCGTCCAGGAAGCACTCGGTGACGAATCCGTTGTGCGCATGCCCTCCCCCGCGCCAGAAGCCGACCGGTACCGGCGAGTCGGCGCGCCGAAACTCCACCCGCAGATGGGGTATCGGATAGGGGATATCCACCGCACCCGCGATCATGATGGGATCGACGCCCTCGCGGACGCTGGCTGGGGACTGCCTGGACAGGACCGAGGGACCCACGACGCGATGGAACCAGGCCACCAGATCGCCCCTGGCATCCAGCCCCCCGCGCAGCCGATGCAGGGTCATGGGTTGATAGAAGTCATGCCGCAGATCGTCCGCGCGGGTCCAGAACACCTGAACCGGGCGCCCGAGCCGCTTGGACAGCTCCACGGCGTCCACGACGAAATCCTGTTCGCGCCGTCGTCCGTAGCCGCCGCCGAGAAAGGTCGTGTGGACCTGAATCCGCTCTGGCGGAAGTCCGGTGATGCGCCCGGCAGTCTCCCGTGCCGCCCGCTGGGCCTGCGTCGGCACATGGATGTCGCAGCCATCCGCGCGCACGTCAGCGGTACAGTTCATGGGCTCCATGCAGGCGTGCGCCTGATACGGCAGCTCATAGACAGCTTCGATCTCGCGGGCGGACGACGCCAGTGCGGCGCTGACATCCCCTTCCCGGTGCGCCACGGCCGCGCGCCCAGTGAGCCCGACGCGCAGGCGCTCGCGGATGCGGTCCGTATCCGCCCCCGGATTGGAGCTGGGTCGACACGAGACCGCCAGGCGTTCGCGGCCAGTCAGAGCGGCCCATGTGGACTCGGCAACAACGGCAATACCCTGACGAACGGCGATAACCTCGACGACACCCGGAACCTGTTTCGACACCTCGGCCCGCCAGGTGTCGACCCGACTGCCCACGACTGGACAGCGTTCGACCGTGGCATAAAGCATCCGTGGCAACCGGACATCGAGCCCGAAGCGCGCCTTGCCGAGCACTTTCTCGGGCGTGTCGAGGCGCCGCTGAACGGTCCCGATGAGAGTCCAGGCATCCTTCGGCTTCAACGCGACCGCTTGCGGAACCGGAAGCCGGGATGCCGTCGACGCCAAGTCGGCATAGGAGAGGCTGCGCGTCCCGTCGGCGTGATGGACGCGCCCGCGACGCGCCTGGCAGTCGGAGACGGCGGCACCCCAGGTCGCGGCGGCCGCGGCGATCATCAGCGTCCGAGCGACCGCGCCGGCTTCGCGCAGAGTCGTCCAGGCATCTCGCATCGAGGTGCTCTCCCCGGTCGCCTGTTCCCCCAGCAGGCGATTGTCATACGCGGAGTCAACGGGCGCGATCTCGACCTGGATCTGCTCCAGCTCCACCTCCAATTCCTCGGCCAGCAGCATGGGCAAGGAGGTCATGACGCCCTGCCCCATCTCCGAACGGGCCAGCATCAATTGGATCCGGCCATCGCCTTGGATGCGGATCCAGGCGTTGGGGACAAGCTCGGTCGCCGCGTCCGATCCAGGCGGATCCGCGCGCGTCTCCGGACTCTCGCTCGCCCCCTTGGCGCCCGCTGGCAGCGCGAGGCCCAGAATCAGGCCGCCACCCGCCAGGGCGCCGACCCGCAGCAGCGCACGCCTGGTCAGATTCGGTCCGCTCGTCGCATCAGCCATTCTTGACCTCTGGGCTGGCGGCGCGGTGGATGGCGCTCCGAATCCGGTTATAGGTTCCGCAACGGCAGAGGACCTTGGACATGGCGGCGTCGATCTGGACGTCGGTCGGACGCGGATATTTGGTCAGCAGGGACGCCGCCATCATGATCTGTCCGGACTGGCAATAGCCGCATTGGGGAACTTCCTCGACGAGCCAAGCCAATTGGAGCGGATGGCGTCCATCTGGAGACAGTCCCTCGATCGTCAGGACCGCCCGTCCCTCGATTGCGGACAGAGGCGTGCGACAGGCATGGACCGGCTCGCCGTCCAGCAGGACGATGCAGGCGCCGCACTCGCCCTGGCCGCATCCGTATTTAGTACCTGTGAGGCCGAAATGGTCCCGGAGCACCCACAAAAGGGGCGTGTTCGGGTCGAGATCGAGCACGCGCGGCTCGCCATTCAACGTCAGGGTGATCATCGTTTCGCCAAGCAAAGGTCAACCGGCCAGGAAGCGCGCTAGCATTGCAGATTTGCGGCGGTGACGAAAGCAACGACCGGTCGGTGGCGTCAATCTCGACGCCGCAGGCCAAGGGCTGAGCATCTGATGGCCTGCTGACAGCACGCAAGCCCGGCATTGGCGGATCGGTGGAAAACGACTCCCGACGTAATAGGCCGCGGCAGAGTCACTGGCTTGCCGGCAACGGGAGAACCGTCCCCGGGACATACGAAGGGGCCCCCTGGATGCGCGCCGAAGCCAGTTCCAACGCGCCTGCAAAGGGCCCCTGGTGAAGCGGAAGATACCGCTGTGGGGCTTAGAAGAGATCCATGATGATCCGCTGGGCCTGAGCGACTGTTGGTGAGCTGGTGACCGGCTGACTGATCGCCTCGGCCCACTGTCCGTTGTCGACAATCTCAAGCTCGACCCGCGCGACGCCGTTGCCGAGCATGCCGATCTCACGCGCCGCGCCCTTGGATAGGTCAATGGTGCGGCCGTGGGCGTAGGGACCGCGATCGTTGATGGTGACCTCGACGGAACGGCCATTGGCCTTGTTGGTGACCATGACGCGGGTTCCGAACCCCAGGGTTCGATGCGCCGCGGTCAGACCATGCATGTTGAAACGTTCGCCGCTCGCGGTCCGGTGGCCATTGAAGCCGTCCCCGTAATAAGAGGCAACGCCTTCGGTGGCGATTGCATGTGCCAGTGTCATTGGCAATAACGAAAGTGTCAGAACCAGGGGTGATAGCCAGATGCGTCTATGGACCAAAACGTTTTCTCCGCATGTCGTTTGGTGTTTGGGCGCCTCGGAGGGACCCTGTGGGAACTACTCGCGGAGGGATTCTAACCGGCCGAACGCGAAAGATACCAGTCTTTATTCGACTGAGCGGACGCGCTTACCCCGTTCGTCAACGGGCTGTAAAAATTGGTGATTTGATTATCGAGCGCGGTCAAGGCCAAATTCAGTCGCGCCCCATCGACAGGAGCGGACATTATTTCATGGCATTTTCAGCCTGCGTAAGGCGTACACCAGATTGAGACGGCGGCACATCCGGAGGCATCTCTTCCTCGTCCTCGGGGCGGTCGGGGGAGGGCTTGACGGCCGGGGCCGTGACCGCATCTGGCACCGAGTTGGCCAGCGGGATTGGTTCGAAAAACGCGATCCTGGCGCTAAGCACCGGCGCATCCAAGGCGTCGCGCACGGACTGGTCACGTCCGTAGACATCGGGGCGGAAGTTCACCGCGCCCGTCTCGTCGGCGCGCGCCGTGAGGTAGTAGAGCAGCACCGGCAATTGCTTGGAGAGGTTCACGTATCGCGTCTGATTCGCGCCGAGCACGCGGTCGATTTTGGCTCGATCCCAGGCGGACGCCTCAAGCACCAGCTCGGCCAGCTTCACGGGATTCTGCACCCGGACGCAGCCATGACTGAGCGCCCGGCTCGACTGCCCGAACAGCCCCCTGCTGGGCGTATCGTGCATATAGACCGCGTGGCGGTTGGGGAACACGAACTTGACCTGACCCAGCGCGTTGCCTGGCCCGGCCTGCTGAACGACCCGATAACGTTTGTAGTCCCCGGCGTTTCCGCCGCTGATCTTGTGTCCGGTCTGGCGGTCGACCAGGGTATAGCGCGAGGACACGTTCCCCATCTTCTTCTGGATCGAAATCGGCACGGTCCAGGTCGGGTTGAAGACAACATGGTCAAGCGAATCCCTGAACATGGGTGTCTGAGCATCCTTGGCGCCGACGATCACTCGCGTGCTCCAGGAGACCGAGCCGTTGCGAACCAAGTGCGCCATGTAGCGCGCGACGTCCACGAAGACGTAGTCAGGTGGCAGGTCGTTATAGAGCCAGCGCATCCGCTCAAGATTGATGCGGAGCTGCGCTGCCTTTTCCGGGTCGGCGGGGCCATTGATTGCCGCGAGCGTTCCGGGGCCGACGACGCCGTCGGGGGGCAAGCCCGAGCGACGCTGAAAACTGCTCACGGCGGCACGCAACGTCTCGTCGTAGAGCTCGAGATCCGCGGGAGGCTTGGGCTCCTCCTGGCCGATGAGTTGCAGCCGCTCCCGCAACAAGGCGACGCGCTCACCGCGACTGCCCGGGCCGAGGCTGGGGCCGATCGGCAGCGGCGACAGGCCACGCCCATTCCCCGCGCCCAGATATTTGCCGAAGCCCTGCTTGAGATCCTGATACCAGAAAGGCGTCTGGAATCGCGACGACAGAAAGCCGGCGAGATCACTGGCTGCCAGGGCGCCATTCATGTCTGCGATCAGCAAGCTCTCCGGCACCGGGGCGCGGTCGTTCCATTTGGGGTCCACCGAGACCGGATCGAGCTTGCCGAAACGGGTGTGATGCACATAGCGGAGAAGCGCGTCGCTCAGGCGGAGATCGACGCCGATGCGCTCGGACTCGGCGAGCCCCTTGAAGGCATCGCCCGCGCTCATGCGGCGCAAGAGATCGGCATGAAAATCACTCGGGGCAAAGCCGTCGGCCTGGCTCTTCCCGACCAACTCCAGCAGCGCCTTGACGCGGGCCGGATCCGACCACGCCAGCTCGTAGCCACGTTGGGAGTAAAAATCCGCAAGCAGGCGGCCCGAGAGCAAGGGCGTGCCAGCGATCGCGATCGTCTTGGCGTCCTGAAAGGATTCCAGGGTAGTGAGGAGAAGAGAGCCATGCCCCGCGACCGGGGTCAGAACCAGAAGCAGGGATACGAGCCTCAAATAGACACGAGATTTCATTGGCCGCTCTCGGTAAGGTCAATCGGGTTGATCGCGACGGCTTTGGGCAACTGGCCGAGATCCATGCGTGGCCAGCTAATTACCGCTTCGGGCAATGAATCGTCAAGTTTCCCCGATCAATTGTACGCGGCCCTGCTCGTCGACCGTTTCCAACCGCACGGTGAAGCCCCAGAGCCGCCGGATATGGCGCAGCATTTCATCGACCGTATCGCCCAGGGGTCGGCGACCGTGGACGAAATGGCGCAGCGTCAGCGAACGGTCGCCACGTCGGTCGACATTGTAGACCTGGATGTTCGGCTCGCGTGTACCCAGGTTGTATTGCTCGGCGAGCGCCTGGCGCAGCGCGCGATAGCCCTTCTCCTCGTGGATCGCCGTGATCTCCAGGTGCTCCTCGCGATCGTCGTCGGTGATCGCGAAAAGGTGGAATTCACGCATCAGCGCGGGCGACAGAAACTGCGCGATGAAGCTCTCGTCCTTGAAGTTACGCATCGCGAAATCCAGCACCTTGCGCCAATCGCCGCCAGCGATGTCCGGAAACCAGTCGCGATCCTCGGCCGTGGGCGCTTCGCAGATGCGCCGCAGATCGCGCATCATCGCAAAGCCGAGCGCGTAAGGGTTGATGCCGTTGTAGTAGGGCGCGTCGAAGGGTGGCTGGAAAACGACGCCGGTATGGGATTGCAGGAACTCGATCATGAAGCCATCGGTGACGAAGCCCTCTTCGTAGAGATGATTCATGAGCGTGTAGTGCCAGAAGGTCGCCCAGCCCTCGTTCATCACCTGCGTCTGGCGCTGCGGATAGAAATACTGCCCGATCTTGCGCACGATGCGCACGATCTCACGCTGCCAGGGCTCCAGCAGCGGCGCGTTCTTCTCGATGAAATAGAGCAGGTTCTCCTGGGGCTCTTCCGGCCACCGCGCCTCCTGGCATGCCTGGCTGGCGTCCTCGACCAGCGGCAGGGTGCGCCAGAGGTCATTGATCTGGAATTGGAGATAAGCCTCGCGCTCGCGCTGCCGGCGCTGTTCCTCGGCCATGCTAAGCGGCGCGGGGCGCTTGTAGCGGTCCACCCCGTGATTCATCAGGGCATGGCAGGAATCGAGCAGCAGTTCGACCTCATGCAGACCATGGCGCTCTTCGCATTGGGCAATATATTTGCGGGCGAATACCAGGTAATCGATGATGGCGTCGGCGCTGGTCCAGGTGCGGAAGAGATAATTGCCCTTGAAGAAGCTGTTGTGCCCATAGCTGGCGTGCGCGATCACCAGCGCCTGCATCGGCAGGCTGTTCTCCTCCATCAGATAGGCGATGCAGGGGTCGGAGTTGATCACGATCTCGTAGGCCAGCCCCATCTGGCCGCGCCGGTAGGTCTGCTCGGTCGAGACGAACTGCTTGCCGAACGACCAGTGGTGGTAATAGATCGGCAGACCGACGGATGAATAGGCGTCGATCATCTGCTCGGAGCTGATCACCTCGATCTGATTGGCATAGGTATCCAGCCCGTAAACCTCATGGGCAAGATGGCCGATTTCCTTGTCGAAGCGCTCCAAAAGCGGGAAGGACCACTCCGAGGAATCCGTGATGAGTCGTTGCGTCATGCCTCCTGCCTCTTGAACAGCTCGCGAAATACGGGATAGATGCCGTCGGCGCCATCGATCTCCTGCATGGCGAAGTGACGATGAGCGGCCATCACCTCCTGATAGGCATGCCAGAGGCTCTGATGCTGGCGGGGAGTGATTTCGACGTAGGCGAAATAGCGCATCAAGGGCATCAGTTGATCGATCAGGATGTCGCGGCACACATTGGAGTCGGAATCCCAATTGTCGCCGTCCGATGCCTGGGCGGCATAGATGTTCCAGACGCTCGCATCGTAGCGTTCCTTCAGGATGTCATAGGCCAGATTCAAGGCACTCGATACGACCGTGCCGCCCGTCTCCCGGGAGTAGAAAAACTCTTCTTCATTCACCTCCTGGGCAATGGTATGGTGGCGAATGAAGACCACCTCGATCTTGTCGTAATTGCGCTGCAGAAAGAGGTAGAGCAAGATAAAGAATCGCTTTGCCAGATTCTTGCGCACCTGGTCCATGGAACCCGAGACGTCCATGATGCAGACCATCACCGCCTTACTGGTCGGCTCCGGGAGCTTGACGAAGCTCTGAAAGCGCAGATCGAAGGTATCGATGAAGGGCAGCGCGGCAATCCGGATCTTGAGCCGATCGATCTCCTCGCGCAGAGCGCGAAGCGCCGCGTCCTCCTCCGCGACCCCGCCCTGCGTGAGAAGCTCGATTTCCGCCTCCAACTCGCGGATCCGGGCGCGCCAGGGCGCACCAAGCGCCATCCGTCGGGCAATCGCCCCCTTGAGCGAGCGCACCACGTCGATATTGGCCGGCGCGCCCTGAGTCGCATAACCGGCACGCACCGTCTTGAATTCCGTGGTGCCGATCAAGTTGATTGCGCACCAGGTTGGGAAGCTCCAGGTCATCGAAGAGTAGATCCAGAAATTCCTCGCGCGAGAGTTCGAAGACGAAGTCGTCCTCGCCCTTGCCGCCCTTTCCAGCCTTCCCCTGACCCGATCCCTCGCCACCGCCCTCCGGTCGACGGACACGATCCCCCTTCTCGAACTCCCTGTTCCCTGGATGAACCATGTCGCGGGTACCGCCCTTGCCGTGGTGGAACAGGGGCTCGGAGATATCGCGCGACGGAATACCGACCCGCTCCCCGGAGTCGATGTCAGTGATGCTGCGCTTATTGACCGCGTCCGCCACGGCCCGCTTGAGTTGGGTCTTATACCGCTTGAGAAAGCGCTGGCGATTGACCGTGCTTTTGTTCTTGCCATTCAGACGCCGGTCGATGAAGTGTGACATAACGGCTACGTTCTCTGCGCCTTGGCGGTTGACGAACCCCTCGGCGAGGGCGGAAGCGGCCCCCGCGAATCATCACGAATCACTGGTCAATGAGGCTACTGCGATTTCCTAACCCGCAGATACCATTCCGACAGCAGCCGAACCTGCTTGGGCGTATACCCCTTCTGGCTCATGCGATCGACGAACTGATCGTGCTTCTTCTGCTCATCCACCGATGACTTGGCATTGAAGGAGATGACCGGCAGCAGCTCCTCGGTATTGGAGAACATCTTCTTCTCGATCACCACCCGCAGCTTTTCATAGCTGGTCCATTTCGGATTGGCGCCGGCATTATTGGCACGGGCGCGCAGCACGAAGTTGACGATCTCGTTGCGGAAGTCCTTGGGATTGGAGATGCCCGCCGGCTTTTCGATCTTCTCCAGCTCCTCGTTCAGCGCCGAGCGGTTCATCATCTCGCCGGTGTCGGGATCGCGGTATTCCTGATCCTGAATCCAGTAGTCGGCATAGACCACATAGCGGTCGAAGATGTTCTGACCGTACTCCGCATAGGATTCCAGATAGGCGGTCTGCAATTCCTTGCCGATGAATTCGGCATAACGCGGCGCGAGATACTGCTTCAGATAACTCAGATAACGCTCCTGAGTCTCCGGCGGCAACTGTTCGCGGACGATCTGACGCTCCAGGACATAGAGCAGATGAACCGGATTGGCCGCCACCTCCGTATGGTCGAAGTTGAAGACCTGCGACAGGATCTTGAACGCAAAGCGCGTGGAGATCCCGGACATGCCCTCATCAACCCCGGCATAGTCGCGATACTCCTGCATCGACTTGGCCTTGGGATCGGTATCCTTGAGGTTCTCGCCGTTGTAGACCCGCATCTTGGAGAAGATGCTGGAATTCTCCGGCTCCTTGAGGCGCGTCAGGGTCGAGAACTGGGCCAGCATCTCCAGCGTGCCGGGCGCGCAGGGCGACTCGGCGAGCGAGCTGTGACGCAGCAGCTTGTCGTAGATGCTGACTTCTTCGTTGACCCGCAGGCAATAAGGCACCTTGACGATGAAGACGCGGTCGAGGAATGCCTCGTTGTTCTTGTTGTTGCGGAAGGTCTGCCATTCCGACTCGTTGGAGTGGGCCAGGATGATCCCCTGGAACGGCAAGCGCCGAGAGCCCCTCGGTGCCGTTGTAATTGCCCTCCTGCGTGGCGGTCAGCAGCGGATGCAGCACCTTGATCGGCGCCTTGAACATCTCGACGAATTCCATCAGACCCTGATTGGCCCGGCAGAGCGCGCCCGAGTAGCTGTAGGCATCGGCGTCGTGCTGGGCAAACCGCTCCAGTTGGCGGATATCGACCTTGCCGACCAGCGAGGAGATGTCCTGATTGTTCTCGTCGCCCGGTTCGGTCTTGGCGATGGCGACCTGCTCCAGGATCGAGGGGTAGAGCTTGACGACCTTGAACTTGGTGATATCGCCGTGGTACTCCTGCAACCGCTTCACCGCCCAGGGCGACATGATGGTCCGCAGATAGCGCGGCGGGATCCCGTAGTCCTCTTCGAGGATGGGACCGTCCTCCTCCGGCGAGAAAAGACTCAGCGGCGACTCGAACACCGGCGAGCCGTGGATGGCGTAGAACGGCCGCTCCTGCATCAGCTCCTTGAGCTTCTCGGCCAGCGAGGACTTGCCGCCGCCGACCGGCCCGAGCAGGTAGAGAATCTGCTTCTTCTCCTCCAGCCCCTGAGAGGCGTGCTTGAGATAGGAGACCAGATGCTCGATCGCCTCCTCCATGCCATAGAACTCGGAGAAGGCCGGATAGCGCCGCAGCATTTTGTTCTGAAAGATGCGGCTCAAGCGCGGATCGTCGCGGGTGTTGACCATCTCGGCCTCGCCGATCGCCATCAGCAGGCGCTCCGCGGCACCCGCATAGGCGCTCGGATCCGCCTTACAGAGTTGCAGATACTCATCCAGGCTCAGCACCTCCTCGCGAGAGGCTTCATAGCGTGCCTGATAACGTTCGAAAATCGACATAGTCGTTACCTCACTCGGAAGCGGATGGTGCTCCCCCGACCCCGGCGTCGACGGCGACGCTCACCTACCCATCAAAATGCTCGGGGCGCGGAGGGGAAAAGACAAGCCGTACGGATGTTCAGCAAAGATCACGCCACGACAACTGTTGGTTTTTGGCGCAACGTCGCCATCAATGACCGCGCCGTCGCGGCTGGCGTTCGCCGGTCGCGCGGTCAAAACTAATCCGCACTGATTTAGTGCGTCAAGCATCCTGGCATGCACTGGAAAGGTCTCGGCAAAAGCGCGGGAAACGCCTCACTCCATCGGACACGACGATGCCCGCTCATCGCATCGAATCAGACTACGCCCCCCATTGGGGCAAACAGGCGCCGACATCGTCCGTGACCTTCCGACACCCGGCATGTCCCTGGAAACAGGACCTCGCAGACGCAGCGAAAGGAACTGTCGCGAAGCTGCGACACTCGTGCCCCGCCTCCATCAGCGCGCTGCAAACAATCCAGGTCTGATTTGAATTGGACAAGCGTGGAGCGAAAAGGTCTCACGCCAGGCGCTGGCGCAAGGATGGCTGCTCCGGTCGCTCGCGTCCGGACACGCCGCTAATCCTGTAACATGCGACAGCCCAAGCCCGTTCCCGAGCCCCCGCCCCATGCCCGATTCCTACATCGAACGCATCCTCAAGGCGCGCGTCTACGACATCGCCCGCGAGACCCCGCTAACCCGTGCGCCCCAGCTTTCCAACCGACTCGGCAACGAGGTCTTCCTGAAGCGCGAGGACCTGCAACCGGTGTTCTCCTTCAAGCTGCGCGGGGCCTACAACAAGCTGGTCCATCTGGATGCGGAATCGCGAGAACGGGGCGTCATCGCCGCCAGCGCCGGCAACCACGCCCAGGGCGTCGCGCTTGGCGCCAGCCGGCTCGGGATCCAGGCACTCATCGTCATGCCGCGCACCACCCCGGCGATCAAGGTCCGCTCGGTGCGGGCGCACGGCGGCAAGGTCGTCCTGCATGGCGATTCCTACGACGACGCCTACGCCCACGCGATGGAACTGGTCGCCGAAAAAGGGCTGACCTTCATCCACCCCTTCGACGACCCGGACGTGATCGCCGGCCAGGGCACCATCGGCATGGAGATCCTGCGCCAGCATCCGCGACCACCCCACGCCATCTTCGTCCCCGTCGGCGGCGGCGGGCTCATCGCGGGCGTCGCCGCTTACGTCAAATGGCTCTATCCGGAGGTCAAGATCATCGGCGTCGAACCCGAGGAGGCCCCGACCCTGCATGCCGCGCTGGCCGCTGGCGAGCGCGTCACCCTGCCGCAGGTCGGTCTGTTCGCCGACGGCGTCGCGGTGCGGCTGATCGGCGAGGAAACCTTCCGGGTCGCCCGCGAGCGGGTCGATGAGGTCGTCCTGGTCGGCACCGACGAGATCTGCGCCGCGATCAAGGACATCTTCGACGACACCCGCGGCATCGCCGAACCCGCCGGGGCGCTGGCCGTCGCCGGCCTGAAACGCTGGGTCGAGACCACCGGCATCCGCGACGCGCATCTGGTCGCGATCGAGAGCGGCGCCAACATCAACTTCGACCGGCTGCGCCACGTCGCCGAACGCGCCGAGCTGGGCGAGCACCGCGAGGCGCTGCTGGCGGTCGAGATCCCCGAGCGCCCCGGCAGCTTCCTGGCCTTCTGCCGCACCCTCGGCAAACGCCAGATCACCGAATTCAACTACCGCTATGCCGACACCCGTCGCGCCCAGGTCTTCGTCGGCATCGAGCTATCCAAGGGCGATGAAGAGCGCGCCGAGTTGATCGCCCGCCTCGGCGAAAAGGACTTCAAGGTGCTCGACATGACCGCCAACGAGACGGCCAAGCAGCACATCCGCTTCATGGTCGGCGGCCACGCCCCCGGCATCGACCACGAGACCCTGGTCCGCTTCGAATTCCCGGAGCGCCCCGGCGCACTGCTCAACTTCCTGACCGCGCTGGGCAAACGCTGGAACATCAGCCTCTTCCACTATCGCAATCATGGCGCCGCCTATGGCCGCGTGCTGATGGGCGCACAGATTCCACCCGACGACCGGGACGCGTTCCGCTGTTCACTGGATGCCTTGGGCTATCCCTATTGGGAAGAGACCGACAACCCGGCCTATCGGATTTTTGCTGGGGTTGGAGACGTGCGATGACAGCCGGATTCGGCGCGCCGCACTCCGCCGTCGATGCCATCGGCACCTGCCTCTATCCCGTCACGCTCGCGACCCCGCGGTCGCTCACTCGGGTCGGAGCCCGGGAATGGCTCGTCGGCGGCGGCTTTCAATCCGGTCCGCGAACGGTTGCGGCAACGGCGTCAGATATCAAATCGCACCCAGACCGGGCAGTGATCCGATGGCTTCTCCATGCCACGGATCGCGTAGTCGATTCCGGCGTCGAGCAGGCGTTCGCGCAGCGGCGCGGTCACCAGCAGATGATCGATCCGCAACCCGTGCCAGGGGTCGCGCTCGAAGCCACGCGAGCGGTAATCGAACCAACTGAATTGGTCGTCGACCTCCGGGTGGAGTACGCGGTACGCGTCCACTAGCCCCCAGTCGGTGAGCGCCTGGAACCACTCGCGCTCCTCCGGCAGAAAGCTGCACTTGCCGGTCCGCAGCCAGCGTTTGGCGTTGTCGGCGCCGATGCCGATATCCAGATCCAGCGGGGCCACGTTCATGTCGCCGAGCACGATCAGGTTCTGGTCCGGCGTGAAGGCGTCGCGCAGATAGGCCAGCAGATCGGCGTAGAACTGGCGTTTGGCGGGAAACTTCAGCGGATGGTCGCGGCCCTCGCCCTGTGGGAAATAGCCGTTGATGACGCTGATCTCACCGCCACCGGGCAGTGCGTAACGGCCGGTGATGATGCGGCGCTGGGCGTCCTCGGCATCATTCGGGAATCCCTTGGCGACGGCCAGCGGTTCGGCCTTGCTGAACAGCGCCACACCATAGTGACCCTTTTGACCGTGGAAGTGAGTGGCATAGCCAAGCCCCTGGGCCCAATCGAGCGGGAACTGATCGTCGGCGACCTTGCATTCCTGAAGGCCGACGATGTCCGGGTCATGCGAAGACTTGAGCGCCTCGATCTGATGCGGCCGGGCACGAATCCCGTTGATGTTGAAGGAAACGATCTTGAACACGGCGGTGGCCTCCGAGAGAGCGAATTCGTCGGAAGGCTAACACGCCGGGAAAGGCCGTCCAAACCAGCGCCGCGCCGCCGACATCTCCGGACCAGCCGACTCCGCTATATTCATGTTCATTATAAATCTTTAATATACGAAGGCTCGCTTTTGACCAGTCGCCGTCTGGGGTCGGGCTGTCATTTCACGGCGGGCGCGATCAGCACCGCGCGGTGACATTCGGCACCGCACCCTGTTTCACCCATTGTCCAGGACGTCATCCCTGCATGAAGACGCTTCGCTCGCTCGATTTCGCCGACGTGGCTCGACAGTCGCTCGATTACTCCGTGAAGACGCTACGTTCGCTCGACTGGTCCTGGACGACGCCCTATAAGTCCTGGCTGCCCGGTGTCAGACCCACCGACGTCAGGGCGGATCTGGTCGCGGCGCTGACCGGCGCGGTCGTGGTCCTGCCCCAGGGCGTCGCCTTCGCCACCATCGCCGGGATGCCGCCCGAGTACGGTCTCTACGCCGGCATGGTGCCGGCCATCATTGCCGCCTGGTTCGGCTCGTCGCGGCATCTGGTCTCCGGCCCGACCACGGCCGCCTCGGTGGTCCTCTTCTCGGCGCTCTCCGTGATGGCGGCTCCGGGATCGCCCGATTACGTCATGCTGGCCCTGACGCTCACCTTCATGGTCGGCGTGATGGAATTGGCCCTGGGATTCGCCCGGCTGGGGGCGCTGGTCAACTTCATCTCGCACTCGGTGGTGGTGGGCTTCACCGCCGGCGCGGCGGTGCTGATCGCGGCCAAGCAGCTCAAACATTTTTTCGGCATCACCATGGACAGCGGCGGGCATCTGCACGACATCCTGTTCCAGTTCGGCAGTCACCTGCTGGAGATCAACCCCAGCGCCACCCTGGTGGCCGCGACGACCCTCGGCATCGGCATCGCCTGCAAACGCTGGCTGCCCAAGATCCCTTACATGATCGTCGCCATGCTCGCCGGGAGTCTGCTGGCGCTGGGCCTGAATGACTGGCTGGGCGCGGCGCAGACCGGCATCGCGACCGTCGGTGCCCTGCCCGCAACGCTGCCGCCGCTGTCGGCACCCTCGCTGACGCTGGAGCACATCCGCCAACTGGCGCCCTCCGCGCTGGCCGTGACCCTCTTCGCCCTGACCGAGGCGGTCTCCATCGGGCGCGCGCTCGGCGCGCGTGGTGGCTACCGCATCGACGGCAATCAGGAATTCATCGGCCAGGGGCTGTCCAACATCGCCGGCTCCTTCTTCTCCGGCTATGTCGCCACGGGCTCATTCAATCGCAGCGGCGTCAACTACGAGGCCGGTGCCCGCACCCCGCTGGCGTCCATCTTCGCCGCCTTCATGCTGATGGCTATCGTGCTGCTGGTCGCGCCCTACGCGAGCTATCTGCCGAAGGCCGCGATGGCCGGCGTACTCTTCCTGGTCGCCTGGGGTCTGATCGATTTCAAGGAAATCCAACACATTCTGCACTCATCGAAGCGTGAGACCGGGGTGCTGGCGGTCACCTTTTTCTCGGCGATTTTCCTGGAGCTGGAATTCGCGATCTTCGCCGGTGTGCTGCTGTCGCTGGTGCTCTATCTCGAACGCACCTCCAAGCCGCGCATCGTGACCCTCGCGCCGAATCCACTTCTGCCCAATCACGCCTTCTCAAGCGAGCCCGATTTGCCCCAATGCCCGCAGTTGCGCTTTCTGCGCATCGACGGCTCGCTCTTCTTCGGCTCGGCCGCTCATGTGGAGCAATACTTCGACCATCTGCGCGCCAAGCACCCGCTGCAGAAGCACCTGGCGCTTTTCGCCAACGGCATCAACTTTGTCGACCTGCAAGGTGGACAGGTGCTGGCGCGGGAGATCGCGCGACGTTTCGCGGATGGCGGCGGCATGTATCTGATCAACGTCAAACAGGGGCTGTGGGAGGCGCTGGAACAGTGCGGCTGCCTGGATGCGACCGGCGCGCGTAATGTCTTCCAGGCCAAGACGGCGGCCATCCGCGGCATCTATCAGAAACTGGACAAGAGCGTCTGCGCCACCTGCGACAAGCGCATCTTCCGCGAGTGCAAGGGCGCATGAAGGCCATGATCCTCGCGGCGGGACGCGGCAATCGCATGCGTCCCTTGACCGACCATACACCCAAGCCGCTACTCAAGGCGGGCGGCAAACCGCTGATCGTCCATCACATCGAGCGGCTGGTCGCGGCAGGCATCCATGATCTGGTCATCAACCATGCCCATCTCGGGGACCAGATCGAGGCGGCGCTGGGCGATGGGTCAAGGTATGGCGCACGGATTTGTTACTCGGCCGAGGGTAAGGCACTCGAAACCGGCGGCGGCATCTTCAAGGCACTGCCCCTACTCGGTTCGGAGCCTTTTTGGGTGGTCAATGGCGATGTCTGGACCGATTGCGATCTTGCGAATCTTACCTTGGCCGACAACGACCTCGCGCACTTGGTCCTGGTGGACAACCCGCCCCACAATCCGCGCGGCGACTTCGCCCTGCACAATGGCCGCGTCCATCCCGACGGACCGACGCGGCTGACGTTCAGCGGCATCGGACTCTATCAGCCCGAGCTGTTCGCCAGCTGCTCGCCAGGCGCCTTTCCGCTCGCGCCCCTGCTCCGCGAGGCCATGCAAAAAGGACGGGTCGGGGGTCGGCACTTCACCGGACACTGGCTCGATATCGGCACCCCAGAACGATTGGCGGAGCTGGACCGCGCTCTCGGCGGCGGTCGGCAAGCGGACGCAAACCGCCACCCTGACAACGGCCCCAGTCAGCTGGACTATAATTGAATGGGAATAACATGGGCGAAGCGCAAGAGCATCGTCTGCTATTCCATCAGCGACCAACGACGGTCGTGGTTCTTACCAAGTCGCAAATGCGCCGAGGAGGCAAGAGGTCAAGGTATGAAACCGCAACATGCGTCTCGGAAGTTGCTATCTTTGATGGCGGGGTCGATTGCGATGTTGTTCATCGCTCCGAGTCTCGCTCAAGCGGCGGATTGGGCCTGTACTCATGGCCATGGTGGCAACATTGAGTATCAGGCAAATGTCGCCACGATGGAACGCGCCCATATCGGCTGGGGATTGGATTTCGACCAAAAGAGCGGACTCTACAACTGGGTCCATTTTGCCGTTCCCTCGACCCATGGGAAATCGGTCAGGTACATCGCGCTGCAATTCGAGACCGGCAGCCCGGATGCCTACGTGAATCAGCTTCATGTGTATAACATGTCTGAAAAGATCCGGGAATTCAACAACCTCGGATGGAGCGGCAACTTGCAGACACAGGTCTTGGATATGGGGTCTGAGTTCCCGATATCCGCTGTCGGCATCTCGGTCGGAATCGGAGCCGGAGTGGAAATGATGAGCCATCGCTTTGTATTCACTGGCGCCTGCGCGTTTCTGACGCCATAGCAGACCAGACTGCCCGGCAAGACACCGCGCCGCCTTCACTCCTTGGGGAGACGGCGCATCCAGGACTCGCGCGTCCGAAGGTGCCCTGAATGGCTTCCGTTCTCGCAGCGCTGCGCCATACTCTGACCATGCCAACCGCCGACAGGGGTATCGCATGGGCCAGGAGATTGCCGAGGCGCATTTCAGCGAACGGGATTTCAGCAAGTTCTCCACGCGGCTGCGCGAGGAGACTCGCCTGCTAGCGACCTGGCTCGAAGCAGGGGTGTTGGATGACGGCGAACCGACGGTGGGACTTGAGCTGGAGGCTTGGCTGGTCAGACCGGACATGAACCCCGCGCCGGAGGTCGAAGCGCTGCTGGCAGCGATTGGCCGACCCGTCGGTCGTGCCGGAGCTTGCGACCTTCAATGTCGAACTCAATGGAAACGCAACCCTGCTTCGGGGCGAGCCCTTCTCCCGTTTGGCGGCGGGGCTAACAGAGACCCTGAACCGTATCCACCGAGTGGCGGTCGAGCTGGATATCGGCCTGACCATGGTCGGCATCCTGCCCACGGTCAAGCCCGCCCATCTCACGCTCCCATTCATGACCCCACGCGTGCGCTATCGCGCCCTCAATGAGCAGGTCTTCGCGCTGCGGCACGGACGCCCGCTCAAGCTGCGCATCGAGGGCCGCGACCTCTTAGAGCTAACTTGGCACGATGTCATGCTCGAAGCCGGGGCGACGTCGTTTCAAGTCCACCTCAAGGTCAAACCGGACGAAGCGGCGCGGGTCTACAACGCCTCCAAAATCGTCAGCGGGCCAATGGTGGCGATCTCCGCCAACTCGCCCTATCTGTTCGGATGCGATCTCTGGGACGAGACCCGTATCCCACTGTTCGAACAGGCCGTTTCGGTGGGCGGAGCCATCTTGCAGGAGCGCGTCAATTTCGGCTTTCGCTATGCCCATGAGTCGATTCTGGAAACCTTCCAGGCCAATGTCGACCGCTATCCCGCGCTGCTGCCTCGGTTAATGGACGAACCGCCGGAACAACTCGCCCACCTGCGCCTGCACAATGGCACCATCTGGCGGTGGAACCGCCCATTGATCGGGTTCGGAGCGGACGGACGACCCCATCTGCGCATCGAGCATCGGGTCTTGCCATCGGGTCCCACCGTAACCGATTGCATCGCCAATGCGGCCTTCTATTGCGGTCTGGTGTGGAACCTGGCCCACGAGGATGCAGCCGCCGAATCCAGGCTGATGTTCCTCCATGCCCAAAAGGGTTTCTACGCCTGTGCCAGGGAGGGATTGGCCGCCCGCATCCCCTGGCTTGATGGCAGGACACTTCCGGTCACCCAGATCCTCGAAGAGGATCTGCTCCCGCGCGCCAGAGGGGGTCTCCTCGCTGCCGGGGTCGAGCTTGCGGAGACGGATCATTGGCTCGGCATCATCCTGCGGCGGCTACAATCACGCCAAACCGGAGCGCGCTGGCAGCGCGACTGGGTCGCGCGGCACGGGCCGAACATGGCCGATTTGGCGAGCGCCTACCTTCGGCGGCAGGAAAGCGGCAGACCGGTTCATACCTGGGCGCTGGATTGATCCGGCGCATCTCGATCCGGCCCCCACCCACGGAGTACCCCGACCCAGCCATGCTGAGAGAATACGACACCCTGCCGGACGGACTCCTCGACACGGACAGCCGGCAGCTTGCCGAGCTCTTGGGGGCACCGACGCTGATCCATCTGGACGGGGCGCGCCAGCCCCCGCTGTTCCTGGCCGTGCTACTGCACGGTAACGAAACCGTCGGCTGGGACGCGATCCGACAACTCTTGCGCGACCGAATCGACCGCTTCGACGATCCGCGACTGCCCCGCGCGCTCAGTCTTTTTATCGGCAACGTCATGGCGGCGGCCAAGGGCGCGCGGCGTCTTCCCAACCAGCCCGACTTCAACCGGGTCTGGCCCGGCTCGCAACTCCCGCCGACGCCAGAGCACGCGCTCATGGCCGGGGTCGTCGCGCGCATGACCGAGCGCGGGGCATTCGCCAGTCTGGATCTACACAACAATACGGGGCTAAATCCGCACTATGCCTGTGTTAATCGGCTCGACAACGGTTCCCTGCGGCTAGCGACCCTCTTCAGCCGCACGGTCGTCTACTTCACCCGCCCAACCGGGGTTCAGTCGATGGCCATGGCGGCGATTTGCCCCTCGGTGACGGTCGAGTGCGGCAAAGTCGGCGACCGTCAGGGAATCGAGCACGCGATGACATTCATTGATGCAGCCCTGCACCTGACCGAGATCCCGGAGCACCCGTTACCACTGCGGGACATCGACCTCTTCCATACCGTGGCCCAGGTCAAGATACCCGAGGAGGTGCGCTTCGGCTTCGCTCCGGCGGAAGCCGATCTTCTCCTGGATCCGGAGCTCGAACAGATGAATTTCCGAGAACTCCCCAGAGGAACCCTGTTCGCGACGATTCGGGATGATGGGAACGTACCCCTGGAGGTCATCGACGAGCACGGGCGGGATATCCGCGATCGCATCTTCTCCCTCGCGCGGGGGGAGTTGCGCCTGAGCCAAGCCCTCATGCCCTCAATGCTGACCCGCGACGAGGCCATCATTCGGCAGGACTGTCTCTGCTATCTCATGGAGCGCTATGGCGGGTACGTGACGCAACCGGGATAATCCTAGACTCGGCTGCTCGCGACCGAGAGGCGGAGGAGCAAAGGGATCTATTTGCTCGGACTCACCACGGACATGGCGAACTGTCCGCCTTCTGATTTCCATGCGGATGAGCCAGGCGCGGCAGGCTCGGGCGCTTCCTGGAACCAATCGCGAATCTGGTACCAAAGGCCGCCCAAGTGCTCATGAATCGCGTAACTGCTTCCCTGGAGTGCCCGCGCCGAGGGGAGCCAATCGCGATAGGTCAGTTCTCCGGCCCAACCCGGATAATTCACGAAGGCGGTCGGTGCCGGCGTGACGGCGATACCGGTCCGTCGGAATGCCTGGACCGCGCGCGGCAGGTGCCAGGCGTCACTCACCAGCAGAATACTGCTGATGCGATCCCGCTCCAGCAGCTTGGCCGTAAAGGCGGCATTTTCCCAGGTCGTGCGGCTCTCCGACTCCACTCCCGCGACCTCACCCTGGTAGTCCCGCGTCAGCACATCGGCCATGAGCTGGGCCAAGGTGCCACGCTCACCGGGCATGCGACCCCCAGTGACATAGATCGGAAGGCCGGTGTTGCGCTGCAGGAATGCGCCATAGCGGACGCGCCTCAGGCTCGCGTCGTCGAGCGTCTCGCCGCCATATTCCGGAGCATTCTTCCGATACCCTGCGCCGAGGATCACGATGGCCCGCGCCGTGTGAGGGACCGGTGTTTGCTCGGTCCCAATGGCTGGATAGATCTCCAACGGCTGCATCAGGACCATCGCCACCGCCGGTAGACTCATCAGCGCGAGGAGCGTCAATGCGGTGAAGATCGTGAGCCGCGCCATCACGCCGCGAGCGAGCCAAAAGGCCGCGATCAACATCAGTATGATGATGCCGGGCGGCATCAGGAAACTCTTGACGATGCTGTAGAAAATCACGCGATCAGGTCGCCCGCCTGACGATCGGCATGGTAGGAGGATCGCACCATGGCCCCGCTGGCGACAGCGGAAAAGCCCATCTCCTCGCCCGCGCGGCGCAGTTGCTCGAACTCCTCGGGGGTCCAGTAACGTCGTACGGGAAGATGATCGCGGGTGGGCTGGAGATACTGCCCCACTGTCAACATGTCGCAGCCATGACCGCGCAGATCACGCATGACCGCCAGCACTTCGTCCTGTTCCTCACCGAGTCCAAGCATGATCCCGGACTTGGTTGGAACGCCAGGATGACCAGCCTTGAACGCCTGAAGCAAACGCAGGGATCCGAGGTAGTCCGCGCCCGGTCGGGCTTGCCGGTAGAGCCGTGGCACGGTCTCCAAGTTATGATTGAATACATCGGGGATCGCGTCGGCCTCGAATTGCGCCAATGCGACCTCCTCGCGACCTCGGAAGTCCGGCACGAGAATCTCAAGCCTGGTGTCCCGGTTGCGCCCCCGGATCGCGCGCAGACAGGCGGCAAAGTGGCCAGCTCCACCATCGCGCAGGTCGTCTCGATCGACCGACGTGATGACGACGTAGCGCAATCCAAGGGTCGCGATGGATTCCGCCAATTGCTCGGGTTCAGCCGGATCAAGGGGCGCCGGTCGACCGTGGGCGACGTCGCAGAAGGGACAGCGACGGGTGCAAACATCTCCCAGGATCATGAAGGTCGCCGTCCCGTGACTGAAGCACTCACCCAGATTCGGGCACATTGCCTCTTCGCATACGGTCGTGAGCTTGCTTTCCCGTAACAACGTTTTGATCCGCGCCACTCCGGCACCGACCGGGGCCTTGGCGCGAATCCAACTGGGCTTGCGCAACAGATTATCCGTCTGCTCGACCTTGACCGGGATGCGCGACACCTTGTCTTTTCCACGCAGATGACTACCGGGGGTCGCGCGCGAGGGCGCGGTCAGCGTTTCACGTTCGGACATTGAAGCCTGCGCAACTCAGATGAGGTTTGACGAGAAGAGGGAGGGATGGCCATCCGCTCGACGCTCGGCAGCCATGCCTCACAGCACGCGGCGGGCGACGATCGACTGTCACTGCGGAAACAAACGATGCACCAGCAATTTAAACCAGGGAGTAAACCAGCCCGGGTGCGCCCGCAAGGCGCGGCGTATCGCCGGCACCGACATCCAGCGCCAAGCGCCGATCTCGGTAGGGTCGGGGCGTGGATCTCCGGTATAAACGCCATGAAAGACATGGAGATATTCATGCTCGATCAGACCCGTCTCCCGATCCTCCGCGCGATACACGAGTTGCACGCGCTCCGTCAGCGGAATCCGGATTCCAAACTCCTCCTTCAGCCGCCGTCCCGCCGCCATCGGCGTCGTTTCTTCGGGGCGCGGATGACCACAGCAGGTGTTCGACCAACGGGTCGCGAAATGGTATTTGCTGTCCGCTCGACGCTGGAGCAACAAATCATCTTCGGCGTTGTGCACGAGGATCGAGAAAGCGCGATGAAGCTGGCCCAGACGGTGGGCGTCGAGCTTCCCCGCCGCACCCAATACGAGATCCCGGTCGTCGACGAGAATCACCTGCTCTTGGGCGTCGCGCAGCGCGGCACGCTCCAGATCCGCCTCCGCGAGCGGTGGAACGATGCGCGAGCTCAACCTTCGTCTCCCGCGAGGTTCACATCGAGGTGCCGAGCCGGTGGCCCGCCAAAGGTGGCGATTGCTGCTGCCAGTTCGTGATGGCGCGCCGCGTGCTCCTCAAGACTCACGCCTTGCACGATTGCATCCCAGGCCTGGCGAATACTCGCCGCCCCGCCGCGCGGCCCCAATGGGTGGCCAAAGACGCCCCGCCCGGGAACGAATCCGAAATCGACCGTCCCAACCTTTTCGTAGAGACCCCGCAAGGTGCCAGCCCAGTCGCTACCACCCGGCACCGGCAGAGAGCGTTTGATCTTGCCCATCGGCGCGAGGCAGGCGTTCACGTTGTCTTTCACCTCATCGTCAGCGGTATGCATCCGCTCCCCAAATCCCGGCATGATGATGACATCGAAGCCTGCAAGCCGCTGCAGCTTCGTCATGACGCGCGTGTGGATCCCGAAGCGCGCCAAGCGGCTGAAGGGTGCGATGAAGGGAAAATGGGCGATCAGCGGGACGCGCGCGTGTCTGCGCAACATCCGAACCGCGCTGAGTCCGACCGGCATGGCGTTGACGAGCAGCGCGTTTGCGCCTTTCGCGACCGCAAGATCGTGAAGGTCAGTCAGTCGATCCACCTCGTCGGTGATGTTTGCCAGGTAGATCTTCGGCGTCCCGGTCTCCGCCTCCGCGCGTCGCCGTGCGTCGCCCAGAAGGGAGGCGCGCCGCTCCAGCGGGCACCAATCCGTATCGCACAGCATCTCGTCATCCTTGGCGACATCCAAACCACCTAGCCATCCCTCGTAGCCGAGTTCGCTGAACGCCTCTGGGGGTAATCCAATGTTTGGCTTGATCACACCGAAGAAGATTGGCCGATCATAGACGCGCAGCAGATCACGAAAGCCCTCGACGCCGAACTGCGGACCCTCGAACTGGTCCAGATAGGCATCCGGGAAATGGATATCCAAGAGCTTGACGATCGGAGCACCCGGCGAGAAAAAAGTCCCCTCGCCGCACACCGCGCTCAACAAATTCGGGAGACGCGGACCGAAATTGGCGTGAGGGTGCGCAACCCTGACCCGGCACGCGGTTGCCGTGCCGCCGTGCTTCTCATCGACTCCGTAGCTAAATCCAGGCAGCGCGGCGTCGAGGACTTCCAAACCGACCACCCGCGCACCGAAGCGCGGCCGCAGATCTTCGCTCGACCCGACCCGTCGCCATTGCGCGGTCGATTGTTCCGCGCAGAAATGCGCGGCCGCATCGTCCGGATCGCCGCAGCATTCCATGTAGTAGTCGAGGGTGATATAGGCATCCGGATCCAACGCCCGCTCATCGGCAAAGAAGCCGGCCAAATCGCCTGCCGTCATGGTCTAGGATATCCCGAGGATCTGCACTCTGAGCAGCCGCTCATCGCGGGGCCCATCGAGCTCGACAAAAAAAACGGACTGCCAGTCACCAAGCAATAACTTGCCATCCGCGATCAAGATGGTTTCGGAGGCGTTCATGAAAAGGCCGATCAGATGCGAATGGGCATTCGGCCTGCCATCGACCGCCACGCGGTTGTGCAGGTAATCGGCCCGAGGCGGAACCAAGCGGGCGAGAAAATCGAGCATATCCCGCTGCAGCATCGGCTCCCGCTCATTGAGAGCCACGAATGAGGTCGTATGAGAGGAGGCAACGGTCAACTGTCCATCGCGGATTGGGTTGCGCGCAGAAATCGCTTTGATCCGATCCGTAACGTCGATGATTGCGACTGGAGCGTCAGTCGCGAGCCGGATCTCTTCGAGATGGATTTGCATGAAGCTAGTAGCGGAACTCTAACGACGACGGGCGGGATGAGGCATTTAGCTCTTCCCGCCCGCCGATGCTTTCAACCGTGCGAGTTACCGAGCGGCAGGTAGCGGGGTTATCTGAGCAACCGCCGCCGGCGCGGGCGCCGAACCAGCCAGCCAATCGAAACCCGGTGAGCTGAGCAATATGAAATGGATCAGCAGGGCGAGCACGAACAGGAACCCGAACAAGGCAACCAAGGTTCTTCGCGGATCAAAGATCAGCCAAAGCTTGTGCATTGAGATTTCTCCTAGTACATAACGCGGGATGCGGCAGGTTGCTGCCAGCTTCCCGTCATTATCCGCTGTAGCGCGGATTCCCTGCTACTACAGCCAGGGGCGCCACAGCCAAGCAAGAATGTGAGCAACGACCACGATCCCGAAAAACATCGTCATGCTTTGTGTGAAGATGCCGTGGAATTCCTTCGCCTCAGCGTCGGTCAAGCCGGTCATGCTCTTTTGGTCAGCCATTGAAATACCCTCAGTTTACAAGATTGGCCCATCGGCCGTTACCGCGAACAGCCCCGCGGCGAGGATCATATCGGCAATGCAGAGGACACGCCGAGCGCGCCTCTGACTGTTGCCGAAGCCCTGCAGTGGATTTTAGGAACCACTGAGCCAGTTGAAGGCTGGGCTGCTGAGCAGGATGAAATGAATCAACAGCCCCAGCACGAACAGGAACCCAAACAAGGCAACCAGGGTTCTACGCGGATCAAAGATCAGCCACAGTTTATGCATGTGTATTCTCCGGTCTCTTTACTGGTGGGCGCCGCCGTGTACGACAATCGCCCGGTCGGTCACTAACATTGAATACCCTAGGCCATTACAGCCAAGGACGCCACAACCACACGAGGATGTGTGCGATGACAACGATCCCCGTGAACGCGACGAAACTGGACACGAAGATACCGTGAAACTCCTTGGCTTCGTCTTCGGAAAGTCCAGACATCGAGCGGTTCTCACTAGCCATTGGATAAATCTCCACAGATCGTCAGGACGGCTTCACCGATCCTTTCGGATCCTTGGCCTATCTCCTCCCGCGGGTTTCTGCTTTACGCCTTCTCCCGTGGGACTCTCCGGCGTCGAAGTCCTTTCCGACGCCCGACGGGCTTCCCTGCGAACGGTCATTCCTGGCTATAACTTCTGTGCAGCCGGTGCTGCTCCCTCGACTGGCGCCGCTTCAGCGGGAGCCTTTGGCGCCTCGGGCACGCCAGCCTTGGTCGGTCCTTCGAGCGCCGGATAGTCCTTCAACATTTGCGCTGCGTAGAGCGGCTTGTAAGCGCCCTGGTGGCAGGTCATGCAGCTGACTTTGAAGGGGTCGCCGTATGGGCCCTTGCGCGAAGCCGGAAGCACGTCATTGAGCGGCCAGATATATTTCTGGTTGATCTCGCGGACATGACGAATCGCGTACCAAGCCGTCGTCCGTTTCGGCGTGCTTTGATCCCAAGCGAAGAACGAACGGCTGTTGTGGCAGAAGGTGCAGTTGACGCCAAGCGCGTCGGAGATCTGCATCATCAGACCATAAGTCCACTCCGCCTGCTTGATCGACGTATGGTTACCGGCTGGCAACGCCGTCGTCCCAATCACCCGGATCTCGTTTGCCTGATCAAGGAAGGGCGTATAGGGATCGTAGGGCAGCGCAGCGTACGCAACCGTCGACGAAGCATAGTTTTGACCCGACGGCTTGAATGCCGACGGATGCTTCGGACCTGGATCGGTGGTCCAAACGTACTTCGGTACCGGGTTACCACGGTGGCAGGTATAGCAGGTCACGCCCGTCTGAGCCACATGGTCCTTCCACTGCGAGTTGGCCTGTTGGACCATCTCGAACATGCGCCGCGACACCTTCTTCGTGTAGATGTCATCCGACGCCAAGTTACCCGGAACATGGCAATAGTTACAGCCTTCCTTCGGAGCAACCCAGAGCGTCACCGCGACCATCGTCCGAGTGAACTCACCAACCGTCAGATCGCTCAGAACTTGAACGTTCTTGTACAGGTCGGAGACCTTCGGGCCGCCAGGCGCCGCCGCCGGAATCGCTTCGGGCGGGAGGTTTTGCTTGATACTCGCCTCAAGCAGACGCGGGTTGTAGTTCTGCTCCATCGCCAGACCGCGATAACCGAACTGGACAACTTTCGGTGGCGGGCGCTCGCAGCCGAACAACACTACGGATGCCACAAGGGCGGCAATCGATACTGTCGCTTGCTTTCCGATATTCATCGTGTCACCCCCGCTGCGATTGGGTCTTGGACAGTCACACTGATCGGATAGCTTGGAGCGACGCCATGCTTGACAGCCCAGAGGTACCAGTTCTCGACCACGGTCCCCGTCAGCAGGATGCCAATCCCCGCCGTGATTACCGTCAAAACCGCACACCACCAAGCCCAACGGTGGACCGACTCCATGGAGGCGTTGAAGCCCATAGTCCAACGCCAGAAGAGTGCCGCACGCTCCGCCGCTGTGCCGCGGTCGGTGATCTGGTCGATTTCCCGGTCACCACCAAACCGACTTACCGCCAGAATGGTTGCGCCATGCATGGCGAACAGCAGGGCCGATCCGTACAGGAACGCGATCGACAGCATATGGAACGGGTTATAGTACAGGTTGCCGTACCGGATCGAGAACGCTGCCGTCCAGTCGAGGTGAGGGAAGATGCCGAAAGGCACCGCCTCTGCCCAACTACCCATCATGACCGGGCGGATGAAGCCCAGAACGAGATAGAAGAAGATAGCCGAAGCGAAAGCCCACGACAGGTGCTGACTCATTCCCAGCGCCTCGGCGCGCTTGTAGGTCCGGACCCACCAGAGAATGATCGACATGGTCAGGAAGAAACCCGCCATCAGCCACCAGCCACCCTCGGAAAGCGGAGGAATGCTCAGACCATACTGCGGTGCGGGCGGCTCCAGAGCCAGCCAGAAGAAGTGCTTGACGAACTGAATCACACTCCAGTTGACCGACGCCAGCATGTTGAAGCCGATGATAAAGAGGGCCGTGAAGCCAAAGATCAACGACAACGTGCCGGTAAAGCCAAGGTAGAGCGGACCGATCTGGGCATCACCAATCTTCCCCATCCAATAGGAGAAGATTGGCTTACCGATTCGCGGCAGACTGCCTTTCGGCAGCGGCACCCCGGGATATGCCGGAGAGCGTACTTGCACGCTGTTAAAAATATTTTGATATTCGGGCATTGTAGTCTCCTAGATCCTACCAGAGCGGGAGCTCAAGCCACCAGTTCCACCATTCTGGCCAACCGCGAGTCCAGAAGGGGCCACTGATCACGATACAGACCGCGCTCCAGAACACCGCACTGAGGGCCAGGAACAGACCCAGACGATGAATGGCGAGCGCACCGATGGAGTAGCCGACGATATCGCGGAAGAACGTGTTCTCGTGCTCGCTCGTCTTGACTTCCTCGCCTTCTTGAGGATTGGTCACCGAGAGAATCAGCGAGCCGTGCATCGACAGCGCCAGACAGTTGGTGAAGAAGAAGCTGATCGCGAGCATGTGGGCCGGGTTGTAATGGAAATGCAGGAACTGATAACCCACATTCGAAACCCAGTCGAGGTGACTCAGGATGCCGTAAGGGAAGCCGTGACCCCAGGCGCCGAGCAAAATCGGGCGAACCACCACGAGGACGAGATAGGCGGCGATCGCGAAGGAGAACGCGAAAGGAACGTGGAAGCCAATTCCGAGCTTGCGGCAGATTTCAACCTCTCGCAACGCCCAAGAACTAAATGCACCAATCGCACAGATCGTGATGATCTGCCACAGCCCGCCTTCGGTGAGCGGCGCCATCCCCAAACCATAACTGAGGTCGGGCGGTGCGATGCTGATCTGCCAGAGATTATAAGTTTGAAGTTCGGCGTTTGGACCGATGGTTGCGCCCCAAACAATGAGGAGCACTCCCAACAATGCAAAGAAGAAGCCCGACACCCCGAAGAAGCCGACGTAGAACGGCCCCACCCAGAAGTCGAATAGGTCTCCCCCTATCAGCGTCCCGCCACGGACGCGGTATTTTCTCTCAAAACTGAGCATGGCCATCGTAAAATCCTCTGCTGGGGAGGCAGCCTTGGCGGTTACCTCCTCTTAGCACTGTCGGCGGAAGGCGAGACCCGTCACCAGACGGGTCTCGCCCACCACCCCCGTCAAGGACGCGATTACCTTTGCGGGACAACCGGCGTCACTTGCGCGACTTTTGCGGCTGGAACGCCGTCTTCGAGCCAGTTGAACTCGGCGGTGCTCAACAGAATCATGTGGATAGCGAGACCCAAAATGGTCAGGAAAACGCAAAAGCAATCAGAACACGGCGAGGATCGATCAGCAGCCAGATTTTCCAAAGATCAGGTGACATCGTCAATTTTCTCCTAGAGTGAATTTGAGACGGGCTCAATCATTTTGTCGGGTACGTGGCGGACGCCAGCACTCAACACAAAACGACTACAGCCAGGGGCGCCACAGCCAAGCCAGGATGTGCGCGATGACGACGATGCCAAAGAAGGCCGTCATGCTCTGCACGAAGATGCCATGGAACTCTTGCGCTTCTTGTTCGGTCAGACCGGTCATGCTGGTGTTGTCAGCCATCGTTTAATCCTCCGAATCTGGAGATATGCCTTAAGTTACGCCACACTCGATCGTGCGGCCTCTGTGTGCTGTGGACGGCACCGACCACGGCTGAGAACCAACCCGACACGCTCGGGCGCGTTCTCGATTAGCGAACCCCCAACCTGGAATTCGCGAAATCTTAACTGCCGCTCCTTGGCACCTGCCGAGCGCGATACCAGTTTCCCGGACATCACGCTGCGGAATCAAAGGGCTCAGCTTAAAGCTTGTACAGGGCACTGAGCCCAATCAACTGACTTGCCCTGCCCCAGTTTTCGCGCCTGCCGGGGTGCCACGGCTGGCGTTTGGGAGGCTGGATTCGTGGTGTCAGTCTAGCTTGACTGATAGGAATGTCAATCTACATTTACACCTGTTTCGCAGCCTGTTTTTCGGGAAGAAAAGGCGACCGCATAAGACAGTGACAAGGCCGACGTGCCTTCTCGGCCGCCGTCCCCATCGCAACCGTCACATCTGCCGCCGCCCCGGCGGAGAGGCATCGATCCTCCCAATCTCTGGCGAAATTCGGACGACGAGTCGGAAATGATGCGGCGAGACGAGCTTGAATGTGACGGGCCGCACAACAAGCGCATGGTGTCATACGAAGTTGGGCAGCGGACAGGCGCGGCGAGGCTTCGGATTGAGCGGGGTCAGGAAACCTCTAGGTTTCGAGGATTTTCACGCGATCCGCAGCGATCGGCGCGGTCAGCGCGCCATCAAGGCGCTGCGGCCGAGAGTCGGCGAGAGCCTGGCGACCAGGCGAACTTGCCCTGTGATGAAGAATTCCGGGTACCGGACGAAGGCCGAGCCGGGCACGCTTGCGTCGGCGCCGTGGCGGCACGGCGAATTACGATAGGTCGCCGAGTCAGGTTGCGCCAGTGTTCAGGGTCGCCTGCGTCATGGACACGCGCGCGGCCGAAACACGCTCCTCCCCAGCATTCCGCGCGGCCCGCTCGGCGGCATCGCGCAACCGCTTGGCGGCCGAGATCCGCACCAGCACGGGTTGCGACTCGACGACCTGATCGAAGACCGCCCGCGCGTCCTCGTCCCAAGGCAGCTCACGATGCATCCGCGCTGGCGTGGGGTCCACGCGGTCGAGATCCGTCCCGAGAGGCAGGATGTTGAAGAGGGCGTCGAACAGGGCGTTACAGACCTCCTGGACAAGGTAGGTCGCGCCCGCATAGCCCATGAAGGGCGTCCCGGTGTGGCGACGAATGACCGTGCCCGGGAACGATGCCGGGATATAGGTCGCCCGCGCGCCGATCTCAGCCAGATACATACGTTCGTTGTAACTGCCGAAGACGATCAGCGGCGTCTTTTCATGCACGGTCTTGCGGATGATGTCGTTGTCCGGCTTGACCCCGGCCTTGCGTGCGAAGGCGAAATGACAAGGCAGTCCCATCTCGTCTTCGAGGAAATGACGCAGACCGCGAGCATAGGTCTCGGTCGCCGCCACGCCGAAGCTCGCGGTCCCGAAGAAGTCCTGCGTCACCGAGCGCCACAGATCCCAGATCGGCTTGATGGTCGTGTGCTTCTCGCGCTCGATGAAGGGCTCCGGATCCAGCCCGAGCATCTCGCCCAGAGCGCGCAGGAATTTGGTCGTGCTGTGCAGCCCGATCGGTGCCTGCAGGAAGGGTCGATCCAACGCCTCGCACAGGGTTCGTCCGGACTCGCGATACATGCAGATACTGGCATCGGCGTCAGCGAGCTTGGCCACGTCGTCCAGATGACTGCCGAGCGGGAAAGTCATATTGACCTCAGCTCCGATCCCTTCGACCAGACGTCGGATCTCGGCCAGATCGGACGGCGAATTGAAGACACCGTACATGGGGCCGATGAGGTTGACCCGCGGCTTCTCGCCCGGCGCACGCGGCTTGCGCTTGGCCGCAGCACCCTTCTTCGGCCCGTACTGCGTCCAGAGCCAATACATCGCCCGATTGGCGCTCTGCCACTGATCCTCGTCGATGGTGCGCGGCAGGAAGCGGACGATATTGGTTCCCTCGGGCGTCACACCGCCGCCGATCATCTCGGCGATCGAGCCGGTGACGACCACCGCCGGACGCGTTGGGTCCAGCGTCTGATAGGCCCGGCGCATCGCCTGCTCGGTTCCGCTCTGGCCGAGCTCCTCTTCGCCAAGGCCCGTCACCACCACCGGCAGCTCGTGCGGTGGCAAGCCATCGGTGTAATGCAGCACCGCCGTGACCGGCAGGTTCTCGCAGCCGACCGGGCCATCAATGATGACCTGCAGGCCCTTGATGGCGGCGAACACGTAGACAGAGCCCCAGTAACCGCCAGCGCGGTCGAGGTCGTTGATCAACATCGGGAAACGCCCTCTTCTTAGGACTCTATGGACGTGGTCGATCGCGGTCCGGCGACGGTGCGGCTCCGCTCCCGTTTAACCGGCGGCACCTGCCAAACGCCGCTGGTCTCACCCTCGCCGACACCCTCGAAAAAGGCCCGCATGGTCGCGAAGCGCTCCTTGTTGGCCAGGGCGGCATTGATGACCTGCGCCAGCGAGCCAGCACCGGCCGGCCCCATCAGTGGGCGCGCCGAGATCAGGTTCGTAAAGTAGAGCGCGGGGATTTGCCTCTCCTTGGCCGCCTGGACCACGGGCGTGGTGCCAATGGCAAGATCCGGAGCCAGCGACTTGACCGCCGCCAGATCCTGCTCCAATGAAGCGCGGAACTGAACCGGCACCCCACGCGCATCCAGCCACGCCAGATCGGACTCGTTCCAAGGGGTGCGAGGACAGGCGGTACCCACGTAGGGCACCTCGGCTCCGGACTCGATCAGCAGCCGCGCCACCAGGAGCTCCGAGCCCTCGTAGCCGGAGACGATCACACGCCCCTTGATGGGCTTCGCCGCGAGCGCCCCGCCGATCGCCGGCAGGAACTTGTTCTTGGCGGCGTCGACCTTGTCCTGCGCGATCCCGCACGCCTGGCCGATGGCGTCCAGCCAAGCCGCCGTGCCATCCCGTCCGACCGGGGCCGAGCCCACGATGGGCCGACCGGCGGCGGCGAACTCACGGCAGGAGGCGGTGTATTGAGGATGGATGGCCGCCGCGACCTGGCAGTCGAGCGCGGCATAGAGCTCGCGCCACTCGCGCGTCGGCACCACCGGCCCCACCGCCAGGCCAAGCGGCTCCAGCATCATGCCGATGCCGACCGGATCGGCCGGGAACATCTCGCCCAGCAGCGTCACCGTCGGGCGCTCGCTGCGCCCGCCGCGCGGCGCCTGCACCGGACCCTGCTCGGCTTCGAGCCGGGCATACTGGAGCATGGCGCCAGCCATGACGTCCTTGGCCTCGGCGTGCGTCGGCACGCCGAAGCCAGGTACGTCGATCCCGAGAATACGCACCCCGTTGACCTGCTTGGGCAGCAGCCGCAGCGGCACGCCGGAGGCGGTCGGCACACAGAGATTGATGGCGACGATGGTGTCGTATTGATTGGAGTCGGCGAGCTTCAGCACCGCCTCGCGCGCATCCTCGAAAAGCCGACCCGAGACCAGCGACTCCGAGTCGAAGGGCACATAGCCGACCGAACGCCGCGCGCCATAGAAGTGCGAGGTAAAGGTCAGACCATAGACGCAGCAACCGGACCCGACCAGCACCATCGCGGTGCGGCGCATGCGCAGCCCGACACGCAGTGCGCCGAACGCCGGGCACATGGTCTGCGGCTGATCGTGCGGGCCCTTGGGATAGTCTGCGGCGAGACGCTGGAGCAGTTCCGCATTCCCGGCCGCAGCGGCGGATTTGAGCGTCGCGGCACTTGAGCAGTCCGCCGTCTTCGGGGCGCTCCCGTTGGATGGGTCATCGGCCATCGGCTTGTCCCGCTCAGACATCGTCATACACGACTTCGAGCGACGGCTTGGCGATCACCGAGGCATCGCACATGTCCTCAGGGCGCGCTGGCTCCAGCGTGACGTGCCGACCGACCGCGTCGCCCTTGAACAGATTCAGCAGATCTTCATGCGCGAGCGGCTTGGGGCGCACCGGCGGCGCCTGGCCGACGTTGGCGGCCAGCTCCTCGAACAACGGCCCCCAGGCGTCGCCCGGACGACCGATGATCTCGTAGTTCGCGCTCTTGCGGCGGATCTCCTCATGGGCCGGGATGGTCGCCAGGATCGGGATCCCGACCGCCTCGGCAAAGGCATGGGCCTCGCCCGTACCGTCGTCCTTGTTGATCACCATGCCCGCGACACCGACGTTGCCGCCCAGCCCAGTGAAATACTCCACCGCCGAGCAGACGTTGTTGGCGACATAGAGCGACTGGAGATCGTTGGAGCCGACGATGATGACCTTCTGACAAAGATCGCGGGCAATCGGGAGACCGAAACCGCCGCACACCACGTCGCCGAGGAAGTCGAGCAGGACGTAATCGAAGTCCCACTCGTGGAATCCCAGCCCTTCCAACAGCTCGAAGCCGTGGATGATGCCACGACCGCCACAGCCGCGCCCGACCTCGGGGCCACCCAGTTCCATGGCAAAGACGCCATCGCGCTTGAAGCAGATGTCGCTGATGGCGACCTGCTCCCCGGCGCGCTTCTTTTCGCTGGAGGCGCCGAGAATGGTCGGACAGTTGCGCCCGCCGAAGAGCAGCGTCGCCGTGTCGCTCTTGGGATCGCAGCCGATCAGCAGAACCTTCTTGCCCTGCTGCGCCATCATGTAGGAGAGATTGGCGAGCGTGAAGCTCTTGCCGATGCCGCCCTTGCCATAGATGGCGATGATCTGGGTTTCCTTGATCGCCGGCGCCGCGGCCGGATCCACTGCCGCCTGCCGCGATGCGGCCAAGGCGGGACCGTTGACGGGTACATTCACGCGATGGATCTCCAATCAAGAATCATCTTCAGGCAGCTCGGATCACCGAATGCCGTGCGGTAAGCCGACTCGGCCTCGGTCGCGGGCACGCGATGGGTGATGAGCCCGTCGAGCGAGAGGCGACCGGAATCCAGCAGCGACGCGCACCGCCGCCAGATCCGCGGGCTGGAACTCCGCCGCGATGCGGAAACGTGCCTCGCGCATGAAGGCCGGCGGAAAGGTGAAGGCGACCGGCTGACTGTAGAAACCACCCAGCACGATCTCACCACCGCGCGCCATGCGGGCGACCAGGCTGTCGAGAATCTTGGCGTCGCCGCTCATGTCGCAGATGGTGCGATAGTCGCGGCGCGGATCCTCGTCCGGCGTCATCACATCGTAGCCGTACCCCTCCGCGCCGCCGATGCGCACCGGATTGGTCTCCCAAACGACCGGACGGGTGCCCTCCCCCAGCGCCGCGATGCGCGCCAGCAGACGCCCGAGCACGCCATGCCCGACGATCAGCTCGACATGCGGCGAGGCCGGCCCGGCGATGGCGTGATAGGCGGTCGCCGCCAGCGCCAGCAGCACGCCCTGCTCGCCGAGCGACTCGTCGACCGGCATCAGCCGCGAGCCCGGCACCACCACTCGCGAGGCCGCGCCGCCGAACAAACCACGCACCTCGCCATAGCAGCGCGCACCGGGCACGAAGACCCGCTGACCAACCGCGAGACCCGACTCGGGTCCGGCGAAGCGCACGCGTCCGACCGACTCGTAGCCCGGAACCAGCGGATACCCCATGCCGGGGAAATCTGGCATGCGCCCCGACCAGAGCAGCCGCTCGGTACCAGTGCTGATGCCGCTCCACTCCATATCCACCACGACCTCGGCGTCTCCCGGCGGGGTCAGTGGCAGGCGCTGGAGAGCGAGCCGTTCCGGTTGTTCAAGCACAACGGCGAGGGCTTCGAGATTCGGCGTATCTGGGCTCAAGATATGACTCGGACAGGTTGAATCTGCAAGATCCGACAGTTTAGCGAAAGTTGACTGTCAGTCTAGGGCGATTGGAGCGGTTGTTGATCTGCGATAAGTCACGGAAGGCGTTCACCCCGTCCGGTCGACGCTCAACGAGCGCGCTGTGCCACCAGCACTTGGGTCAGGATCGGCCGGTGGGTCGGCACCTGGCGCACTCGCTCGAAGCAGGCATCCCGCAGCATCCGCCCGAGCTCGGCCGGGGTCCGTGGCCGCCCGCTCCCCATGGCGAGCAGATAGAAGCCGAAGTAGGCGTCGCCGATCGGCTCGGCGCCCGGCGTCCCGGACATGGGCTCGGCCACCAGCAGCCGGCCCTCCGTTGGCAGCGCGCGACAGGCCGCCTGGATGAATAACCTGGCCTCGGCGTCGTCATGATCGTGAAGCACGCGCACCAGCGAAACGATGTCCGCCCCCTCTGGCAAGGCATCCCGCCGGACATCGCCACCAACGGCGGTCGCCCGGTCGGCCAGCCCTTCGCGCTGGAAGTGCGCCCGCGCGCGCTCGGCGACGGCCGGCAGATCGAACAGGACGACCCGCAAATGCGGCCAGCGCTTCGCTGCGGTGACCAGGAAGGTCCCATCGCCGCCAGCCAGATCGAGCAAGCAACGATGATTCCGCAGTGAGTAGGCGTCCAACACGTCGCCAGCGATCAGGTGCTGGGAATCGGCCATGAGGTCGGTGTAGCCCTTGATCGCCCGATCCCCGGCCGAGGCCGGGCTATCCGCGCCAACGTAGGCCCAGTAGTCCAGCAGTTCGCGCCTCGGCACCTCGCCCCGGAGCAAGGCCACGGGATCCTTGAGGTCCGCGTAGGCCATGGCATGGTGTTCGACCATCGCCGCGATACCGGGATTGCCGATCATCGCCGCGCCAAGGTCACCGAGCGCATAGCGATCCCGGCCGCGCGCCTCTGCCAGACGCAGCTACGCTGCGCGAGGCGCCGCGCGGCATCCGGCGGAAGGTCCAGACGCACGGCCAAATGCTCGACCGATTGGACGCCCTCGGAGAGGATCTCGAAGACCTTCAGACGCACGCAGGCGAACAACACCTGGGAGTAGACGAAGCCCGCGACGATATCAAAGAGCTCGCGGGAACGGCGACGCGCCAGCGGGCGAGTCAGCGGAAAGATCGCGGCCCAGCGTTGAAACCCGGGGTCGGAGAGCACACGATTGCGAAGGGAGAGTAAACGACCAGGGAGCCGCACTTATGCCACTACCACCTAAAGACGCGGGTTGCCCGAGTCGGCGACCGCATTAGGAAACCGTCGAATCAAGCGGCGCGCTGAGCGAGATTCTTAGGCATGATGTGGCGCGATTCCGCCATCAGCACCTCGGCCAGCTTGTCTCGACCCGGACATGGCGGAATGGCGTCAATAGCGCCCTTCACCAGATCCTTGAGGCGCCCGATGGCGCCATCAATGCCCAGTTCACCGGCCGCGCTGGGGCGGTTCAACAGGGCGTCGCGGCCGACCGGCTTGCCGACTTCCTGCGCACTCGCGGCGACGTCGCGGAGGTCGTCGGCCACTTGGTAAGCCTCACCAATGCGATCACCAACCACCCGCCAGAGATCCGCGTCCTCGCCAGCCACTTGGGCGCCCGCCGCCGTGGCCGCCGCGAACAGCGAGCCGGTCTTGGCGCGATGGTAATCCTCGACCGACACGCGCGGCTCGCACTCCCAGGCCTGGCCGGCGGTGATGCCATGGGGCATGCCAACCGAACGACTCACGGTGAGCAACAGCGGGGCCAGTCGCGCGGGGGTTGCGGCGAGGCTGCGCGCCAGATGCTCAAACGCCAGAATGATGAGCGCGTCGCCCGCCAGCACGGCAAGCGGCTCGCCGAAGGCACGGTGCACGGACGGCACGCCGCGACGCAGCGGGGAATCGTCGAAGCACGGCAGATCGTCATGCACCAGGGAGGCGCAGTGCAGCAGCTCGATGGACGCGGCAACGGCATCGGCCGCCGCGTAATCCGTGCTGCCGCAGGCCGCGGCGACCGCGAGGCAAAGCCGCGGGCGCACGCGCGCACCACCGGGAAAGACCGAATGACGAACCGCCTCGGCCAGACGCGGGGGACAACCGGAGATGGCCACAGTGTCTATGGCGGCGGCCAACGCCTGCTCGATTCTCGTTGTGGCATCCATCGGTGGTCCCCCGGCAACCTCGGTCATGTGTAAGGATGAGTTGACACTTATCAGTGTCATGTACAATAGACATCAACACCCGACGCGTCAACGCGGATCGAGGGAGTCATAGACCCGATGCCTAGTAAGAATGTAATCGTCGGCGGCGCCGGCATCGGAGGACTCGTGACCGCCGTTCAGCTCGCCGCTCGCGGCATCCAGGTCCAGGTGCTGGAGCGAGCCAGCGCCCCGGGCGGCAAGATGCGCGAGGTCGCCATCGGGCCGCACCGGATCGACGCCGGACGCACCGTCTTCACCATGCGCTGGATCTTTGAGGAGATCTTCGTTGAGGAGGTCTTCGCGGACGTCGGGCAACGGATCACCTCAGGTTGGAGCCGCTCGAAATCATAGCATGCCACGCATGGAGGGAGCGTTTCAGATCGTCCAGGTCTTCGGTCGTGGAGTGATTCAAAACCGCGCCGATTCTGGGACTGCGAGGAGGAGACCTTGGTCGCCCTTTCTGCGGGGCACTTTGCCGCCGAGAAGAACCTGTATCTCCAATGAATGGTCCGTTTGCCCTCGTGGACGCGGAATGCGGCCAATGGGTAAGGACCCCTGCCCCCATTGGGAGTCCTGTGCGAGGCCCTGGCCTTCCTTCATCCCGGCGCCCGCGGTATCCGGAACGGCAGCAGCGTTTGCACCCAGCGCGAGCTGAAGCGGTCGAGACACACGCTCTCATGCATCGCCGTCACCGGCTCGCCGAGCAGGTGCGTTTCTAGGACCGACCGCGTGTAGAAGGGTGTGTCCTCCAGGGTCTCGGTCACGCGCGCGGTCTGCTGCGGATCCACCCGCGTGCCGCGCCGCATCAGCCAAGCCGTGTTCGGCAGCCTCACGTGCGGCGGCGCCTCGAAATGCTCGACCTCGCCGTTCGGAGCGAAGCGCAGACCCAGCGGTGGCTTGTGCCCGTCGCGCTGAGTCACGTCATAAAGAATCGCGACACCTCCATCCTTCAGCATCGCACGCGACCACTCCCAACGCTGGAACGCCGCCTCCAGCGGCTCAACGCCCCAGTTGGAATCGAGGTATCCGCTGCCCGACCAGCGTAAAGACGGCTGGTCGAGCTCTACCTCGACGTGCGCGCGCGGGGCGATCGGCGCCCAGTAGTGGTGTCCCGCATGGTCAAGGTGGTACGGCTGGCCCGCCAACGCGCTAGGATAGACCCGCACCGTGCCGCGGATGCGCGAGGGCAGCGGCACCGTCACCTCGTCGATCTGGATGGTCAGACAGCTCCCGTCCCAGGACAGCGAGCTCGGCCCGATCTCCAGCCGCGAAGCGTCCCGCCGCAGCGCGGATCGGCCCCGCTCGGTCATGCTCCAGCGTTTGCACTCGCCGTAAAGCGCGACATTCAGCGAATTGTGGTTCAGTGGATCACTATTACCGCGCCGACGCGCCTTGGCGTAGTAAGGGGAAAAGCAGCTACCGAGCTGAGCGATGAGCGTGATCCCATACCGCCCGTCGTCGCTGAGGCCGTCGACATACCACCAGAGATAGCCCCCCGGCATGACCAGCGCGTCGAAGCGCGGTCCGAGTCCAGGCTCACAGGCGCAAATCAGAGCGGCTTCGTCGCCCTTGCCCCCCTTGGCACCGAGTATGCGCCCCGCCCCTTGCGGGGAGGCATTATCTCGAGCACAGGGGATCTGGCTGCCCTCATTGCCTCCAGCCGGCAGCGAATCGCCAGCTCGCAGCGCCCCGAGTGGCTGAAAGTCTATTCCTCGCATAACGCCATCTCCAATGCATTAAAGGATCGTACGTCGCCAGCCACCGACGCTTTGACGAGGCAGAGGCGTCGCACCGCCGGCTTGGATGATTTCGGACCGCGTGGCGCCGACGCGCACCAGAGTGCCCACATGGGGGGAGAAGAGCGCGCAGGCAAGCGCAATCAACAGCAATCTTCGAGCTCACAGTTGACGACCAAACGAGAAGAGCAGGTTGCGGGGTAGCACCATAGATCCAGGGCAACCACCGGCATTGATATCGATCGGGGGCTGCGGGCCGCGCGAAATGGGACCGGCATCAGCCTCGCAGATACCTGTAACAGGTCAGGCTTGGAGCAACTGGCAGCGCACCTGCTCATCTGTAACGGTCGGAACCCTCATGCCTGAGACTCGGGCAGCGGTTCCCGCAACATCGCGTTCAGCGGTCTCTACCCGCGCCTCACCACCAGTAAGACGTTGGCTTGGCGACCATCCAATAGAGACCCGCCAGCAGCGGCACCGTCGAGAGTAACCCCCAGACCAGCCAGATGCGACTGTACTTCCGATACTCTGGCGGCACCTCGCCGATGACCGCGAACTCCTGCGCCAGACGCGCCTGCTTAACCTGGAGCGGCACAAGAATGCCCAGCCAAACGGCCCCCGCCACGGCGAGCATGAGCTGCCCGAGGACGAGCCAAGGGGTCCCAAACAGCGACCAATGGCCCACGAAGGCAGCGCCGTAGCCACCGATAACCATCAGAAAACCGCCGGACAAGGTGAATGAGAAGTCAGTGACAGTCACCAGCCACTGGGCGAAAGCCATGATTTGCGTCTTGTTCGTACGATCCGCAAACACCTTCCACAGGGCGGTGACAGTTACATTTCCGGCCATCAAGACAAGCCCCAAAATATGCACGGATTTGAAAAACGCATATAACATGGTCGACGTACACCGCGTAGACAAGAGGACAGAAGGATACCGATCCCCCAGCGCGATGAAGCAAGCTGCGTCGTCATGAAGATGGCGACGGCTAGGGTATGATCGGAATGATTCGGAAGCCTATCAGGCATGCCTCGAGAGAAGGCGCGATCGGCTTCAACTTGGCAGAATGTATCGTTAAGATTTTAAGACTGGTGAAGAACTGTAATGCGGCAGGATTATAGTACCGGACATAGGTGTTGTATAGGCATTATCCACAGCACATGCGCGTAGTTGTGCTAAACTTAATTCCCGCGAAAATCCGCTAGCACCGATGCGGGGCATTGCGTTTTGCCTCGACGATCGTCGAAGCAATATTGGGTATGGCAGATCGGCCAGACATCAGGAGGCCTGTTTTGAAAGTTGTTGTTTTCGGAGCGACCGGCAAGGCCGGACGCACGGTGGCTTTGAACCTGCTAGCCGCAGGACATGAGGTGACCGCCTTTGCCCGCGATCCGGCGATGTTCTCCGCACACACATACAAAGGGCTTGTCATCATCAAGGGCGATGCCCTGAACGCCAACGATGTAGCGTCAGCCGTGGCCGGTCACGACGCGGTCATCGTCAGCCTGGGCGACTCCCTAAACCCCGTCGTCCTGAAGCTGGGAGCCAAAGTGGGAGTCAAGCGCAACACCCCCCCCAACATCTGCGAGGTCGGCACGGCCAACGTGATCTCCGCAATGGAGGCAGCCTCAGTCAAGCGGCTGATCTGCATCACCTCCTACGGCGTTGGCGACACGCGCGACAGGTTGTCGCAAGTGTTCAAGCTGTGGTTCCGCGCGCTGCAGTTGGGTGAGCAACTGGCCGACAAGGAGCGGCAGGAAAAGCTGGTCAAGGCAAGCAGCCTGGACTGGACACTGATCCAACCGGTTGGCCTGACCGACGGCGCCGCCACCGGGCGCTGGGTTGCCAGCACCTCGGGCGACAGACGCAAGCGAACCGTCAGCCGGGTCGATCTCGCTGACTTCATTGCCCAAGTCCTAGAGGGTGGCCGCTACGTGCGGGAGACGGTCGTCTTGTCGCAACTCACGATATCCGAACGAGATTTCGCGACAGATACCGCCTCGACACAGACCGCCTGAACTGCCGTTCGGTAGCCTGCGCGCATTCTTTCGCGCGACAGGCACCGATGATCGCGCTGAACGCTAAGCACTTCACGCAAAGCTCACCCCGGACAGCCTCTCCGACGTCTCCCAAAGACGGGCTGCGTCTGAGCCCTCCAGCGCCTTGTCTGGCATCTTGGCCTTTCCGGGTGGCCCCCTGAGCTCGCGCCACCCCGTCGGTCCGTAAAACCCGCCGCCTCGCGCATCCGGCGACGTCGCGGCGAACAGGATCGCCAACGCGGCTTGCCCGGCCTGCGGGCTCAGCGGAAGTAAGAGCGGCCTCACGATCCGCCATAGCGCCGCTCGCAAACCGCGCGAGGCAGGTCCGTTGCCGATAATGTCAGTGCGGGCATAGCCCGGATGGGCCGCCATGCCATCGATCCCCCAGCCCACGGCCTCACTGCGGCGCTGGAGTTCCAATGCGAACATCAGCATCGCCAGCTTGGTCATGCCATAAGTCCGGAACGGGACATAGGCTTGTTCCGATTGCAGGTCGGTCAGGTCGATCGAATCCAAGCCCGCAGCCAGGCTGCTGACGTTGACCATGCGAGCGCCGGGGACACGCCGCAGCAGCGGCAGCAGCCGTGCCGTCAAGGCAAAATGACCGAGATAATTAGTAGCGAACTGAAGCTCGAAGCCGTCGACCGTCAATTGCCGCTCGGGTAGTGCCATAACCCCGGCATTGTTGACGAGCAGGCCGATGCCCCGATCCTCGGCAAGCAGCGTCTCCGTAAAGGCGGCGACCGAAGCGAGCGAGGCCACGTCAAGCCGCTCGAAGCGCGCTACCGCATCAGGATGAGCGTTGCGGATGCGTACCAGCGCATGAGCGCCCTTGGTTTCGTTTCGACCTGCCAGCACGACCTCGGCACCAGCCGCCGCCAGCGCGAGTGCCGTCTCGTAACCGAGTCCGCCGGTTGCTCCGGTGACGACAGCAAGCCGCCTACTCTGCGACGGGATGTCAACAGTTGTCCAGCCCATCGACCATTGCCCCCAAACGAATAGATTAAGAGGTGTGCCAAATTACGGCGAGCCTCTGAGCATTGCATTGACATTTTTGGAGAAAACAACTTTTCTCGTAAGCCTTTAGCCGAGCCTTTACGACTCCAATATTGGCACCATTGCCGCAGATCGACCAAGTGATTAGCGATTACCCAGGCGGGATTTTCACCCACTAAAACACTCGAACTTGCCAGGCCGCACCGACCCCGAAACTGCTCAATGCGGAGCACGCGGGGCTTGTCCCGGCACCAACGGATTGGGCGTGGAGCATTGCCATCTAGCGGCGAGGCCGCCATACTGCCGCGTCCTGCCAGGTCACGCTTAGAGACTGTCAAGGAACTAACCCATTGATTAATTCATTATCGAGTCTAGTTTTAGGTCTGGTTTCAGGCCCCTGAGCTGCCGATTGGCCTGTAAACATAAAGTGACTCATTTAAAGTCAACGAGTTAGTTTTGATACAGTCTCTTAGTGTGTTGGTCTCGAGCAGACCGCACCACCTTCCCTTAACGCCAGAAACGAGTCTGCCCACCGTGTCAACCGAGCTACTTTGGCTGCTCCTGCCGTGGAGCCTTGCGTTCGTCTTTCTCGGGCGGATGCGCACCTGCCCGCCGCTGACCGGGTGCGCTGATGACATCAAGGTGTCGGTCATCATCCCCGCGCGCAACGAGGAAGCGCGTCTGCCGCTGCTCCTCGCGTCTCTGCAGGCGCAGGACTATGGCAGCTACGAAGTCATCGTCATCGACGACGACTCGACGGATGCGACTGCCGATCTGGCCCGCGCCGTGGGCGCCAAGACGCTCACATTGACCGAGCTCGCCCATGGCTGGCTGGGCAAGCCGCACGCCTGCTGGGCTGGCGCACAAGAGGCGACGGGCGATCTCTTCGTCTTTCTCGATGCTGACACCGAGCTGCAGCCGAATGGGCTGCGGCGCATCGTCGGCACCCATGCCAAGCATGGGGGTCTGGTCTCGATTCAGCCCTACCACCGCATGGTCAAGGCCTATGAGCGGCTCTCCGGGATTTTTTCCATTGTCATGATGGGCAGCATCCGATCCTTCACCCTCGCGGGCGATTCGGTCAAGTCGAACGGGAGCTTCGGCCCCTGCATGGTGTGCTCGCGGGAGGACTATTTTCGCACTGGCGGCCATCGGCTGGTGCGCACCGAGATCGTCGACGACGTGGCGCTGGCACGGGAGATGGCAAAGCGCGGCGTGCGTACGACCAATTTCATCGGGGAGGGGACCATCTCCTTCCGCATGTATCCGGAAGGATTGAGGGACCTGACCGACGGCTGGACGAAGAATTTTGCCCGCGGAGCCATGTCAACCGACCCTCTGATCCTAGTGATGATGGCGTGCTGGATTTCCGGAGCGTGCGCCTCTGTCGACGCCATGCTGAAGTGGCCGCGTGAGGGCTTCTCCGCCTGGGCGGTGGCGGGCACGGTGGCTTACTCAGCCTATGTGCTGCAGCAGTGGTGGCTGTTGCGCAAGATGGGCAACTTCGGTTTGGGTGCGGCCTTGAGCTATCCGCTGTCGCTCGTGTTCTTCACGGTCGTCTTTGTGAGATCGCTCTACCGCACGCTAGTGCGAAACAGCGTTCGCTGGAAGGGTCGCTCCATTCCGGTCCGAACGCCGAGCTAGCGCCCGTGCGGCGCGCTGCAGTCTGGCGCGGTTGTAGCGCTGAATGAGGATACAAGGCAGGTTCACTGCTGCCCCATAGATCAGCATGGCCACGCCCACCTGCCAAGGTGTCCAGGCGAAGAAGGTCAGCGCCATGCCCCAAGTCAGCCAGTGCGAGAACTCGGCGCGAGCGGTCTCGACCACGAAGCGTCTCAAATAGGCGGGGTCTTGGCTCCGCAGGTAGCGTTTGGAGAAACCGCCCGCGAAGAAGGCCCCGGCCTCGGGCAGGCGGTCCTTCCAGGCGCGGATCCCTAGCCACTCATAGAAACGTCCAGAGTCCTCCCAGCAATAGCTGTGATTGACGAGCGGGAATGCGACCAGCACACCAGTGGGCAGGTGATGCGCCAAATAACCAGATCCGAAGTGGATCAGGATCCAAACACCTGAGTAGAGCGTAACAGTCTCCAGCACAGCACACCCTCTCTTTGGCGACGGCGAAAGCCCGTTATTCCAGTTGCCGACTGCTCCGATCGCAGTCGACCCACAGTCCTGCATGAACATGGGATTGTTCCGCTCGGCGAGCCAGCCTCGGCTGGGTGGCGCGGCACCTACTCGACCTTCTCGCTACTTGGCAGACGCCCCACAGCCAGGACGTAATCGAAGCCTTCATTCAGCTGCGCCTTGGGAATGTGGCGAAGCAGCCAGCCCACAGGGCCAAGCCTGCGGCGCAGCCCGGGATCATCAACCAGGGCTCGGGACCAACCCGGGAGCACCTGGTCGCGGATCGAGTCAACCCGCACCGCCTCGAACCCGGCCGCAGCGAGCTTCGCGGCGTAGACATCGCGCGGGTAGACATTGGCGCGTGGAACCGCGAGCGCGGCGCGGGCAGCATCGTTCAGCAAGGCCCGCAACGGGTGCCGCCACGGATTGACATCGGGTCCAGTCGGGATCGAGTCGGCGAGCACCAGGCGCCCACCCGGCCGCAGCAGGCGGGCGGCCTCGGCGAAAAAGCGCTCACGGGTATCGAAATGGAAGGCGCACTCGAGCGCAATGACCACGTCGCAACAGGCATCCGGTAGCCCGGTCGCGGTGGCCGAGCCTTCGCGCAGATCGATCCGCTCCTCCAGGCCGAGTTCCCGGACGCGGGCCCGCGCCACCCGCACCTGTTCGGGCGTGATGTTCACGCCGATGATCCGCTGCGGGGCAAAGCGCTGGACCCAGTAGATATCCTGGTCGGCAAACCCGAAGCCGACATCCACGACCTCGTCGTCACTGGTGAGGCCGGCCGTCTGGCCGACCAGTTCGACCATCGCTTCGCAGGCCTCGTCGATGGTCTGCGCCTCGGCCCAGTAGCCGAGATTCAGGTACAACCCGCGCTCGGTGAACGCGTGGGTCGACGCTATCCGGTAAAGCCAGCGCGCCGGCAGGGTCGGGAGTGTCATCCCGGCACCGCCACCGAATGCACCCTTGGATTCGCTCACGGCAGCCTCCTTCGACTGACGGCCTAGAAAACCACTTGCCTTGTCAACCTTTGGCCGAGTCTTGGCGACTCCGTTCTTGCCACCGCTGCCGAAGATCGACCAAGTGGATGACAAGGGCAACGAGGAAAAGGGATGAAACCCAGGCCCAGGAGGCGCCCGAAAGGACCGCGCGCGAGGCCAGCAACAGACAGGTGCCCGGTGCGAGGATGAGCAGGGTTGCGAGCGGCGGCAAGGGGCAGCGGCGTATCCGCCACAGCACCATGAGCACGATCGCCTCCAGGCCAATCAGTAGCAGAACCAAGTCGATGGAGCGCCCGCTTGCAAAGAATTCATTCACGCTGTGTACCCTACCCCTTCTATCCTAAGTGATTTCCGATCTTCACGAAGCGATCCCGGCTCGGTTCAATACTAAGCGCCGGTCAGGGCGTAGGGCAAGGCGGTTGATGGCTTGCGCGAGCATTGCGATCAGCCTCTCGGTCGCGCGCGCGGCACCGTCGACAAGCTCCAAATCAGCGGCCAGCCGGGTCGCGGCTTGCTCATAGTGAGGTGCAATCAAATGCGCACTCCAACGCTCTAACCAGTTTGGTGGCGATTAGTCTTCGCAGTGGGATCATGCGCACGACGCCGTGTGCGGTCGTTCGGTAGGCATTGTCGGACTGATCGAAAGCCAAGGGGCTGCGAGACCAGTAAGTCGACACCACTCGCCGCAGCCATCATCACCTGGTTAGGTCTCGCGCAATTGAGGCATCACCAGCTCGCGCATCAAGAACTCTTCGCCCCCCGCGCGCGGTGAGCATCCGCTCTCCAGTCTCCTGGTAGTCAACATGAACTTTGACCCTTGGCGTCGCTGGACCGGCGGACCTTCGTCTGGCGGGCGTCCTTCACGCGCCCAGCCTCGCGCACCCGGATCCCCGGACTCTATCTGGCGGGCGGCAGCACGCATCCGGGGGCGGGTATTCCCATGGCGGCGATGTCGGGCCGACTGGCGGCCGCAACCGTGATCGAGGACCTGCGTTCGACCTGAAAATCGACCCGAACGGCTACCTCTGGTGGTACGTGGATGCGCTGAGCGATGACGAGCAGCACGGCCTGACCCTGATTGCGCTGCTCGGCAGCGTCTTCTCGCCCTACTACGCCTGGTCGCGGCAGCGGGGCGATACGGATCCGCTAAACCACTGCGCGCTCAACGTCGCCCTCTACGGACGCAACGGCAAACGCTGGGCGATGACCGAGCGTGGGCGCAAGGGCGTGCATCGCGCCAGCGACCGCCTCGCCATCGGACCCAGCACGCTCACCTGGGAAGACGACGCCCTCGTCATCGATATCGACGAGATCAGCGCACCCATTCCGCTCAGATTGCGCGGCCAGGTCCGAGTCTATCCCGAGGCCATCAACGGGCAGGATTTCGCGCTCGACCCGGCCGGTCGGCATCGCTGGTGGCCGATCGCCCCGGTGTCGCGGGTGGAGGCCAACTTCCAGCACCCCGACCTGAGCTGGAGCGGGACCGGCTACCTGGATTCCAACCGCGGCAACGAGCCGCTGGAAACCGCCTTCAAGGGATGGGACTGGTCGCGCGCGGAGCTGAAGCAAGGCGCCGCGATTCTCTATGACGTGCGGGCGCGCGAGGGGCAAGGCGCGGAGCTTGCGCTACGCTTCGACCACAGGGGACAGGTCGAGCAATTCGACCCACCGCCGCGCGTACCGCTGCCGACGACCAGCGTCTGGCGCATTGGGCGCGGAACCCAATGCGAGCATGGTCACGCGGCCAAGGTGGTCGAAACCCTGGAGGACACGCCGTTCTACGCCCGCTCGGTCGTTGAAACCCGGCTGCTCGGCGAGCATGCCCACTCGGTCCACGAGAGCCTGTGTCTCGATCGCTTCAGTACCGGATGGGTCAAGGTACTGCTGCCTTTCCGCATGCCGCGGATCAATCGATGAGGAAAAACAGGGTCGGCCATTAACGACAGCGCAAGCGCCGCACCCTGATCGATACCCTGGATCCGCTGCTCCTGATACAGGCGGCCAGCGTCCAGAATCGCGACGGCGCCCGCGGGCGCCGTGGGTAGCACTCCCACCGCTCGTTGCAAGAGGCCGCCGAAGATCTGGGGCATGGGCCCAGGGTCCAGCCCTTTTAAGGTAACCGTAAACATCTGTTAAAATAAGGATTTTTCAACATTCGCCCGAGTCAGCCTGCCCCGATGTTCAGCGAGATCCTGCAAAAATTTGCCGAGAAAGCCCCCACGACGGTCATGGTGCGTGTGCTGCTGGAGCACCTGCTCAACGCCGAGAAACGGGATCGCTGGTTCGAGACGACGTGCGAAAAACAGTACACCCGTGACATTCTCTTCTCCTCACTGGTTGGGTTGATGCTGCATGTCGTGTGCAAAACGCAGGCAAGTGTTCACGCAGCGTATCGTCATGCCCACCTCGCCGTCTCGGTGGTCGCCGTTGACGCCAAGCTCAAAGGGGTCGAATTGACCACCTCCCAGGCGCTGGTGCGCCAGATCGCCGGTGAGTCTGAGGCGCTCATCGAACGTCTTCAGGGCACCAAACCCGCGCGGTTGCCCGGGTACCGGGTGACATATCTGGATGGCAATTGCCTCGCTGCCAGTGCGCATCGGCTGAAGGCGGTGCGTCACACCACGGCGGCTCCCTTGCCCGGAAAGTCGCTGGCGGTCTTCGATCCGCGCCTCGGACTGGCCATGGATGTCTTTCCCTGCGCCGACGGCCACGCCCAGGAGCGCGCCGTGCTGACGGACGTGCCGGCCACGGTGGTGCCCAACGACCGCTGGATCGCTGACCGCAACTTTTGCGTCACCGCTTGGCTGGCGGCGATCGCTCGCCGCCAGGCGTTCTTCATCATTCGCCAGCCTGCCAACCTCTCGACCAAGCCCTGAGCGCCGATGCCGTCCAGGGGGCAAACCGCGACCGGCGAGGTCTTCGAGCAGTCCGTCACGCGGTCAACCGCCGAGGGTGAGGTGCAACGCTGACGCCGTCTCACTCTCAACTTGACCACTCAAACCCGCCATGGCGATGCTTCCCTGGTGTTGCTGACCAATCTCCCGCCCGAGGCCGCCCAGATCGCCGCGCTGTATCGCACCTGCGGGGGCATCGAGACCGCGTTTCAACAGCTTGAGCAACACCTCAACGCCGAAATCACCCCCTGGGGTCTCCGCACGCGGCGCTGTTTGCCTTCTGTCTCGCCTTGGTGGCCTTCAACCTCTACGCCGTGGTGATGGCCGTGCTGCGGGCCGCGCATGCCGAGGTGAACATCGATGAGAGCGTCTCCGAGTATTACCTGGCCGCCGAGATCGCCACCACCGGCCTCAACATCGCCGTCCCCGAGGAGGACTGGACACGCTTCGCGAGCGAGACATCCGAGCAGTTGTGTGCGACGTTACTCGCGCTCGCGCGTCATATCGATTTCGCCAAGCTGCGCAAGACCACGCGCGGGGTCAAAAAGCCACCAACGCCTCGCACCCAATTCAAGGGAAAGTCGCATGTCTCCACCGCAAGGCTCTTGGCCCAACAATCCTAGGGCGTGTCATCAATTCTGATCGTGTGGGATTATCGGGCCTGCCACTTCCGCTGACGAACGATCATGGAGCCCCGTGAGATGACACCGCGCCGCTACGCCTTGCGTGATGACCAATGGGATCGCATCAAGGATCTCCTGCCGGGCCGCCCCGGTGACGTTGGGGTCACTGCACGGGATAACCGATTATTTGTCGAAGCGGTGTTGTATCGCTACCGGGCCGGGATTCCCTGGCGCGATCTGCCGGAGCGCTTTGGCGATTTTCGGGTGATTCATCCGCGGTTCTCGCGTTGGGCGCGCACCGGGGTGTGGTTGCGGATCTTCGAGACCTTGGCCGCGGACGCCGACAATGAGTACGCCATGCTCGACAGTACCATCGTGCGAGCGCATCAACAGAGCGCGGGCGCCCAAAAAAAGCCGGTGGTGACCAAGCGATCGGGCGCAGCAAAGGCGGCTTGAGCACCAAGATCCATGCACGCACGGACGCTTTGGGTAACCCCACCGGGTTTTATCTGAGCGGGGGGCAGGAGTCTGACTTGGTGGGTGCCGATCACTTGCTTCCCGGCCTGGAGGCCGAGGCGTTGCTCGCCGACAAAGCCTTTGATGCCGATGAGCGGGTGCTCGCGGTGTTGGACGCGATGGGAACCGTCGCGGTGATCCCCCCGAAGCGCAACCGCCTCGTTCAGCGTGACGATGACAAGGAATTGTACAAAGCACGCCATCTGATCGAGATTTTTTTTCAAAAACTCAAGCAAGACCGAGCGATTGCGACGCGCTATGACACGTTGGCCCGCAATTTCCTGGCGGGGGTTCATTTAGCAGCGGCGAGCATCCTGCTCACGTGATGGACATCTCCTTGATCTCAGTGCTAATCCCACACGATCAGAATTGATGACACGCCCTAGGTGAACTCAAAATGTGACCTTAAAAGAGCTGCTGGTATGGGTCAAGCAGTCTCTGGCCCCGAGCGCTTTGCTGGTCTCCGACGGACTGGCGTGTTTCGTCAGCGCCGGCGAGTGGGCGGCCGAGCACGAGCGCGTCGTCGTGGGGGTGCGCCACAGCTCGCAGTTGGAGCGTTTTCACTGGGTTAATACGCTGCTTGGCAATCTGAAAAATTCGATTCGAGGCACGTACCTGTCAAGTCCCGTAAGATTATAGACCTTTCTTTTGAAGCGTTCTGGGCATTTCTGTTGCCAGCGTTTGAGCGCTTGAATCGGCGAGACGTGTCCCAGCGCCTTTTGTGGGATCTGATGATTGTATAACCGCACATAGCCGTTGAGGGTGTCCGCCAGGTTCTGTGCGGAATCAAAGCGGGTGGTCGCGAGCACCTCGACGATGCGCCCATTGAAGCGTTCCACCATGCCATTGGTCTGCGGGTGGCGGGGAGCAATCAGCCGGTGCTCGATGCCGTGACGGGCACAATCCTGGTCGAAGAGATGGCGCCCGGTCGGCGCTCGCTCGCCCGTGGCGCAGAAGCGATCCGTGAATTCCTGGCCGTTATCGGTCAGGATCTTCTCGAGGGTGAACGGGACTTTCTCGACCAGGCGCTGGAGGAAGTCGCGGGCGTTGGTGGCGGTTTTCTCGGGTAGGATTTCAACGTAGACCCAGCGCGAGGCGCGATCGATCGCGACGAACAGAGACTGATGCGCCGCCTCCTCGGGCCTCTGCGGCAGGTCTTTGACATCAATGTGGACGAACCCTGGCGCGTCGTCCTTGAAGGTCTTGGCCGGTTTGACCTCTGCGGGATCAGGGCACTGAGGTTGGAGACGCCGTGGCGCCGTAGACAGCGATCCAGGCCGGAGCGCGAGACCTCGGGGTGGATGAACTCCCGGGTGATCGCCAGCAGATCGTCCAGCGGCAGCAGCAGGGGCTGGCGCAGCGCCACCACCACCTGCTCCTGCACCGGGCTCAGGGTGGCGTGAAGCCGGTGCGGACGGTGCGAGGCATCCTGAACGGTGTCGCGCCGACGCCAGTTGCGCACGGTGGCGCGATTCAAATGGTAGTCGCGCGCCAGTTCGCGCTCCGATTTCGTCGAGGCGCGCAACTCTTGACGAATGGCGGGTGTGGTGCGCGCGTGGCGATGCACGTTCAGCTTCATCGTCAGGTGTCCCGTCAGGTCGGTGAAGGCGTCTTCGGCCATGGGCGCTTGGTCTCCCTCAGCTCATCGCGCAGGGTGCGCAGCACCTCGCGGGCCTGGAGCAAAGGATAGCTTTTGCGCGGTACATAATCACAAGGGTCTTGACACCTGCCCATTTACCAGCAGTTGCTGTACGCCGACCTGGTGATTGCCGACCTGTCCACCTATAACGTCAACGCCGCCTTCGAGCTGGGCGTGCGCTACGGCCTGCGCCCCCACGCCACCATCCTCGTCGCCGAGGACGGCTTCAAGAATCCCTTCGACGTCGGCCACATCGTCATCCTTAATTACAAGCATCTCGGCGAAGACATCGGCGCCCGGGAGGCCAGGCGCTTCGCAAACGTCTTACGGGAGACGATCGCCAGAATCCTCGCAGCCAAGGAGACGGACAGCCCCATCTACACCTTTTTGCCTCAGCTTCGCCCCCCTCAGGAGCAAGTCATCAAGGGAAGTGCCATCTACCGCGCCGGCCCAGGGGCACCAGCCACATCGCCAGGACCAATCCCTGACTCCAGCCCCAAGGAGCTGCTAGAGCAAGCTCAAGAAGCGCATCGCCGCGGACGACTTCGCGACCGCCTGCACCCTGCTGGAGACGATCCGCGAGCAACGCCCGAACGACAGCTTCGTGGTCCAGCAACTGGCCCTAGCGACATACAAGGCCAAACGACCAGACCCCAAGACCGCTCTGCACGTTGCCGCCGATATCCTCCAGGACCTGTCTCCGGCCACCACCAACGACCCGGAGACCCTCGGTCTATGGGGCGCGATCCACAAGCGCTTATGGGAGGTCGACCAGCACCCCGAAGACCTGGCCGCGAGCATCGAGGCCTATCAACGCGGCTTCTACATCAAGCAGGACTACTACAACGGCATCAACCTCGCCTTCCTGCTAAACGTGCGTGCATTGGAAGCGGCGATGACCGGCGATCATGAAGAGACCCTCGTCGACAGCGCCCTGGCTCGGCGCACCCGACGCGAAGTCGTGCGCTACGCCACCGTCCTGCTGGAAGGAGACAGGGTCTCAGATACCGACCAGCGCTACTGGATCGTTGCGACCCTGTGGGAGGCGGCCGTAGGGCTGGACGACGCCCAAGCGATCACACGCTGGGAACGGGAGGCGGAAGGCATGCCGGTGGCGGACTGGATGCGACAGACTCGCAAGGAACAGGGGGAAAGGTTGCGCGAAGTCTTGAAGCGCCTTTCGGCCTTTGGGCTCGAGGTGCAGGGCTGTGAAGGTCACAAAAGGTGAACGCAACGACTCTTGCCGGTCGCCACATCCTCCACGCGGCCGGGGACGGGGCTTGTCGACACTCCATCATTGCACCGAGATGGAGATCAACCACCAGTATGTCGATTCGCACGGTCAAAGCACGGTCGCCTTCTGCCGCCTGCTCGGCTTCGAGCTGCTGCCACGACGGAAGGCCATCCACGCGCAGAAGCTGTACCGGCCAAAAACGGGCCAAGCAGACGCCTACGCCAAGCTACAACAGATTCTAACCCGACCGATCGACTGGGAGCTAATTCGCCAGAAGTACGACCAGATGATCAAGTACACGACGGCGTTGCGGCTCGGAACCGCGGACACCGAGTCGATCCTGCGCTGCTTCACCAGGAACAATGTCCAGCACCCGACCTACAAAGGGTCTAATCAGGAGAGTCGGGTAGCCGGGTGACGTTACCGTCACCCTGACCGGGTCGCCAGAGGCGGTCACCCGCCTCCGGCTCCCACGGAACGTCGCGAGCGGATTTCCCGCACGACGCTCTTCGCCGCATGAGCGATTCACAGCACCGCGAGTGCTTGTAGCTCCCGATAGGGGAGCCTCAGCTTGGGTCGCGTCAGCGGGTAGCGCTCTTTGATCCGATGGAAAATCTCCCAAGGGACGTCCCCTTTCCGACTGCGGCTGCTCAGCATCTTGTGCCAGTAGCGCTCCACGAACCGATGCACTTTCTGCAAGGCGCGGATGTTCCCGGCGATACCGTCGTAGGCATCGTGGCCACGCAGGACCCGATTGAAGTTGATGACCTGCTCCTGTAGCGGCAGATGGCGCATGCGTCGCATCAGGTCACGCAGATGGGCGAGGCTACGCTGAAGCCGAGACTTCTCGGTGCGCATCCCGACCTTGAAATTGCCCTTCTGATTGCGCGCGCAGTCGAGGGTGAAACCCAGAAAGTAGATCGTCTCCGGGCGTGCCCTCCCCTGCTTGGGCGCGTGCGTCTGGGCAAAGCGACCGAATTCGACGCGCTTGGTCTTGCTTGGCTCCAGGCTCAGGCCGAACTTCCCCAACCGTTTACGTCGCGCGTCCTGGACACGCAGGGCATCCTCGCGATATTGGAAGCACAGCACGAAGTCGTCGATGTAGCGCACCAGGTAAGCTTCGCCCCGTAGCCGGGACTTCACCACCCGCTCGAACCAGAGGTCGAGCACGTCATGTAGATACACATGACTGAGAAGCACGCTGATTGATCCCCCTTGCGGTGTCCCTTCCTCGTTCGGATGTAACGCCCCGTCTTCCAGAATGCCCGCTTTGAGCCAGCGCCGGATCAGGCTGATCAAGCGCGGATCTCCAACGCGATGTTGCACGAAACGTAGGAGCCATCCGTGGTCCAAACTGCCAAAGAAATTTCTTCAGATCGGCCTCCAGCACCCAGCTCACCTTGCGCCCAGCGCTCACCTCGTTGAGTGTCGCCAGCGCCTGATGCGCGCTCATCCCAGGTCGACCACCAAAGGAGCACGGCAGAAAAGCCTGCTCGTCGATGGCCGATAACACTTCCGCTGTCGTGCGCTGAAGCGCCCGGTCACTGACACAGGGGACGGTGATTGCATAGTGCATCTCCTACAGTGCGGGTTCGGGATGACGCCCAGCAGACAATCTTGAAGAGCTTGCGATCCACTCGGCAAGACGCTGCTCATCGCCGCTCTCGAGATGGATCCGATAAGGCGTGCCCGGCTTGCGCTGGCAGGCCGACACCTGTCCGCGCTCGATCCAGTAATAGACCACATGTCGGCTGACGTCGAATTTGACCATCATCTGCTCGACACTCAAGCCGTCAGCCTCCGCACGGGGCGGACTGGGGATCGCATGCTTGTAGCGTACCCACCGGATCATGGCGAAGGTAAAGGCCTTGCCGGTGGGACTCCTCTGGCCCTCTTGGTTGAGCTGCGCGGCGATCTGGGCATCGTCTAGGGTGGCGGCCAACGTCTTGATGCGCTCGACGGTGGCTGGCGGATAGCGCACTTGATCGGGGCGGCTGAGCGGTAAGCTCACGGCCACCTCACTGAGCGCACCCCCTTGCCAACGCATGTGCAGTCGCAGCTGCTTAGGGGCCGCGCGCTCGACCGTGACATCCTTGATCAGCAGGCGCAGTAGGCGCTTGCGATCCTTGGCCGTGGTCGTCGGTGCCGACCACAGGGTCGGGACATCCTCGGCCAACGCCAGCACCTGCGCACGCTGCGCCGCGCTGAGCACCAGCGAGCGCGCCTGGTTGGCCTGCTCGCTGTGCTGCTGCAGCTCGGCCAGTCGCTGCAACGCCTCGTTCCAGCGCTGCTCCAGGGTGGCGGCCACCAGACGATTGGCGGGATCAACCTCGGCATAGCGACGCTCGGCGAGCTGCGCCTCGTAGTCGGCACGCTGCACACGCAGCTGCCAGTGCTGACGCTGGGCGGCCTCGCGGCCCTCCAGCTCATCGAGCGCACGCAGGGCCAGCTCGAGCTCGGCCGGCTGCAGGGCCGCCAGGACCTGCTCGGCGACGACCGTATCGAGCAGGTCGCAGCGCACGCTCAGACAGTCACGTGTGTCGAGACCCTCGCGCCGCTTCCAGTTACACAGATAGACCGGCGCGACCCCGCCCTGGCCCTGATAGCGCACCGTCACACGCCGACCACAGTGCGCGCAGACCAAGAAGCCCTTGCAGCAGCGCCAGTCCCTCACGCGCCGGACCGCTCAACAGAGTCGTCTCGCTCAGGGTGCAATTGCTCGCCAGGCGCGCCTGATGATCCAGATAGGTTGCCCAGTCGATGTAGCCGGGATGATGACCGGGCAGGTTGACCTGCCACTCGGCCATCGGCACAACGCTGGTCTTGGTCAGAACGCTGCCATCCGGGCTGAGGCGGCGTTGGTACTGATAGCGTCCATAGACGTAGGCCCCGGCATAGGCCGGGTTGCGCAGGATGCCCAATACCCGCTCATGGCTCAGCCGCCCCCACAGGAGCCGCCCGTCCCAGGCCCCGCCATAGGCGCGCTTGGGAAAGGTCAAACCGGCCTTGGCGAAGTGCTGGACCACCCCATAGGCGCTGCCGGTGTCGCGGAAGAGGCGAAACACCAGCTCAATGGCACTGCGCACTTCGGCGTCCGGATCGAGCACGATCTGCCCGTCGGCATAGACCAGCCCGACCGGCAGCGGGCGATGCAGCTCGCCTTTGGCGGCCTTGTTGCGTTTGCCGCCGAGGAGGCGCGCGCGCAAGAAATGCAGCTCCGCCTGCGCCATGGTGCCTTTCAAACCCAACAGCAGCCCGTCGTTGAAGTCGCCCGGGTCGTAGCAGCCATCCTCGTCGATCACCAGCGTGCGGGTCAGTGCACAGAGCTCGAGCAGGCGCTGCCAGTCGGCATTGGAGCGGGCCAGACGCGAGACCTCCAACGCCAGCACCGCCCCGACATGGTCCATCGAGACCTCGGCCACCAGGGTCTTGAAGTCCTCGCGCTGCGCGCTGTGCGCCCCGGACTGGCCCAGGTCGCCATCCAGGATGCGGATCGCCGTCTCCGGCCAGCCCAGGGCCATGGCCTTCTCGCGCAGGGCATACTGGCGCTCGGTGCTCTCCTGGTGGTGACGCACCTGGCCCATCGTCGATTGACGCACATAGACGTACGCCGGGCGCTGCAGGTGGTGAGGGGTGATCTGCGCACTCATGAGGGACCTCCGCCGGGGTGGGCTGACACGCCTGCCCCTCAAGGAAGGCGGCCAGCATGTTGGCGATCACAGGGGCAGCGAGGGCGTGATCGAAGACGACGGTGAGATGGGCTGTGGGCGCGCTCACCATCGCGGCTCTCACAGCGGCTCGCGACGGCGCAACAATTCACCATTGATGGCGCAGATCTCCTCCAGAAGTGCGCGCAGACGTTGGTAGTTGGCGAGAGAGGCACGGACCTGCTCGAGCGCGCCCTGCGGGACATAGTCCATCTGCGGTCGCGCACCCGGATGGCTGACCGAGAGGTAGTACTTCGGACCATGGCCGCGACCACGGGCACATTTGCAGCCAGGCTTACCGCAGCGTTTGTAGCGCTCGATCAGCGAGCCGCGCAGGATCGCCTCCTGCGGCGGCAGTTGCTCCACCAGTTGGCGGCGACGCTGCCGCAGCACGGGAGTGGGCGTCTCACGCATGTCCTATCAGACCACGTCTCTAACTGGTCTGAGCATGGTTCATCGGGGACGCCTCGTCAAGGTCATCGGCGTGGCGCGCGGCCAGCTCGCTGACCAGCTCAGTCAGCTCGCCAAGCGTCTCGAGCGCCAGTGTGCTCAGGCGACCATCGGGCCTCGGAATCGCCTCGTTCAGCGACCAGTCGGTCCAGTCGCGGGCGATGGCATAGCTGCCTCGCTCGGCGTGGCGCAGGATCAGGATCTCACGCCCACCCGCGCGGCGTGTCTTGAGGACTTCGAAGCGCTGGCCGCACAGAGGATGGAAGGGGTGCGTGATCGTCACCCATCCCAAACGGGCGTTAGGGGCGAGTGCAGTTGGCGGGGAACGTCGGAACGCCGATGGGGCGCTTTTCCTGCTTGCCGGGCTTGGGGATGTACACCCGCCGCACGGGCGGTGCCTGATACCCTTGGCGGTGTACCGCTTCGAGCATCGGCTCGATCCACTGCGCGAAGTCTCTCTTGGCCTGCGCGACCGTCTGGCCATCAACGCCTGGGGCCGAGCGCTCGGGAATCTGCTGGAGATTGCGCCAAACTCGTTCCCCCGTGATGTGGTGTGCCAGTGAGGTCAGCCGCAGCTTCGGCTCATCGCGCGCTTTCGCTGCGATCCGTTCCAGTCCTGTCGTCATGACAGGTTGCTCTTCGCTTTGCATCGAAGACCCTTACCTCCCCCTGTGTGGAGCCCATGTTGCCCAAGAACGATTCATACGACGCTGGCCGCTTCCCCATGTGCTCGGCTCTCCCGAGCGCGGAGTACGATCAGCCAGTCTGACTTCCGCCAGGCCATCGAACCGTCCTCGCGTTGCTCGCTTGTTCGGCCCTACAAGCTCCGCTTGAGCCCGACGGATCTCCCTTGTTCACATGCCTGCCTTCGAGCGCATGCCGACGGTACGAACCCCGGAAGCACCCCAGAGCACTCGACAAGGCGCACCCTGGAATTTCGCCTTCCCCAGAGGGAGATTGGGTCGGCTACTTCGACCACGTTCGATTTCGGGGCTAGGTTCCCGTTCACTGTCGTTTCGGCCTACACTCTCCCTGTCTACGCTTCGCAGTGCCCGTTACCGGTTCACCACGCAAGACTCGGTACCTGACGGTTGGATAGACCTTACCAGGGCCGTCATCTCAGACGGCTGACACACATGCGCTTGCAAGGCGCAACTCCACCGGAACCGGGCTCGCATTGCGCGCACCCGCCACGCGGCCGATCAGGGCGGCTGGATGCGCTGGCTGCCGGGGCTCCAAACCTTGCGCCAGTACGAGCTCGCCTGGCTGCGTCACGACATCGTCGCCGGGCTGGTGCTGACGACCATGCTGGTGCCTGTCGGGATCGCCTATGCGGTGGCCTCTGGCGTGCCGGGGATCTATGGTCTCTACGCGACCATCGTGCCGTTGCTGGCCTATGCGCTGTTCGGTCCCAGCCGCATTCTGGTGCTGGGGCCGGACTCCTCGCTGGCCGCTGTCATCCTCGCCGTCGTCCTGCCGTTGTCGGGCGGCGACCCGCTGCGTGCCGTTGCCCTGGCCGGCATGATGGCAGTCGTCTCGGGGCTGGTGTGCATCCTGGCCGGCCTGGCGCGCCTGGGCTTCATCACGGAGCTGCTGTCCAAGCCGATCCGCTACGGCTACATGAACGGCATTGCGCTGACGGTCTTGATCAGCCAGTTGCCCAAGCTGTTCGGGTTCTCGATCGAAGGCACCGGACCGCTGGGCGATCTGCGGGCCATCGCCACGGCGGTGATCGACGGCCGCACCAACTGGATTGCCTTCATGGTCGGCGCCGCCACCCTGGCGGTGATCCTGCTGCTCAAGGGTCACCAAGCGCATACCGGGCATCCTGATCGCGGTGATCGGGGCGACCCTTGCCGTCGGCGTGCTGGACCTCGGCGCGCGTGCCGATGTGGCGATCCTCGGCTCACTCCCGCAAGGTCTGCCGGCCTTCGCGCTGCCGTGGATCACGAGCGCCGATGTCGTCCCCGTCCTGATCGGCGGCTGTGCGGTGGCGCTGGTCTCGTTCGCCGACACCAGCGTGCTCTCGCGGGTGTATTCGGCGCGGACCCGGACCGCTGTCGACCCCAACCAGGAGATGGTGGGGCTCGGCGTTGCCAACCTGGCGGCCGGATTCTTCCAGGGCTTTCCGGTCAGCAGCAGCTCGTCACGCACGCCGGTGGCCGAGGCTGCGGGGTCGCGAACCCAAGTGACCGGCGTCGTCGGCGCGCTGACGGTTGCCCTGCTGTTAGTGGCGGCGCCCGACCTGCTGCGGAACCTGCCCACCAGCGCCTTGGCGGCCGTGGTGATCGCCTCGGCCATTGGTCTGTTCGAGGTCGCCGACCTGCGTCGGATCTATCGCATCCAGCGCTGGGAGTTCTGGCTGTCGATCGTCTGTACCCTGGGCGTCGCCATGCTCGGTGCGATTCCAGGCATTGGGCTGGCCATCGTGATTGCCGTCGTCGAATTCCTGTGGGATGGCTGGCGCCCCTACTCCGCCGTGCTGGGGCGCGTCGAGGGCGTCAAGGGCTATCACGACATGACCCGTCATCCCGACGCACGCCGCATCCCCGGCCTGGTCCTGTTTCGCTGGGATGCGCCCCTGTTCTTCGCCAACGCCGAGTTTTTCCGCGACCGCCTGCTGGACGCGGTGGCCACATCGCCCACGCCGGTGCGCTGGGTGGTGGTGGCGGCGGAACCGGTCACCAGCGTGGACGTCACCGCCGCGGACATGCTGGCCGAGCTGGACGAAACCCTGCACGCCGCCGGCATCGAGCTGTGTTTTGCCGAGATGAAGGATCCGGTCAAGGATAAGCTGAGGCGATTCGAGATCCTGTCGCGGCTCGGCGAGGAAAACTTCTTCGCGACCCTGGGTGTCGCCGTCAGTCGCTATCTCAAGACCCATGCGGTGGACTGGGAGGATTGGGAAGACCACCGGACGCCATGACGCGTTCGGGTTAGAAGAGGATGCCGAACAGCGTCTTGAGCAGCTCCTCCAGCGGCATCATGGTCAGCGCCAGAGGCACCAGCGGCAACAGCGTCGCGGCCCCGAGGCGTAGGATCGCCTCCCGCGTCACCGGTACGATGCGCATGGTGCGCACCACCTCGTAACTGTTGCCCAGATCGGCAAGCGACTGGATGTCGCCGCTGCCGACGAAAGGCTCGTCGGCGGACGCGCCGCCGCGCAGCCATTTGGCATCGAACTCCCGCACATAACGCTCGGCCAGGGCACCGTATTCCCGCAGCCCGATTCGCTTCGTCTGGGCCAACTGGGGCGCGAACACCAGCAGTGGCAGGATCAGAAGGCCCAATAGAAAGACGACCACGACGGCGATCTCGACCTTGAAATCCGGCAGCGCGGCCCCGGTGTAGAAGATACGATTGGCAAGGGGGCCGGCCATCATGACGCCGTGCGCGACGGCGAGCACCGCGAAGGCATAGACCGTGTTGGACAGAAATCCCAGGCCGCCGACACGATCCGGATGCGTCGGGACCAGGCGCAGCGGGATGCGCGACACCTGCCAGAGAAAACGCGACCAGATGAACAGACGAAAGTACCAGCGCACCAGCAGAAACTGGAAGAAGGGCAGACTCACGTAGCCGTACCAGATACCGGCGACCGAGAGCGTCGAGCCCTCCGCGGACGGCCTGCCGTACCAGGTGGTCGCGTCGAGCGCCAGGTAATGCGGCCACAGGAACAGAATCCCGACCCCATAAACGAAGGCGATGAGCAGCAGCTCGGCGAGCACGGAATTCCGCAGTCGGAAGGCGGCCGCGATGGATGCCTTGAAACGCGCCATCGCGTCCTCGGGGATCAGATGGCGTTCCAGGAATTGCGCCACGATGGGGCGCATGCGCTGATGCACGACCAGCTCGGCGGCGATCAGCAGGGGCAGCGTCACCAGGAACCGCAGATGCGCTTCCACGTCCAGCAGGAATGGCACCGCCGCGCCCCCGCCCAGCAGATTGCCCTCCAGCGCCGAGAGTACCAGCAGCGGCAGCCAGGCAATCAGGGCGATGATGAGGATGCGCTGACGCACCAGCAACAGCGCATCGTCGGACAGATGCGTCCGGCGCAGCAGTTGAAAGAGCGGCCCGCCGATAACCAGGGAGAAGTCCGGCGGTTGCTGGGGGAAACCCTCGCCGGGGCCTGCGTCCTGGATCCTCATCGCGGGGCGCGCTCCGGGCGGATGAAGGTCGCGGCGTTGCGCATCAGGTCAATTGCGCCTTGAAGAACTCCAGCGCGGACTTGGTCTTCGACTCCTGGAGATCGCCAATAGCGATGCCGCAGTCCGAGAGATAGACCTTGAACTCGGTCGTGACCTGGAACACCTCGCGCCGGCAGGCACTTGGTGGACACCTCAAGGATGCGCGAGCCATCCGGATAGAACCACATCTCCACGGTGATGTTGTGGTCGAAGTTCTTGGGTTGGTGCTTGGCCTTGAGCAGGAAAATGGGGCCGAGGATGCGCAGCGAATTCATCTCGATACCCGCGGGCGCGTGGGCATCGTAAAAGCCGCGCTGGCCCTTGGAGAACAGGGAGCGGATCGATGCCTCGCCAGCCGCGACCTCGCGCACATCCTGCCCGGTGCAGGCGCCCTTGTAGGAGGCCGAGCAGACGTAGCCGCCGGGCATCAGATCCAACTCCACCTTGAAGCTCTTCGACCGCTTGAGGTCCGGGTCGATGGTGGTCGGATCCACCGGGCGCCGCTTGATGACCGTATCGGCCTCGCCGCCCTGGATGCGCCGCGCCCGCACGATCAGGCCGGCGCGGTTCAGGGCCAGATCGGAGGTATCGAAAAAGAACACCTGGCGCGGCTGGGCCTCCACTGGATCGAGCCCGATACCGTCGAGCGTCGCGCGATGCCCCGTGGCGGGCACGGACAACTTGAGCTCCACGCTTTCCGATGCCTTGGCGAGTTGCAGCACCTTCTTCAGATCCTCCTGCGAGAGGGTCGGCGCCGGGACGTCGGCATCGCGTGTTTTGGCTTTCGCGGTGGTCATGGTCTTTTCCCCTTGCTGATCGTCAAGACGGATTCCGATGGTCATCCCGGCCGCCTCCGCATCGCGGTTCAGCCGTCGCAGCGATCGGCCAGCACGCCATGGCGTAGACCGCGATCGCTCACCGTGAAGGCGTCCTTGCCGAGCTTCTCCATCACCGTGCGAATGATGCAGGCCCCGGCGAGGATGACCTCCGCGCGCTTCGGTTGCAGGCCGACGATGGCGCGGCGGGCGTCCGCATCCAGCGCGCGGTAGAGCTCGATCTGGCGATCGATCTCGGCGCGGTCGAGCACCGTGCCCTGGACCAGCGTCGGGTCGTAGACCGCCAGCCCGTGCTTGACCGCCGTGATATTGGTCACCGCCCCACCCATTCCGATCAGTTGGTCGGGGACCGGGCGTCTGTCGATACGCGACAGGTCCGCCGCCATGGTCGCCAGGGTCTCATGCAGCGTCTCCACCGACACCACGCCGTCGAGCCCGAAGCGCTCGGTATAGCGCACGGCACCGACCTTGACGCTGAAGCGATCATCCACCTGGTCATCCTGGCCGAAGGTGAACTGGGAACTGCCGCCGCCGGTGTCGAACACGACCAGCGAGCCTCCTTTCAACCCAAGCCCCGCGCGGGCCGCCAGATAGGCCAGCCGGCCCTCTTCCTCGCCGGAAATCACCTCGATGCGCACGCCGGTACGCGCCGCGATGGCGGCGACCACCGCCTCGCCATTGGCGGCGATCCGCAGACCGGCCGTGCCGACCGCGATGATCGCCCGCACGCCCTGGCGCATTGCCTCGTCCACCATGCCCGCGATGGCGTCAACCGCGCGCTCCAGTGCGGCGTCGCTGATCACGCCCTGTTCCGCGAGCCCCTCGCCGAGGCGCGTCACCTCCGCGCGGTCGCTGACGGCATGCCAACGGCCTTCCCCGTCACGCTCGGCGAGGTGGAACTTGATGGAATTGGTGCCAGCGTCGATGACGGCGTAGCGCTCCGGCGCACCGTCGATCAGGGCCGCGAGTCCGCGCGGATAACTGGTATTCACGTAGCCGCCCAAGCCGAGATCCCGGACGGCTTGGATCACCGCCGTGGCATCCGGCGACTCGACGGCGATGGTCCGGGTGGGCTTGCCGTTGGCGACCACCTCTGAGAGTTCCGCCATGCAGCCGCCGACCGTATAACGGGTGCGCCGCTTGTGGACGTTCACGACGCGAATGCCGGTGTCAGGACCGGCAAATTCCGCGACCAAGGCATCGAACGAAGACGGCTCGCGGGACAGCGCGGGCACCGGGAGCCCGAGGGATTCCAGCACGCTGGCTACCGCCGCCGCTGACAGCGGAAACGCCGCCTTCATGACCGGGGTCCATTGCTCAAGACCCTCGGCATTGACCTGGCGCAGCACCTTGATGTCCATCAGTGCCGAGCGGACCTTGATATTGCCGCCGTTGCCGGAGAGCAGATAGACCTCATCGCTCTCCTGCACCCCCTCCGGCGCCAAGGCGGCCAACCGCCGCTCGGCCTCGCCGAAGTGTCGACCGAATGTTCGCCATTCCCAGCGTGGAGTGATCTCAGTCATGGGTCGTGACTCGCTCTTGAAATAACAGTCGAAGCGCCAGACGGCTGGCGCGTGGCGTCGGGCAGGACGGCCGAGACCGGTTGCACCTCGAAGACATGGCAGCCCCAGGCCGGCAGGTCGAGGTAAAGCCCATGGATGGCGAGGTCGACCCCGTCACGGTCATGGACCGCTTCCCCCAGCCGATCCGCAAATCGCCAACTCTGTCCCTGGAGGTCGCCCCAGGGCAGCCTCAGATAACACTGGCCCTGGTCATCAGCATAGTTCACCGCGACCAGACGGCGGACGTCGCCAGGGCCGGTCCAGGAATAGGCGACGAAGGCGTCGTACGTCGCGTTTCCGGGCCAGGCGGACTGGGTGTCCAAAAGCTGCCACTGACCGTCGCGGAAGACGGGATCCCGCAGGCAGGCCAAAAGCGCGTCATAGAAGGCGGCGATCGAGGCATCCGGCGTCTCGGCCGGTCCCCGCCCCAGGTGGACCGGGATGCGGATCCGCTTGCCCTCGCGCTGCCCCTGGTGGAAGAAGCGCAGGCCGGGGCCGAGGAAGGTGATGACAGCGGCCGCGCGGTGGACGTCCGGCGCAAAGGTCGCGGCGGCCCGCGGCTCGTCGTGATTTTCGAGGAAGCGCGCGAGGTGGTCCTGGAAGTCCAGGCCGGCCAGCAGGTGCTCGCGAACCGGGCGCGCCGCGCCCTCCACCAGGCGGTCGTAGAGCCGCTTGTCGTAGGTGTAGTCGAATCCCTGTTGCTGAAGCGCCCATTCGAGATCCCAGTAGACCTCGGCGAGAAAGAGGAAGCCTGGAACCTCGGCGCGCACCGCCGCCGTGGCCCGTGGCCAGAAGGGTTCGGTGGGAATCCCCCAGGTCCGCTCGAAGATCTCCGGCAGCACCAGCATCGCCATGTCGCAGCGCACCCCATCGCACTGGCGCGCGATCCGGCTCAGTTCGCCCAGCAGTGCGTCCTGGAGCGCGGGATTGCCGTAATCGAGCTGAAGGGTGTCCGGCCAGCCGGGGAAGTAAGGGTCGCGTCCATAGGCCAGGATGCGGCTGCCATTGGTCGTATCGAGACGCCGGTAGTTGTGGGGTTCCGCCGCGAGCTGGGCCTCCGTCCCGGTGAGGAAGAAGTCTGGATGCTCATCGACCCAGGGATGATCGGGCGCCACATGGTTCGGCACGAAGTCGAGCAGGAGCCGCAGACCGCGCCCGTGCAGACGTTCGCGCAGTCGGGCGAGGGCCGCGTCGCCCCCGAAATCGGCGTGGACCCGATAGTCGCGGATGGCGAAGCAGGATCCGCAGACATCGGACTCGGTGCAGTCTGGGAGGACGCGGGCGTACTCCGCAAGCCACTCGGGGTTCGTCGCCGACACGCGGCGAGCGGCCTCGCCCGTCTGCCAGACGCCGAGCAGCCAGACCAGGTCGAAGCCGTCGCGGGCGAGTTGGTCGAGTTCGGCATCGCTCAGATCGTCGAGGGTCGCGGCACGGCCAAGCGCGGCGGATAGCTCGGCCAGGCGGACGCGCGTGTTGATCTGGAAGAGCGAGGGGTATTTGGGTGTCGACATGAGTGCCTCCCGGCCTGTTCACCGACCGAGGCGTGGACCGCCTGTTCAGCCCGATGCGCCTCGCGGGATCACAGAGTGTCATCGACGACCATCCTTGCCCCAGGCTTGCTCGGCTAATCGGCCAAAAGTATGGTACAAATTCGACGCTACGGCTTTCTCGATCCCGTCAGCCGCTGATCATTTTCGACACGCCTTGCTCAAGGTGACGGCATCCACGGCGGCATGCCGGCCCGGGGTTGCGTGCCAAAGGCAGCCGCCTCTTGGCGGGCGGGCGCCCTGCCTCCATACCGCATGCGGCCCTAGCGTCAACGCCGGTCCGTTCGCCGCGCAAGCGCCGCGAACCCCGTGACGGCGAAGCAACCAGGGCCGCGATCATTCACCCGTGGCGTCCGCGGTCACGCAAACCGCTAAGCTGGATTCCTGGAGAGGACACCGATCCGGTATGAAGCACTCCCTCAAATACGGAGACTATCTCCGCGCCATCGGCGCCGGCCGGCGCGAGGTCAGTTGCAACGCGATCATGCCAGCGGCGGGACGCGACGCGCTCGGCCGACCGGTACCGCCGCCGCGCCCGCCTACCATCCGGCTACACCCGGACGAGGTGATGGCCCTGCTGCGTCCCTACGTCTCCGTGCGCTTCCTGGATCAGCTCAAGGCGGTCGCGCCCCTGGCGGTCTATCTCGCGCTCTTCCAGATCCTGATCCTGCGCCAACTGGTCGACGACTCCTGGCTCATCACGGCGGGTCTGTTCGCGGTGATCCTCGGCCTCATGTGCTTCATGGAGGGGCTGAAGCTGGGCCTGATGCCCTTCGGCGAGCTGATCGGGCACACCCTGCCGCGCAAGTCGCCGCTGCCGCTGGTGCTCCTCATCACACTCCTGCTCGGGATCGGCGTGACCTTCGCGGAGCCGGCCATCGGCGCACTCCAGGCCGCCGGGCAGAACGTTTCGCCGGCGCGGGCGCCCTATCTCTGGGTGCTGCTCAACCAGTGGTCGGGCGCGCTGGTGCTGGTCATCGGCGCCAGCGTCGGACTGGCGGCGGTGGTCGGGACGCTGCGCTTTCTCTATGGCTGGAGCCTCAAGCCACTGATCTACGGCTCGCTGGTCCCTCTGCTCGGGCTCACCGTCTACGGCGCGAGCGACCCGGAGCTGGCCAAGGTCATGGGGCTCGCCTGGGATGCGGGCGCGGTGACCACCGGGCCGGTCACGGTGCCGCTGGTGCTGTCGCTCGGCATCGGCATCGCCGCCGCCGCCGGGCGGGGGGATTCCGGACTGTCCGGCTTCGGCATCGTGACCCTGGCGTCGATCTTTCCCGTCATCGGCGTGCTGCTGCTGGCCTTCCATGTCGCCGGAACCCTCACCCCGGCGGACATCCTCGCCGCCGCCACGGCCGCGGCGGGCACCGGCGTCGGCGTGCTGGCCTGGTATGAGCGCAGCCCTGGCGTCGAGGTGATCATGGGAATCCGTGCCATCCTGCCGCTGGTGCTCTTCCTGTTCCTCATCCTCAAGCTGGTGCTGCGGGAACGTCTGCCGCATCCGCGCGAGATGCTCCTCGGGATCGGGCTCACGGTGCTCGGCATGTGCCTCTTCAACCTGGGACTGACCTACGGTCTGTCCAGGCTCGGCGGGAGCGCCGGCTCACTGGTGCCGGCGGCCTTCATGGCGATTCCCGGCGCGGAGGGCTCGCCGCTCTATCTCTACGGCGTGGGGCTGACCCTCGCACTGGTGTTCGCCTGGGTGCTGGGTTTCGGAGCCACCATCGCGGAGCCGGCGCTGAACGCGCTGGGCGTCACCGCCGAGCAGCTCACCAATGGCTTCTTCAAGAAACGCATGCTCATCCTCGCGGTCTCGGTCGGGGTCGCCTGCGGGATCGCGCTCGGCGTCGCCAAGCTGGTCTTCGACCTGCCGCTGGTCTGGCTGATCGTGCCGCCCTACCTGCTCGCCGCAGTGCTCACCGCGCTGTCCTCGGAGGAGTTCGTCAACGTCGCCTGGGATAGCGCCGGCGTCACCACCGGCCCCATCACCGTGCCGCTGGTGCTCGCCATGGGCCTGGGGCTCGGCAACGCGACGCACGCCGTCGAGGGGTTCGGCATCCTCTGTCTGGCGTCCATCGGGCCGATCATCAGCGTGCTGCTGACCGGGCTCTGGACCCGCCTGCGAGCGGAACTGGAGGCGCGGGCCGACAGTCGCGAGCCACCCACCCACCCGGCGCTGGAGGTTCAGTCACCGCTATGAAAGACGAGAAGATCACCTATCTGACCGACGTGGCGCTCATCACCTGCATCGTCTCCACGGGTCGCGGCGACGCGGTCATCAAGGCCGCCCGGGCGATGGGCGCGGCGGGCGCGCTGGTCTATCACGCGCGCGGCATCGGACCGCGCGAGCGGCTCGGGCTGCTGGGCATCGCGGTCGAGGCGGAGAAGGATGTCATCAGCATTCTGGTGGCGACCGACTACCAGGATGTGATCTTCGAGGCGATCTACCGCGCCGCCGAGCTTAACCAACCCGGCGCCGGCATGGCCTACATCACGACGGTCGAGAAGATGGCGACCTATGTGCCGCGCGAGATCCTGGAGCAGGTGGCCGGACCTGGGGGTCCGCCATGAACGCGCACCCGGCGGACGCGCCAGTGCCCGGCGCTGGCGCCAAGCTCATCTCCTGCATCCTGCCGGACGACGGCACGGATCGGCGCCTGCTGGCCTGGCTGCGCGACCAACGCGGTATTACCCGGGCCGACAGTCTTTACTGTCGCGGCCATTCCGTGCTGCGGGAGGCCAGCGCGCACGGCGGCAAGCTGCCCGAGCCGACGCTTGCGCGCCTGGTCACCGTCGTCGTGGACCCGGAGGCGGCGGACGCCCTCTTCGACGAGATCTGCGCCCAGGCAAAAATCAACCGGCCCGGCGGCGGCGTGCTCTTCGTGACGCACCTGGTCTTCGCCACCCCCTACAGTCTTCCCGGTGACGTCCCCAACGAGCCGGGGGAGCTTCAGGAGTGAATCCGCCATGAGCATCCTCCCCATGACCGACTGGCTTGGCGATTACCAGAAGGGCTGGCTGCGCCTGGATCTGCTTGCTGGCCTGACCACGGCGGCGGTGGTCGTCCCCAAGGCCATGGCCTATGCCAGCATCGCCGGGTTGCCGGTCGAGGTTGGGCTCTATACCGCCTTCGTTCCCCTGGTGATCTACGCCATCCTCGGCACCTCGCGGCCCTTGAGCGTCAGCACCACGACGACGCTGGCGATCCTGACCGGCACCCAGCTCGCGCTGGTGGTGCCGGGCGGTGAGCCAGCGGCCCTGCTGACCGCCTCCGCCACCCTGGCCTTTCTGGTCGGGGTGATGCTGATCCTGGCGGCGGTGCTGCGTCTGGGGGTGGTCGCCAGCTTCATCTCGGAGCCGGTGCTGACCGGCTTCAAGGCGGGGGTGGGACTGGTCATCGTCCTGGATCAGGTGCCCAAGCTGCTCGGCATCCATTTCGACAAGAGCGGCTTTCTGCGCGACCTCCTGGCGCTCCTCCATCACCTGCCCGAGACCTCATTCGCGACCCTGGCGGTCGGCGTCGCCATGCTGGCGATCCTGATCGGGATCGAGCGCCTGGCCCCGCGCGCGCCCGCGCCGCTGGTCGCGGTCGCGCTCGGCATCGCCGTCTCGGGTCTGTTCGCGCTGCAAGGCCATGGCGTGGCGATCGTGGGCCACATCCCCCAGGGCCTGCCGTCCTTCTCACCGCCCAGCCTGGGTCTGATCGAGCAGCTCTGGCCCGGCGCGCTCGGCATCGCCCTCATGAGCTTCACCGAGTCGATCGCCGCCGCGCGCGCCTTCGCCGGACGTGGCGAGCCGCGACCCGAGCCGAACCGGGAGCTGGTGGCGACGGGCCTGGGCAACCTGGTCGGCGGTCTCTTCGGCGCCATGCCCGGCGGCGGCGGCACCTCGCAGACGGCGGTCAACCGGCGCGCCGGTGCGCGCACCCAGATCGCCGGGCTGGTGACGGCCGCTGCCGCTGTGGCGACCCTGGTCCTGCTCGCGCCGCTGATGGGACTCATGCCCCAGGCGACCCTGGCCGCCGTGGTCATCGTCTATTCGATCGGGCTGATCCAGCCGGCGGAGTTCGCCGCCATCCTGCGGGTGCGGCGGATGGAGTTTCTCTGGGCGCTCGCCGCCTTCGCCGGTGTGGTGCTGCTCGGAACCCTGAAGGGGATCGCGGTGGCGATCATCGTCTCGCTGGTCGCGCTCGCCTATCAGACCGCCCATCCCCGGCTCTATGTCCTCGGGCGCAAGCCGGGGACCAACCGCTTCCGCCCACGCTCGGACGCGCATCCCGAGGACGAGAGCCTGCCCGGACTGCTGCTGGTGCGCCCCGAGGGACGTCTCTTCTTCGCCAACGCCCAGCGCGTTGGGGAGCAGCTTTGGCCCTTGATCGAGGACACCCGGCCGCGGGTGGTGGCGATCGACTTCAGAGCCGTGCCGGATATGGAGTATTCGGCGCTCAAGATGCTCGCCGAGGGCGAGGAGCGGTTGCGCGAGCGCGGCATCCAGCTCTGGCTGGTGGCGCTCAACCCCGAGGTGCTCGGCATGGTCCAGCGTTCGCCGCTCGGCGCGCGGCTGGGACGGGAGCGCCTTTTTTTCAGCCTGTCGCAGGCCATCGCGCGTTTTTCGATGACCGACGGCGATTCCACTCATCGCGCCTAGGAGACTTCTCGACATGGCTGACCTGTCACACCCGGCCGCGACGCACCACCTGCCGCCCTTCGTCACCGCGCCTGGTGAGACGGATGTGCTCTTCGTGGTGATGGCCATCTTCGTGCTAGCGGCCCTGATCGGACTGGGTCTCTTCTACTTCAAGCTCCACGCGCTACCGGAGCAACTGGCGCATCGCGGCCAGAAGATCCAGTTCCAGTTCGTCGCGGTGCTGGGGCTGCTGGCGCTCTTCACCCACAACCACGCCTTCTGGATCGCCGGGTTGCTGCTCGCCCTGGTGCCGCTGCCGGATTTCACGACGCCGCTCGGCTCGATCGCGCGCTCCCTGGAGCGTCTGGCCGATGGGGTGCAACACGCCGCCGCGCCGCCGCCCCCAGAGCCAGAGCCCGCGCGCGCCAGGGTTCCCGCGCGGGAAGTCCCCGCGACCACCGTCGGCCAGTCGGCCGGCGCGACGGAGGAATGACCCATGTTGGAACTCTTCCTCTGCTCGATGCTGACGATCTTTCCTGATTTTCTCTTTCGCCGCTTCGTCCAGGGCAAGCGGCTTGGACGCGAGATCAACTTCTTCTCGGTCTGGTTCGAACTGCGCTGGGGGATCACGCTCTGCCTGATCCTGACGCTGAGCCTGATCACGACCATCTTCTACTTCCACCCCTCGACCAAGGCCGCCTCCTCGGTGTTCCGCACCGTGACCCTGCTGCCGGAGCGCAACGGCCGGGTGGCGGAGACCTACGTCGACATCAATCAGCAGGTGACGGCCGGTCAGCCGCTGTTCCGGCTCGACAGCACCGAGCAGGAGGCGGCGGCCGAGACGGCCCGCCGCAAGATCGCCGAGATCCAGGCCGCGATGGTCGTGGCGCAATCCCAATTGGCCGAGGCCGAGGGGCGCATCACCCAGGCGCGCGGGATGCTGGAACAGGCCAGCGATGAGTTCAAGGCCCGCGCGGAGGTGCAGAAGCGCAGTCCCGGCTCGGTCGCGGCGCGCGACGTTGAGCGCGCGCGGGTCAATGTCGAGTCGCAGCAGGGCGCGCTCGACGCGGCCCTGGCCAGCCGCGAGGCCGTGGTCTCGGAGCTGAAATTCCAGCTCCCGGCCCAGAAGGCCAGCGCCGAGGCGGCGCTGCGCGAGGCCGAGATCGAGGTCGCCAAGAGCCTGGTCGTGGCCGGAACCGATGGTGTGGTGCAGCAGTTCGCGCTGCGCGCGGGCGATGTGGTCAACCCCATGCTCCGGCCCGCCGGCATTCTGGTGCCGACGCGCAAGGTCACGGGCCTGATGGCCGGGTTCGGTCAGATCGAGGCATCCGTGCTCAAGGTCGGCATGATCGGCGAGGTCGCCTGTGTCGCCAAACCCTGGCGGATCGTCCCGGTGGTCGTCACCGAGGTCCAGGATGTCATCGCCACCGGTCAGGTCCGGTCCACCGACCAACTGCTCGAGGTCCAGCAGATGGCCCGTCCCGGCACCATCACCGTCATCCTGGAGCCGCTCTACAAGGGCCAGCTCGACGACCTGCCGCAAGGCGGCATCTGCATCGCCAATGCCTACACGAACAATCATGAAGCGCTCAGCGATCCCAACACCGGCACCCTACGCCGCTTCGGACTGCACGCCATCGACACGGTCGGCCTGGTACACGCCATGATCCTGCGTATCCAGGCGTTGCTGATGCCGATTCAAACGCTGGTTCTGGGTGGACATTGAGCGAAGGCTGGCAGCGGCCAGCCTCTAGCGGGCAACTTTTCGCGGTTCGGATTCGCCCGTCGCCCCCGACTGACCGCCTTGGTCGGCTTGCCTCGCCTCAGCTCGCCTCGGGGACGAACCTGAAGGGGTGGTCTGGCTCCCGATAACCGTGCGGCTTCTGCCGCTTGGGCAGCACCACCCGCTCGCGCGGCAGCTCCTCGTAGGGGATCTGGCTCAAGAGATGGCGGATGATATTGAGCCGCGCCCGCTTCTTGTCGTCGGAGCGCGCCACGAACCAGGGGGCGATGTCCGTATCCGTGGCCGCGAACATGGCGTCGCGCGCCCGCGAGTAGTCGTACCAGCGGCTGTAGGATTGCAGATCCATCGGCGAGAGCTTCCAGAGCTTGCGCCCATCCTCGATGCGCGCCGAAAGACGCCGTGTCTGTTCCTCGGGGCTGACCTCCAGCCAGTATTTGATGAGGATAACGCCCGAGTCGATCATGGCCTTCTCGAACATCGGCGCCAAACTCAGAAAGCGCTCGGTCTGCTCCTCGGTACAGAAGCCCATGACGCGCTCGACCCCCGCGCGGTTGTACCAACTGCGGTCGAAGATGACGACCTCCCCGGCGGCCGGGAAGTGGCGCATGTAGCGCTGGATATAGATCTGGCTCTTCTCGCGCTCGGTCGGCGCGGGCAGCGCGATCACGCGAAAGACGCGCGGACTGACCCGCTCGGTGATCGCCTTGATGGTGCCGCCCTTGCCCGCGCCGTCGCGGCCCTCGAAGACGATGCAGACCTTCAGTCCTTGCGTGGCGCACCCATTCCTGGAGTTTCACCAGCTCGACATGCAGCTTGGCCAGCTCCTTCAGGTATTTCTTGGCCTTCATTTTTGCGGGGGCGGCGGCGTCCTTCTCCTCCTGCCCCTTGGTGTCTGGCTTGGAATCGTTCTTCATGGTTTGTCTCCCCCCCGTGGGCGGCCGCCGGCGGCGACTCTCCTGTGATTATCGACCAAAATGTAGAAACTGATGAGGAGCACCCAGACGGGAAAGACGATCAGAATCCCCTCGATGTGCCTGCCGCTGAACAGCAGGAGCAGGGCGAGGAGATAGCCGAGGAAGGCGATCCAGCGGGCGAGGAAGCCGGTGCGCAGGGCGAGCGTGGAGGTCACGATCATGAAGACGCCGGCCATCTTGATGGCATAGACGTTCATGATTTCATAGGTGATGGCACGGCCCAGGGCGAAGGTCGCGGAGCCGAGCAGCCGCTCCGGCTCGGCGGTGTGGGCGATGATGAGTCCGCCCGCGACCGCCGCCGAGAAAAAAAGCATGGCGAGAAAGAGCAGCCCGCTGCCGAGAAAGACGGTCGCGAAGAAACGGTCCTCGCGCTCGCCGAGGCGGTCGCGCAGCACGCCGATGAACCAGAGGAAGGCGACGCCAGCGAAGGGCACCAGGTTCAGCGCCAGCGCGACCGTATCGGCGCGGGTCTCGAGCCAGGCTCCGGCCTCCAGCGGATCGGCCGGGACCGCCTGGTGCAGCAGCAGGACGCTCGCGATCAGCAGCACCGAGAAGAGGAGGCCGGCGATGGCGGCGGCACGCGGCGCGCGCAACCGCTCGCCAGCGGTTCGGGCGAAGCGGTCGGGAGTCATTGCAGATACCGCGACGCCGCGCTCACCAGATCCTCGCGTACTGGGAGTTCGGCGGGCGCGATGGTTAGCGGCAGCATGACGGCGCGCCGCCCGCGCGCATTGCGCAGCTCCCACAGCTCGATGCGACGCGCGGACGGATCCCGCCCGTCGCGCTGGATGTTCATGGGATCAAGGAAGAGGGTCAGCGGCTCGGCCCAGAGCTGACGCGGGGCATCATCGAGCAGCTCGACCAGGATCCCGAGATGGGCGGCGAGAACGCCCTGATCCACGCCGAGTTCGGCCAGTTGCGCGGTGATCGCGTCCAGCTCCGCCATCAGCGCCGCTGGGTCAGCCTGTCCGGCCTCTGCTTGCTCGAAGCTCCAGCCGCCGCGTTCCAGTGCGGTCAACTTGCGCCTCAGCAGATCGCGCTGACGGGTGAGGTCGGCCCGCTCCACCCGCCCCTCGGCGATCCGCGTCAGCGCCAGGGTCAGCAGATGGTCGAAAGCCCTGCGTTTCCACTGACGGCGGCTCTCCGCCTCGCTCGCGTTCGGATCCAGCAGCCGATGCGCGGTGAAGCTGACGGCGACCTGGGGCACGTCGCGGCGCACCTGATCGCCGACCAGATCCATCCCCAGGATGTTGCGCTCCACCCGCTCGGCCAACAGCAGCGCGGTGACGCGCTCGCTGCCACACCCCTCCCCGCTCGCCAGGAATTGCCTCAGCGCCGGGTCGCGCCCGAGGAGATCCAGCATGTCCCCAGCGGAGGAGAAGACCGCCGCCAGCCGCGGCTCCTCGCCATGGTCGCGCGCACCCGCCGACAGCGGACCATGGATGGCGTCCACCAGCGCAACCACATGGTCGATCGCCTGGATGACCGGTTTCCGCAGCCGCTTGCGATAGCCCGCCAGCAGCCTGATCCGCGCATCCGCGCCGTCCACCGCGCGCTCGGTCGCCATGTCGATCAGGGATTCCGGGTAGCGCCCGCGCGTCTCGCCGCCGCCGAAGATGGATTGAAAGAGTTTCAAGGGTCGCCTCCGTCTGGTTGCCATGCGCTCGCCGTGCAAACCTTGGGATCGAGACGCCGATGGTTCAGGCATGACGGCTCCCGACCTGCGCTCCCGGCCCAACTCATCGTCCTCATGATCTATAGTCTAAGCGAGCATGAAGGGTCCGAATGATAAGGGCAACCGCGCCGTTTCACGGACGTCTGGCCGATCCGCGAACAGCGACTCGCGCCCCGGAACCGGGTCGACGGACAGGATGCGATCGGCAATGCCAGTCTCCGCGAGAGACCTGCCCGGCTGACGGCGACGACCGTCGAGCGTGGCTCCCCAACCGCCTTCGATAGGAGCTCAATGCATGCGAGCGATACGATCCTCGGCGCTGCTATTCTTGATCGGTTTTCTGTTCGCCCTGTGCGCATCCGGCGAGGAGCCGCAAACGGTTCCCACCGCCACGGATGACGCGCCCTTCAGTCTGCCGGATGTCACCGCCAAGCCCTGGACCGGCGACTTCGACGGCATGGTCAAGCGGCGCCAGATCCGGGTGCTGACGACCTACTCCAAAACGCTCTATTTCGTCGATCGCGGCGAGCAGCATGGCTTGGTTTACGACGCCTTTCGGCTGTTCGAGCGGGATCTGAACAAACAGCTCCAGAATAAGCATGTCCAGGTGCATGTGCTCTTCGTGCCGACCACCGTCGAGGAGATGATCCCGGCCCTGCTGGCGGGCCGTGGCGACATCGCCGCCGCCAATCTCACGATCACCCCCGAACGGCTCGCGCAAGCCGACTTCGCCGAGCCGAGCCGCCGCCATGTGTCGGAGATCCTGGTCACCGGACCAGGAGCGGAGCCGATCGAGAGCGTCGACGCGCTCTCCGGCAAGGATGTCTATATCCGCCAGTCGTCCAGCTTCCACGCCAGTCTCGCGAGCCTCAACGCCCGGCTCGCCGCGGCCGGCAAGGCGCCAGTCAAGGTGCGCATCGCACCCGAGGAACTCGCCGACGAGGACATTCTGGAGATGGTCAACGCCGGTCTAGTCAAGGCAACCATCGTCGACGATCACATCGCCGAGTTCTGGAAACAGATCTTCGATCAGATCAGCCTCCATCCGGACGTCGCGGTGCGCACCGGCGGCGAGATCGCCTGGATGATCCGCAAGGACAGTCCGCGGCTCAAGGGCGAGCTCAACGCCTTTCTCGACCGCTACCCCGAGGGCTCACGGGAACGCAACGTCCTGTTCCAGAAGTACCTCAAGAGCGTCAAGTTCGCCAAGGCCGCGACCGCGCCGGAAGAGGTTCGGAAGCTTGAAAAGCTGCGCGAGATCTTCCGCGAGTATGGCAAGGACTACCACATGGACTACCTGCTGATGGCGGCGCAGGGTTATCAGGAGTCGCGTCTCGACCACGGCGTCCGGAGCCCGGTGGGCGCGATTGGGGTGATGCAGGTGATGCCCGCGACTGGCAAGGAGCTGGGGGTCGGTGATATTCGCGAGCTCGCCCCGAACATCCACGCCGGGGTCAAGTACATCCGCTTCATGATGAACCGCTACTTCGCCAAGCAGCCGATGGATGAGCTGAATCGGGGGCTCTTCACCTTCGCCGCCTACAACGCCGGCCCCGGCCGCATCGCCAAACTGCGCAAGGAAGCCGCGCAACGCGGTCTGGACCCCAACAAGTGGTTCAACAATGTGGAAGTCGTCGCCGCCGAGCGGATCGGTCGCGAGACGGTGCAGTACGTCAGCAATATCTACAAATACTACCTGGCCTACCGGCTGCTCTACGAGGAGTTGGAGGAGCGGGCGAAGGCCAAGGCCAGTGTTGCGCCAGAGGCGGGGTCAAGGGATCAGACGGGACACTGAACGCGCCCAACGCGGAGGGTGGTTGATCCTTGCGACGCACGCGGGATCAACCCCCGCCGCGGCTGGGAGACCTACAATCCCTAGCGCCGCCGAAACGGTCTGTAGAACGACGGAATCTCGGGGAAACCTCGCTGCGAACAGGCACCGTCAGGGGTATTCTCTCCGGCCCTGACGGGGCGCTGGCATTGCCGTCCGCCCTGGATCCCGCATGGAGAGAATTCGCAATCATGTCAACAGCCTTCCATCCTGTCCTCAGCGACCAGGAGCTTCATCTGCTCTTGAGCGAGGACGTCCCGTTTGGCGACCTCACGACCGACTCACTGGGCATCGCCTCCCGACCCGGCCGCATTCGCTTCTTCGCTCGCGATCCCATGATCGTCTGCGGCATCGAGGAGGCCGTGCGCCTCTTTCAGCTCTGCGGGGCTCACGCCGAGGCGCGGGTCGCCTCCGGCATTCAGGCGCCGACCGAGACCTGCTGCTGGAGGCGACCGGTGCCGCCGGGGCGCTGCATCGCGGCTGGAAGGTGGCACAGACCCTCATGGAGTGGAGTTCAGGGATCGCCACTTGCGCCGCCGAGATCGTCGCGGCGGCAAGGCGCGCAAACCCGGAGGTCATGGTCGCGGGCACCCGCAAGAATGTCCCCGGCACTCGCCGGCTGGCGGTCAAGGCTTTCCGCGCGGGCGGCGCGGTGATGCATCGCACCGGGCTGTCCGAGACGCTCCTGGTGTTCGCGGAGCATCGTCACTTCCTGGGCGGGGAGCCTCCCGCCGACACCCTCGCGCGGCTACGCCGTCAATGCCCGGAGAAGCGGGTGGTGGTCGAGGTCGCGACGCCCGGGGAGGCCCTCGCCTGGGCCGAGGCCGATGTGCTGCAACTGGAGAAATTCACGCCCCAGGCGGTCGCCGAGGTCGCAACGGCGCTCGCCGCGCGTGGCTCGGCCGCCATCGTCGCCGCCGCAGGCGGTATCAACGCCCGCAATGCCGAGGACTACGCCCGCGCTGGCGCCCGCTTGCTGGTGACCACGGCCCCGCATCTGGCACCGCCACGGGATGTGCAGGTGCGCTTTCTGGACTGATGGGCTCGACTCATGGGTACCAGGTCGCGCCGAGCCCGGATCTGGGCGGTCGCCACGGACCCACGCGACCCGCCCGCGCACCCGACCGGGATCACTCGTTGACCGCCAGAATCACATGCGGCGCCTTGACCAGGGCACAGGCGCGGCCACCCTCGGCCAAGCCCAGCGCCTGGGCGCTCTCAATGGTGACGACGGCGGCGAGGCGTGCTCCGCCGTCGAGCGCCAGCACCACCTCCGTGTTGACCGCGCCCGTGGTGATCCGCTCGACGATCCCGCACAGTCGGTTGCGCGCCGAGGTTCTGAACCCGCCGTCCTCGCTCGCCAGGAGGACGAAAGACGACTTGATGAGCGCGAATGCCTCGACACCAGGCGCCAACCCCAGCGTCTGCACGCTCTCCTTGGTGACGATGGCGACCAACGGGGTGCCATTGATGTCGAGCGTGACTTCGCTATTCACCGCGCCGGGTTTGATTGCGGAGACGACACCGCGCAGGAGGTTACGGGCACTGACCTTCATGCCCAAGACGCCGAGCAAGGTGTGGAAGCGATCGAAATCCTTGACGCTCTGACTCAGTCGGTCGAGAAAGCGTTGATGCTCACGCTCCGCCGCCTCGAACACCGCGATCAGGCGTCGCCCCTCGTCCGTCAGCTCGGTGCCTCCCCCGTGGCGCCCGCCGGCCTGGCGCCGCACCAGCGGCTGTGCCGACAGGTTGTTCATGGCGTCGACCGAGTCCCACGCCTGCTTGTAGGACATCGCCATGGACTTCGCGGCCTGAGAGATCGAGCCGGTCTCGCCGATCCGCCGGAGCAGATCGATCCTGCCATGACCCACGAAACGGTTGTGGTTCATGTCCAGGCGAAGCGTCCCGCTGGTATCCAGGCCCTGCTCGATGGAATGGGTCATGCGCGTGCGGCTCCGAACCTCGGGATCGTTTCACGGTAGCAAGCATGATATCTCCGTGGCTTGCACAATAGGCGAACGGAGCAGCGGGGCGTGTCGGGTTGGTGACAGAAGGCGTGCTCGGCAGGCCGAATCCGACAATCGTCCACCCAACGCGATCAGCCCAGGATCCTTTCATAGGCCAGACGCAGCAAAGCCAGCTCGATCGCGGGCAGGTGCCGCGCCTGAGTCAGGTCGATGAAGGCGCAGTCATGGGCCGCGACCTCCTCGAAAGGCGGATCGATGCTGGTGAAGCGGGCGAGCAGCACCTCGGTCGCCCCCTCCTCCGGCGAGGTGACCAGACAGCGATAGCCCGGCTCGATCTCCAGGGAGCCGCTCGGCAGGCCCAACCGGGTCTCTGCATCGCGCGGCAATGGGACCGGTTGCGCCGCCGACCGACCGGAGTCGCGGCCGACCTCGGCGAGCGAGGCATCCGCCGGCAAGGCCGCGAAGCCGCAGACGCCGCCGTGGGCGAGCCGCAGGAAACGGGTGCGGGCGCTGGTGGATTGCTTGTGATACATGATCAGGCGGGAAGCGGGCATCGTCGGACCTCGCGGCGGGTGGATCGGCTGTTGAACTCCGATCAGGAAAGCAAGAGTTACGCCGTGGATCTGGTGGTGCCGCCATCTTGGGGAGCAAGCAGTCGTGTCACCAGCCGCCATGTCCGCGTAGACCCAGCATCTGCGTTCATCTGAGGAGTCGATCGTCCTCCTTGGCCCGGAGCCGTCGCTCGCTCTGACGACGCGACCGTCTTTTCGACGCGGGGAGCGGTCAGAGGACTCGGAACGGGTTATGCCAGGAGATTGCAGATAAGCGGACATCTGCGTGTCAGCCAACGTGAGCTTGGCCGGCATGCAACCGCGCAATACGTCTTTGAGGCTCGGCGTCGACGCTCGGTTAGCCATAGGGTTCATCGGTTAACCAAGTGCCAGGCGATTTCGCCTGCTGTTCTCGTCTGGCGCATGTCCCGAATTCAGTAAGCTGTCACCGGAACTGACAGAAATAAACGCGTCCCCTTTTCGGCGATGAGCAAAGGAGACCTCATGTCACCGGAAGCGCTTGTCAGGCTCCATCCGGCCATGCAGGACTCGCACGATCTCGATCACCTCTGGCGCATCGGCGCCGCGTCGAAAGTAGATCACATGGCTTTGTTGCGGATAACTGTAGAGTCCCTCAATGAGATCTGGCCGGGGTCGCCACAAGGCGGCGTTCTCGCTGAGCCAAGCGAATCGGGTCACCAGGGCATCAATGTAGCGATCGGCCTGATCGAGGCTCCACTGTTGGGCGGAATAGTCCCAGACCTCGGCGAGATCCGCTTCCGCTCTTCCCGATAGCCGGTAGGTCACTTCTTCGTGAGTCGCTCGCGACCAGCGGCCTTGATCCGTCCGGCGAGCGTGGGAAGCTCGTCAGTCGTGTAGTCGTTGTAGGCACCCCGCTTGAGGTCTGCGATCCCCGCAGTGATCTCGGCTTGGAGCTGCTGAAGCTTGATGGCATTCAGCTCGTCGTACTCTTCTTTCGAAAGGACGACAGCGACAGCGCGCCCGTGACGCTCAATGACGACGGGCTCGCGCCGAGCGGTATCGAGCAGTTGGCCAAAACGGGCTTTGGCGTCATGGGCGGAAAGGCTTTGCATGTGAGACACCGAGGTTATGGTCCGATTTGGGCAAATTAGGCCAAACTCGATACTGACGCAAGTCGTGATAGACCCACCAGTCATGCGCCGCAATTTGCGGTTTGCCAGGGGATTCCAGGATAGTCGCGTAACGCCAGAACAGGACGAGTGTCGGCTGTCCGCAGGACTGCGGACCCTGCTCGTAAGCGCTTCAGTGTCAGGACTTGGGACGATGCTGAAAGTCGGACAATCAGTAGCGAGTGACTGCTCAGCCGCGATTGCCTGCGTTACCCTGTCGGAAAACATTTGATTTCCGACAACGTAGAGATGCCTCGATATTGGGTCGCGAAACTCGACCAAACGCGTGCGGAAAACCCTGTCACAAACCATCCTCAGGCGGAAGGCCTCTGTGGAAGGTTTGCCGACACCCCAAATGGCGGCCGATGACACGACTGCTTGTTCTGGGCCATCTTCGCGCCCGCATGGACAGGGCACTCACCGAAACTGACCGCGCCTCGATGTTTGATCGAGGCGCTCGGAAAATGCTTGAGGCGCGCGGTGAACGCCACCGCCTTGACCGACCGAGAGGAAACCATGACCGAGACCATCCGCTCAGTGACTGGCGACGCCATCGCGCCCTACCTCAACGCGGTGGCCCGCCTGCGTATCACTGTGTTCCGCGAATGGCCTTATCTCTACGACGGTGACATGGCCTACGAAGAGCAGTATCTGGAGACCTACAGCCGCTCGCCGGAGAGCCTGTTCGTGCTGGTCTTTGACGAGGGGCGCGTGGTGGGTGCCTCGACCGGGGTGCCGATGGACGCCGAGACCGACGACGTCAAACGGCCCTTCCTGGCCCAGGACTTCGATCCACGGCGGATCTTCTACTTCGGCGAGTCGGTCCTGTTGCCGGAGTATCGCGGTCGCGGACTGGGGGTGCGCTTCTTCAGCGAGCGCGAGGATTACGCCCGCACCCTGGACCGCTTCACCCTCGCCGCCTTCTGTGCCGTGGAGCGTCCGCTGGAGCACCCGCGCCGTCCACCGGATCACACCCCATTGGACGCCTTCTGGGAGCACCGGGGGTACCACAAGCACCCGCGACTCGCCACGACCTATACCTGGAAGGATCTGGACGAGTCGCGGGCGAGCCCCAAGCCCATGACCTTCTGGCTGAAACGGCTGGACAGCCGCGATGCGGATTAGGATCGCGACCTGTCAGTACCCAATCGATTTCCTGTCCGACCAGAGCGCCTGGCGGACGAAGGTGTCCGAGCTGGTGTCCAGAGGGGCCGAGGCAGGCGCCTCGCTGCTGATGTTCCCCGAGTACGCCAGCCTGGAACTCGCGTCGCTACTGCCCGCGCCGATCCGTGGCGATCTGCGCGCGACCCTGACGGCGATGCAAACTTTTCTGCCCGAGTACCTGGCCCTGCACCGTGAATTGGCCAGGCATCACCACGTCTATCTGCTCGCCGGATCCTTCCCGGTCCGCGTGGGCGATGGGTATCGCAACCGCACGGTGCTGTTCGCTCCCGACGGACGCCACGGCTGGCAGGACAAGCAGGTGATGACGCGCTTCGAGCACGAGCACTGGGGGATCTCAGCCGGACGCGGGCTGACCCTCTTCGAGACCGCCATCGGCCGTCTGGGAATCCTGATCTGCTACGACGCTGAATTCCCCCTGCTCGCCCGCGCGCTGGTCGCGGCGGGCGCCGATCTGCTGCTGGTCCCCAGTTGCACCGACGGCTGGGCCGGCTACCATCGAGTCCGCATCGCCTGCCAGGCGCGCGCACTGGAGGGCCAATGCTACGTGGCGCAGTCGCCCACCGTCGGCGAGGCGCCCTGGTCTCCCGCCCTGGATGTGAATGTCGGGAGGGCCGGGGTCTTCTGCCCGCCCGATCGTGGCTTGCCGGAGGACGGCGTGATCGCCCTGGGCCGCGACGGTACGATCGGCTGGACGGTCGCGGAGTTGGATCTGGATCTGATCAGGTCCGTGCGCACCGACGGTCAGGTGCTCAACCGTCGTGACTGGACCGAGCCGTCACGGGGCGGCGATGCGGTCTGCCGCGCCTCGCTCTGACAGCACGGCAAGACGTGATTTCCGCGCGGTTCGCGCCATGAATGACGGCGCTTGAAATTCCGCGCCGCCCATGCTTGCCTACGGCGCCATATCCGGACCGCGCATAGCCCTTCATCAACCGCAAGCACGAGGAAAACGACGATGCGTCATTCCAAGACCACCAACACCCGACGCTGCCTGACCGCAACCCTGGCGGGCGTGTTCATCCTCGCCAGCGTGGGCTGTGGTCAGAGCGAACCCGAAGACCAGAACAAGGCCGAAGGGCCGGCGGAAAAGATGGGCAAACAGATCGACACGACCATCCAGCAGACCGGCGAGCAGGCGGAAGCCGCGATGGATCGAACCCATGCCCGGATGGAAGAGGCAGGCAAGAAGCTCGACAATGCCGTCGAGCGCGCGCGTGCGGATCTGAACGCGGCGGCCGCTCGGGCCTCCCAACGTCTGGAAGCTGCGGATGAGGCCCTGCGCGGCGAATCGAAGGACGAGCAACCCCGTCAATAGCCGCGACGCAACGGCGGGGAGATGCTGGCGAGCCCATTCCTGCGTTGGTGACGTGATCGCCAGGGGGCCAGGCGCCGATCCAGTGGATGACGCCCGACCCAGGGCCAACCTGTGGCACTCGTCTCGCCAGTCGTGGCCGCTACACCGGCTTGCGCGCTGTCGCCAGCACATAGTCGAGCCCCCGATAAACGCTGGCGGCGTCGAATTTGAGGGCCAGTCGCGCCGGCAGCCGCGCGAGCGGATGAAGCCGCCGCAGGGTCGCCGGATGGCGTGCTAGAAACTGGTGCAGCGGGGGATAGACCGCCTCGCGAATGGAGTCGAGACGGATGTCCTCGAACCCCCGCATGGCGAGCATGGCGTGATAGGTCGGTTGGGTGTAGGCGTTCTCGGGCGGGATGGCGAATTTGCTCGCCACCAGCCACCAGGACAGCCGCTGCTGCAGGCGCTTGAGCCGACCGCTCACCATTGGCATTGGAATGATGTCCGCCGTGACCAGACGCCCACCCGGCTTGAGCACCCGCCAGGCTTCCTGAAAAAAACGCTCCCGGCTGCGAAAATGGAAGGCGCATTCGAGCGCGACCACCTTGTCCACCGACCCATCCGCGAGCGCCATGTCGGTTGCCGAGCCATGACGCAGGTCGATGCGATCGCTGAGCCCCAACTCAGCGACGCGCCGCCGCGCGACCTCGACCTGGGACGCCGTGATATTGAGCCCGATGATGCGCGCCGGCCGTAGCCTCTGTGTCCAGAGAATATCCTGATCGGCAAAGCCGAAACCCACGTCGAGCAGGGTATCGCCCGGACCGAGGTCGGCCGTCTCACCCACCAGCATCGCCAGCGCCTCGCTTGCATCATCCAGGTCCGCCGCCTGCGGCCAGTAGCCGAGATTCAGATAGAGGCCGCGCTCCGTCGGCGAATGGGTCGAGAGCAGGTCGTAGACGGCGACGGCATCCAATCGCTGGAAGGGATTGAAGACCCAGTTGAGATAGCCAAGCGTCTCGCGAAACGGTCGGCGCGACCGTGCGGCGGTTTTGGTCATGACTCGACACTCCGAAGCAGTTGGAAGCCATGCGGACACCCTGGCCAGACGCGGCGCGGCAGGCCGGGCGCGTTGTGAGGCCGCTCGCATCGAGGATTCTTGGGGCACGCCCCGGATGATGCGACGAAAGAATTTCCAAGCGCATGATTTATAAGATAAATATCCTTTTGCATCACCATCCGCTAAATCTCAGAACCTCAGGATCCCCGCCTCCAGCAACCCGACCAGAATAAGGTAGATCCCGACAACGTAGTTGAGGATGTTGGGCTTGATCAGGATGAGCATGCCCGCGACCAGTGAGATCACCGTCATGGGGCGGATCGACTGGCCATAGAAAAAATACAGCAGGCCCAGCGCGCCGATGGCGAGCAGGTAAGCAGCGATCGCGTAGTTGAGGATGCGCGGCACCAGCAGGACGACCAGGCCGGCGATGATCGCAAGCACCGCCTGCATCGGCCAATGCTGGAGGATGTTGGGGATGTCCATGCGAGCCTCACCTGTTCCGGGAATGAGCCGGCGGGTATGCCAGCGACGGTGGGATACTTGCACGCATGAAACCACGACCAGCCGACCCCGCCAAGGGCTGCAGGCTGGGGTCAGCGAGAACGAACCCAAAGCTCCTCAGTGTTGGCCGATTGTTGGGGTTCACGAGCTCACCCGCACCGACGCTTGGTCGAGGCGGAACTCAAATTGAGCATCAAGCCGATCGGATTATGTGCGTGAAGCCCGCACGGCGGGCGGGCCGGCGGGCCGTTGCAGGCTTCACGCGTCGCGGGCAGGGGGCGAGTGCTGCACCCTATGATTTAGCGGAGCATGCGGCTGGCGAAATCTCGGGTGCGTCTGCGAGCGTTGTCTTGACGTTGAGTTCGGCAGGCAGATCGAGCACCGACACGAACTCCTTCAGCGCGCCGTCGAGCTTCTCGCGTAACCCCGGTGTTTTGGCCATTCCGGCGAGACGCTCGATACCTGCCAGCACCGACAAATCGAAGACCGCATCCTCAGAAATGTCACTTCCCTGCAGCCAGGGCGTCGGATCAGGCCTGCCCGCTTCGATCGGGATATCGATCGGAATTCGTGGAAATCGAACGATGGGAACATGGACACAGTAGATTCTGTTGCCGAGTTTGAAACAGCCTTGCATAGCGATACTCCTGCGTTGATGACGGACTTATCTCGAGCGCAGCTCGCGACCGGCCCAAGGGTGACCTTGCATCCCTTTCGGAACATCCGCGGCGGCCGGACGGTCGATCCGGTTCTCCAAAGGCTTCTTCCATCGCTCTGCCTCGTCGGTGTCGTCGAGTCGAGCGCTGGAACTCGCAATCGATCGTCAGGCCTATCGGTTAGGTACCAAAAAAATCAGACGATCGCTCGCTGACGGGTCGATCTGACCAAAATTCTCAGTATCGACGCCTTTCAGCTTCAGTTGTGTTAGCGTGAACTTGCCAAAAAAGATACCAAAAGAATACCTTAAGGCTGGAGGCTGTCAATGGAGAAAAAGGCCGAGGATTACGTGGTTATGCGCCGCGACGGGGCGTGCGTGGCACTCCGTCGGACTCATTGATGGTCGGATGCGATGGCGGAGCCGAAAGGGGGTTGACGGCTTGACCGCTGAGATGGCTCGATTGGCCCAACGCCCGGCATAGATCGGGAGCGGGCTTCACGAATCCCTGGTGTCAATTGAAGACAGATCGCCTTTTCGAACAACTGACGCCCGATCGCGAACGGGCGCAGCCAAGTTATGTGCAAATCGCGGACAAGCTGGCCCAACTCATCGAATCTGGAGAGGTCGAGGCGGGACAGAGTCTGCCCTCGGAGCGCGTGCTCGCCGAGAAGCTCCAGCTCAGCCGAACGACAGTGCGGCGCGCTTACAATGAGCTCCGCGCCAAGGACTACCTATCAACCCACGGGCGCTCTGGCGTTGCGGTCAGATCCCGGCCGCGGCTATCGCCGCGTCTGGGGCGGCTCAAGGGTTTCACCGAGGAAATGCGGGAGCTCGGCCTGGTGCCGTCGACCCGCTTGCTTGAGCGCGACATTGTGACGGACCGCACGCTGTCCTCCCTGTTCGGACGGCCAACGACAGCGCCATTCCTGCTCCTGATTCGGCTCAGGCTCGGCAACGATCGACCGCTGTCACGCGAAGTCGCCTGGTACGATCTCACGGCCGCGCCCCAGCTCGCGGATTGGGACATGACCGGGTCGGCTTACGAGTTCCTCGATGATCGCTGCGGTATCGCTCTGACGCACGCCGAGCAAACCATCGAGGCG
>CAWFSC010000004.1:0-555068 GCA_963818415.1 uncultured Gammaproteobacteria bacterium | reverse complement strand
TATTATTGGGAGGGCGAGACGCTGGTCCTCAATATTCTTGGCAAGCCCAGCGCGAAACAGGACGCCATTGGCAAACCCAAGGGCCATCAACTCAAAGTCAGCGTCACCGCCGCCCCGCGCGCCGGCCGAGCGACCGACCATATGGTGCGGTTTCTGGCGGGTGAATTCGGCGTGACCACTGGCGATATCGAGGTCGTCTTCGGTCGCATGAATGTGAACAAGCAGCTCCGCATCAAATCCCCGCAACGACTGCCCGCAATCATTGCCCAGCGCGGCTTATTTTGAATTTCGACAGCCAATTCTGGTTCCCTAAAAAGGGATCGAGTCCTAAACCCACCCGTTCAGCGACCCCGTCAGCGGAAGAGCGATACCGCTCTCTCAAGCCTGTCGGGTGACATTGACAACGACGACCATCGCACCAGGCGACGAGTGAACCATTGAAACGTTTCCGGTCTCTTTTTGGCGGCCACAGGCACCCCTGCGGGCGTTATCCCGACTCGCTCATTGCGGCCATCGAGCACGCCGTGGATGCCACCGATCCACGGCTACGGCTGCTATCGGGTTACCGTCAACGTCTGCGCGCGCCCGTGGCGCATGCGCTCGATTACGTGGTCACGCTGGTGGACAGCATCCCCCCGCCACTGGCGGTTGGACGTCACGAGTACAGCGCCGAACCCTCTCTTAGCGCCGTGTTCGCCTCTTCGGCCGATATGCTCGATCAATTCGCTCGAGATGGCGCGCTCGAAGAGGCAAAACGAGCCATCCCGGATGGTCTCGGCGCGCGCATCACCGCACTCCTATTGGCGGAACGGGTCGAAAAAAACATCCTGGGCATGGATCTGGTCGATGGCGTCGTGCGACGCGAGGTCGCGCAGATCGCGGTCAGTTTTACCGGCCATCGCTTGCTCGGCCCCAGTCACAGCGAAAGAGAGACGCGGCATCAACTGAAACGCTGGACCTTCGACCATCTACTTTCGCTCGCGCTGACGCGCCTCAACGAAGTGCGCGTGGCGCGCGCCGACCTCGCGCGCCAGCGTCGCCTGCTACGGCGCAAGATAGACGCAATGCAGCGCAGGGGGCGGGGCAGCGAACAAGCGGATGCGATGCGCCCTGATCCGTCGCCCCTGCTTGCGGAGATGGAAGGGCTCAACCAGCGGTTAGGCCGTCTTGGTGTCGATGATGGGGTTTTGAAAGCACATCTAGAACTTGTGGCCGACGTGCTTGGCCAAGCTGAACATCAGATTTGGAACCAAAGCGTCACGCTCCACCTCGACTCCATGAACATCCGGCGTCCACGACAGAATCCGTCCGGCCGCCAGATTGTCTTGCAGGAATTTCAAAATGCCAGAGGTCGCCGCTCCGTCATGCTGCTGGTTTCACTGGCACCCGGTGAGTTGCCGCCACGCGAGAATTTCGCGGCCGCCACTCAGCATTATTCGCTTTGAAATTCATTCTTGGCACACTGAATGGTCAGTCTTTCGGCGACGCCCGGGATCAAACCCAGTGTCCCGCTTCTCTCGTCGCGCGCGGAGGACCGAGCGGCCCCGTGCGGGGCCGGCTCGGCACTCGGTTTACTTCATTCGCCGCACGGCCTGTCCGAAGTTGGACATGGACGATTCCGCCACACCCCACCAGACGTCGGAACTCTTCTGGAAGGTCGTCAGGGAGTCATAGAGCTTCTTGAACGTGGGATTCTTGGCCGATTCCTCCCGCATAGACCTCTTGCGCGACCTTGTAGGCCTTGAGCAAGACGTCGTCCGGGAACCGCTTGAGTTCGGCGCCGCTGGCGATCAGCCGTTGCAGGGCTGGAGGGTTCTTGGCGTCGTAGGCGGCGAGCATTTCCAGATGGGCATCGTTCGCAGCCATCTGGAAGGCCGCTTGATAGGCCGACGGCAGCGCCTCCCATTGGGCCTTATTCACATAGAAGACCAGGTGCGTGCCCGGCTCCCACCAACCGGGGTAATAGTAGTATTTCGCGACCTTGTGAAAGCCGAGCTTTTCGTCGTCGTAGGGGACGGTCCACTCAGCCGCGTCGATGGCCCCGCGCTCCAGGGCGGGGTAGATCTCGCCACCGGGCAGCGATTGGGGCACGGCGCCCATGCGCGAGAAGATCTCGGCGCCGAATCCGGGGATGCGGATCTTGAGCCCCTGGAGATCGGCGAGCGACTTGATCTCCTTGCGGAACCAACCGCCCATCTGGGCGCCCGTGCTGCCGCCGGGAAAGTTGACGATGTTGTAGGCGGCGAACATCTCGCGCAGCAGCTCCATGCCGCCGCCCGCGCAGAACCCAGGCCGTGAGCTGACGGGTGTTGAGCCCGAAGGGCATGGTGGTCTCCAGCGCCAGCGCCTTGTCCTTACCGTAGTAGTAGTAGGAGGCGGTGTGACCGCACTCCACCGTGTTCTGCTGCACGGCATCCAGCACCCCAAACGGCGGCACGATCTCGCCGCCAGCAAAGACCCGGATCTCGAAGCGGCCGTCGGTCAGCTCGGCGATCCGCTTAGCGAGAGTCTCGGCACCGCCGTAGATGGTGTCCAGGCTCTTGGGGAAGCTCGACGCCAGGCGCCACTTGATGGCGGGGGTCTCGGCGCGGGCAGGAAGCGAAAGACCGGCGGCCACGGCGCCGACTCCCGCGGATTTGAGAAAATCGCGTCTCTGCATGCTGGTGTCCTCCAGGATGGGGTTGCTTGTGATTGGGGCTTCCCGCGCCGGGCTGGAGTCGGCGCGAGCGAGGACATAGTGTAGCCGCTTCGGTTGGGGCCTTGGCGGATCGCGCCTTGCGGCCATCGCGAGAATCAGCATCTGGCGCGCCGAATCCAGCCCCAGCGATAAGGCGATCCGCGCGAAAACCCCGGTGGTCAGCGAGACAGCGACGCGCACCCCAGTCGATCCCGCCGTGGCGAAGGCGGTGATCGGGGTCATGGGCATGGAGGATCTGGTCCAGCGGACGGAGACGCTCTGTACGCGCGTACTGCCCACGTCCTTCAAGCGCTACGGAAACGCCGCGCGGGACTGGAACGAGCGCAATGCCACGACGCTCACCGAACTGCGCCGCGTGCTGTCGCAAGCCTTCGCGCCAAACCAGAGCCAGCTCCTCCGGGCCGGGGTCGAAGCCAACACTGAAAGTATGCTGGCCCCCATCCGCGCGGCACCCCTCGCCAAGCAGATCGCCTGGTGCGATCAGTCGGCCGACGCGATCGACAGCGGATCCATGGATGTCGTTCATAAGGCGAACCTCACCACTCCGCTGAAGAACGACCAGCGGGGAGAGTGAGCCGATCATGCCCGCGCGGGCCGCCTGGAACGGGAGCGCCGCGCCATCCGCGTGTCGTTGCGCCTCATCCGTCCTTGGCGTAAATTAGAAGAATATCCCCTGGTTGGACGCGATCACGGACACCCAATGGGGTCGGTCGATCAAGCAAGGCACGCACTCACCGGCTTCGCGCCGGTTTTTTGTTTGGACGGCCCGACCGACCGAGACGCCCCGCCGACGGGATCCCCGGCTGTCGCCGCCCTGTGCTAGCATCCCGCCCATCGCGGCGTGACGCCGCTACGGCGTCAGTCATCATTTTGTTCAGTTTTTAGAGAGGCTTGGGTGAACGTGCGTGTGAATGCCACTATCCGCAGTATGGCGATTTCGGGCTTGCTACTCACGGGCTGCGCAAGCGATCCGACCATGTCCTCCAGGAGTCCATTGCCCGCCGATGCCCCCATGCCGGTCGATACCTCGAACCTACCACAGATTACGCTGTCTGGAGCGACGCGCGCGGAGGCCAAGTCGCTCGCCATGGGCGCGGCGCGCAGCAAGGGTTGGACGATCAGCAATTCCACCAAGGATCGCATGACCGCGCAGCGCCCCGCTGACGCGGAGTCCCTGGCCGCCAATGCGCCAGACGCAGGGATACCACCCGGCTCGACGCTGGAGATCACGTCCCTTTTCAGCGAGAGCGGCGGCGGTGTCAATGTCGCCACCAGGGCCGAAATCGTCACGCCAGCGATGGGCGGAAGACCGCCGGCGCGCAGCGACTACACCGACGCCCTGCGCGACACCCTGACCCAATCGCTGGACTCGCTCCGCGAGTCCTGGTCCAGGAACCACGGCCGCCTCGCCCGGGCGGCGCCGCCCACTGAGGGCTGGAAGAATGCGTGGGAAGGCGCTCCGCCCGCGCCCGCCACGGTGACAACGCCGGCCACCATCGTAAGCCCCGCCGTTGCGAGCCCAGCCGTTGCACGCGAGGCGCCCGAACCGGTCGCCCGGCCAGCCCTGCCCGCGCCGCAGGCACGACCGACGCCCGCCGCCGTCGCCAGCGCACGGCCGACACCCGCGCCCCGGGAGACGGCCGCGCCCGAACGGCGTGTCGCCGCGTCACCCGCCACAGCCACCGCCAAGCCGACGACACCCAATCGCCCGGCTCCCGAACCAAGGAAACGGCCTGCTGGCGCGGCCCCTGTCGTGGATGCCAGCTCGGTGGCGAACACCCGAGGTCAAGCCAGCACACCCGCGAAGTCGACCGCCAAACCGACAGCGAAGGCGAAGGCGACCACTCCAGTCTCGCAGCGCGAGAACATGATCGCCCTGCCCACCAAACAACAGCAGACGGCCGGAACGCGGACGACTGGCAGCGTCAGCTTGGCCAGCAACGCCGAGCGTTACGCCCGCCAACATGGCTGTAAGGTCTCGAGCAAGGGCTCCCAACTGATCGAGTCGCGAAAGGACGGCGAAGTCCACAAGGTTCCCTGTCAGGGGAGCGACAGCTTCCTCGTCAAATGTCAGAACGGCACCTGCAAGGGACTCCTCTAGGCGCAACGGCGCGCCTGACCTCGTCGCGGTCCGATGATCGCCGGTCGCGCGCGCTGGCGCCGCAAGGGTCCCGGATTGGTCCGTCTGGACACGCCCTGACACTCCTGCTGCTGCTCCTGTTGGGCGCATGGGCATGCGCCGCTTCGCAACCCAGCGTGCTCCTTTTCGAAGCCAACCTCGGGGAGGCGCGCGCCTTCGCTGTCGAGACCGCGTCGAGCCGGGGCTGGCGGGTCCTCTCGCTCACCTCGAGCGCAGCCGTTTTCGAGCAGATCCTAGAGGGCGACGAAGAGGTCGGCATCCTGGTCGCCGAGCGCACCTTGCGCGTCTTCGCCGACTTCGTCGAGGAATCGGACGGCGTGCGCGTCAGCCTGCGCGCCGAGGAGGTGGAATCGCCCGGCACGGATGACGAACGGCTGACGGACGTCACCGAGTCCTACGCCGACAACCTCGCGAATGCCCTGTCATCGCTGCGCGGCAAGTGGGACGCACGGCGCGGCGGCTCAGCCGTCAACACCGAGGCTTATCCCAGCGCCGCCTTGGGTCGGCTTGCGCCCGAATCCAGCCAGGCAAGCGCGCCAGCGGTCGGCGACTGGACCTACGCGGCCGAGCGCTACGCCGCAAGCCGTGGCTGCGAGCTGACTGACCGGGCGACCCAGCTCGAATCCACCGGGCAAGGCTGGGAAACGCACCAGGTATTCTGCCAGGACGGCTCGCGGATGCGGGTCCGCTGTCACCACGGAGATTGCACGTCGAGCCATTGACGCATGGCCGTTGCGCTTTCGCATTGGTTCAGGGGACCCGGTTGCCGAGAATGCGTCCATGAAACGCCTAAGCTACCTCACGCTCTCATCCGTCCTCCTGGCGGGACTCTGTGCCTGCGGCCAGTCGGACACCGGAACACCCACGAACGAGGCCGGAGCGGCCCTGCTGGAGCTCGCCGAACAGGGCGATCTGAACGGTCTGGACGCGCTACTCGCCCGCCATCGTCAACCGGACGCGCGCGACAGTTGCGAGTGGACACCGCTCATGAAGGCGGCACTCCATGGTCACGAGGCCATCGTCGCGCGCCTGCTCGACGCGGGCGCCAAGGTCGACGCGATCGACAAGGGCGGCTACACGGCCGTGATGCTGGCGGCGTCGAACAACCATGCCAAGGTTGTCGATCTCCTGCTCAAACGCGGCGCCATGGCCGACCATCAAGAGACCACCAAGGGCTGGACCGCCCTCATCTGGGCCGCCAAGCAGGGCCACGCGGCCGCCGTCGCAACCCTGCTCGCCCACCACGCGGATCGCACGCTCAAGGATTTCGACGGGAAGACGGCCGCCGATTGGGCGCGCGAGGATGGCCACGCCGAGGTGCTGAACCTACTCCAAACGGCTGGCTAGGCAGCGCTCAAGCCACGACGAACTCGCCGGAGAGAGGCGCCAGTCTCGCCCCGCGCGTCGAAAAGCCCCATCCCCTGATCCCGATCAAGCGGGGGAGCCCTCGGAGCTGGGGATCCACCGCCACGTCCGTGGTAATTTTGCGCCCAATGCGACATCACCAGACGTAGAGGCGCGACCATGCGAACGTTCAGCTCCAAGACCTTGTCCCTTGCCTTGGGTTTGGCTGTGGCACCAATGGTGTCCGCTTACGACCTGCCCGCCGTCAATCTCGGCTTCACCAGTTTTCTCGATGGTGCCCCGCCGGCCGGTCCTGGCTGGTATGCACAGCAGTATCTTCAGTTCTATCGCAATGGCCGTCTCAAGGACGTGGACGGTGACGACATGCGTCTGCCGACCCAGCGCGGGCTCGAAAAGGCCGAGGTGGACGTCAACATCGGCATCACCCAGCTCACCTATCAGTCCGATCAGGAACTGGCGTTCGGCGGCAAGTGGGGCATGAACTTCATGCTCCCAGTGGTCGGCTTCGACCTCGACCCGAAGGACAACTTCGCGCTTTCCGCCAACAGCGCCAATCTCGGCGATCTGCTGGTCGGTCCATTCCTGCAATGGGATCCCATCATGGGTCCGAACGGGCCGACCTTCGTGCAGCGCGTGGAGCTACAGATGCTCCTGCCGACCGGCGCCTACGACGCCGATCACGCCCTGAACCCTGGCAGCAATTTCTTCTCGTTCGATCCCTATTGGGCGGCGACCGCTTTCCTCGCGCCCAAATGGACCCTCTCCTGGCGTCTGCACTATCTGTGGAACGCGGAGAACGCCGATCCCTATACGCTGGGCGCGGACGACTCACAGGCCGGGCAGGCGATCCACCTGAATTTCGCCAGCGAATATGAGGTCCTGCCGAACCGACTCAGGCTCGGCATCAACGGCTACTACCTGAAGCAGATCACCGAGAACAAGCTCGACGGGCATGAGCTGTCCGACACCAAGGAACAGGTGCTGGGGATCGGGCCTGGGCTGGTCTATCACTTCTCGAAGCACGATCACCTGTTCGCCAATCTCTACTGGGAGACCTGCGCGGAAAATCGCACGGAAGGCTCACGGCTGAACCTGCGCTACGTCCACCACTTCCAGTAGCCGACCCCAGATTGCTTCAGAAATCCGCGTGGATCAGCGGGACGCGCCGGCTCACGCCGGTAAAGAGCTGATAGGCGATGGTGTCGCTCGCGTCGGCGACATCCCCGGCAGCGACCGTTTCGCCCCAAAGCTCGACCGGATCGCCCACGCCGACGTCCTCCATCCCCGTCAGATCGAGCGTAATCATGTCCATCGAGACCCGGCCGATGAGCCGCGTGGGACGCCCCTTGACCGCGAGCGGCGTGCCATCGCGGGCATGGCGCGGATAGCCGTCGGCGTAACCGATGGCGGCCACGCCGACACGCGTCGGGCGCTCGCAGACGAAGCGGCCGCCGTACCCGACCGGCTCGCCCGCCGCCAGCTCCCGCACCGAGATGATCGCGGATTCGAGGGTCATGGCCGGTTGCAAGGGGCTGGCCAGCGCGGCGCCATCCGCCAGCGGCGAAGCGCCGTAGAGCATGAGGCCGGGACGGGTCCAATCGCCATGCGTCTCGGGCCAGCCCAGGATCGCCGCCGAGTTGGCGAGACTGCGGGAGATCGATAGGCCAGCGAACGCCTGCTCAAAGATCGCGAGCTGGGCTTTGGTGCGCGGATGTTCCAGCTCGTCGGCGCGCGCGAGATGGGTCATGGCGACCAACTGTCCGACATGGGGACAGGCCGCCAGACGCGCATGGACGCTACCCGCCTCGCTCGGCGCCAGGCCGAGACGATGCATGCCGGTATCGACCTTGATCCAGCAATCCAGCCGACCGCTCGGGCGCGCCGACAGCACCCAGTCCAGTTGCTCGGCACAGTGGACCGCCATCGCCAGACCGGCGCGATCCGCCACGACGATCTCCTCGGGCGCGAAAACGCCCTCCAGCAGGAGGATCGGCCCCCGAATGCCGGATTCGCGCAGCTCCAGTGCCTCGTCGACGCAGGCCACCGCGTAGCCGTCGGCCTCGCCGGCCAATGCCCGCGCCACCGCAACGGCCCCGTGGCCATAGGCGTTCGCCTTGATCACCGCGAGCGCCCTGGCGGTTGGGGCCAACCGCTTGGCGTACCGGTAGTTGTGTCGGATCGCATCCAGTCGGATACGGGCGCGCAGCGGGCGAGCAGAAGATTTCATCCGCGCACTTTGCCACGGGCAATCCCCTTTGTCTTGGCTTTCATCGGTTCGACCGGATGCGTCCGGACAGTCGAAAACAGACGCTCCAGGTTCGACTTTAAGCATTTAATACAATGATTAAATTGATCTTTCTGTTGTATGACTTGCCTTGCGAAAGCGGATTTGAGGTATATTGCACCGCAACATAAGACGGTGATCGGTTGACCAAGGGGCACCATCGTCACGGCGCGCCAACCGGACCATGTCCCGCCTTCGGTCGGCATGACCACAATGGCGCCCGGTCACGCAAACGCACGGGGTATATCGAATGTCTCGGATCAAGCTGGAATTCCCGAATGCCGCCGGGCAAACGCTGGTCGGTCTCCTGGAGACCCCGCCGGAGCGGGTTCCGGTCGCCCGCTATGCCTTGTTCGCGCACTGCTTCACCTGTAGCAAGGACGTGGCCGCCGCAAGCCGCATCAGTCGCGCGCTCGCCGCGCGCGGGATCGCGGTGCTGCGGTTCGACTTCACCGGGCTGGGCAACAGCGACGGGGACTTCGCCAACACCAATTTCTCCTCCAACGTGCAGGATCTGCTGGCCGCCGCCGCCAAGCTGGAACAGGACTTCCAGGCGCCCGCCCTGCTCATCGGTCATAGCCTCGGCGGAGCGGCGGTGCTGGCGGCCGCGCCCCAGTTGCCCTCCGTCGAGGCGGTGGTGACCATCGCCGCGCCCGCGACCGCGGCCCACATTCAGCACCTGCTGAGCGGTGCGCGCGGTCAGTTGGAAAAGAACGGCGAGGCCGAGGTCCAGATCGGTCTGCGTCGCTTCAAGATTCGCCAACAACTGCTTGACGACCTCGAACAGTACGGATCCGCCGAGCACATTCGCCATCTCAATCGCCCCCTGCTGGTCTTTCACTCGCCGCTCGACACCATCGTCGACATCGAGGAGGCCGCCAAGATCTACCAGGCGGCCCGTCACCCCAAGAGCTTCATCTCGCTCGACAAGGCCGACCACATGCTCGGCAACCGCGAGGACGCCGAGTATGTCGCCGAGACCCTGGTCGCTTGGGCGAGCCGCTATCTGGGGCTCGGCAAGCACGGCTTCGAGCCCAGCACGGGCACCGCGCCCAAGGTGCGGCCCGGCGAGGTGCTGGTGACCGAGATCGACACCAACTTTCTGCGCGGTCTCTACACCGACCGCCATCAGTGGCTCGCCGACGAGCCGCGCGAGGCGGGTGGCACGGATCTTGGCCCCTCCCCTTACGATCTGCTCTTGCTGGCGCTCGGGGCCTGCACCTCGATGACCTTGCGGATGTACGCCAAGCGCAAGGGCTTGAGCCTCGACGATATCGAGGTGATCCTGAGCCACGAGCGGGTCTACGCGCAGGACCGTCAGGGGTGCGAGCAGCAGGTCGGCAAGATCGACCGCATCGTCCAGCGGCTCAACATCCACGGCGATCTGAACGCGATCGAGCGCTCGCGCCTGCTGGCGATCGCCGAGCGCTGCCCGGTCCATCGCACCCTGGACGCCAGCCCCCTCATCCAGACCAGTTTCCTGGGCGACGAGTCGGTCTGAGACGCCCCCGCGTCGACTCGTTCAGCAGCGGCCGGCGGGGTCGAACCAACCCCGTATTCCGTGGCGTTTCATTCCGCCTGGGGACGTTCCATCGCCGGCTGATAGCGGTAGAGGTGCCAGGTATGCAGCGGTCGCTGGCAAGGGGACGCGGCGGCCTCTCGCGTGGGCGCCGAGGGGCAATCCTGGAGGGTGCGATCCGCACCGACTCGAAAGCCGGCGATGGCCGGAGGCGCGCCGAAGCGGGTCACGAGCCAGAAGGGGCCGGCCACCTCCGCCGGATTCACGCGGGGCGCGATCCGTCCATATAGATATTCGGAAGGACGCGTGAGCCCTGGCCATTGGGTCGTGTCCAGATCGGGGCGATAGAACCGCAGCATGGCCGTAAGCTGATAGCGGTCGGCATAGACAGGCGCGTCCAACCCGGCAGCCACCTCCGCCAGCTCCCTGAAACCGTGGGTCTCGCGCAGGATGCGGTTCTGACTGTCAGGCAGTGGGAGCGCGCTGGTCGCGGCATGGAAGGCATAGAGACTGACCAGCAGCAGATTGGCGCCCGCCGCAGCGAGCGCCCAGCACCGCACCCGCCGCAGCCAGAGCGCCGCCAAGGGCGCCGCCGACAAGAGATACATCGCCGGCCAGTTGGCCTCGACTTGACTGACCAGCGCGACTAGGGCGAAGAACCCCAAGGGGAAGAGGGTCGCGGCGATCAAGAGTGCGCGACCATGCGCCGCCAGTTCAGGTTTACGCGACGCTTCGGCGCGCGTTGCACCCCATCGCCCCCGCCAGGGCGCAAGCAGCAGGGGAAGCGTAATCAGCCCCCAGAAACCGATCTGGATCCCTAGATAGCCGAGCAGGCTCGCGAGCCGCTCGGTCGGCGACCCAAGTCCGGTATGGTCGATCCCATTGACTTCCGGCGCGGCGAGCGCCCCGACCTCGGTCGAGAATCCATGCCCGAGCTGGAATCCCATGGTCAGCCAGTCATGCCGCGCATTCCACAGGATGTTGGGCGAGAACACCAGGATCGCCGCCAGCGCGCCCAGATAAGGCCAGGGCGTGCGCAGCAGCCGCCAGTTCGAACGCAGAATCGCCCACAGCAGAACCGGACCGATCAGCACCATGGTGTATTTGCCGAGCAGGCCCAGACCTATCGCGAGCCCCGCCGTGATCCAGCGCCGGGGATCCCCGGCCAGCGCGCGCTCGCCTTCGTGCAGGGCCAGCGCCCAGACCGAGCGCCAATGCGGTATCCGGGGTGGTGATGACGCCTCCAGCGAGCCCCGGAAGGGTCGCGAAGGCCAGGATCAGCGCGAGCGCCCGGTCCCTGGGGTCGGAGAGGCCGCAGTTCCGATAGAAGCGCGCGAGCACCAACAGGGTCAGAGTTCCGGCGATGATCCCGCCGAGCCTGGCCATGAAGGCGGAGCCAGGCTGCCAGAGCGTGCCGAGCCCAAGCAAGGCGACGCCCGGCGGATGGTCGAAATAGCCCCAGGCGAGACTCCTCGCCCAATCGAAGTAATAGGCTTCGTCCTGGGTGACCGGCATCAGCGCGGCGATGGCGAGTCGCCAGGCGGTCATGCCGGCGATCAGGGCCAATATCAGCGGCCAATCGGATCCGTGCCCTGGGTCGTCTGTTCTGTGAATCATGGAGCCCCGCGCAAGGGAGGAGGATTGCAAACGCACGCTTCCGGCAATCCGGTCGCGGTAGAATGCGCGACTTCAGCGTGTCCGGGATGGCCGTGAATCTTGACACGAAACCCCCGTCCATTGCCCGACAGACCGCGCCCAGGGTTCACCCGATGCCAGACCAATCGCCCCGCTCCGCCCCCTGCCAGCCACCCGAGCTGACCGTCATCGTGCCCACCTACCAGGAGGCCGACTCGGTCGAGGAGGTCGCCCGGCGCGTGGAGTCTGTCCTGGACGGCATCGCCTGGGAACTGATCTTCGTCGACGACGACTCGCCCGACGGCACCGCCGACCGGGTGCGGGCACTGACGCGACGCGATCCCCGGATCCGCCTGATCCAGCGCATCGGCCGCCGCGGACTGTCATCGGCCTGCATCGAGGGGATGCTGGCGACCTCGGCCCCCTATCTCGCGGTGATGGACGGCGATCTCCAGCACGACGAGACCCTGTTGCCCCGCATGTTCAAGACCATCCGGGACGAGGATCTGGATATCGTCGTCGGCAGCCGTTACGTCGAGGGAGGCGGAGTGGGTGACTGGAATGCCCAACGCCAATCCATGAGCCGGCTGGCGACCCGCATCGGCCAGATGCTGATCCATGCCGATCTGCAAGATCCCATGAGCGGCTTCTTCCTGGTCCGGGCGAGCGTCATCCAGGAGGGCGCGCGCCGTCTGAGCGGGGTCGGCTTCAAGATCCTGCTCGACATCTTCTCCTCCGCCGAGCGTCCGCTGCGCTTCCGCGAGCTGCCTTTCACCTTCCGCAAGCGTCAGGCCGGACTCAGCAAGCTCGACAACGCGGTGCTCTGGGAATATCTGCTGATGCTGGCCCAGAAGATCATTGGCCCCCTGGTCCCGGTGCGCTTCATCGCCTTTTCGATCATCGGCGGCTTGGGCGTCTTCGTCCACATGGCGGTCCTGTGGCCGATCCTACAGCTCTTCGGAACCGGCGCCTTCCTCGCCGGACAAACCACGGCGGCACTGGTCGCCATGACCAGCAATTTCTTTCTCAACAACATCCTGACCTATCGCGACATGCGCCTGCGCGGGGGCCAACTCCTGCGGGGCTGGCTGACCTTCGTCCTGGTGTGCAGCGTGGGGGCGCTCGCGAACGTCGGGATCGCCGACTATCTCTTCCAGGAAGGCCATTCGGGGTGGTTCCTGTCCGCGCTGGCGGGAATCCTGGTCGGCGCGGTCTGGAACTATGCCGTCACCGCCGTCTACACCTGGAAGCGGCCAAGGGCGGACTGACGCGCAACCGCGCCACCCCCCCCCGATCGGAGCGCAAACGCACTGCGCTCCGGACATCCTTCAGGTACGCCCGTCACCCCAAGCCACGCGGACGCGGGAGATCTTGGGGCCGATAGTTAGGTGCGCAAATGCGAGCCCGAGGGTCGTGTTTAACGCGGCATCGCTGGTTGCTTGGGAAGAAATGGCACAGACCCACCTTTTCTGCGAAACCCCTCCGGGCACATTGTTCGCGGGCGGTGGGACGTGTCCTTTTTTCCAGGAAAACAAGACCATTTGCTCACTTGCCAAGTGAGCCCTTCTTTGGCCTTCCCGGCGAGCGGTGAAAAACGTGGCCGGTCCCGGGTTTCGTTCAAGAGCGGCAGGTCCTTGTGACCGTCGAAAAGCCCGCCGTCCTGCCTGTAATCTTTAGAAGGGTCGCTGTAGCGCCTGTTTCAAATTTAGCGCAAAACTCTGAACCTTCGATGCGTTCAGCATGTCCTGATTGGGATGCGCGCCGGCCCAGAATCCGGCGAGGCTGACAATCGTACGTGCCCTGGTCAATGATTCGATGGTGACCGCCGGGCCGACTTGTCCGGGTGTGATGTTCGTCGGACCACTGGTTTGTGCGACGCTGACAATGCCGTCCGGGCGCGCATGGCCGAGGAAGTCGCGCTGATAGATCTTGATGGCTGTGTCGGTCTGGTTGCCGAACACCCCATCGATCTTGACGATGGCCCCCGTCTGCGGACCGGGCTTGGTTTTTGGAATCGTCGTCAGTGCGGCCATGCTGCGGATGGCGAAACTGCTGTAGAACTCATCAAGGAGGAATTGCACGAGTTCGATGTCCTCCTTGAGCATCGATCCTTTGCTACCGTAGCCCACCTCGTTTGTCGTGATCACCAGATTCGTATCCAGTGAGCGGATTTCAAAAGGTGGTGCGACGCGCGGCGGAAACTGAATTTGAATCAGGTTTGCCCGGGCTCGACGTGCCATGACATTCTCCTAACTGGTTGAAGATAACCTGCAGGGGAGCGGACTCGGTAGTTGAGATTTGACATCGCCTGCTTACGGTCGCTATCAGTGACTAGCAGCGAATGGGCCAATATTCCATGGTGTTGACGAAACTAAGTAAATTTGCTTTACCCTGCAGTCATTAGCGGCCAGTTCAACCGGATTAAACCCGGGGCTAACCAAATTGAATCGGACCGATCTGAACCGGTCGGGCAAGATTGCCTTGATCGAGGGGTTAGACAAGCTCGAACGAAAACAGCCTGCGATCGGGTCGGCGGCCTTGGCCGACTCGTTGAGCGAGTCGAGGGTGCGCCGGCCATTGTCCTGCGCGGGGAGCGGCCGAACGGGCAGCGCGTGCGCTTAGGCGGAGCTTTCCATCATCGCGTCGGTAGGTCCATGTCCCCGAACACAGATTGAACCGGACGGGATAGCGGCATCCAGGCCAGGGACGGCGGCCCACCAACGTGTTGCGGCACCAATCGATTCAGCGACTCGCTCCCCAGCGCTCGTGCCAGACCCGCATGCGAGGCGCGCTGCGCACCCCATCCGCCGAGCGCATACCGACCTCGGCATCCAATCGCGGCGAATCGCCGATCTCTCGCTCAAATGCCGCAATCAGCCGCTCAGACCTCGAGCCGGGGACGTCGGCCCTCGGCCAGTGCGCTTGTCCATTCGCCGACCAGTGGTTCGATCAGTTCGATCAAGCCGTCGGTGACGAAGGACTCGTCGCGCGAGTCTCTCGGCACCGCGATCAGATACCAGATATAGGCGCCCAGGTCGCCCCAGGGCCGGTGGAGGATAGGGCGTCCAACCAGATCGTAAAGCCGATAGTCGATCTCATCGTAGAAGGCGTCCCATTCCTTCTGGCTGTAACCCCAGGCTTCGGCGGTGGCGTGGTATCCAAATTCAAGGATGACGGTGGGGCGCAACCGCATAAGGCTTTGCTGGCCCCCACGCAAGGCATCGAACTCCGCGCCTTCCAGATCAAGCTTGGCGAATCGCCAGCGATCGAGGATGGTCGGCAAGACATCGTCCAAGCGCACGGCATCCACATCGAACGACTCGACCTCATCCGCGCCTGGATCGATTCTCGCCATGCTCAGGCTACTTTCCGCCTCGCGATTTTTCACCCGATGGAACCTGGTCCTCCCTTGACGCGAGGACAGAGCTTCCTGACGGACCTGGACCTGACCCAGGCCCCGGATCTCCGCCTCCCGGCGCAACCAACCAGCCAGATTCGGCAGCGGCTCGAACGCCAGAACGCGACCGGATTCGCCCACGGCCTCGGCCAGGGGAAAGGTGTGCATGCCCCCGTTGGCGCCGCCGTCCAGAACACGGTCGCCTGGAATTAATAACTTCCTGTAGATCGTCTTGATGATTTCCTCGAACAGATGCAGTTCCCAGGCGGCCACCCCGGCGTTCTGCAGCTCGATGAGTGCTCGTGGCTCGATCGTCATTGCGCTGTTGCTCCTCGTCACATAAGGACCATCCCGGTCACGAGTCCATCGGTCTGGTGCGAGCGATCGCGTGGCTCACGTTGCGATTTCCGCGTCGCCAGACCCTGACGCCGCGCCCCGGAACCCGTAGCATAACCACCGCCGCGCCCGCATACTCCGGCCGGCATGGAGATACAGAGTGTTTACCGTACAGAGATTGGATAAAACCCATGGCGAACGACACCAATGTAACCTGGCATGAACATCAGGTCTCGCGGTCCCACAGAGAGGCGATGAAGGGCCACCAAGGCTGTGTCATCTGGTTCACCGGGCTTAGCGGCTCCGGTAAGAGCACGGTCGCCAATACCCTCGACCACCGCTTGCATCACCAGCGCATCCACAGCGCCGTGCTGGATGGCGACAACGTGCGCCACGCCTTGAATGCCGGCCCCGGGATGCTCAAAGAGGCCCACGGCGAGGAATTCGCCCAACGCTTCGGTCTCGGTTTCTCGGCGATCGACCGGGAAGAGAACATCCGGCGCATCGGCGCCGTCGCCCAACTCTTTTCGCAGGCTGGAATCATCGCCTTGACGGCCTTCATCAGCCCCTATCGCCGCGACCGCGACCTGGTGCGCCGCACCCTGCGAGACGGCGAGTTCATCGAGGTCTTCGTTGACACGCCAATCGAAATCTGCGAACAGCGCGACCCCAAGGGGCTCTACAAGAAGGCGCGCGCCGGGGAGCTCAAGGGCTTTACCGGCATCGACGACCCCTATGAAACACCCATCGCGCCAGAGCTGACCCTACTCGCTGGCGAGAAGTCCCCGCAGATCCTGGCCGACGAGGTGATCGCCTATCTCCAGCGCCAAGGCATCATCGGCGCGGCGATCTGATGCTCCTAGGCTCGTAGCCTCCCGCCCGAGATCCGTCGCCCGCCGGAGCGCCAGGGGACGGATCCCGCCCGCGCGCGGATCGGCGGCCCGATCACTTCAGCGCGCCACCACGCTCAAGCAGCAACTGTGTCAGCAGCGCGACGGGTCGGCCGGTGCCGCCCTTTTCCTTGCCGCTCAGCCAGGCGATGCCGGCGATATCCAGATGCGCCCAACGGTACTTCTTGGTGAAGCGCGACAGGAAGCAGGCGGCGGTGATGGCGCCGCCATCGCGTCCCCCGATGTTGGCCATGTCGGCGAAGTTGCTGTCGAGCTGGGGCTGATAGTCGTCCCACAAGGGCATGCGCCAGGCGCGATCGCCCGCCGCCTCGCCGGCCGCGAGGATCTCCTCGGCGAGCTTGTCGTCGGCGGTGAAGAGACCGGCGGGGTGCTTGCCGAGCGCCACCACGCAGGCGCCCGTGAGCGTCGCCAGGTCGATCACCAGGGCGGGATCGAAACGCTCGCAATAGGTCAGGGCGTCGCAGAGGATGAGCCGGCCCTCGGCGTCCGTGTTGAGGATCTCGATGGTCTGACCGGACAGGCTGGTGACGATGTCGCCCGGCTTGTTGGCGGCACCGTCCGGCAGGTTTTCCGAGGACGGCACCACACCGATGAGGTTGATCGGCAGGCCCAGCTCGCAGGCCGCGAGCATGGCGCCAAAAACGCTGGCGCCACCGCACATGTCGTACTTCATCTCATCCATCTCGGCGGCGGGCTTGAGCGAGATACCACCCGCGTCGAAGGTCAGGCCCTTGCCGACCAGCACCAGTGGCTTGGTGTCGGACTTGCGCCCCCGGTAGTGCATAACGATGAGCTTGGCCGGTTGGCGGCTGCCATGCGAGACCGAGAGCAACGCCCCCATGCCGAGCTCGGCCATTTGGGCCTCTTCGAGCACCTCGACCTCAAGGGCCTGATATTTCTCGCCAAGCTCGCGTGCCCGGTCGGCGAGATAGGTCGGCGTGCAGATATTTCCGGGGAGGTTGCCCAACTCCTTGGCCAGACGGATCCCGGCGGCCATCGCCTGCCCGTGCTGGATGGCGCGCTCGGCGGCCGTTAACTCCGCTTTCTTGCCGACCCACAGGGTCAGGTTCTTGAGTGGCGTCTTGGGCGCCTGTTTGTCTTCCTTGGTCTGGGCGTAGCGATAGACCTTATCCTCGGCGGTCACGACGGCATCGCGAACGCTCGCGTAGAGATCCCGCCCACTCGGCAGGGGCTCATGGAGCGCCAGGGTGGCCTCGCCCGAGCGCGTTTGCTGGAGCAACGCGGTCGCGGCCGCGACGGCCTTGCGGAAATTGGCGCGGCTGAATTCCTTCTTCTTTCCGCAGCCGACCAGCAAGACCCGTTCGGCGGCCAGTCCGGGCGGATCGTAGAGCATCAGGGTCTGACCGACGTCCCCCTCCAGATCGCCTTTCCCCAGGAGCTTGGACAGGTGCCCACCAGTCGCCTCGTCCAGTTCCTCGGCCGGCTTGGCGAGCTTGCGTTTGTCGAAGACGCCGAGCACGAGGCAGGGGGTCTTGTGCGTGGCGAGATCGCCGGTCTTGGTCTTGAATTCCATCGCGGGGCTCCTGGCGGTGCGGCAACGAGACGCAACCAGCTTGAAGGATCTGGCTGGCTCCGGTGTTAGGATGAAGGCTTATGAGTCTACTGAATGACGGGCCTTGGGCGTAGTGAGAATCCTCGATCGCTATCTGGCGTGGGCGGTGATTGGCGGCACGCTGCTGACCTTGGCGGGGCTGCTGCCCTTGATCGGCGTCTTCATCCTCGCCGATCAGATCGACTCCATCGGCGTCGAGCAGTATGGGCTAGGGGACGCTTTCCTCTTCATGCTCCTGAGCCTGCCCCGCTACGCCTATCAGATCTTCCCCATCGCCACGCTCATCGGCGCCCTGCTTGGACTGGGCGCGCTCGCCAGCCGGTCGGAGCTGGTGGCCATGCGCGCCGCCGGTCTCTCGGTGGCCCAAATCGTGCGCGCGGCCCTGCTCGGCGGACTCGTGCTGGCCGTGGCTGCGGTGCTGCTCGGCGAGGTGCTGGCGCCGCTCACCGAGCAGCGGGGCATCGAGCTGCGTCGACAGGCACTCTCGGGCGAGGTGGCTCAACGCACGCCCGATGGTTTCTGGGCAATCGATGATGGCTCCTACGTCAATATCCGCGAGATTCGTTCTGGAACCAATCTCAGCGATATCTATATCTATCAGGTGGACGCCACCCAGGGAACCCTGGTCGCGACCCATGCCGAGGGCGCCAACTATCGCGACGGTCGTTGGGTGCTGGAGGGGATCGCCCGCAGCCGGGTCAGCTCGGCCGGCGTGACAGTGGAACGGATCGACCGCGCGGGGTGGGACTCCATGCTAGACCCCAGTCTGCTCAAGGTCGTGGTGGCGAACCCCCACGCGCTGCCGATCTGGGGGCTCTACAAATACATCCGCTTCATGTGGATCAACAAGCAGGACGCGGGAACCTACGAGGTTGCCTTCTGGGGCAAGGTGCTTCATCCGGTGCTGACCCTGTCGATGATCCTGGTCGCGATTCCCCTGCTCCTGGGATCGTCCAGGAGCGCGGGGATGGGGCGTCGGATGTTCGCCGGGGTGCTGGTGGGAATCCTCTATTACCTGTTGAGTCGCACCTTCTCGTACCTGGCGCTGCTGTTCGGCATGAATCCCTTCCTGGCAGCGATCGCACCGCCAGCATTATTCATCGGCGCGGCCTTGATCCTGCTCCGACGCGTCGGCTAGTCGGTCGCTCCGGAGCAGGCGCCGCGCGGAAGGTCGCTCAAGCCGCCTTGTCCAGCATCACCAGACGCGTGTTGGATCTCCGGTCATGCAAGGCGAGTCCCTCGCGATTGAAAAGACTCAACCAGAGACCGAGGCCGGCGGGAACGAAGCTGACGATGGACCAGCCAAAGCGCTTCAGCGCGGCTGCGACACCCAGCGGACGGCCATCGTTGCCGATCACGCGCAGACGCCAGGCGCGCATCCCCAGCGTCTGTCCACCGTGGGTCCAGAAGTAGACATAGAATGCCGCGATGACGACCAACAGGTAGAGGCGCATCAGGGCGAGCGGAAGGAAGCTGTCGTAGACGTGATGACCGGTCAGAACCTCATAGGGGATGAAGACCGCCGCGTTGGCGACCATCAGCACGGCCATCAGCAGGATCAGGTCGTAGAGGAATGCCCCGAGCCGTCTCGGGAGCGATGGTTTCTTGGCTTGCGATACGTCGAATTGCATGTTTTTCAAGGTGGGATATGAGTTGTCTGAAATTAGCTTCGCGAAAAAGCCGCCAGTGTGATTCGAATCTCTATTAAACCACTTATCTTCAGGCTTTTGCGACGGGTTCCCATGCCCTGGATCGCGATCGTCGTCGGCCTGGCCGCGGGCGTCGCCATCTGGAGCATCCTGGATCAGGTCCAAAGCCGGCAGGTCGACAAGATCTTCGATCAGGAGCTCCAGGTCCAGCTCGACCTGCGCGCGCGCGAGAGTCTGATCCGCTTCGACCGCTATCTTGCGAGCTATGGTGCGACGACCCGGCTGCTCGCGAACCATCGCAAGCTCTCCGAATATCTGGAGCCGCTGTTCTGGTCCGACGACGAGGACATCAGGCCGATCGTCTACCGGGATTTCCGACCGCTCTGGCTACCCGATTTCTTCGAGCGGGATGCCCTGACCTCGCCCAGCCACGTCATGCTCACCGATCCGCGGGGACGGGTGCGCGAGATCTATCAGGCCGGGGAAGCACCCGTGCCAAGGGAGATCGCGACCCTGGTGTCGGCCCAGTTGCTCGACACCCGCGAGGTGCGGACCGTGATCGAGCGCTTCGGCGACCGGCTGTTTCTCGTGGCCAGCGACGCCGTCGAGGACGCCGGCGGCTATGCGATGGGCTATCTGGTCGTGCTGGTTCCCATCGACGATGCCTTCCTGGCCACCTCGCAGCGCGGGCTCGACGTCGGCCGCGCGGCGGTGGCGCTGGTCGACGGCGACGATCAGCGGATCCTCGCCAGCGTCGACTCGCGCGCGCTCGCGCCGGGCTCCTCGCTGGTCGACTGGAGCGAGACCAATGTCATCACCTCTCAGTCCTTGCCCGAGTACGAGGGTTCCGACTCCAATCTGCTGTTCGCGACCTTCGTGCCCAATACGAGCGTCGAGAAGATGTCGCGCCATGTCCGCATCTTCGAGCGACGCCAGCGCTTCATCGCGGCGGCCGTGTTCGTGTTCGTCTTCACCGCCGTCATCTATCTGGTTTCGTCCCGGCTGAACAAGGTGCTCAAGCGCATGACGCGCTTCTCCCAGCGAGCGCTGGGCATCCCCGAGCCCGGCTTCGACCGCACGGGCAACCAGCTCCTGCTGCTGGAGGACTGGATCCAGCACTTCACCCAACTGGTGCTGACGGCCCGCGAGGAAATGAGCCGCAAGCATCAGGCCGACGATGCGCGAGAGCGAGGCGCTCAAGGCGGCGATGATGGAGGCGTCCCTGGATGCCATCGTCACCCTGGATCACAGCGGACGGGTCATCGAATACAATCCGGCGGCCGAGCGGCTGTTCGGCCTGGTGCGCCCGCTCGCGATCGGCGCCGTCTTCAGCGAGCGCTTCCTGCCCGATGTCACCCGCGCCGCCTTCAAACGGCTGCTTGGATCGTTCGCGCCATCTGCATCGCGAGCCGCTTGGGACGGGGCGAGCTGATCGCGCTGCGCCCGGACGGATCCGAGGTTCCAGTGGAGATCTCCATCGCGCCCATCGATCGGGTCGACGAGCGCTTTTACACCCTCTACATCCACGACATCAGCAGCCGCAAACGCGCGGAGCAGGAAATCAAGAGCCTGGCGCGGTTTGCCAGCGAGAGTCCAAATCCCATCCTGCGCGTCACGGCGGGCGGCCTGATCGTCTATGCCAACAACGCCAGCCGTCCGCTGCTGCGCGCCTGGGGCGCCGAGCCGGGCGAGACGCTGCCCGAGGAGTGGGGCACGGCGGTCGCGGTCGCCCTGGAGCTGGGCCAACCACTAGAGCGCGAGCTGGATGTCTTCGGCCAGATCTACTCCCTGCTGTTCGCGCCGATCCGCGACCTTGGTTACGTCAACATCTACGCGCGCGACATCACCGCCGTGCGCCGCGCCGAGCAGGAGTCCCGCCAGCACCAGGCGGAGCTGGTCCATGTCTGCCGCCTCAGCACCATGGGCGAGGTAGCGACCGGGATGGCGCACGAGCTGAATCAGCCGCTCTCGGCCATCGTCAACTACGCCAACGGCTGCACCCGGCGCCTGCAAGGCGGACTCGGCCAGCCCGAGGAGCTGGTTGGCGCCATGAATCAGATCACCGCCCAAGCCAAGCGCGCCAGCGAGATCATCAAGCGACTGCGCGCCCTGGTCGGTAAGCAGCCGCCGACGCGGGCACCGGTGGATCTGAATCATCTGGTGCGGGAGGTGAGTTCCTTTCTCGAGTTCGAGACCCACCGCGTCGGCGTTCAGATCGAACTGGAGCTGGAACCGCGCGAGATTCCGGTGTGCGTCGATCTGGTCCAGGTCGAACAAGTGTTACTCAACCTGGTGGGCAACGCGCTCGATGCCCTGGAGGAACGCCCCGAGGATCAGCGCCGACTCCGTATCCTCACCACGAGCGACGCTGACCAGGCATGGGTCGCCGTCGAGGATAGCGGGCCGGGCATCTCGCCCGAACGCATCCGGGGACTGTTCGACCCCTTCGTGACCACCAAGGAAGGCGGCATGGGGATGGGGTTGGCGATCAGTCAGACCATCGTCGAGAATCACGAGGGACGCATCTGGGCCGAGTCCGTGCTGGGACAGGGCTCGACCTTTCACATGAGCCTGCCGCTTTCCGCGACCCCCAGGGAGCGGGCGCCGGCTCGCATCGAATCGCTGGAAACCTAGAACGATGACCCCTGACGCAACCGTATTTGTCGTGGATGACGACCAAGCCATGCGAACCTCGCTGCAATGGCTGATCGAATCCACGGGTATGTCGGTCAAGACCTACGAGTCCGCCGACGCCTTCCTCGCCAGTTACTACCCCGGCCGCGCTGGCTGTCTCCTGCTCGATGTCCGGATGCCCGGCATGAGCGGGCTGGAGCTGCAAGCCCACATGGCGCGCGAAGGCTTGCGGCTCCCGGTGATTCTGATCACGGGTCATGGCGACGTCGCCATGGCGGTGCGGGCGATGAAGGCCGGCGCCCTGGACTTCATCGAGAAGCCCTTTCACGACGAGGATCTGCTGCGCAGCATCCGCAACGCGCTCGACTACGATCAGAAGACGCGGGCGAGCCGTTCCACCCAGGCCGAGATCGCCATGCGGCTGGCCGAGCTGACCCCGCGCGAGCACGAGGTCATGGCCATGGTCACCGAAGGTAAATCCAACAAGGAGATCGCCTCGGCACTGGGGGTCAGCGCCAAGACGGTCGAAGCCCATCGGGCGCGGGTGATGGAAAAGATGCGCGCCGAGTCACTGGCCGAGCTCGTGCGGATGGCCTTGCTCGCCGAGCCGAATGCGTCGCGATAGCCGATCGCGGCGGCGCTTGGACACCCCCTTGGGATCCGGCCTTCAACCCGCCGCGATCAGCGAGGTATTTGCTCGAATAATGCTTTTTGGCTCACAATGACCAATTAACCAATAGATCTCGCGGAGAACGATCGATGTCCGACAAGGCCCCTTGGATCACCTTCCGACCCGAGCTCAAAGTGCTCGATTGCACCATCCGAGACGGGGGCTTGGTGAACGCCCATCAGTTCAGCGACGACTTCGTGCGCGCGGTCTATCGCGCCTGTGTCGATGCGGGCATCGACTACATGGAGATCGGCTACAAGAACTCGCCGCAAGATCTTCCCCAAGGACAAGTTCGGTCCCTGGCGTCACTGCGACGAGGCGGACCTGCGACGGGTGGTCGGCGATCACGACGCGGACAAGACCGGGCTCAAGCTCGCCGCCATGGCGGACGCCGGCAAGAGCGACTGGGAGACCCAGATCGTGCCGGCCGCCGAGAGCCCGCTGTCGATGATCCGCGTCGCCTTCTACGCCCATCAGGTCTCGGAGGCGGTCGATATGATCCGCCACGCCCACGAACTCGGCTACGAGACCACGGCCAACCTGATGGCCGTCTCCAACATCACGGAGGAGGAGATCGACACCGTGCTGGAGGCCATCGCGCCGACGCCGGCCACCACCATGGTGATCGTCGACAGCTTCGGCTACCTCTACCGCGAGCAGATCGACCGGCTCTACAGGAAATATGCCGCGGCGCTGGAAGGCACCGGCAAGGAGATCGGCATCCACGCCCACAACAACCTGCAACTGGCCTTCGCCAATACCATCGAGGCCATCATCCTGGGCTGCAACCGGGTCGACTCGACCCTGTACGGCTTCGGCCGCGGCGCCGGGAATTGTCACACCGAGATCTTGCTCGGCTTCCTGCGCAACCCCAAATTCGACCTGCGCCCGGTGATCGAGGTGATCCAGAACTACCTGCTGCCGCTGCGCAAGCAACTGGATTGGGGTCCGTCGATTCCCTACAACATCACCGGCCAGCTCAACCAACACCCGCGCACCGCCATCGAGTGGCGCGAGGGGCCGACCCCGGACGATTTTCTGGGTTTTTACGACAAACTGGTGGCGGAGATCTGAGCTATGTCCGAAGACGCGACCCTGATCCTGGGCGACAAGGAATACCGGTTTCCCATCCGTGAAGGCACCGAGGGAGAGCGGGCCATCGACATCCAGGACCTGCGGGCGCGGACCGGTTACATCACGCTCGACCCCGGTTACGGCAACACCGGCAGTTGCCAGAGTGCCATCACCTTCATCGATGGCGAGAAAGGGATCCTGCGCTATCGCGGGATCCCGATCGAGCAGTTCGAGCAGGCGCCGAATTTCGTCGAGGTGGCCTGGCTGCTGATCTTCGGACATCTGCCGAGCGCCGAGGAATACAAGACCTTCTCGGCGGATCTGACCGCCTGCGCCAACCTCGACGAGAGCATGAAGCATCACTTCGAGGGCTTTCCTCGCTCGGCCCCGCCGATGGCGATCCTCTCGGCCATGATCAATGCCCTGTCCTGCTTTCATCCGGACTGCTTCGAGCTGGAGGACACGGACCAATTTCGAGGCGCCGCCGCCGGGCTCATCAGCAAGATCCGCACGATCGCGGCCTATGCCTACCGGCACTCGATCGGCCAGCCCTACATTTATCCCGACCCCGCTCTGCGCTATGTGCCGAACTTTCTGCACATGATGTTCTCCCAGCCCTACGCGGAGCACATCTGCGATCCGCTGGTGCGGGATGCCATCAACCTGGTGCTCATCCTGCACGCCGATCACGAGCAGAACTGCTCGACCTCCACCGTGCGCATGGTCGGCTCCAGTCAGGCCAACCTCTTCGCCTCCTGCGCGGCTGGCGTCTGCGCGCTCTGGGGGCCGCTGCACGGCGGGGCCAACGTCGCCGTGCTCGATATGCTGGAGCAGATCCACCAGGGCCAGATGAGCCCCGAGGAGTACGTGCGGCTCGCCAAGGACAAGGACAGCAAGGTGCGCCTGATGGGCTTCGGGCATCGCGTCTACAAGAACTTCGATCCCCGCGCCAAAATGCTGGCGAATGTGGCCGAACGCCTGCTGCCCAAGCTCGGACTCAACGATCCGCTGCTCGACATCGCCCGCCGACTGGAAGAGATCGCGCTTGAGGATCCCTATTTCATCGAGCGCCAGCTTTATCCCAACGTCGACTTCTACAGCGGCATTATCATGCGCGCCGTCGGCATCCCGACCAACATGTTCACCGTCATGTTCTCGATCGGGCGGCTGCCGGGCTGGATCGCCCACTGGTGGGAGCAGGCCCAGACCCTCGGCACCAAGATCGCCCGCCCGCGCCAGATTTACGTGGGGCCCGGTGTCACGGACCACGTGCCACGGGATGCGAGGCCATGAGCAGGCACGGGAAAGCCCAAGAACTGGCCGTCTGGATGAAGATCGATCAGCCTGCCACGGACGCGATTATGGCTGGCTTTGAGTCCAAGGGAGGGGCGTAAGAAGCTACCGCTGTCCGCAATAAAAAGGCCGATCACGCTAGACGTGATCGGCCCTCCCATAAGCCCCAGTCGGGGGGGTGAGGCTCATCGGACGCTGCAAGGCCGAGCAAGGTGACGGCCCTTCTGAACTGTAAAATTAGAGAATATTGAGCGAGAATCACCCGTTAACGGAACGATGCATGTCGACCGAACCGGTGCTGCAACATTCACTCTGCGATGTTGCAGCACCCTCGGGGATGGGCGTATTACCCTTAATAGTCCGCGTTGATCTTCACGCGACGTTGCTCGACGGAGTAGACGTCGACGCCCGGAATCATATCGAGCTTACCGCGGCTTTCGACCGAGACGATGTCCTCCGCGGGAACGCCATGGGCGACCATGTAATCCCTGACGGTTTCGGCGCGACGCTCACCCAGTTGATAGTTGTAAGCCTCGGAACCCTTGGCGTCGGTGTGGCCGGTGAGCGAGAACTTCTCGCGGGTTTCGGTTTGATTCACTTGCGCGATGTAGTCGTCAAGACGCTGACGCTCGCTATCGTTGACGACATTCTCCATGCGGTACTTATCGAACTCGAAGTTCAGGCGAACCGTGAACTCCTTCGGAACCGGGGCCACCACGACGCAAGGCTCCAGATCGCCTGGTCCATGCAGGCTCTGCCAGCATTCGCCGTAGTTCGTCACCCAGGCGGTGCCGTCGGGCTTGGCCGACCAGAAGTGCTCGTTGTTGTAATCGCCACCGGTCGCACTGGCGGCCATTGGGGCCGACAGGATCGCGGCCATCGCGAAGGTTGCCGCCATGGAGCTGAGTCGTTTGATTTGATTAATTTTGCGCATCTTTCGTTTCCTATTCAGGTGGGGGGAGATGATCGAATCGGAGACCTTGGGTTAAGCTGAGGTACACGTCACCAAAAAGCAACATATCGTGATTCCTGCTCGCTAACGCCATATTCCCGCCTCGCGAATCTCACTGGCGAAATTGTCGGAGCGCTGACGACGCTACCAGAACCGCTCGATTGACACAGACATTTTAGCCCACAAAAGGAACAAAAGTGCAACTTTTTTATGCCTTCGCAACATATTTACAACGCGCGTCATTCCAATGCAACATTTTCTCGCGTAAACGGGCCTGAATCGTCGCCCGCCCGCTCCGTTTAGCGAGTCGCGAATGTCACATCTTTACAACAGCCACGCGTTACCGAGCCTCCCCGGCGCCCGTTTGCGGCGCTCGGCTGCGTGAATCCGGCACCGTCGACGGCTGGCGAGCGAGGATCCTCCATGTCTGAGCACATGCATCATTCCGTCATACCACGGCTCGGAATCACGAGCGGCCCGATCCTGCTGGAAAGAAGCCGCTCCATCCGCGCGCTCAGCACCGAGATGGCCGAGCAGGCGCGGCGCGAACTGCTCATCCTCGGACCGACGCTTGACCCCGCGATTTACGACCAGCCCGCCTTCCTGGCGGCCGTCAAGCGCTTGGCGCTTGGGCGCTCCGAGCCTTCGGTGCGGGTCTTGGTATGCGATTCCCGCGCCGCCAACCAAGACGGGCAGCGACTGATCGACCTGGCGCGACATCTAACCTCGAGAATCACCATCCGCGGCGTTGCCGAGGAAGAACGGGATCGCCGTGACGCCTTCCTCGTCGCCGACGCACGCGGTTTCATTCACCGCCCGTTCGCGGACGCAATGGAAGGCACGGCCGACTTCAACGCCCCGCTCGAGGCGCGTCGACTGAGAACCGAATTCGAGCGGATCTGGGAGAGGAGCCATGAGGATAGCGAACTCCGTCGCCTGTTCATCTGACGATTTCGCACGCGCGGGCAAAACAAACCTTAACCGGCCGCGCGCGCCTCTCGAAATCGAGCTGGCGGCGCTTCAGGACGCAAGAAGACATCCGAGCGGCACTCGGAAGAGTCACGAGCAAGCCTTATTCGAGCGGACAAAACGTCCACTTCGCGCGCCGTGATCAGCACGCATCAGGAGTGCTTCTGCCGCGTGGGGTCAGGATGGGCCACGCGGCTCCCGCCGCGCGGCCTCCAGGACAAGCGACTTACTTCGCCGCCTTCAGGGGCGCCATTTGGAACATCCAGTCTGGCATCGGCCGCGCTGGCGGGGCGGCCGGGGTCGCCGGGGCCGTTTCAGGCGCGGCAACCACGGGAGCCGGGGCAACAGCCTCGGGGGCCGCCGGGGGCACCACCTTCACCTCGGGCGCGGTCACTTGGGCGGGGGCTTCAGCCGCGACTGGAGCCTCTTGTTGAACCGGCTGAACCGGCGCCGCGACCTCGCTTGGCTTCGCTGCCGTCTCGGCCGGCGCCGCATCGACCACAGGAGGCGCCGCAGGCGCCGCGACTGGCGCTGGCGTGTCGGCCTTGGTCGGCTCGGTCGCCGTCGTTTTCGGAGCAGCCGGCGCGGTTTCGGCGGGCGCCACGGCGGCAGGTACGATCGCGATCGGCGGTGCAACGACCGGAGCGGCTGGCTTGCTCGGGGCAACGGCCGCAGGCGCGGATGGCTTCAGCGGGGCCTTGGAATGCGACGGTAAGGGCGCGAAATGCTCCAGCCCGGGTTGAACGATCCGCTTGGGCTCGGCGCGCGGCGCCTGTTCTTGGGGCGCAGCCGCGGGCGTTACGGGCACTGCCTTGCCTGCTGCCGCCTCGGCAGCCACCGGAGCCGCGACAACGGGCTTGGCGCTCACGGCTGCGGTCGCCGCCGGTGCGGCGGGCGCGACTGGCGGCGCGGGCGGCTTGGCCAGATTCAGGCTGCCGATCGGGGCGATATTGGCGGCCACCGTCGCGGGAGGCAGCGGCGGCGGATTGCCGTAGAGCGCCTCGTGCGTGACGGTGTAGATGGTGCCCATCACAACCAACGCGCCCACGCCAGCAACGATTGGCTTACTCATATCGCTGGCTCCCAGCGTTGCCCGCAATTGCGCGAGACCGGGCACGACTTCGTTCATTGGATCTATCCTCTTGTTCGGGTGTCGAGTAGTAATCGGGCTGGATATCGGCTAAGCCCACCTAGGCTGCCTGAACAGACGCATTGGTTCAAGTCAGAATGCCGCGAGATGACGACTGCATCAATTCTCTGGATTGATGCACGCTCGGGACGCCCTTGATCCCGTTGGGGTATATTCTCCAGATTGTTTCGCGGAAATTGCAACCGACGATCTCGACTTGAGAGCACAGCGCCCGAGCCCGGGAGCCGCCTCTGTCGACATCGCCCCGCCTGATTCGCATTCCAGGCATCCGCTCGCGCGCCGCCTGATCCATTTTCCAAGACCGGAGTACGAACACGATGACCGATTACGTCCGCTGGCTGAGCGACCTCGGGATGGACGACGTTCCCGTCGTCGGCGGCAAGAACGCCTCCCTCGGCGAGATGATCCAGAACCTGACTCACCTCGGCGTGCGCGTACCCGGCGGTTTCGCCACCACGGCCGACGCCTATCGCGAGTTCCTGGCGAAGGACGGTCTGGATGAGCGCATCCAGGCCGTGCTCGACGAGCTGGACGTGGACGATGTCACCGCGCTCGCCGAGGCCGGCCCGCGCATCCGTGGCTGGGTGATGGAGCAGCCCTTCCCCGCCGCGCTGGAGCAGGCGATCGACGACGCCTATGCCAAGCTGACCGCCGAGGCGGGGACCGGCGATGTCTCCTGGGCGGTGCGCTCCTCGGCCACGGCGGAAGACCTGCCGGACGCCTCCTTTGCCGGGCAGCAGGAGACCTTCCTCAACGTCCACGGCATCGACCACATCAAACACCGGATCCGGGAGGTCTTCGCCTCCCTGTTCAATGACCGCGCCATCTCCTATCGCGTGCACCAGGGCTTCGAGCACCGCAATGTCGCGCTCTCGGCCGGCATCCAGCGCATGGTGCGCAGCGACCTTGCCGCCTCCGGCGTCATGTTCACGCTCGACACCGAATCCGGCTTCCGCGACGCCGTCTTCATCACCGCCAGCTATGGCCTGGGTGAGATGGTCGTCCAGGGCGCGGTCAACCCGGACGAGTTCTACGTCCACAAGCCGACGCTCGCCGCCGGGCGCCCGGCGATCCTGCGCCGCACCGTCGGCGACAAGGCCATCCGCATGGTCTATGCCGAGGAAGGCGCCGCGTCGCCCGTGCGCACCGAGCCGGTCCCGGAGGCCATGCGCCCGGTCTTCAGCATCACCGACGCCGAGATCCAGGAACTGGCCAAACAGGCGATGCAGATCGAGCTGCATTACGGCCGCCCCATGGACATCGAGTGGGCCAAGGACGGGACCGACGGCCAGATCTACGTCGTCCAGGCGCGGCCCGAGACGGTCCAGAGCCGCACCGGCAATGTCATCGAGCGTTACATGCTGCGCGAGAAGGGTCCGGTCCTGACCAGCGGACGCAGCATCGGCAGCCGCATCGGCGCCGGCACCGCGCGCATCGTCGAGAGCATCGCCGACATGAACCGGGTCCAGCCCGGCGACGTGCTCATCACCGACATGACCGACCCGGATTGGGAGCCGGTCATGAAGCGCGCCGCCGCCATCGTCACCAACCGGGGCGGACGCACCTGCCACGCCGCCATCATCGCCCGCGAACTGGGCGTCCCGGCGGTCGTCGGCTGCAACAACGCCACCGAGGTGGTCAAGGAAGGCCAGCAGGTCACCGTGAGCTGCGCCGAGGGCGACACCGGCTACATCTACGACGGCAACCTGGCGTTCGATTACAAGACCATCGAACTGACGGCGATGCCCGAGATCCCGGTCAAGATCATGATGAACGTCGGCAACCCGGACCGCGCCTTCGCCTTCTCGGCCACGCCGAACGCCGGCGTCGGTCTGGCCCGGCTCGAATTCATCATCAACAACATGATCGGCATCCATCCCAAGGCACTGCTGGAGTTCGACCAACTGCCCGCCGAGCTGCAAGCGAGCAGATCCAGCCGCGCATCGCCGCCTACGCCAGCCCGCGCGAGTTCTATGTCGCCAAGCTGGCCGAGGGCATCTCGACCCTGGCCGCCGCCTTCGCGCCCAACACCGTGATCGTGCGCATGTCGGACTTCAAGTCCAACGAATACGCCAACCTGATCGGCGGCAAGCGCTACGAGCCGGAGGAAGAGAACCCCATGATCGGCTTCCGTGGCGCCGGGCGCTACGTGGCCGACCATTTCAAGGCCTGCTTCGAGATGGAATGCGAGGCCCTGAAGCGGGTCCGCAACGACATGGGGCTGACCAATGTCGAGATCATGATCCCCTTCGTGCGCACGCTGACGCAGGCCAAGGCCGTGGTCGAGGCGCTGGCGGCGCAAGGGCTGGAGCGCGGCAAGGACGGGCTGCGGCTGATCATGATGTGCGAGCTGCCGTCCAACGCCGTGCTGGCCGATGAGTTCCTGGAGTACTTCGACGGCTTCTCGATCGGCTCCAACGACATGACCCAGCTCACGCTGGGCCTGGACCGCGACTCCAGCCTGGTGGCCGAGAGCTTCGACGAGCGCGATCCAGCGGTGAAGAAGATGCTGTCGATGGCGATCAAAGCCTGCCGCGCCCAGGGCAAGTACGTCGGCATCTGCGGTCAGGGACCATCCGACCACAAGGACTTCGCGGATTGGTTGCTGCGGGAAGGGATCAGCAGTATCTCGCTTGAATCCGGATACCGTGATCGACACCTGGATCTATCTGGCCGAGCAGGCCAAGACGCTCTGAGCGGCCGCGCATAAACCTCCCGGTCCGACCGCGAAAGCGGTCGGGAGAGCCGCCTAGAGCGGGCGAAGCCCTGACTGGGACGGACGCGAACCATCCGATCCAGCGCAAATCAGCGGGCGGCGGAACCATTGGGGGCCGCCCGAGCCGCCTCACGTACAGGTACTATTTCCGCGCGAGGTCGTGAAACATGGCCTTCGCGTCGAAATCGCTTCGCTGTGCCGCCTTGCGATACCAACGCTCCGCCTGTTCATGATCTTGCGGAACCCCGATGCCTCGCTCGAACAGATATCCGAGACGCACCTGGGCCTCGGCATTGCCCTGCTCCGCCGCCTTGAAATACCAGTAGGCGACTTGACCATCGTCTTGCGGAACGCCGGTGCCTTGCGCGTACATCCAGCCAAGTTGGAGTTGCGCGACCGCGGAACCCTGCTCGGCGGCCTTGCGGTACCAGCTCACGGCCCGCCGATCATCCTGCTCGACCCCGTAGCCGGTCTCGTACATCCCGCCCAGACTTACTTGCGCGGCTGGATCGCCGCGATCCGCCCAGCGTCGGTATTGCTCGGCGGCTTCGCGATACCACCATTGGGCTTGTTCCTCGTCCTGGGGAACGCCCATGCCGCCTTCATACATCTCACCTAGATTGTATTGCGCCTCGGCATCGCCCTGCTCCGCCGCCTTGCGATACCAGCCTGCCGCCTTGGCAAGATCCTGAGCGATACCTTGACCCTCTTGGTACATCAAACCGAGCCGCAGTTGCGCCAGCGGAAATCCCCGTTCGGCCAAGGGGCACCACACCGCCAGCGCGCGCTCATAATTGCCGCCAAGATAGGCGTCCAGACCATCCGCGAAGGTCGGTGGCGCGTGGATGCTGGAGTCGAGGCGCGCGAGGACGAGGATGATTGCCAAGGAGACCATGGCCACCAGCACGAACGGCCAGCGGAGGGTGACCGCAGCACTGCGGCGCGGTGACGAACTGGACAGCGGCGGCGCGTGCGTTGTCGCGTGCGTCCTACCTTCTTGAAGTTTCTCGCGCATCGCCAGGGCGCGCTGGTCGATATAGCGGTCCCGAGCGGCCTTGTGGTTGCCGTCGCACTCCGCGACGACGCGCGCCCAAAGTGCCCGATCGACCCGCTTGACGGCGATTTCCTTCCTGACGAGCTTGCGCAGCCGCGCCATCTCCGCATCCGAGGGTGCCACGTCGGCAAACGACCGACCAGCCGATCGGCGACGTCTTGCCCAGCCGAAAGCGCCAAGCAGGATGCCGATGCCAGTGCCCACCATGACGACTCGGGGCACGAGGGGCGCCCCGCTCCCATCCAGATGCGCGGTCGCGGGATAGGCTGGCTGGCCGACAGAGTCCAGAGCCGTCGCGCGAGGGAGGCCGCCCAGCAGGAAGGCAATCACCAGAAGTTCGATACTGATCCGAGACATCCCTCCTCCAGTCATCCGCAATCGCCCGACAAAAGACGGCCGTGATCAGGACTGAGCTTGGGGCCGGATGGACGCGCTCGATCCGCGAGACCCGGCTGCATCTATCCCATCTCTATCTGACACGCCATCGTACACGGAAACGCCGCCTCGCCGAACTCTACTCACTCGCATCGTGTTTGCAAAGATGCCACCCCGCGCATCCAATCCACCGAGCGCGGACCGAATATGCGGGTCGAGATGCGCCAGGTTTGGCGGCTATGGGCCGCAGATGAAGTCGCGACGCCGGCGGAAACCACGCAAGGCTCCGCGCGCCTGCGATCGAGCAAGCGTCGAGAGGAGTTCGAAACGTCCCGAAGACGTGCCCTCGGGCACCTGTCGGGTTATGCTAGCGTCATACAATCCATCGAACACCGAATAGAAACAGGGCGCTCGTCAGGCTCGGGAAACAAACGCGCTATGAACACCACTCGCAAGATCATTGAACTCCCTTCCGTCTCGCTCAAGGTCGGCCTCCTGACGTTGCTCGCCTTAAGCTTGGCCGGCTGCGATGGGCTGGCCAAACTGATGGCCAAACCGGATGCGAAGGCCGAGGAACCCCCGGTTGCCGAGGCGCAACAGACGCCCGCTCCAGCGGCCGAAGCGCCGAAGCCGCTCGAAAAACCGAAGAAAATGTCCGCTCCGCTCTATGAATGGAACAGCGATGGACACCCGGTAACCCGGATCGTGATCAATACCGATCAGCAGAAAGCGCGTTTTTATGCCGGTGACAAAGAGATCGGATGGAGCATGGTCGCGACGGGCGTCGCCAGCCATCCGACCCCGACCGGCAAGTTCCAGGTCACGGAAAAGATCGAGAACAAACGCTCGAATCTCTATGGCAAGGTCTACGGCAAGGGTGGCACGGTGATTCGCACCAACGCCAAGGCCGGCCACGATCCGGTGCCGGACGGTGGACGCTTCGAGGGCGCCACCATGCCCTATTTCCTGCGACTGACCGGCGACGGCGTCGGGCTGCATGCCGGCCCCATCCCGCGGCCTGGGCAACCGGCCTCCCATGGCTGCATCCGCCTGCCGCGCAAGTTGGCTCCGGTGCTCTTCACCCATGTGTCGAACGGCACCTCCGTGACCATCGAGGGCAAGGGTCCGGGATACGCTGACTACTTAACGAAACAACGCGCGATCGCCGCACAACAGGCGGCGGACGAGAAACGTCTCGCCGCGCGTCGGGCGGCCAAGACTGCGCCACAGGTCGCCGCCGCACCCAAGGTCGCCCGCCCGGCTCCCGCGGTTACCGTTTCGAGCGCAGCCATCGAGTCAAGCGCGCAAGCAAAGGACACCACGACAGCCGTGCAGCCCGCCACGACGGCGGCGCCTCAACCAACAGCCCCGACGGGTCCGACCACGGCCGCGACGGCAACGCCAGCGTCCGAGGCGAGCCAGCCGCCAGCCGCCAGCCCCGCCTCCGAGCCGAAGCAAGCGCCCGCCACCGCTCCAGCAGCGGATGCATCAAATCATGCCACCGCCCAACCTGTGGCGGCCACGGCAGCGACCGCACCGCCGGCGGTACAACCTGCGGCCGCCACCACGGCGAGCGCGCCAGCTCCGGTCGCCCCCGCGCAACCAGAAGCCAAGGCACCGGTTGCAGCAACCGCCGCGCCAGCACCCGCCCCAGCCAAGACGGAGCCAAGCACTCCCGCTCCGCAGGCGAGCAAACCCGAGCCTGCCGCAGCGCAATCGGCACAGCCAGCGGCCAAAGCGGCACCCGAAACGCCCGCGCCGGCCGCCAAACCCACTGAGAGCCACGAGGGGTGAGCGACGAATTCGGGCTCGCCCCAGGGCTCTGTCACCTCAACCACGCCGCCGTCGGCCCCTGGCCCAGACGCACCGCCGAGGCGGTGGCGCGATTCGCCGAAGAGAACGCAGAGCTTGGCTCGCTCGGCTATCCGCGCTGGCTCGCGGTGGAACAACGTCTCCGCGAGCGCCTGGCCTGGCTGATCAACGCCGATTCGGCGGCCGATATCGCGCTGGTCAAGAACACCTCCGAGGCGCTCTCGATCATCGCCCATGGCCTGGCCTGGCAGCAGGGTGATGTCATCGTTGGAATCGCGCAGGAGTTCCCCTCCAACCGCATCGTCTGGGAGTCCCTCGCGGATCAGGGGGTGACTTGGCGCGGGCTCGACCTGGAACAATCCACCGATCCCGAGGGTGACCTCATCGCGCTATGCGACGAGGCCACCCGCATGATCGCGGTGAGCTGGGTCCAGTACGCCCGCGGTCTCCGGCTCGATCTGGCGCGCATCGGGGCCTTTTGCGAAGCGAAGGGAATCCTCTTCTGCGTCGACGGGATCCAGGGGCTGGGCGCCCTGCCCTTCGATCTGAAGACGGCACGAGCGGATTTCCTCGTCGCCGACGGTCACAAATGGATGCTCGGACCCGAGGGCATCGCCCTGCTCTATGTTCGACCCAGCCTGCGGGAGCGTTTGCGGTTACGTCAGTTCGGCTGGCACATGATCGAGCATGCTGGCGACTTCGATCGGCCCGATTGGCAGCCAGCCGCCGATGCGCGCCGTTTCGAGTGCGGCAGTCCCAATCTGCTCGGGGCGCATGCGCTGGACGCGAGCCTCTCGCTATTCGCCGAGATCGGCATGGACCAGGTCTGGGCGCGGCTCCAACAAGGCACCGAGCATCTCATCGCCCTGATCGACCAGCGTGGCTTCGAGCTCCTCACCCCACGCGAGCCGAATCGTCGCGCGGGGATCATCACTTTCCGCGTGCCCGGTGTCCCTTCCGAGTGGCTCCACCGCGAGCTCATGACGCAACGGGTTCTGTGCGCGCAGCGCGGGGGCGGTATTCGTTTCTCGCCGCATTTCCACACGGGTTTCGAGATCCTCGACAGCGCGATGCGGATTGTCGAGGATCTGGCGCGCTCCCGGCCATGATCACGCGCGGCCAGGTCAGGCATTGAGCGCCACATCGACCGATAGCGACCGACATTCGACGCCGATTCGGCTCCCGCTCTTGATCGTGCTCGGCTTGCTGGCTGGCCTGACACCCTTCGCGATCGACCTCTATCTACCCAGCCTGCCCGCCATCGCGCGCGACCTGGGTTCCTCGATCGAGCGGGCGCAACTCAGCGTCACCATCTATCTGGGGGTCTTTGCGATCACCCAGTTGTTCCTCGGCCCCCTCTCGGATGTCCTCGGACGGCGCCGCACCATCGGCGGTGGGCTCGCGCTCTTTCTGCTTGCGGATCTGGCTTGCATGCTCGCCCCTGGCATGGGGGTGCTGCTGGCGGCGCGCGCCGTTCAGGCGCTGGGGGGCGCGGCGGTCGCCGTCACGGTGCCGGCGCTGGTGCGCGACCTCTACGAGAAGGACGACTATGCCCGCGTCATGGGTCTGGTCATGCTCGTCATGGCCATGGCCCCGCTGCTGGCGCCGACGCTGGGCTCGCTGATCATCGGCCTGGCATCCTGGCGAGCGGTGTTCCTGGTCCTGTTCGCCATCGCCTTGACGACCGCCCTGCTCTTTTTCCGGCTCGTCGGCGAAACCCTCCATGCACGCCATCGGCACGTCTTCGACGTCGTCCAGATCCTGCGCAACTATCGGCTGATCCTGCGCAATCGGGTGGCTCTTGGCTACCTGCTGACCGGGGCAAGCAGCTTTGCCGGGATGATGACCTTCATCGTGACCTCCCCTTACGTCTATATCGAGCTCCATCACCTTCCGGCGACCTGGTTTGGCCTCGCCTTCGGGGGCAATGTGGCCGTGAGCATGGTCTTCTCTTCGCTCAATGCGCGTTTCGCCAGGCGGCTCGGGGCGGATCGGCTGTTGCGATGGGGGCTGACGGTTCAGGGCGCGGCCGCCATCCTGGCGATCGTCCTCTTCGCGCGCGGCGCCGCGCCGCTGTGGTCGATCGCGCTAACAGCGGCGCTCTATCTGGGGATGGCCGGTGTCGTCCTGGGCAATGCCATGGCCGGCTTCATGTCCTTCTTCCCCAAGGCGGCCGGCACCGCCTCGGCCTTTGCCGGGGCCTCGCGCTTCGGCGCCGGCGCCCTCATGGGAACGGCGGTCAGCCTGATCCACGACGGCACGGCCGCGCCGCTGCTGCTGGGGATGGGGGCATCGGGACTGCTGGCCGTCGGTATATTCACGATCCTGTGCAGGGGGCTGCCCTGATGGCGATGCCATGGACACTCGCGCTCAGACCAGGCTGGCCAGAACCCTTGCGCATCGTAAGCATCTTGTGACACGACGTCTTTCACGCAAACCTTATTTGATTTATGGTAACCGCCCTGTGACAGCGTCACAGAGTGAATCAGCCGAGCGAGGTAGGCTTGCCGCCCATCACTGAGTCGTCAAGCCAATGAATAGAAACGATCCGATAGGAGCATTCGCATGAGCATGACGAAAAACGTCGGCGACGACGACCGCAAATACCGCGCCATCGCTGGCGTCATCATCATCTTGTGGGGTCTTTCCCACCACAGCGCATTTGGCCTAGTCGGCCTCGTCGTGCTGGCCACCGCCTATCTGCGCTGGTGCCCCGTCTATATCCCGATGGGCATCAACACCACCAAGAAGTAAGGACACCGGTCCAGGCGTTCCACGCCGACCACACGCGCGGCACAAGGAGGCGCCGCACTCCGATCTCCATCTCCATCCCCAAAGTCCCAAGACAGCCTCACCAGGGATCCCACGCAACCGGCGGCGGGCAACCGGTATCACGCGGAATCCTCGAACCCGCGTCCCAACCGAGGCTCGACTCCCAGAATACGCTCGCGGCTTTTGAGCTCGAAAGCTGTCATCGCTTCACGATTTTGCCTCGTTCGACTCGTCGACGCGACGCGGAAGGGCTAATCTTGGATCTTCGGCATTTCCGAGTGAGACTGAAGACCTTATGGTCAAGTTTTGGAAGCGTGAATCTGGTGCCGTTTCCGCGGAACCGACGCCGCCGTCGGCTGCAGCCGCGCAGAGTGGTGCCAATCCAGTCTTGGAGCAAACGGCCATCGACCAATTGGCCTCGGTCCTGCGCATATGGGGACAGTTCGCCTTCGATGTGGACGAGATCAAGTCGGGCGCCATCGCGGAACAACTCGAACGTTGGACTCGCCACGTCCTCATGGCAGCCCCCATGGGCGAGCCGGGCGCCCCCGCGGCGGCCGACCCGGCCCGCCGCGACTGGGCGGGGCTGCGGCAGTTCGTGACACGTATCCGACGCAGCGAACAGGCCTATGTCAATCGGCAAGTCCTGGGCACGCGGCAGATCATGGGCGATTTCGTCCAGACCCTCGGCCAGGTTCTCGCCGAGGATCAGGAGGAGCAATCGCGGGTCATGGCGGTGATCCATCATCTGCGCGGAACGATCGAGGAAAACGCCTCGGTGGAGGTGTTGAGCCAGGAGGCGATGCACGCGATCAACCTCATCGCGGGTATCGCCCGCGAGCGCTCGCAACGTCATCAGGGCCTGCTGCAGGATCTCACTAACAAGCTCCAGACCCTGCGCGGCGAACTGGATGCCGCGCAACGCGAGATGGAACTGGATCCGCTCACCCGGCTGTTCAATCGCAAGGCGTTCGATATCCAGCTTGAACGGGTCTTCGAGTTGTGCAAGCTCTCGGGACAGCCGGCCTGTCTGATGATGATCGACGCCGATCACTTCAAGGAGGTTAACGACAGCTATGGCCATCCGGTCGGCGATCTGGTGCTCAAACGCTTGGCGGACTGCTGTGCCCAGAGCTTTCCACGCAAGACCGATTTCGTCGCCCGCTATGGCGGCGAGGAATTCGCCGTCGTCCTCCAGGACACCCCCGCAAAGACCGCGCTCCAACTTGGGGAACGTCTCCTCGATTCCGTTCGCGCGATGACGGTCGAGCACGAGGGCGGCGAGCTCGGCATCCGGGTCTCGATCGGCATGGCCGAAATCGAACCCCACGCCAGCTCGGGGCAATGGCTAAGGGCGACGGACACCGCCCTCTATGAAGCCAAGAAAGCGGGACGCGACCGGATTTTTGCGTTGAAGACGGCGGGCTGATCCGCAACGCACTCCAGGCAATGGGCGATGGTCTCGACGAGCTGGACCTGGCGGGGATGCTCTCGGCCCTCAAGATGCCGGGCATGGGTGGCGAGCTGATCGCCCGCGTTCAGCGCGAGCGCCTGGACCTACCGGTGATCGTGGTCACCGCCTTCAGCGCCATCCGCCCGGCGGCGACGCGATCCGGCGCATCGATGTGCGGGCGGCGGCGACCGTGAGAGCGCCACTGAACGCGTTCGCCACCGGGGACTCGTTCTCGGCGACGCCCACAGCGGACTCGTCCGCGATTTCGCTCCGCCCAACCGCGGGGGAGCGGTCGATATGATAGAGCACCATCACCAGACCGATACTGGATGCCAAGAGCAGGTAAGGACCAAATAGCCAGAACACCAAAGGGACGGAGATATAGTAGGACCGCATGCCCAGACTGTAGTAACTGCCACTGCGGTTCAGCAACCGCGCCACATAGTCCGGACTGACGATCCCGCCGCCGCTGCTGCCGGTGTTGATCAGGTAGCCAACATGGTTGTACATCCGCACCGCCTGGGAGAAGCAGAAGAAGGACCAGAAGAAATCCACCAACAGGGCCAACAGCTTGAGATGACCAAGGCCGATCAACGGGGCGTCGCCGTGCAATGGGGACAGCAGGCGATCTCCCGAGCCGGTCTCGTGCAGCAGGTTTAGAACCCCCATGATCAGCAGGATGGCAGTGGATGCGAGAAAGGTCGCCGCCATCGTGGAATTGCGCAGGGTCTGGACAGCCAGAACTTCCTGGCCGGGGTGCCCCATGATGTGCCGCACCCAGGCCGCGCGGGCTTGGCTGTTAATGGACTGGATGGTGTAGGACGGGTCGTGTAACAGCCTGTATCGCAAATACTGGTGATAACCCACGACCAGGATCAGGCTGATGAAAACAGCGACAGAATCGACCCGGCTCGCGCTCACGGTCACCCAGGTCGTCAGGTCCGCAAGCGCGCCGCCCTCGACGATCCGATCGGGCATCGACGCCTCGGGCGCGAGGGTAGCGGGCTCGCTTGCCTCCCGGCGAGGGCCGACGCCAGACGAGGCACCGGGTTCAGTATGGCGCCTGAGCTCCGCGAGGGTCAGGCTCGCCAGCCGATTACCGGCGTCAGCGGCACGGGCCAACCAGGCGAACGCCTGGTCCTGGTCCTTGGGCACATCCCAGTCACCGCTCAGATAGTGCAGTCCGAGCTGATACTGGGCCACCGGATCGCCCTGTTCCGCGCGTGGTTGCAGCGACCCGATGGATTGCTGCTCCGTGCTCGACGCGCCGATCAGGCCAGATACGGCGGACGCCGTCTCCAGGGTTGGTGAATGCAGACTCGCAGCCAGGGTACCGAGGGCTCCGCGCGTCTCGACGTCGCTCGCCGGGGCGAGCTGGTGCTGATAGAGGTCGGCCAACCGCTGCTTGGCCTCGACCGAGCCCTGGGCCGCAGCCTTCTCGATCCAGGGACGGGCCAGCGCCGGCTGGCCGTCCTGGATCAACCGCTCGCCGAGTTGCCACTGGGCGTCGGCGTTGCCGGCCTGGGCCGCGACCTGCCACCAGTGCTGGGCGGCCTCGGGATCGGGCGCGCTCCCCAGTCCCTTGGCGATCGGCAGCGCCAAGCGTTAATCATAGGCAGCAACGGAATTTGTAGATGTTCCCGGCCCCTCACCCGAATCGCTTACAGCGCAAGGTGCTGCTGATCATCGGCGCGATCGTGCTGATCCCGATGGTCGTGACCGGAACCTTCTCGGCGTCTGGATCAGCGGGCGGATGGAGGAATCGATTGAGCACTGGATCCGCGAGGCGGCGCAGGTGGACCGGACAGCCCTGTCCGACCTGCATCACAACGCGCGGCTGTTCGCCGATCTGCTCGACGAGACCACCCAGGGGCGGCCCGACCTGACGCCAGGCCGCTCACCAGTCCCGGCTCGCCTGGAACCTCTCGCGCGGGAACTGGGCATCAATCTCGTCCAGCTCTATGGCGAGGCAGGCGAGCTGCTGTATTCATCCCGCCCCGCGACCTTGGGCACATCCTGGTCGCCAGGTCAGGACAGCGCGGTCGTGAAGGTCAACCAGGGCGCCGACAATCTGCTGGCGGCGATCACCATCCTGCGCATCCCCAAGGACGCGGAGCGCCATCACCGGCTGGTGCTCGGTACCCTGTTCGACAAGGAACTGCTGAACCGGCTCGGCCGGCTCAGCGGCTTGAAGACACGGCTTTTCTACCCGCGCGAGGGCGACTTCGCCAAGGCTTTCTCCCAAGACGAACAGCGCCTGCAACTGCCGCCGCTGGGGCTCGATCGACTCGCGCACAAGCACGACTTCTACAGCCGGGAGGCCGAGGGAGGACGCTACCGGGGACTCTATACCCCGCTGATCGACGCGAACGACCGGGCCGAGGCGAATGGGGCTAGACTGGAACTGGTGCCCGGTGGCCGGGGCGCCTGTTTCGCGATGCACTTTCGGCGCGAGGCTCCCGACTCCGGCGGCGCCGAGGCTCGCAATGGACAGACATGAGCACATGGAGCGCTCATTCGTTATTGGCTCTGGAGGCACACCATGTTTCATTCTAAATTTTTCGCGATGCTGACAGGTCTGCTGCTTGCGTTTTCAATCGCTGCGCCGGGCCGGGCACAAACAGTCAAGGACGCCGATGATGGCACAACACTTCAGCAGATCATCATCTTTGGCCGCCATAGCATACGCGCACCCATCAACGACCCATCCACCCTGGCGCCGTTTGCAGTCGATCCTTACCCCAGCTTCACCGGGGTTCCGAATGGCTATTTGACCCCAAATGGACAGCGGGCAGCGGGACTTCTTGGCGCGTACTTTCACGACTATCTGCTTCACGAAGGGCTTCTCACGGGCAACGCCGAAACGGATTTATCCCATTCGTATTTTCGTTCCAATTCCATTCAGCGCTCCTTCGTCACCGCCACCAAATTTGGCGAAGGACTTGATCCCCGGCGCTTCAATACCGGTTCACTCCTACAGAATCGCCGACCCCAATACCGGCACATCCGCCGAGACCGATCCCGTGTTCGATCCCGTTGCGGCGAATCTGGTGACAATTGACCCGGATCGCGCCGTGACCGAAGCTCAGGGAATTTTCGGTGATGGGACAGCCATGGCATCCGCCTACAGCAGTGAGCTTTCCCTCATTCGTGGAGTGCTCTATCCGCCAGGGACACAGCCAACGCCCGGCGCGGCGCAAGGCTCGGTTGACCCAACCTCTCTTCCCATTACGCTGACGGCCTATACGCCGACAATTCTCGCGGGAGGTTCCATCAATAGCGGCGGGCTGGCTTCAACAAACATGGCAACCGACCCCTTTGTCATGCAATACGCGGATGGCTTTGCGCTCGATGACGTCGCCTGGGGCCGGCTAACCTTGGATACGCTTTCCCAACTGACCCGGCTAACTGTCCTGCAAATGAATATTGCAATGCAGACACCCTATGTCGACCAGGCGCAGAGCTCGAACGCTGCCTCACACGTCCTTCGCACCATGCAGCAAGCCGTCTGGGGCGGCTTCAGTCGCGGCCCCGATCATGGTTTCGCCCCGCCCCCGATGGATGGAAATGGCTGGCAGAATGATCAAGACGACCTGCGTGGTGCATTTGGGAACGCACAATCACGGGTTCTTGTCATTACCAGCTCGGATGACTACCTGTCTGGATTAGCTGGGCTTCTTCATCTCCACTGGTCACTGCCCGGCTATCAGCCGGACTTTTGTCCTCCGGGCGGAGCGCTCGTTTTCGAATTGCGACAGTCCAACGAATCGAATCAGTACGTTGTTCGCGTCTTCTTCACCGCACAAACCTTCGATCAACTGCGTCATCTGACACCTCTGACCCTTGAGGTGCCACCCGCGACAATGCAGCTTGCAATTCCGGGCGGTAGTCATTCAGCCACGAATCTGGATGTCGATTTTGACGTCTTCAATCGCCTGCTGACGGAAGCCATCGACCAAAGATTCGTGCAACCATTCTGGAGCGAGGCCCCGCCTGGCGTGCTGGACAACGTCCCCTTGGATTAGGAGCGACAGGGAAGACATGTCTGAACCACGCACCGTCCTCGTCGTGGATGACGAGCGCAACATGCTGATGGTCATGCAAATGACCCTGGAAGAGGCCGGCTATCGCGTGCTGACCGCGGACCGGGGCGACGACGCGGTCGGTCTGCTGCGCGACCCGGACCTGGCGGTGGTGCTCTCGGACCTCAAGATGCCCGGCATGGGCGGCGGCGAACTGATCGCCCGCGTTCAGCGCGAGCGCCCGGACGTGCCGGTGATCGTGGTCACCGCCTTCGGCTCCATCCGCTCGGCGGTCGAGTGTCTGCAAGCCGGCGCGAGCGATTATCTGACCAAGCCCTTCGAGCCGGAGGAGCTGCAATTCGCGGTTCAGAGCGCCGTGCGCCTGCACGACCTGATGCAGGAGAACCGTCAGTTGCACGCCGCCGTCAGCGACGCCCAGCGCAAATGCCGGCTGGTCGGCGAGGGTCCGGCCATGCAGCGGGTGCGTGAGCTACGCAATGCCGTCGAGCGCTCGCTCCTGAGCTGCCGGGGTTCCAGGATCACCCCCGACGACCTGCCAGACAGGGTGCGGGCGCGGGTCGACCCCCCGACCCTTGCCGAGGGAGCATCGCTGACGGATGACAGCGGACTCGACGACTGGCTCGCGCAGGCGGAGCGCCAGCGGATCATCCAGGCACTCGACCAATGCCAGGGTGTGCAGGTCCAGGCCGCCCGCGTGCTCGGCATCACCGAGCGCCGCCTCTGGTACCGGCTCAAGAAACTCGATATCCGGGTCGATCGCGCGGTGCGGAACTGACGACGGCGTTCGATTCTAAAGATCGATCTGCGGGTTGGAGTCGGCCAGCCTAACGCTGAACCAGACTGCAGTAGAGCGCCGGCAGGAAGAGCAGCGTGATCCCGGTCCCGACGAAGACGCCGCCGATCAGCACATAGGCGAGCGGTCCCCAGAAGGTATCCGTGGTCAGCGGGATGAAGGCGAGGACGGCGGCGGCGGCGGTCAGCACCACCGGCCGCGCTCGTCTCACCGTCGCCTCGATGACCGCGACGGCTGGCTCCATGCCCTGCGCCAGGTTGTCGTCGATCTGCTTGACCAGGATCAGAGTGTTGCGCATCAGGATCCCGGCCAGACCGATGAGCCCGAGCAGCGCGACGAAGCCGAAGGGCTTGCCGGCGATCAGCAGGGCCAGGGTCGCGCCGATCACGCCCAGCGGTGCCGTTGCCACCACCATGAAGGTGCCGGAGAAGCTGCGCATCTGGAGCATGATGACCGTGAGCATCAGGGCCAGCATGATGGGCTGCACCCGCTGGATGGAGGCGTCGGCCTTGCCCGATTGCTCCACCGCGCCGCCGAGGTCGATGCGATAGCCGTCCGGCAGTCGCGCCTTCAGGGGTTCGAGCTGGGTCCAGATGGCCTGCGTCACATCGGCGGCTGGGCGCCCTCGACCTCCGCGTTCACGGCGATGAAGGGCTCGCGGTTGTAGCGTTTGAGCACCGGATCCTCGAACCCGATGGACAGCACGCCGGCCTGGGCCAGCGGAATGCGCCGCCCGTCCCGCGTCTTGAGATTGAGGTCGGCCAGGCTGCCGCTGTCCGCGCCATCGCCGGACAAGCCCCGCAGGATGAGCTGGACATTGCGGACATCCTCGCGAATCTCGGTCGCCGCCAGCCCGGACAGCTCGTATTGCAGTTGCTCGGCGAGTTCGCGCGGCGTCAGTCCGATCAGGCGCAGCCGATCCGGATCGAGCGCAAGCCTTGCCACCGGCGCCCGCTCGCCCCATTCCACATGGGCATCCCGCGTCTTGGGATGGGCGGCGACGGTGTCGCGCACCTGGTCGGCGAGTTGGCGCAACAGCAAGGGGTCCGGCCCCACGACGCGGAAGGTTACCGGCCAGATCACCGGCGGACCATAGAGCAGCTTGTGGACCCGCACCCGTGCCTCGGGGAACTCGCCCGCCTCGATATGCGTGCGCAGCCCGGCCATGAGCGCATCGCGCGCGGCCGGACTCTCGGCAACCGCGATTAGCTTGGCGAAACCGGGGTTGGGCAACTCGGGATTCAGCGCCAGGAAGAAGCGCGGCGCGCCCGCGCCGATGTAGGTGGACAGCGAGCGCACCCCTGGCGCGGCCTTGCAGAACGGCCTCGACGCGCTCCGCCACGGCGGTCGTCGCGCGGATGCCGCTGCCCTCCGGCAGCATGATGTCGACCAGCACCTCGGGCCGGTCCGAACTCGGGAAGAACTGCTTCTGCACCGGGCCGGCCAGACCGGCGATGGCGAGCACCAGCAGGCCAAAGGTTCCCGCCACCACCAGCCGTTTGTGGCGCACGCAGCCACGGATGAGCGCGCGCAGGCGTCGATAGAGGCGCGAGTCGTACACGGCTTCGTGGGCGCCCTCGCCCGCCTTGGCCTTGTGCGGCGCCAACAGCACCGTCCCCAGATAGGGCGTGAAGGTGACCGCCACCAGCCAGGAGACGAGCAGCGCGAAGGCCAGCACCCAGAAGATGTTGCCAGCATATTCGCCGACGCCGGACTGGGCGAAACCGATGGGGACGAACCCAATGACCGTGACCAGGGTGCCGCTCAACATGGAAGCCGCCGTCACGGTCCAGGCATGAGCGGCGGAGCGCACGCGATCCCAGCCCTCCTCCATCTTCACCAACATCATCTCGATGGCGATGATGGCGTCGTCCACCAGCAGGCCCAGGGCGATGATGAGCGCCCCGAGCGAGATCCGGTCGAGGTTGACGCCACGGATCAGCATCAGCAGAAAGGTCATGCCCCAGCGTCAGCGGGATGGCGATGCCCACCACCAGTCCGGCGCGCCACCCCAGGGCGACGAAGCTCACCAGCATCATCACGCCCACCGCGACGGTGAACTTGAGCTGGAAGAGGTTCACGGCATGGGCGATGGCGTCGGCCTGATTGGTGATCTGCGCGAACTGAATCCCCAGCGGCAGATCCGCCTTCAGCCCGGCCGCGAAATCGGTCAGGCGCGCGCCCAAATTCAGACCGTTTTCACCACGCCGCATCACCACGCCGAGCAGCACCGCATCCTCCCCGCCGGCGCGGATCAGATAGCCGGGCGGATCCTCGTAGCCGCGCTTGACCTCGGCGACCTCGCCCAGGCGGATGAGCCGCTCGCCGACGCGCAGCGGCACCGCGCGGATGGCGTCCGGGTCATCGAGCCCGCTCTCCAGACGCAGATAGAGACGCGGCCCCTCGGTCTCGACCAGACCGGCGGGCAGAAGGCGATTCTGCGCGTCCAGCGCATCCTTCACCGCCTCCGGGGTCAGCCCGAGCGTGGCCAGGCGGGTCTGATCGAACTCGACGAAGATCCGCTGCGGTCGCTCGCCAAGGATGCGAACCTTCTGCACCCCCTCGATCCGCGCCAGCCGATCGCGCAGACGCTCGGCCTCGCGCACCAGCTTGCGCGGCGGCAGCTCCGGCGCGGACAGGGCATAGAGCGCGAAATAGACATCGGAGAATTCGTCGTTGACGAACGGCCCCTGCACGCCGGTCGGCAGTCTTGGCCGCCTCGTCCAGCATGCGCTTGCGCACCTGATAGAAGAGATCGGGCACACGCGGAGAGGGCGTGTAGTCCTGGAACTCCACCAGCATGTCCACCCGCCCGGGACGCGCCGTGGTCTCGACCTTGTAGAAGTAATCCACCTCGGAGATGCGCTTCTCCAGCGGGTCGGCGACCAGTTCCTGCATCTGCTGCGCGCTCGCCCCCGGCCAGAGCGCCGAGACCACCATCACCCGCACGGTAAAGGCCGGATCCTCCGCCCGCCCGAGTTGCAGAAAGGCGAGGACACCGGCGACGGCCGTCACCAGGATGAAAAACAGCGTCACGGAACGCTCGCGCACCGCGAGCGCCGAGAGATTGAAGCCGGACACGCTGGGGTTGGGATCGCGGTGCTGGCTCATAACGGCCGCGCCCTGACCGCCTGACCCGGTTGGAGCCGGTTCACCCCCAGGGCCACGACTGGGGTTCCAGGCGGCAGGCTGGTCTGGATCACGGCGGATTCGCCCTCGACCCCCAGCAGCGTGACCGGCTCGGGCTGCACCCGACCATCCACCACGGACCACACCATCGGCTCCCTGCCCGCGCTCCAGCACGGCTCCGAGCGGCACCCGCAGCGAGGGTCGAGCGCCCGCGCCGTTCGCCGCGAAGCGCAAGGTGACGGTCGTTCCCAGCGCCAATTCCGAGGAGGTCTGCACCAACTGGTAGCGGGCGCGCCAGGTGCGGGTGACGGGATCGGCGGACCCGGCGATCTCCCGCAGGGTCGCCGCGACGGGTTGGTCGCCGCCGATCGGATAGGCCAGCGCGGCGGCGGGCAAATCGCCGCGCCGATCCTCGGGGACATCCACCTCCGCCTCCAGCGGGCCGTCCGCCGCCAGGGTGGCGAGCGGCTGACCGGCGGTCACCACCTGCCCGATCTGGCCGGTCACCTCCAGGACGACACCGGTCGCCGGGGCCGTCAGCGCGGCGTACTCGACCGCGTTCAACGCCTGTTTCAGCGCCGCCTGGGCCGAGGTCGACTGCTCCTTGGCCGCCCGCGCCGCAGTCGCCGCGCGATCGTAATCCTGCTGGCTGGCGAGCTTCCGCTTCAACATATCGGCCAGACGCGCCCGCTCGCGCTCGGCGTTCTCCGTTTCGGCGCGGGCGCTGGCCACGGCCGCCTGGGCGGCGATCCGCTGCTGGATGACATCGCCGGGATCGAGCCGGAACAACACCCGACCCGCCGCCACCCGTTCGCCCGCGTCGACCCGCCGCTCCAGCACCTTGCCGCCGATACGAAAGGACAGCGGAACCTCATGGCGGGCATGCACGGCACCGGTCAGGCTCCAGGTCGCGGTGGACGAGACCGTGATTGGGGCCGTCAACACCCAGGGCGGCGGGGCCTCCGGCGCCTCCTCGGCGCTTCGCTGGCAGGCGGACAGCAGGACCAGACTGGTGAGGATCAGGCCGGTCGATCGAATGAGAGGGCGCACGCTTGACTCCCGGGGTTGACAGACCCGGACATTATTCATGTACGACGTCGTTTAGTAAATAGCCTGGGGCGATCACCCAATCACGGCGGCGCGCGACCTGTTGCGCGCTTGACGGCGGGGCTTCATCGTGCGAATGAACGCGGGCCAAATCCCGTCAACCCTCAGCCAGCCGTTCGCACGCCATGACTCAGCCGCACCCGGCCGCCGCACCCGACCAATCCGCGACGCCACGCCGCGCCCGCGGCCGACCGCCCGATCAGGCCAAACACGCCGCCATCCTCGGCGCGGCGCGCGCCCTGTTCTTTTCCGGGGGACTCCAGAGTTTGAGTATCGAGGCGGTCGCCCGCGCCGCCGGGGTCTCCAAGGTCACCGTCTATGCCCATTTCACCGACCTGCCGGGGCTCATCCGCGCGGTGATCCTGGCGCAGCGCACGCACATGACCTCGGCCCTGGAAGGCTTGCCCAGCGATCCAAGGGAGTTGCGTCAGGCCCTGATCGATTTCGGTCTCCGCCTGATGGATTTCTTGAGCGGCGATGAGTTTCTGACACTGCAACGCATGCTGGTGACTCAGGCGGCCCAGCAGACCTGGCTCGGACCGCTCATCCACCAGGAAGGCGCGGAGGCCACCTGTGACAAACTCGCCGCCTTGCTCGCGAACGCCGTCAGGCGCGGCGACCTGCGTCCCCACGACTGCCGACAGGCGGCTGAACAGCTCCTGGGGATGTGGCAAGGGATTCAGACCACCGGGCTACTGATCGGCGGCTGTCCGCGACCGACACCCGATGTCCTCCGGCGACGCGTCGAGTGCGCCGTCGACCTGATGCTGAGCGCCCAGGGCCGATGATGGGCGGGAGGCGGCGGGGGCAGGAGATCCAGACCCTTGCGCCCTGCCGTCTCGCGACCAAGGTCCAAACAAAAACCGACTGCTGACATGAACTTCGACCCGATCGGCTACATCCGCTCACCCTATTGCGACAAGTTCGGCATCCCGCGCCAGCCCGGACTCGTCACCGCCGCCGAGGCGCGTGTCGAGCTGCTGCCGCCCTATGCCCGCGAGGAGGCATTCAAGGCGATCGAGGGCTTCTCCCACGTCTGGATCATCTTCGTCTTCCACGCGGATTGCCTGACCGCCGGCTGGAGTCCCACGGTGCGCCCGCCCCGTTTGGGCGGCCGGGAATCGGTCGGGGTCTTCGCCAGCCGCGCGCCCTATCGGCCCAATCCGATCGGAATCTCGGCCGTCAAGCAGCTCGGCCTCATCCGCGACCGCCGGGGTTTAGCGCTCCGCCTGCGCGGTATCGACATGCTCGACGGCACGCCGGTGCTCGACATCAAGCCCTATGTACCCTACGCCGACGCCCTACCCGAGGCGACGAGCGGCTTCGCGACCCCGCCGGAAGCGATTGCGTCGCCGGTGCGTTTCACCAGCCAGGCACGGGAGGACATCGCGGCGGCCGACCCGGGGGACGCCGGCAAGCTCCGGGAATTGATCGAGCAGGTGCTCGCCCAGGATCCGCGGCCCGGCTACATGGATCGGTACCCGCAACGACGCGGTTTCGGTCTACGCCTATACGGCCTGAACATTCGCTGGCGGATCGATCCCGAGGGCATCACGGTCATCGGCGCGGGCCCTCTGGATACCAGCACCGTGGCCCCTGACGCATAGCCCGGGCCGCGCGCCGCTCGGCGCCGCAGGCGAAGTCCCGAAGACGCGACCCGACGGAATTAGGTAAGATGGTGAGCATCCGGATACGACATTAGCCAGGGATGCCAAGTGAGCGCCCCAAGCGGCGCGCGCCTCTTCACCTCCCATCGACCGAACGAACAAGCACCATGACACATCCTCTCCTCCTCATCGTCGATGACAGCAAGATGTCGCGGACGATGATCGGTCGTCTGGTCGGCGATCTCCGACCCGATTGGCGCACCATCGAGGCCGCGAACGCCGCCGAGGCCCTGGCCATCATCGAGCGCGATGCTCCGAACCTCGTCAGCATGGACGTGAACATGCCCGGCATGAGCGGACTCGAGGCCGCCGGGCGAATCCGCATGCACAACCCGGACATCCGCGTCGTGCTATGCACGGCCAACATCCAGGATGCCGTGCGTCAGGCCGCCGAGAAGGCCGGCGTTCGCTTCGTCGCCAAGCCGATCACGCCGGAATCCGTGGCGCGCATGGTGGCCTGCTTCGAGGAGTAGCGCGTGTCCGAGCTAACCGAGATGCAACGCGACGCCTTGGGCGAGCTTTTCAACCTGGGGGTGGGGCGGGCGGCGAACAGCCTGAGCCTCATGGTGAGCGACGAGGTTGAACTGTCCGCTCCGGTGGTCGAGCTGGTCGCGCCGAGCGAGGTCGCCGCGACCCTGATGGGCTCCGAGTTCAAGGAATTGAGCATGGTGATCATGGACTTCTCCGGCCCCTTCGAGGCGAAGGCCATCCTGCTCTTTCCAGAACGCAACGCCCTCGCGATCGTCAGCCACATGCTCGATCCCGACATGACCCCGGAGGAGATGTCGGAATTCGAGCAGGAAGCCATGTGCGAGATCGGCAACGTCATCCTCAATGCCTGCGTCAGCTCACTGGCGGACGAATTCGCCGTCGAATTCCACGGCGGCTTGCCCGAGCATCATTACAGCGATACCGACTCGCTGCCGCTGTTCGGCGATTCCGCCGACCAGGTCGTCCTCCTGCTGCAGATTCAGCTCGCCATGCGTCAGGAGCGCGTGCAGGGCCAACTGCTCTTCCTCTTGAGCGTCAGCTCCCTGAATGCCTTGCTGGAATGCGTCGATGGCTATCTGGCCAGACTCGGCTTGGACTGATGGACGGTGAGCTCGGCACCCAACTCATCGACAGCCTGCGGATCGGAGTGATCCTGCTCGACCACGCGGGACAGATCGTCTCCTGGAACACCTGGATGAGTCGGCATACTGGCCTCAAGCTCCCAGAGGTCAGCGGCCGGCGCCTCGACGAGGTCTTCGCCGAAATAGCCAACAGCCGGCTACAGGACAGTATCGAGCAAGCGCTGCGTTTCAAGCTCTCGTCCATGCTCGCCCCGGGGCTGAATCCCGGCATCCTGCCGCTCTACCAAAAACCGGCGGATCGCAAGCTCGACCAACGGATGCAACAGCTTGTCTATATCAGCCCCCTGCGGCACCCGCAGAGCGCCTGCCTGATCCAGATCCACGACATGACCGCCACGGTGCGGCGCGAGCGCCGGCTGCGCGCCCAGTCGACACAATTGATCGAGACCACCTTCCGCGACTCGCTCACCGGGGTCGGCAACCGCCGCCGCTTCGATCACGACCTGGCCGCGCGCTTCGGCGAGGCCCAGCGCCTGCGTCGCTCGGTCGCCATGCTCATGATCGATGTCGATGACTTCAAGGCCTACAACGACCGCCTCGGCCACCCCAAGGGCGACGAATGCCTGATCGCCGTGGCGACGGCCTTGCAGGACGCGCTGCGGCACAAGGGCGACTGCGTATCGCGCTACGGTGGCGAGGAGTTTACATTGCTGCTCGCGGACACCGACCGCCTGGAAGCCTGCGCCATCGCCGAGCGTCTGCGCCAGCGCATCGAGGATCTCCGCCTGCCGCACCCCGCCTCGCGCAGCGCCGCTCACATCACCGTCAGCATCGGCGTCACCGCCATGATCCCAACCGCCGAGCAACTCTGCTTCATCCTGATCGGCCAAGCCGATATCGCCCTCTATACCGCCAAGGACGCCGGCCGCAACCGCTGCATGTGCTTCGACCCGGACAGCGACGAGCCCTCTTCCTGCGTCTGAGCGGCGATGAGCCCGCTGAGGCTGGTTCGATCTGAAATCGCCCGAGATCGGCGGCTCCAGGTCATCCGTCCGCGTCGAGCACCTGCTCGGCCCAATCCGCGAGGGATTCGAGGATCGCGATCTTGGCCGGATCGCCAGCATGGATCTCGGCAAGCTCCGCCAGCCGCGCTTCGTACTGGTCGATCTGGATGCTTCCGCCGCCAGCGGGATCGGTCAGCCGGGCAAGCCGGTCGGCATCCCAGTCCTCGCGCTCCTCGGGACTCAGGGTCTCGGGCCAATTGCGGGCACGGTAGCGGAACAGCAGGGTGGCAAGCCGGGGATCCTCGAAACGCGGTGGTTCCTCGGCCAACTCGGCCGGCGTCGAGCGATGGACTTCCTCCATGGCACGGCGATCGGCATCGGAGAAGAAGCCGCCGGAATAGAGCATGAGGTCGGGATCGACCTCACCGGGGCGATCCGCCGCCTGATGAACGGCTTGAACACGACGCTCGATCTCGCCCGCCGAGGCCGCGATCTGGCGGGCTCGGCGGGCGGCCTGATCGGGGTCGATCCGCCAGCGCTCGGCGGCCGTTGGGGTCAGGGTCGACATCGGCGCCAGCGCGGGCGCGCGATTGACATGGACCGTCTTGAGCGGCACGCGCTCGGTACCGGCGGGCAGCTCGGAGGTCGGCGTGAAAAGCCGGAGCCGGATCTCCTCGACGGAGAGATCCAGGAGTTGAGCCGGATCGGCGCGCAGATCGAAACAGATGACGCCGTTGCCGTTGGTGGGGTGCCGTGCCACCGGAAAGACCGGCGCGATGCAGCCGAGCGACGCCGGGAAGCGGGCGGAGGCGTGCAGCAGCGGGCGGCCCTTGTCGAGCAGCGCGCGCGCCTGGGACTTGTCGCGCAGGGTCAATGCATAGTCGAAAAGTCGCGGTTGCGCCCGACGGAGGAGCCGGGCAAGGGCGATGGTCGCCCGCACGTCGGCCAAGGCATCATGGGCTTGCGCGTGTCCGATACCGTTGGCGGCGGTCAGGTGCTCCAACCGAAACGAGGCCGCGCCGTCATCCTGGGTCGGCCACTCGATGCCCTCCGGCCGCAACGCATGGGCAAGCCGAAGCGTGTCGATCAGATCCCAGCGCGAGTTCCCATTCCGCCACTCGCGGGCATAGGGGTCGCGGAGGTTGCGATAGAGCAGATGGCGGGTGACTTCGTCGTCGAAGCGGATGCTGTTGTAGCCGACCCCGCAGGTTGCGGGTCGACTCAACTCCGCCTGAATCGCCGCCGCGAACTCGGCCTCGATCAGCCCCTTGCGCTCGGCAAGCCGAGGGGTGATACCGGTGAGGAGACAGGCATCCGGGTGCGGCAGCAGATCGGCCGCCGGGCGGCAGTAGATGACGAGAGGATCGCCGACCTCATTGAGATCGGCGTCGGTACGCAGTCCGGCAAACTGGCACGCACGATCCCGGCGCGGATCCGCGCCCCAGGTCTCGTAGTCGTGCCAGTAGAAGGTCTCCGCCAAGGGCGCAACGCCGCGAGACGGCTGCCCGCGCTCGGATCAGATCTTTTCCTTGATCCGAGCGGCCTTGCCGGTCAGACCGCGCAGGTAATAGAGCTTGGCGCGGCGCACGTCGCCCTTGCGCTTGACCTCGATGTCGGCGATGGCCGGACTATAGGTCTGGAAGACGCGCTCCACGCCCTCGCCGTGCGAGATCTTACGCACGGTGAACGCGGAGTTCAGGCCGCGATTGCGGATGGCGATGACGACACCCTCGAACGCCTGAAGACGCTCGCGGGCGCCCTCCTTCACCTTGACCTGAACGACAACGGTGTCGCCGGGGGCAAAGTCAGGGACTTCACGGGTCATTTGCTCTTGGTCGAGCTGCTGAATGATCTTGCTCATGGTTTCCTTGGCTCCTGTTCTCACCCGGCGCCATCCTCGCGATGGGCCAGCATAAATTCATCGAGTAAAGCCCGCTCGGCCTCGTTTAGCCCGCGGCGCTTGAGTAGATCCGGACGCCGCCGCCAGGTTCTTCCCAACGCCTGCCGCAGCCGCCAGCGCGCGATTTTGGCGTGGTCACCGCCGATCAGCACGGATGGAACCGCCCGACCGTCGATCTGTTCCGGCCGGGTGTAATGGGGGCAATCCAACAGCCCGTCCATGTGCGAATCCTGCCGCGCCGAATCGGCATGACCGAGCGCCCCTGGCAGCAAGCGGATCACCGCGTCCATGACGACCATCGCCGGCAGCTCCCCGCCACTCAAAACATAGTCGCCGATCGACCATTCCTCGTCGACGTGGCCTTCGATCAACCGCTCGTCGACACCTTCGTAGCGGCCGGCGACCAGGATCCAGCCCGCTCGAGCGGCGATGTCGAGGATGGCCGCCTGATCGAGTACCCGGCCCTGCGGGGACAGATAAGCCACCCGACTGCCAGGCGCGGCCGCCCGCGCGGCCTGCAATGGCGTCGCGCAAGGGCTCGACCTTCATCACCATCCCCGGCCCGCCGCCGTAAGGGCGGTCATCGACCGTGCGATGTACATCCTGGGTGAAATCGCGGGGATTCCAGAGATGCAGATCGGCCAAGCCGCGCGTCAATGCCCGACCCGTCACACCCTGGTCCGCGAGGACGCGGAACAACTCCGGAAACAGGGTGATGACGTCGAAGCGCATGGACCTGACCTCTCGGCAACGACATCGGGCATCGGCCACTCGGCCGAGCGATCACCGCGACACGACACCGGCTAGAAATCGGGATCCCAGTCGACCTCGATACGTCCGCGCTCGAAGTCGACATCCTTGATGACGTCGCCCCAGACGAACGGTAGTAAGCGCTCGCGGTCGCCTTGGACCACCAGCACGTCGTTCGCGCCAGTCGAAAACAAGCGCTCGACGCGGCCGAGTTCGACCCCTTGGTCGGTCGCGACCGCAAGCCCCTCCAGGTCGATCCAGTAGAACTCATCCGGTCGGGGCGGCGGCAGTTGGCCGCGTAGCACCGCGATCTCGTGGCCGACCAGCAGCGCGGCCTGATCCCGGTCATCGCAACCTTCCAGATGGGCGATCACGCCCTTGCCGTGCAGCTTTCCCTCACGGACCCGGCAGAGGCGCGACTGGGGGCCGAGCAGCCAGGGCGAGTAGCGAAGAATCCCCTCGCGCGGATCGGTCTCCGACAGAATCTTAACCCAGCCCTTGGTGCCGTAGACCCCAGCGACACGTCCGAGCGGGACGCGCGCCTGGTCATCCCGTTCAGCCATGATGACCGGCGACGAGCGGCAACGGTCAGGCCGCGATCGCCGCAGCCTCGCGCGCCGCCTGCTTAAGCAACTGCTTGGCGCGATCGGTCGGCTGGGCGCCCTGGCTAATCCAGTAGTTGGCGCGCGCGCTGTCGATGCGCAACGGCACTTCGCCGCCCCGTGCGTTCGGGTTAAAGAAGCCGATGCGCTCGATGTAACGACCATCGCGCTTGGAGCGGATGTCGGCAACGACGACTTGATAGAAGGGGTTCTTCTTGGAACCACCGCGAGACAAACGAATGGTGACCATGTGCTGTCCTGGCTCGGAACTGAATAGGGCTTTGCGGGAGGCCCCGCAGGTAAACGCGCAAATATACAGAAACCGCCGGGAAATGGAAGGGCTAGATCATCTGATCCACGCCCCGGCCGAACGACGGCCAAACCGCCATTGCCCCGGAGGATTTGCAAGGTCCATCACGTTTCGCGACAAAAGCAACAACAATGTCACTCGCGGGTGACACTTTCTGTCGCGGCCTTGATATGCTCACGACCCAAGAAGACGATCAGAATTCCCTCTCACTCGACCGGCCTTAGATCCGCCGAGGGAGCCACCGGAACGGACGCCGAGCGTCGGCCCCATGTGACTGGACCACTCCAATGCGCAAGCTACTTGTTGTTTCTCAAGACGACTTACCGCCGAACGTTGTGACCCTCCTCACAGCGAAGCATTGGTCGATCGCCTATGCCAGGGATGTCGAAGCGATCGATTCGGCCGTCGCGCAGGACGGCTTCCTGATCGGACTGGTCGTGTTTCCGCGCGTGCGCGACACCACGCATGAGGCACGCCTACAACAGCGTATCATTTCGCTTACGCGCCTGAAGTGGGTCGCCGCCATTAGCGAGGAGCAGCTCGACGACGACGACATCAAGCGCTTCATCGCCGAGCGTCTCTACGATTTCCATGTCTTCCCGCTCGATCCCGAGCGAATGGCAACCGTGCTCGGTCACGCCTATGGCATGGCCAGAATCGACCGCGAGCTGGCCCCCAGGCATGCCGCGAGCGTACCGACCCGCTTTGGACTGGTGGGAGACAGCCCGGTCATGCGCGCGCTCTGCCGGATGTTGCAGCGCGCCGCCGAATCCGACGTCCCGGTGCTGGTCACCGGCCCCACCGGTACCGGCAAGGAGCTGGCCGCGCGGGCCATCCACGATCACTCGGCCAGAGCGAAGGGGCCATACGTCGCCATCAATTGCGCCGCGATCCCGCCCTCGCTGCTGCAATCGGAGCTGTTCGGCCATGAGAAGGGTTCGTTCACGAGCGCCAACGCGCGCAAGACGGGGTACATCCAGAGCGCGGCCGGCGGCACCCTGTTCCTCGACGAGATCGGCGACATGCCGATGGAGTCTCAGGCGACCCTGCTGCGCTTCCTGGAGGACAAGATCGTCACGCCCATTGGCAGCACCCGCGGCCGGCATGTGGACGTGCGTGTCATCGCCTCCACCAATGTCAACCTGGAGCAGGCGATCCAGCAGCGGACCTTTCGCACCGATCTCTATTACCGCCTAGCCTTCCTGACCATCCAGACGCCGGGGCTGAGAGAGCGTGGCGACGATATCGAGCTGCTGGCCAGATTCTTTCTCGAAGAGGTTGCGGCCGACGCCGGAATGCGCAACCTGAAGCTCGGCAAGGAAGCCGTCGCGGCCCTGCGCCGCTATGCCTGGCCCGGAAACATCCGCGAGCTGCGGAGCGTCATCTTCCAGGCGGCCTTGAGTTGCGAGGGCCTCTCGATCCGCCCCGAGGACCTGAAGATCCAGCTCAATGCCCAGGCGACCGGCCAGGAGCGCACCGAGGGGCTGTGGGACCACCCCGATCGGCCCAGCGGGGCATCGGCGGGCCACCATCTGATGGGGACGCTGAAACACGCCCGGGAGCAATCCGAGAAGCGCAATCTGGAGTACGCGCTGGCGCGCAACGCCAGCAATATCACCCGGACGGCGGAGGATCTCGGGGTCTCGCGCATGACCCTCTATCGCCTCATGGCCAAGCACGGCGTCGTCCGCGCCTCGGCGGATTGAGCCAGCCGCGCGCGCTCGACCCGCTCTGATCGCGCAAGGCGCGAATCCGCATTGCCCAGCGGGGCAGTGGTTCCGTATCCTCCTCGCTCCGATTGCGATCGAGGCCCGACGCGGAACGCCCCCTCATGTCAGTCAACGCCTGGCTCAAATCCCAACGCCCCCTCGCTGGCGGTGCGCTCGCACTGACCATCTGGCTGAACACCGCCAACGGTTTGCTGGCCGTCGCCCAGGCATGGGCGCTGGCCTTCGTCCTCAATGCCGCCATCTTCAAGAGCGCCACCCCGGCGACGGTGGCCCCCTGGCTGTGGGGGCTGCTCGCGCTCTTCGGCGCGCGCGCCATCCTCGTCTGGCTCGCCGAGCGCGCCGCCTTCCGCGCCGCCGCGAGCGTGCGGACCACGCTGCGCGACCGGGTCTACCGCCACCTGCAACACCTCGGACCCAGCTACCTCGCCGGCCAGCGCAGCGGCGCCCTGGTGGAGACGCTGACCAAGGGCATCGACGACCTGGAGGGCTATTACGCCCGCTTCGTCCCGGCCATGACCCTGGTGATGATCCTGCCGCTCGCCATCCTCACCGCCGTGATGCCGACGGACTGGCTCGCCGGCTTGGTGCTGCTGGTCACCGCGCCCATGATTCCGCTCTTCATGATCCTCATCGGCTCCGGCGCGGAGGCGAGGAATCAGCGGCAATGGAAACAGCTCGCCCGGATGAGCGCGCACTTCCTGGACGTCATCCAGGGGCTGACCACGCTCAAGCTGTTCGGCGCCAGCCGGCGCGAAGTCGAGGTCATCGCGCGCGTCTCCGACGACTATCGCCAGAGCACCATGCAGGTGCTGCGGGTCGCCTTCCTCTCCTCCGCCGTGCTGGAGTTCTTCGCCAGCGTCGGCATCGCCATCGTCGCCGTCTTCATCGGCTTCCGGCTCTATGACCTGGCCGTCCCGGTGCCACCCTGGCTGCGGGTGCCCGACATTGGCTATCTGCAAGGCTTCTTCGTGCTCATGCTGGCGCCTGAGTTCTACGCGCCGCTGCGCAATCTCGGCACCCAGTACCACGCCAAGATGGGCGCCGTGGCCGCCGCCGAGCAATTGATCCGGGTGCTGGAGACCGAACCCGTCCAGATCACCCCCGGCACCCAGCCGCTCGCTGCCGCCCGTCCGCTTAGCGTGCGCTTCGAGCAGGTGCGATTCAGCTACGAGGAAGGCCGCGCGGCGCTCCAGGGGCTCACCTTCGACATCCCGCCCGGCCAGCGGATCGCGCTCGTCGGCACCAGCGGGGCCGGCAAGACCACGGTCGTGAATCTGCTGCTCGGTTTTCTGACGCCGACCGAGGGCCGCATCCTGGTCGGCGAACAAGCCCTGTGCGACATCGATCTCGACGACTGGCGCCGCCACCTGGCCTGGGTTCCCCAGCAGCCGCGCCTGTTCCAGGGCAGCATCGCGGACAACATCCGGCTCGGCATGCCCGACGCCGCGCCCGAGGCGGTGCGCGAGGCCGCTCGCCGGGCGCGCGCGGATGGCTTCATCGAAGCGCTGGCGGACGGCTACGACAGCCTGGTCGGCGAGCGCGGCGCCGGGCTCTCCGGCGGACAGATCCAGCGCGTCGCCCTGGCGCGCGCCTTTCTGCGCGACGCGCCCCTGGTCATCCTCGACGAGGCCACCGCCAATCTCGACCCGGAGAGCGAGCGTCTGGTGCAGGAAGGCATCGACGACCTTGCCCGCGACCGCACCCTGCTGGTGATCGCGCACCGGCTGGCGACGGTGCGTCGCGCCGATCGCATCCTGGTGCTGGATCAGGGCCGCGTCGTCGAAGCAGGGCAGAGCACGCGGAGCTGGCCGCTAGCGGTGGACTCTATGCGCGGATGATCGCCGCCGATGGCACGGGCGCAACAGATCGGGAGAGGACGCATGAACGAGCTGCTGCGACTCTGGAAACTCTTCCGGCCCTATCGGAACTGGATGCTGCTCGGCACCCTGCTGGCCATCCTCACCCTGCTCGCCAATGTCACCCTCATGGCCGCCGCCGGCTGGTTCCTGACCGCCATGGCTACCGCGGGAGTCGCGGGCGTGGCGATGAACTACTTCACCCCGGCGGCCCTGATTCGAGGCAGCGCCATGCTCCGCACCGGCGGGCGCTATGGCGAGCGGCTGGTCAATCACGAGGCCACCTTCCGCCTGATCGCCAGCCTGCGGGTCTGGTTCTACCAGCATCTGGAGCCGCTGGCCCCGGCGCGGCTTCAGCAGTACCACAGCGGCGATCTCCTCAGCCGCATCCGCGCCGATATCGACGCCCTGGACAACCTCTACGTGCGGGTGCTGGTCCCGGTCGTGGTCGCCAACGTGAGCATGGTGCTCTTCACCCTCTTCCTGCTCTTCTATCACCCCTGCCTGGCGCTCTCCGGCCTGACCTTCCTGACCCTCGCCGGGGTCGGGCTGCCGATCTGGTCCCAGGCCCGGGGCCGCGCGCCCGGCCAGCGGATCGCCGAGGACGAGGGGGCGCTGCGCACCGCCGTCATCGACGGCGTTCAGGGCATGGCCGAGCTGACGCTCTATGGGGCGACCGAGCGCCAGGCCCAGCGCATCGACGGCCTGAGCCGCCGCCTGATCGCCGATCAGACCCGTCTGAGCAGCGATCACGGTCTGACCCAGGCCGCCGTCGGGCTCTGCGCCAGCCTGAGTCTCTGGGTGCTGCTCTGGCTCGCCATCCCGATGGTCACGATGGGCGCATCCTGCCGCCCCAGCTCGCCATGCTGGCGCTCTTCACCCTGGCCAGCTTCGAGGCCGTCGCCCCCCTGCCCCACGCCTTCCAGCTCCTCGGTCGCACGCCTCGCCGCCGCGCGCCGGCTCTTCGGCATCGTCGACACCCAGCCCGCCGTCCCCGAGCCGACCGGGCTCTCGCCCCGCCCCACCGGTTTCGACATCGAGCTGAGGGACATCGGCTTCAGCTACCCAGGCGCCGCGCGCCCAGCGCTGTCCGGCATCCAGCTCAGCGTCCCGGAGGGCTCGCGAGCCGCCGTCATCGGCGCGACCGGCTCCGGCAAGAGCACGCTCTTCAACCTGCTGCTGCGCTTCTGGGCGCCGGACGCGGGGACCATCCGCATCGGCGGCCACGACATCCTCGACTTCCACGGCGACGACCTGCGCCGCCACATCGCCGTGGTCAGCCAGCACAGCCATCTGTTCGACACCACCATCCGCGAAAACCTGCTGATCGCCAACCCGGACGCCTCGCAAGGCGCCATCGAGGCCGCCTGCCGGGTCGCCCAGATCCACGACTTCATCGCCGAACTGCCCGAGGGCTACGACACCTGGGTCGGCGAGACCGGCGTGCGCCTCTCCGGCGGCCAGGGCCGGCGCATCGCCGTCGCCCGCGCCCTGCTCAAGGACGCCCCCATCCTGCTGCTCGACGAGCCAACCGAGGGCCTGGACGCCGCCACCGAGCGCGACCTGATGCAGGCGCTGGACAAGCTGATGGTCGGACGCACCGTCCTGCTCATCACCCACCGCCCGGCGGGACTGGACTGGGTCGATCAGGTGCTGGTGCTGGATCAGGGCCGCGAACTGGCCCGTGGCGACGTCTCGGTCATCCCGGCGGCGATGCAGGCCACGCTGCTACCGCTGCGGGCGAAGATCGAGATCTGTAGGCTGGGATGAACAACGTGAATCCCAGCATGGTTGCGTCGAAGATGCCAGGAATGCCGGGTATCGCTCCCGCTCAACCCAGCCGGCCTGAATCGCCAGACGCCGACGCCGCTTCGCTCCGCAACCGCGTTGACGCTAGAATCTCGCCTCATGAGCACCCCAGCCCACCCGCCCGCATCCTCACCAACACCCCAAGCCGACAGCACCAGCGGCCCGGATTACGATTCTCCCTGGAAGGAGGCCATCGGCGCCTATTTCCCCGCCTTCGTGCAACTCTTCTTCCAGCCCGTGCACGCGCGCATCGACTGGAATCAACCCTATGAATTCCTCGACGCGGAACTGCGCAAGATCACTGGCGACTCGGAGATCGGCAAACGCTTCGCCGATCGGCTCGCGCGGGTGCGCGGCCTCCAGGGCGAGGAACTCTGGCTGCTGATCCATATCGAGGTGCAGGGCAAGGCCGACGTCCATTTCAATCATCGGATGTTCCAGTATTACTACCGCATCCACGACCGCTACGCCGACGTTGAAATCATCAGCCTGGCGCTGGTCACCAACCAGCGCGACTGCAGCGGTCTGGGCCTCTACGCGCAAGGCGACGCCGACTACGGATTGCGCTTTCGCTTCCGCGTCCACAATCTTCAGGAATGGAACGACCAGTGGGACGCGCTCAAGCGCAAGGCGGCCACCAACCCCTTCGCCGTCGTCGCCCTCGCGCAGCTCGCCGCACACCGGCGTTCGACCGACCCCGAGCGTAAAGCCAGCAAACGCGAGATCATCTGGCTACTCTACCAGTACCGCCACGGACGCGAGGACGTGCTGAAGCTCCTGCGCTTCATCGACTGGATGCTCCGGCTACCCCGCGCCCTTGAACTCGAACTCCGCAACGAACTACTCGCCTTCGAGGAGAGCACCAACATGTCTTACGTGATGAGCTACGAACGCATGGCGCTGGAGCGCGGCGAAGAGCGCGGCGAAGAGCGCGGCCGAAAACTCGGCGAAACCAAGGCCCTCCTACGCCAAATCCAAGTCAAATTCGGCGCCTTGCCACCGGAGCAGATCGAGCGGATTCAGTCCGCCGACACGAGCAACTGGAAACCTGGCTCGACCGCATCCTCACCGCCAACACCCTCGACGAACTCTTCGGCTGAAGCGCCAGCCCCCTGTGAGTGCCGACTGAAAGTCGGCGCTCCCGGATCGGACCGCAGCCGGAACGATGAGCGAGGCCGCTTTGCTCTTCACCACCGATGGGCTTGCTCACCATCAGACCAGATCATAGACTGGTCGCCTCTTGAATCGGAGAAGCCTCATGACTGAGCAGGACTCAATCGGCGCTGATGCGGCGAAAACACATGTGCCTGAATACCTGCGCCAGGTTCAGGCTGGCAGGCGCTTCACCATCACGCAACGTGGAAAACCCGTTGCCGAATTGATTCCACCCGGGTCGCTCGCACGACAAAACGCCGTGGAAGCTGCTAGGTCCATGCACAACTTGATGATGCGTCATCCTCCCGCGAGCGGTTCCGTCGACATCAAGATGCTCCTGGACGAAGGTCGAGACTGATGCGCTTCGTGCTCGACAATTCAGTCTCGATGCGCTGGTTATTCGGCGATGGCGGCGCAGCCGATCTGGCTTATGCCGAACGCATCCTGCACTTGTTCGAGGATGCCGAGAACGCAGCCATTGTCCCCGCCATCTGGCCGCTTGAAGTGGTCAATGTCATTGTCAGAGCCGAGGCGCGCGGGTGGCTGACCGAGTCACGCGGCGCTGAATTTGTCGGGCTTCTGAATGCGATGGCGATTGACGTCGATCACGCCACAACAGCGCGGGCGATGACCGATACCTTACAGTTGGCGCGTCGCTTCGGCCTGTCGGCATACGATGCCTCTTACCTTGAACTCGCCTTGCGCCAAGGTCTCGCGCTGGCAACCCTGGACAGCGATTTACGCGCTGCGGCAACCAAGGTCGGCACGTCGATGGTCGGGACCTGACCTGACGCCAGGTTAAACACCGCTGACGAACTCTTCGTCTGAATCGCCGCCGCAATGGGGTGGGCTGGCAAGAGGACTGCGTCCCGGCTTGGGCGTGCCTCGCATCGCACACACCGACAACCGCAACGCAGGACAGAACGCATGAGTGCCATCGTCTTAGACACCCTCGAAGACGCAAACAAGTTGAAATCAGGCGGTTTCAGCGAGCAACAAGCCGAAACGCAGGCCCGCGCACTCGCGGAAGTGCTGGAACGCCAGATTGCGACCAAAGCCGAAGTGGCGGAGCACGAGAACAATTTGCGCCGTGATATCCGAGAGTCGGAGTTGCGGTTAGAGGCTCGGATCGCGGAAGCAAAGGCGGATCTGACCCGATGGGTGGTCGGAGCCGGCATCCTGCAAACCACGCTCATCATCGGCGTACTGATGAAAGTCGCCAATCTGATCTGATACGCCCGTTAGACCGCGTCCAGGATGCAGCAATCCGTCGGCTGGGATGAACAACGTGAATCCCAGCATGGATGCGCCGAGTCTCGTAGGGTACGCACCGCGTACCAATCCCCTACCCGGCTGGATCAGCCATCAGCCAAATCCAAGCGGTGCTCGATGCGCTCCACGCGCTCCGCAAGACGATCGTAGCGAGCGTGCTGGTCGGCCATATCGCCATAAAGGTTGGCATTATCGCGCCGAAGACCTGCCACGGCCGCTTCCAGGCTGGTGAGTCTCTGTTTGATCTCGCGCACATCATCCTTGATACCGCTGATATCAGTACGGATTGCCCGCAAATGCTCAAGAATCAGGTTTTCGACATTGTCAACCATCTCAGTCCTCCCGCAGGGCGTTGTCAGGAGTCTAGCATGGGGTGGAACGGGTCAGGTTTCGCGAACAGAGCGCAAGCGGACGAGGGCCGTAGGCTGGGATGAACACCGTGAATACCAGCATGGATGCACCAAAGATGCCGAAGATGCTGGGTTTCGCTCCCGCTCAACCCAGCCTACGAGTTAGGCTTTTTTATTGAAGATCATCCCCACCAGCCCATCCACATATTGCGCGAAGCGGAGTGTTTCTTCATTCGGGATCTGGCGGATGACTTCCTGGGTTTGCGCGTCCATCACCTGGATCACCATGCGGCCGGAGTCGTCGTCGAGTTCGAACCGCAGGGATTGCTCGCTGTTTTGCAGCATCTCATTGAGACGCTCGACCGATTTGCCGACCTGCTCGACCGTCTCGGCTGGGGTCTTGCCGGCCGTGTCCGACTCGGTCATGGTCACCGCCGCCAGACTGGGAACCGGCGACGCGGTCAACGCCGACGCCCCGACCGTCTGACCTTGGGTCGCGGCCTGTTGCAAGGCCGTCCCCGTCGTCTGACCAGACGGAGCCGGTCTCGGGCTCACCGCCGCCACATTGAATGAATCGCTGGTCATGATCTTGGCTCTCGGTTCAACCGGGCGGCCTCCCGCTGGGGGAGGCCGCCCGTCCTTCACTCACGGGGAAGTTCCATTAACGCAGGAGCGAGAGCACCTGCTGCGGCGCGGAGTTGGCCTGGGCCAGCATCGCCGAACCGGCCTGTTGCAACACCTGCGCCCGCGAGAGTGCCGCCGTTTCCGCCGCGAAGTCCGCGTCCTCGATGCGCGAGCGCGAGGCCGTGGCGTTCTGCGAGATGCTGGTCAGGTTGTTGATGGTGAAGTCCAGACGGTTGTTCACCGCGCCCAGATCGGCCCGCGCGCTGCTGACCGTGTCGAGCGCGTTATCGATCGACGTGATCGCCTTGTTCGCCCCCTCCACGGTCGAGATGTCGATGCTGGAGAGCGACTCTCCATCCTTGCCGCCACCGTAGTTGCCCACGGTCAGGCCCGAGTTCGAGAGATTGGTCGTTCGTGCCGCGCGTGATGTTGATCTCCTTGTCGGAGTTGAGCGTGAACTCGCCGACGAAGGTGCGGTGCGCACTCGCCGTGATGAAATCCGGCGTCGTCGCCATTGGCAACGTCGCGACTGATATTACGGCCGTCCTCAGCAATGAGCTGTACACCGCCGCCATTGGTCGATCCCATCCTCGCCGGTATCGACGGCTCGTCACCCCGGTCTGCTCGGAGATGGCATTGATCGCATTCACCAGCGCTGACGGTTGGCACTCGTGTCACCCGCGACCGACGTAAAACCGGTAATCGCAACGCCATTGATGCGTACCCGGAAACAGCCGCTGCGGTGGTTGACTGACCGTATTGTCCGCGAGGTTCGGTTCACCACCGCAGTCACGCCGGTCTTGTCGGAGACCGCATTGAAGGCCGCCGCCTTGGCGATGGCGCTGGCATCAGCTTGAGCCGCCAGACGAGGCAGTATCGTCCGTCGCATAGGACGGTCCCACCGACACGCCATTGACGAAGACGTTGCCTGCCGTCATGGCGGTCGTCGAATCATTGAGGTTCGAGGACACCTGCGTGGTGGTGCCGCTGTAGGTACCTTCCATGAAGCCCGCGTCGCTGGCCTTGCCGGTAGCGCCCGAGGTGATGTTGATCGCCTTGCCGCCATCGGCGACCAGCGTCACGGTGCCGGTGGTGAGCGACGCCAGCAGCTGACGCCATCGGCCGAGGCCCGTTCCAGCACCAGTCACTGTGCCACACTGAGCAGTGCGATGTTGCGCCCATCCGCCGCCGACAGGGTGATACCCCCATTATCGCTTCCGCTATCGACAGCGGTCACACCCGTCTGATCGATTTGCAGATTGATCGCCTGGACGACGGCAGAGCGCGTCGTCGTCGGTATCGTCGGTCGTTTGCAACGTGATCGTGATCCCATTCAGCAATGGCCCCGGTTGCAGCGGCAGCCGGTCATAGCCGCCCCGCCGAGCCGAGTCTCGCCCACGACCGCCGTGACACCGGTCTGATCGCTCTTGGCATTGATGGCGGCTGCGGTCGAGATGGCGCTGGCATGCTTTGCCAGCGGACGAGGCGGTATCGGAGGCCGCCGTCGCACCATCGATCGCGATCCCGTTGATGATCAGATCACCGGTACCCAAGGACGTGGCGACGCCAGTCGACCGCAGCCGCATGACTGTGCCGGACCCGGTTGCAGTCCGGCCAACTGATCCACGCCCGCCGTATCCGCCACGCCCAGCGACTTGGTGTCCATCTGTGCCGATACTGACGCTGATGGTCTGATTGGCCTCGGCGCCGATCTGCAGCTTCACATCCTTGCGAGGATCCATCGAGCAGGTTCAGGCCGTTGAAGTTGGTGCTGGAGGAAATACGGTCCAGTTCCTTGACCAACTGCTGGGTCTCGGCGTTCAGGGTCGTGCGGTTGCCGCTGGTGTAGGTGCCGTTGGCGGACTGCACGGACAACTCGCGCATGCGCTGCAGGATGTTGGTGGACTCGCTCAAGGCGCCTTCGGCGGTCTGCACCAGCGAGATACCGTCGTTGGCATTACGCACCGCCTGATTGAGCCCCTTGACCTGCGAGGTCAAGCGGCTGACGATCGCCGAACCCGCCGCGTCGTCCTTGGCGGAGTTGATGCGCTTACCGCTGCTCAACCGCTCCATCGCCTGACTCAGGCTGGCCTGCGCCGTGCGTCATCTTGTTCTGGGTATTGAGCGAGGTAACGTTGGTGTTGATGACCAATGACATGACAATTCTCCTGGCGTTGTCGGGGCGGCGGACCGTTGGGGCTCAGCGGCGGGCCGTGGGGTGATGACTTGCGATTCGCTGTAGGTATCGGCGCTCGGGCCAAAACCTTTAGCTCCTCTCTACAGTGCAAGTTATCGGCCGCCGCGAGGATCCCTGAAGCCCCCCGCCCACCAAACCCTCAACCTGTGACCCCGATCACCCTTGCGCCGCAACTTCCATCCAAACCGTCAGATCGTAGGCTGGGATGAACAACGTGAATCCCAGCATCGGTGCGCCGAACGCCGAGGATGCTGGGGTTCGCTCCCGCTCACCCCAGCCTATGCCCGCCCAACCAACCGGGCTGCGCCTGGGTCCGCCGACATCTTGTCGGCCGGCCGCCGGCGCCGACAGAATGTTGGCGCTCCCAGGGGGCTTTGGCGTGCCATCGTCGGCATGATTTCGATTGCCGTGGGAGGGACCGTCGGCTGGGATGAACGGCGTGAATCCCAGCAGGGTTGCGCCCGAGGATGCTGAGGTCAATCATTTCCTGCGGGACGGGGCACATGTCCCGTCCGGCCTTTGGAACTTGACAATATAGATAATCGTCTATATTGATCATCCATGCACTTCACCTGGGACGACACCAAGAGACAGTCCAACCTGATAAAGCACGGGTTAGATTTTGCTGATGCGGCAACGGTCTTTACTCTGGATACATTCACCTTCGAGGATCGGCGCTTCGCCTATGGTGAACATCGATTCATTACATTGGGGCGGTTGGGTGTCACCGTGGTGGTTATCGCGCACACGGAAACGCCTGACACCATTCACATCATTTCCATGCGCAAGGCTGAAAAACATGAGCAACTCAGCTATTACAAGCAACTGGGATAAGTCTGACGACCTGGATGAAGCGCCAACGATCACGGGTGATGATCTTGCCCGCGCGATTCACCGCGTTGGCTTAAAGCCAGTTCCGCTCAAGAAGGTTAAGATCAGCATCGCGCTTGATTCAGACGTGGTGTCATGGTTCCAACAGCAGGTCGGCGGAAAGGGTTACCAGACCCTCATCAACGCCACGCTCCGCGAGGCCATGCGGCAACAAACGCTAGAAGACACCCTGCGGCGCATCATCCGCGAAGAGCTGCATGCCGGTTGAATGGCGGTCGGAACGGCAAAACCTGACAAGCGAGCAAGGACCGTAGGCTGGGATGAACGGTGTGAATCCCAGCATGGGTTGCACCGGTGCCGTCGTGGGACGGGTCACTCATCGGTGGGGAGATGTGAGACGATGGATTGGCGTTACACTTAAAAGCATGCTCTCGATGCGGAGGAGTTTCAGTTTATGGCGCTGGCTCAGGAAGATATTGCCTTTATCAAAAACCATTTGGGCGAGTGGCTGGCCGAGCAATCGCTGGGCAAGCCGCCAGCGGTCTACGAGATCGAGCTGCGCGAGCGGATGGTGCGGGTGGAGGAGGAGTTGCGGCACCAGCGCGAGCTGATGCGCCAGGGCTTCGAGCAGATGGACAAGCGTTTTGAATCCATGCAGGCAAACATGGATAAGCGCTTCGAACAGGTGGATAAACGCTTGGAGCAGATCGACAAGCGTTTCGAGCAGGTGGACAAGCGCTTTGAGCAGATCGACAAGCGTTTCGAGCAGGTGGACAAGCGGTTTGAAACCATGCAGGCGAGCATGGACAAGCGCTTTGAGCAGATCGACAAGCGTTTCGAGCAGGTGGACAGGCGTTTCGATGAAATGCTCAAGCGTCACGACCAGCATTTTCTCTGGGTGGTTGGCTTCATCGCCACCAGTGCCGGCCTTATCATCACCGCCGTGCGGTTTCTGTAGGACCCTAGGCTGGGATGAACAGCGTGAATCCCAGCAGCGTTGCGCCGGTGCCGTCGTGGGACGGGGTCTTCACTCATCGGTGGGGAGGTGTGAGACGATGGATTGGCGTTACACTTAAAAGCATGCTCTCGATGAGGAGGAGTTTCAGTTTATGGCGCTGGCACAGGAAGACATTGCCTTTATCAAAAACCATTTGGGCGAGTGGCTGGCCGAGCAATCGCTGGGCAAGCCGCCAGCGGTCTACGAGATCGAGCTGCGCGAGCGGATGGTGCGGGTGGAGGAGGAGTTGCGGCACCAGCGCGAGCTGATGCGCCAGGGCTTCGAGCAGATGGACAAGCGTTTTGAGCAGGTGGACAAGCGCTTCGAGCAGATCGACAAGCGGCTTGAGCAGATCGACAAGCGTTTCGAGCAGGTGGACAAGCGGTTTGAAACCATGCAGGCAAACATGGACAAGCGCTTCGAGCAGGTGGACAGGCGTTTCGATGAAATGCTCAAGCGTCACGACCAGCATTTTCTCTGGGTGGTTGGCTTCATCGCCACCAGTGCCGGCCTTATCATCACCGCCGTGCGGTTTCTGTAGGACCCTAGGCTGGGATGAACAGCGTGAATCCCAGCAGGGTTGCGCCAAGCCGAGGATGCTGGGGTTCGCTCTCGCTCATCCCAGCCTACGCGGGCTCAATGTTGCTCGGACTTCTCGCCGTGATCGCGATGAGCGGAAAAGGCGAGGCGATCCAGCACTCCCATCAATAGGGCTGAAACGACGAAGGTGAGGTGGATGATGACATACCACATCAGCTTGTCGCTCGGGATCTGCGGGATATTCACGAAGATTTGCAGCAGATGGATCGATGAGATGGCGACGATGGACGCCGCGACCTTCAGCTTGAGCGTTCCCGCATCCAGCTTGCCGAGCCAGTCCAACTGATCGTCGCCCTCCCGGATATCGATGCGGGAGACGAAATTCTCGTAGCCCGAGAACATCACCATCACCACCAGACTGGCGACCAGCGAGAGGTCGATCAGCGCCAGGCTGACCAGCACCATGTCTGACTCACCCATCGTCAGGATGTGGCCGAGCAGGTGATAGACCTCCTCGAAGAATTTGATGGAGATGGCGATCAGCACCAGCGAGAGCCCCAGATACATGGGCGCCAGCAGCCAGCGGCTGGCATAAAGCAAACGTTCGATAAAGCGTTCCAGCACGCTTGGTCTCCTCGACGACAAAAATAAAACGGCGATGATCGGTCGGATCGCGGCGAGCTGCCACGCGATGGACGAACCAGGGACCGCCGCGGCCGGGCGCATTGTAGCGAGCCACCTCGCGGCCGTCCTATCTCAATCACATCACGGGGCCGGATTGATCTGGAACAGGGAAACATGACGTTGGGATTGTTTCACGTCATGGCACGAAACGAGGAATGTCTCCAGCATGCGGGGGATAAAAACGACACGCGGATTGGCGACTTCCTCACTCCGGCTCGCCCAGTCCGGCTTTATCCACCTCGGAGCATGTCCTATGCGACCTATCCTCGGATGTATGTTGGCGCTCTTGGTACTGGGGTCCGCCACCTCGGTCACGACCCACGCCCAGGGTCAATGGCCCACCCCGCCCGCCACGGGGAAGCCAGCGCCGCAGATCTCGGGCCCCCTGAGCGGCGGGACCGGCGATCACACCAAATACGAGATCCTACAAAAACCCTTCGCCTCCGGACCCGATGTCACCAAGGCCTGCCTGAGCTGCCACACCGAGACCGGCAAGCACTTCATGAAGAACATCCACTGGACCTGGGAGTATCGCAATCCCAAGACCGGCCAGATGCTCGGCAAGAAGCACCTGGTCAACAACTTCTGCACCAACGCTCGCGGCAACGAGGGCATGTGCGCCCAGTGCCATGCCGGCTATGGCTGGAAGGACGAGCACTTCGATTTCACCGACGAGACCAAGATCGACTGTCTGGTCTGTCACGACACCACCGGCACCTATTACAAGACGCCGAACAGCGGCGGCAACAAGGCCTGCGCGGTGATGTTCGAGGGCAAGCCGGCCATCGATCTGACGCTGGTGGCCCAGAACATCGGCCTGCCCGAGCGCGCCAACTGCGGCGCCTGCCACTTCAACGGCGGCGGCGGCGACAACGTCAAGCACGGCGATCTCTCCTCGGCCCTGAAGAGCCCCAACCGAAAACTCGACGTTCACATGGGCGTGGACGGACTCAACTTCGCCTGCACCGCCTGCCACGTCACCAAGAACCATGTCTGGGCCGGCAGCCGTTATCACGTCGACTCCAAGGATCACGAAGGCATCGGCAAACCCGGTCAGCGTCGCGACGTGGCGACCTGCGAATCCTGCCATGGCCTCAGGCCACATCCGGTCGATTCGCTCGCGTCGTTCAAGCGCAACGACCATATTTCCAGCGTCGCCTGCCAGACCTGTCATATCCCCGAGTTCGCTCGCGGCGGCGTGGCCACCATGACCGACTGGGACTGGCGCACCGCCGGCAAGACCCGCAACGGCGAGGGCTACCACGAGCACGGCTATACCCAGGGTGACGGTGAGGAGCGCTACACCTACAAGTCGATCAAGGGTTCTTTCACCTACGGCGAAAACATCGTACCGCTCTATCGCTGGTTCGACGGACAGATGCGCTACACCACGGTCGAGACCAAATTCGATATCACCAAGCCCGTCGCCATCAACGACTTCACCGGCTCGCGTGAAGATGCCGACTCACGCATCTGGCCCTTCAAGCGGATGCGCACCTGGCTGCCCGCCGATATCGGCAACGGCACCCTGGTCTACAACCATCTGTGGGGTGACGATGAAGACTCCTACTGGGGCAACTACGACATGGGCAAATCCATCGCGCACGCGATGAAGGAGTTCGGACTCCCCTACTCTGGCGAGTTCGGTTTCGTCGAGACGTTTTCCTACTGGCCCATCACCCACATGGTCGCGCCCAAGGAAGACGCCCTGACCTGCGAGGACTGCCACGCCGAGAAAGGCCGCCTGCAGGGCGTTGAAGGCATCTATCTGCCCGGTCGCGATCACAACGCCTGGTTGGACCTGGTCGGAATCATCGCGGTCGCCGGCACCCTGATTCGTCATCCTGGGCCACGCCCTGATCCGTATCTTCTCGCCCAAGGGAGCAAAACACTGATGGCCATTCGTCGCGTCAGGATCTTCACTCTGTTCGAGCGTTTCTGGCACTGGTCGCAGATGCTCTTGATCGTCACCCTGATGTTCAGCGGATTCGGGCTGCACGGGTTCCATCATCTGCTCGGTTTCGAGCAGGCGGTGACGCTGCACACCCTTGCCGCCTTCTCGCTGCTGCTGCTGTGGGCCTTCAGCATCTTCTGGCTCTTCACGACCCGGAACTGGCGCCACTTCATCCCGACCGTCAAGGGCATGTGGCAGGTGCTGCGCTTCTATAGCTTCGGCATCTTCCAGGGCGAACACCATCCCTACCGCAAGGCCTACTGGCGCAAGCACAATCCATTGCAGGCGCTGGCCTACCTGATGCTCAAGATCGTGCTGTTCCCGCTGATCTGGATCTCCGGGCTAACCTACCTCTTCTATTTCCTTTGGCGGAACGTCCCCCATGCCACCGCATTGCTGGACGGCGTGGCGCTGGTGCATACCGGGGCGGCCTTCACGATCGTGGTCTTCGTGCTGATCCACGTCTACATGCTCACCACCGGACACTCCTTCAAGGAGCATGTCATGCCCATGATCCATGGCTTCGATGACGTGGATCTATCCCCCGAGGAAGAGGCTTACCTGCTCAAGGATGAACCAGGGGTTATCCGCTGAGGATGCCGACGAGGCCGCTCGGAGCGGACGCCAATCGTCCGCGCCGAGCGGCTCCGAGGCCAGACGATTCCCGCTAGGACTTGCCCGGAAACCGCAGGTCGGCCATCCGCTCCAAGCCACGCATCAGCGGCGCCCAACGGGCCGGGGGCTCGAAGGCATCGAGGAAATTCTTGAGATAGAGCCCCAGCTCGGTGTCTCCCGACATCCGCAACCGACGCTGGAAGAAGAGCGTATCCGCGTCCTCGCGGCGCGCCGCAAGCAACAGAAATTCGTGCAATCCGCCCGCGATCGAGGCATCGGCCGGCATCTCGTCGCCATAACCGCGAATGCGCCCGTCGCTGAGTCCCAGCCGATAGCGGAGACCGATGTCGTCGATCTCGATCGCGATGCGACGCCCCGTCAGAAAGTCCAGCTCGCCCTCCTCCAGCGCCTCCTTCATGACCTGATTGAGCATGGTCGCGAGCGCTCGGCTGTGCAGAACGCTCGGCACCAAGCGTAGCGGGAAGGTCAAGGGATACAGAAAACGCTTTGGAGCGGACATGGCGATGATCTCAATCGAATCGTTCCAGAAAAATGACCGCGAATTTTCCCCTCTCAAGTCGCTCGACACAAGGGAACGGCGCAGGTGAAATAGCGGATTCCAATCAAGATTCAGACACGGATGGAATCATGGCCACCAGTCTACTCGCGCTGCTCGACGATATCGCCACCATTCTGGATGACGTCTCCCTTCTGACCAAGGTCGCGGCCAAAAAGACCGCCGGGGTGCTGGGCGACGACCTGGCGCTGAATGCCGAGCAGGTCGGTGGCGTGCGCGCCGAGCGCGAGCTGCCCGTGGTCTGGGCCGTGTTCAAGGGGTCGTTGCGCAACAAGCTCATCCTGGTTCCGACCGCCCTGGCGATCAGCGCGCTCGCGCCCTGGGCGATCATTCCGCTGTTGATGCTCGGCGGACTTTTTCTCTGTTTCGAGGGATTTGAAAAGATTGCGCACAAACTCCTGCATCCCGCCACCGAGACCAACGCCCATCGCGCCGAGCTGACCGCCGCGCTGACGGATCCCGAGGCGGATCTGGCGACGCTGGAGCGGGACAAGATCGCGGGCGCGGTCCGAACGGATTTCATCCTGTCCGCCGAGATCATCGTCATCACGCTGGGGACCGTCGAGACCGCCGAGTTCGCCACCCAGATCATGGTCCTGAGCGGCGTTGCCTTCATCATGACGGTCGGCGTCTATGGACTGGTCGCGGGGATCGTCAAGCTCGACGATGGCGGACTCTATCTCAGCCGCCGAACGGGCACGGATGCCCTCGCCCGACTCCTCCGCGCTCTAGGTCGCGGCATTCTTCGCGCCGCGCCCATCCTGATGAAGGGGCTCTCGATTGCCGGCACCGTCGCGATGTTCCTGGTCGGCGGCGGCATCCTGACCCACGGCATTCCCGCCCTGCATCACTGGATCCTTCACCTCGAGCGAGGGGCTCGCCACCCTGCCGACCGTCGGGGGAACGCTCGCCGCGCTCACCCCGACCCTCTCGAACATCTTGATCGGCATGGGTGCCGGAGCCGTCGTCCTGGGCCTGGTCAGCCTGGTCAACTGGATCAAACGGGCGCTGGCCGGACGCTGATTCGTTCCGCTATTTGGTCAAGGCCATAAAAAGTTGCGGCAGCTTTTCAGGCAGCCGCTCGACCCGGTCGATGACGGTGAAGCGGTTGCCGAAGCAGTCGCGGACGTATTCATCGGCGTGGGCGTCGAGGTTGATGCAGTAGGTGTAGATGCCCTGCTGATCGAGTTCCTGGACCGCCTTGTGGGTGTCCTCGATGAGCAGCCGCTCGTCGGCCACGTCGATGTCGTGGGGTTGGCCGTCGGTGAGGATGAGCAGCAGCTTCTTCTCCGCCTGACGGGCCTCCAGGTAGTGCGCGGCGTGGCGCAGCGCGGCGCCCATGCGGGTGGAATAGCCGGCCTCCATGGCGGCGAGCCGCGCCTTGACCTGGTCGTCCCAGCCCTCGCTGTAGCCCTTGATGTGCTGGTAGCGGACCTCGTGGCGGGTGTTCGAGGAGAAGCCGGCGATGGCGAACTCGTCGCCCAGGTGATCGATCGCCCAGCCGAGCAGGGCCACCGCCTCCTGACTGAGTTCCAGGATGCTCTGGCTGCACCCGTCCGGGATCTGGTTGAGCGACTGCGAGAGATCGAGCAGGAGCATGACGGCGATGTCGCGCCCGTCATGGCGGTGGCTCATGTTGATGCGCGGGTCCGGGGTGGCCCCGCCGCGATAGTCGATGAGCGAGCGGATGGCGACATCCAGATCCAGTTCGCTGCCCTCCTCCTGATAGCGCAGACGCACGTATTGCTGGGGCTTGAGCAGATCGAGGATCTGCTTCAGGCGCTTGGCCAGCATGCGGTGCTTGTCCAGGAGCGCGTCGATGTGGGCGGGATCGCCGCTGGGGTGCAGACCCTCGTAGAGACTGACCCAGTCCGGGCGATAGCTCTTGCTCTGGTAGTCCCACTCCGGATAGTGGCGCGGCGGCAGGGTCTCGGCCTCGTCGGCGCGACGCGGCTTGGGTTCCTCGAAGCTCTCCTCCTCGTCGCCCTGCTCGATATAGCGCCAGAGGTGGCGGTTGTCGTCGCGGTAGTCGACCTCGGTCTCGGCGAAATGGACGTTGGAGGACAGATCCTGCTGCCGGCGGGTGCGCGCGATGTAGGCGATGGCCAGGTCCGCGATCGCCTGGGTGCTGGACGGCCCCTCGGCCAGCGCGGCGTGAAAGCGGGCGACGAAATCGAGCAGGTCGGGATTGCGGTAGCCATGCCCCGGATCCAGGACGGCGCGGGAGAACATCGCCAGACGATGGCGGATGCAGGACTCGCGCTCCGGATCGCAGGCGTCCTCCTTCGGCGTCGGATGCAGGCTCAGGAAGAGTTGGCGCAGCCCTGGGTACTCGCGCAGCGCCAGCAGCTCGACCCGGCAATCCTCGAAGGTCTCCACCGCGATGCGCTGGAAGGGGCTCAGGTTATCCGCCACCAGCGAGCCGCTCCAGCGCAGATGGGCGGCGACGTGCGCCAGCAGGGCGCGGTAGCGGTCGATCCCCGGGATCCCCGTCGCGGTCGTCATAGCAGTCCGGAATCCGCACCCCCAGGGCATCGAAATAGGGGATCGGCTTGCGCAGTTCGTCGAAGCCATCGGAATAGGGCACGAACGGCTGGCGCTCCCGCCACAGGGCGCGCAGATAGAGATCGAGCTGACGCTCATGATCGACGAAGAGGGTGCCGTGACGCTCGCGCTGGAGCACCGCCCGGCTATCCGCCGATTGCAGACTGAAATAGTCGCGCTGGCGGTCCGGATGATCGGCGTAGTGGCGCAGACCATAGTCGATCCAGTTGCGCAGGCCCAGGCAGGTGAGCTGGCTCAGGAGGTAGGGAATCCGCTCCAGCAGATCCGGGAGGCTCGGGCTCGGGATGGTGGTGTGGAAGCCGTGGATGGAGCCGGTGGTCCGCTCCATGAAGTCCAGGATGATCTCGATATAGCGGCCGAGCAGCTCCGCGCCGGCCAGACGGCGCGCGGCCTCGGCGATGCTCTGGAGAAAGGGCAGGATCGCCTTGCCGTTCGGGCTGCGCGAGATCTTCCAGACGGTCTGGGAGACCAGCGCCAGGGTCTCCTCGCCCAGATCGGCGGCGACCCTCGGCATCTCCTCCAGATAGACCAGCACCGGCTCGAACCCGCGCCCGATGCGACAGATCAGCGAGGCACCCTCCAGATAGTCCCGGATGCCGGACTCGCTCAAGAGCAAGCGGGCCTCCGCCATGCAGTCGGGAAAGACCTGATCGAGCTGGGGAAAGTTGCAGCGCAGTTGCTGGCGCAGCGGCGCCAGGGTCTCGGGCGGGAGTGGTGCTAGGACGGGCATAGTGGCTCCGGCGGGGCTGTCAAAGGCGGGTCGCGGTCTCGGAGAACCCCGGCCGGTTGCTGATTGGTCACTCGACTTCTTCGATCCAGCCGATCCACCAATCATCCCCTTGTTTCAAGACGGCGGTGCAAACAGGGTTCATCTGTCGCTCACTTTTGGCTATTCACGCCCTAAAACATGTTCAGCGACCCGTGTTGGAATGGGTTTGCAGAATGAGCAAACGCCGATTTACGCAGGGTCCGCTTGAGCACCTTGTCACGCGATCTTTGCGACTCGATCCGCCACCTCTACGGGAAGCGGAATTTGGAGAAAAATATCCATTGGAAACAGATAATCCTCACCCGACTCATCGATCACCCTGATCTGATTGTGCTTCTCGGCATAAGGATCCGGAATTATTTCATAGAGCTTTCTCTTTTCCAACGACGCGGGATAATCGCTATTGTCGGTGCAGATCGCGAATGCATGCATTTTTTTACTCTGTACCCATGTACCGCTTAATCTTGAACTCTCGCTTGCCGATTCCCGATGACTTCATACCAATGTATCTCGGCATCGAGCACCGTTCCGTCTCTGAGTTTCACAGTCGCGAAACCCTTTCGCTTTCTCCAATGTCCATTGCCGTAAAGCTTTCGCAACCTTGCGATCTCTCGAATTCCTGAACCTTGCGCAAAGGTTTCCGGATCGCGAATCAGGCCGAGAATTTCGAAATCCATGGGATATGCTTCGCATCGGCAATTCTGTACATAACGACCAGCCCAAAGTGGCGCGTACCACTGCTGACGCTGCGAGTTAGGGCAAGAGCCGTGGCGCGCGCTCGCTTTTGATTCCGCTGGTCAGGCGAGTTGAAGCCTCGGCCACGTCTAGCAAATAGCGAAGGGCTTTGTTCACCGCCTCGTCGTTTGGAAAAGCCTGCGCAATATCTGGCTCAAGGAGAACGACGTTCGATTCCTCTTTGATGCGATCCGCATATTTACCACGAAACAAGCTCGCCAAAGTCGGATCTTTTATATTCAGGCCGAAGCTCGTCTGCCGTCTCTGCTTTAATCTTCTTCATAAATCAGGCTTTCAACGTTCGTAGCGATTCGTGCGGATATCATGCGAATCTCTCGTTGATAACAGCCTACCGAGCTTGCGCAACGCGCCATTATTGATCCAAGCTTGATGCGTCATGCTGGGCCGGCGCTGAGCCAGTTGTCAGGCTTGTTGATGCCTTTGCGATCCTGATGAGAGACAATAGCGCTTCATTCACGGCGTCTTCTGATGGGAAAGCTTCAGCGACTTCGGGTCTTAGCAGGACGAGATTATGGGGCTCCATGTAGGATCGATAGTGTTTGCCACGCACACCAACTCCCAAATCCTCGCGCTTGTACTCCGAGCGCATTTCGTCACCGATGGATTCAGCCGTATTCACCGACATTTTTCTTGCCTGCTCATCTCTCGGCCGCCAATGAGTCACGTAGCTCCTTAATTTAAGCAGAATGGACTGTGAGACTAGATGTTTGCTCAGCGAATCTCAGCATCGCTCTTAGCGCCTGATTGACGGCTTCTGCGTTTTGAAAAGCAGCGGCCACGTCTGGATCAAGAACGACAACATTGGAATTTTCCATGTATTGTTTGTAATACTTGCCCCGCACAACCTTCGAAAAATCAAAGTCGTACTCTGGCCGGAGTTCGTCTTGCAAGTCTTCAGGATTCATAATTTTTTCTCTCATGAGTCGTCGCAATTCTGGCACTGACGATACGAATTTCTTCTCCATTCTCCGTGTGGGACACCACTAAGAGTTGACCCGATGATGACTTGCCAACGGTAACGGTAATAAGGCGTAACTCTCCAGTGGAGTGGTCAGCATCCGGGAAAGTTCCCGCTAAAGGATCGCCAAAAACAGTGGTTGCCTCTTCGAATCCGACTTCATGCTTCTTGCGGTTAAAATCCGCTTTAACGATGTCCCAAGTGAACTTCATGGTGATTGGATTTTACGAGTATGATTATGCCGTCGTTCTACAGTTGCCAAGCGCTTGGTGAAGGGGCTCCACTGGTACGGATTTTCAGGATTTGCGCCGTACCGTCTGCGGGGTCCGCTCTTTAGCTCATTGAGCGATTGCTGTATTCATGCTGGGGTTCACTCCTGTTCACCCCAGCTTACCGCGCTTTGAGACAAGCGGAAAGTTTTCGGGTTTGCGAATTGACTCTACCGAAAGATCAATATCAATCGTCGGCCAATAGAGATGATTCTCGGTTGGGCGCTCAACCTCGGAAAGCTGCTCGATCGTTGCGGACTTGAACCACGGAAAATCCGCAAAGGGTACCGCAAGCTCTTCATCATCAAGCAGAATCCAAAAGCAATGTTTGGATACGTTGGTGACTTCAACCGCCAAAGTGGCGATGCCAGGCATCGGTGATCTCCCGAAGATGTTTTTCGACGATGGACTCTGCTTGCCGCACTTGCACTTGTGTTAAGCCAATGTTTCCCGCTAACTGTATCGAGGGCGTTAGCCAGAACTTCGCCTCCCCGTCCGGGTGCGCGACATGGACATGAATACGCGATTCCTCGCGCGAGAAGAAGAATAATCTGAATTGGCCGTCGCGAACGATTGTAGGTGCCATCTACCGAGTGTACCGGAGTGGTGCTTTACTTTGGTCTAATAGTTGACGAGCCAATGTCTTCTCGTCGATCTCGCCGGCAGATTTCTGGACTTGAGTCAACTGGCTCCGAAAAGGTACGCGATGCGTACCCTACCGCTACCGCTACCGCGCTAAGCGGTACGTTCAGCCAGAAATCTTCCATAGGCAATATAGAGTCTCTCTTCCGCTACCAGTTCCGTTTGGTTTTATTTCATGCTCCTTACCAAGGATTGACTTAACAACCTCAGCAGCTTTTCCAACAGCATAAACCTCAAGCATCCCTGCCTTGTTAGTTCGAGTAAATACTTTTTGGCCTTCGGAATGCTTAAACCCAAGATTGAAGCAGTCTGGCCAACTCTTACCTTTGTTAGAACCGGTATATGGCCGGGAAAAATGCTCTATAGTGTAAGGCTGTAACAGTCTGAAAAATTCATTTTTATTCATTTCGTTTTCGCAATTCAGAGTATGCTGGCTCCCCTTTCACCCCGCAATCCTCCTCTAGATACTGTTAGGAAAGTTTGTAGAGGACATGACGCCCGTGCTTCTCGCAGATCACGCGCCCCTCATTGACAAGCAGTCCTAGTACCGACCAAGACAAGTAGTTCTTTTGCTTGCCTTGGAAATCGCTCTCCAGTCCGAGTTCACGAGCGATTTGGCTATTGCTAATACCTTCTGGGTGCTTGGCTAGACAATCAAGAATGGCAGCTTTTAGCGCAACCAGTCCCTCTTTCGCTTTATCAGCGGCAGTCATGCTCTACAGTTCTCCTAACGTGTTCTAGGCTGCGCGCAGCCTGAACCCAAGCATCCCAAACACCGGATCTCTCGCCATCACAGGTCGCACGGGAACCAGATTGAGGCCCCGCGCCGGGCACATGTCCAACCGGAGGCTATCCCTCACCCAATAACCGGTCAACCGACGGAAGCAAGCCGCCCTGGTCGGTTCTCCGTCAAGGCTCGAAAATCTCTCCCCAGCCTCCGACCGTTCTCACCTCCATGCCCGGCCGATGATTCAGCGCCGCAAGTTCAGGCAAAGACCGCATCAATGGCGTGGTGCAGGGTGGAGCGGATGTCCTCGTCGTCGGTGATGGGGTCGACTAGGGCCATGCGGCTGGCTTCGCGCGGCGGGATGCCTTCGTCCATGAGGTTGGCGGCGTAGACCAGGAGGCGGGTGGAGATGCCTTCGTCGAGTCCGTGGCCTTTGAGGTTGCGGGCGGCGGCGGCGATCTTGACCAGGGCGGCGGCCAGGTCCGCGCTGATGCCGGTTTCGGTGGCGACGATCTGGGTTTCCAACTCGGCCGGCGGATAGTCGAAGACCAGGCCGGAGAAGCGCTGCTTGGTGGACTGTTTCAAGTCCTTCATCAAGGACTGGTAGCCCGGATTGTAGGAAATCACGAGCTGGAAATCGGGGTGGGCGGTGACGACCTCGCCTTTCTTGTCGAGCGGCAGGCTGCGCCGGTGGTCGGTCAGGGGGTGGATGACGACAGTGGTGTCCTGACGGGCCTCGACGACCTCGTCCAGATAGCAGATGGCGCCGATGCGGGCGGCTACGGTGAGCGGGCCATCCAGCCAGCGGGTGCCGGTGGCGTCCAGGAGATAGCGCCCGACCAGATCCGAGGCGGTCATGTCCTCGTTGCAGGCGACGGTGATCAGCGGCTTGCCGAGGCGCCAGGCCATGTATTCGATGAAACGGGACTTACCGCAACCGGTCGGACCCTTGACCATCACCGGGAGGCGGCGGCGATAAGCGGCCTCGTAAAGGGCGATCTCGTTGCCCTGGGGCTGGTAGAAGGGCTCCTGCCCGACCTTGTACTGCTCGGTATCGATGCTCATGGGGGCTCGCGGAGGTCTCGGGCGGTGGGGGTCGATCAGTTGTCAGTTGGCAGTGATCAGTTGTCAGACGACTTTTCAATCTGACAACTGATCACTGCCAACTGACAACGTCTTAAAGCACGTTCATCGCCCCCGCGAGGCGGGGGCGTTGAACCGGCAATCCCGAAGGATTACTTGTGCTCGGCGGCGGCGCCGAGCTTGTCGCGCCAGCCCGGGAAGAGCTTGTCGGCGTCGTGCGGGAAGGAGGCGAAGGCGCGGGCGAATTCCTTGTGCTCCTTGGCGAACTCGATCGGGTCGGCGCCGGCCTTCCAGCACTCGTAGGACTGACGCAGCGAGATGGCGCCGGCCGCCGGGGAGTCGATGTGGCCGTAGGAGCCGCCGCCAGCGGTGTTGATGACGTTGCCGTGGCCCAGGTTCTCGAAGAAGCCGGGCAGACGCAGCGCGTTCATGCCGCCGGAGATGATCGGGGTGGTGGGCTTCATGCCGTGCCACTTCTGGTAGTAGACCGGACCCTGACACTCATCGCGCTCGATCATGTAGGCGATGATCTTGTCGTCCGCGCCGCCTTCCATCTTGCCGTAGCCCATGGTGCCGACGTGGATACCGGAGGCACCCTGGAGACGGGAGATCTTGGCCAGCACGAAGGCGGTATAGCCGCGATTGGCGGACGGCGAGGTGATCATGCCGTGACCGGCGCGGTGGTAGTGCAGGTACTGGTTGGGGTACTGACGACGGGCGGTGGTGATCATGCCGGGACCGCCGACGAAGCCATCGACCAGGAAGGCGACCTTGTCCGCGTCGGGTCCGAAGGTTTCCAGGATGAAGTCCGCGCGGGCGCACATCTCGTAATGGTCGTCGGCGGTGATGTTGGCGGAGAACAGCTTGGCCTCGCCGGTCTCGTCCTGGGCGCGCTTCAGGGAATCATAGACCAGCGGGATGACCTTCTTGGAAGGACAGAAGGTCTGGTTGCCCTGGGGCTCGTCGTTCTTGATGAAGTCGCCGCCGAGCCAGAACTGGTAGGCCGCGTGGGCGAAGGGCTCCGGACGCAGGCCGAGCTTGGGCTTGATGATGGTGCCGGCGATGTAGCCGCCGTCCTTGACCGGACGGCCGAGGATGCGCCAGAGGTCGGAGATGTCCTTGGCGGGGCCGTCGAACAACTGGATGGCGCGATCCGGGACATAGAAGTCGATCATCTGACCGTATTCGATGTCGCCCATGCCCTGGTTGTTACCGATGACCAGCGTCAGGAAGGAGACGATCATCATGCGCCCGTCGGTCATGTTCCGGTCGAACAGGTCGAGCGGATAGGCGATGCGCATGTCCTCGGTGGCTTCGTCGATGTAATAGACCAGCGCATCGACGCCCTTGGTGAAGTCGTCGGTGGTGGAGACCTCGACGTTGGTGCCGGTGGAGGACTCGGCCGCGAAGTGCGCGGCGGCCTCCAGATAGCCGATGCCGCCCTTGGGCTTCATCTTGTAGGCGACGAGGATGTGCTTGCCGCCGGCAATCAGGTCTTCTTCCTTCAGGCTCAGATCGGAGTAACGCGAGGACTGGTCAAGTGACATGTAAATTGCCTAGGGTTTGTTGGGGGACGTGGCGCCCTTTATAGGAAGCGGGATTTCCAACCGGCTTGCTCGGCCTGTTGGACTGTTCTCCCGCGCTCGATTCCCGTAAAGCATAAATGTTTATTTTTTATAAGTGAACATGAATTATCTTATCAATACCATAAGCTAAACCTTAACATTAGTCTGGGTGGGACGGAGCCGTAGCCTGACCCCGTCGGATCGAATCGACAGACAAACCGTAAACGAAACGGGTATGATTGCGCGCGAACGCTTACCACAAGGACATGACAGTCATGCGCAGGATTGGGATCGGTTTAACGATGCTTCTAGTGTCTGCCCCTTCGGTCGCTTACCAATGCTATGAGCTGATCAATGCTCGCGGGCAAACCATCTACAAGTCTGGGGTCCCCCCTTTTTCACTTGCCTGGCCCGGCGCGGCAAGCCCTGAACTGCTCGCGTCGCGACGACGTGGCGATCATCTCATCATTCATAACAATCGATGCAACCTGCCAGTCTCCCGCAACCAAGCGGTCGCCCCGACCCCATTCGGGTTGAGCGTCCCGTCGGCAGAGTAGCGCGAGCGTTGCCGAGCCAGAATCCTCATACGGGACCGAGTACCACCCAGAACCAGACGAGCCGAAGAAACCGAAGGAACCGAGGCGTCCGCCACCACCCAGTGGCCCGCCACCCACCGAGAATCCACGCCCCCCTGAACGAGAGGCGCGCCGGAGCCCGACCATTGAATCCCCGTCGACGCCCGCGCGGCACGAGGAGCGGCCATCGCCGCCCCACGAGTCAGCTCCGCCCGCGCCGCCAACCCCTCGGCCAACACCGCCACCACCACCCCCGCCTCCCAAACGCCCCCCGCCGCCACCTGGCCAGGACGGAGCCACTCCGCAAGGCCAGTAAGCAAATGGCGACCCGATCGGCGCGGACTCTGGTGTCCCGCTCCGCGCTTATCCCTTGAATAGCAGCGGCAGCACGTCCTCGAACCGCGAGGCGAAGTGCACCTTCAGCCCCTTGCGCACATGCTCGGGCACCTCCTCGAAGTCGCCCTGGTTGTCGGCCGGCAGGATAATCTCCTTGATGCCGGCGCGGCGCGCGGCGATGAGCTTTTCGCGGATGCCGCCGACCGGGAAGACCTCGCCGGTGAGGGTGATCTCCCCGGTCATGGCGATGCGCCGGACGGGTTCGTTGCGCGCGAGCGACAGCAGGGCGGAGACCAGGGTCACGCCGGCGGATGGGCCGTCCTTGGGCGTGGCGCCAGCGGGGACATGGACATGGATGAAGCCCTTCTCGAAAAAGTCCGGATCGGCGCCGAACTCCTTGGCATGGCTGACCAGATAGCCGTAGGCGATCTCGGCTGACTCCTTCATGACATCGCCAAGCTGCCCCGTCAGCTTGAAGCCGCGCGTGAAGGTGTGGGTGCGCGCGGCCTCGATCGAGAGGGTCGCGCCGCCCATCGCGGTCCAGGCCAGCCCGGTGACGACGCCGGGGCCGGAGAGCTTGCGCTCGTCGCGGAACACCGCGCTGCCGAGATAGGACTTGAGGTCCGCCTCCTCGATCCGGATCGGCGTCTCCGCGCCCTCCAGCATCCGCACCGCGACCTTGCGGACGATTTTGCCGAGCTGCTTCTCCAGTCGGCGTACCCCGGCGTCGCGTGCGTAGCCCTCGATCAGGGCGCGCATCGTCTTGCCGTCGAGCTTGATCGCCTTCTTGCCCAATCCGGCCCGGTCGATCTGGCGCGGCAGCAGATATTTCCTCGCGATCTGGAGCTTCTCCTCGGCGATGTAGCCGGACAGCTTGATGATCTCCATGCGGTCGAGCAGTGGACCGGGAATGCTGTCCAACTGGTTGGCGGTGCAGACGAAGAGCACCTTGGAGAGATCGAAGCGCAGATCCAGATAGTGATCGAGGAACTCGCTGTTCTGCTCCGGATCGAGCACCTCCAGCAGGGCGGATGCCGGATCGCCATGATAGGAGGCGCCGACCTTGTCGATCTCGTCGAGCAGGATCACCGGGTTGGCGGTGCCGGCGTCCTTCATGGCCTGGAGGAACTTGCCCGGCATGGCGCCGATGTAGGTGCGCCGATGGCCCTTGATCTCGGCCTCGTCACGCATGCCGCCGACCGAGAAGCGAAAGAACCGCCGTCCCAAGGCGTCGGCGATGGAGTGGCCGATCGAGGTCTTGCCGACGCCGGGCGGTCCCACCAGCAGGATGATGGAGCCAGCGATCTCGCCCTTGTGGATGCCGACCGCGAGGAACTCCAGGATGCGCTCCTTCACGTCCTGGAGCCCGTAATGGTCGCGGTCCAGGATGCGGCGGGCGCGCTTGAGGTCCAGGATGTCGGCCGAGAGCTGACCCCAGGGCAGCAGGGTGATCCAGTCGAGATAGTTGCGGGTGACCGCGTACTCGGGCGAGCCGGTCTCCAGCATGCCCATCTTGTCCAGCTCTTCATCGACCCGCTTCTGAGCCTGCTCGGTCAGCGTGAGCTTCTCGAGGCGGGCGCGGAACTTGTCGATCTCGGCGGTGCGGTCGTCCTTGGCGATGCCCAGTTCCTTCTGGATCGCCTTGAGCTGCTCGCGCAGAAAGAACTCGCGCTGCTGCTTGTGCATCTTCTCCTCGACCGTGTGCCGAATCTTCTGCTGGGCGCGGGCGAGTTCGAGTTCGTTGTTGAGCAGCACCAGCACCTTCTCCATGCGCGGGAGCAAGGGCAGGATCTCCAGAACCTCTTGCAGTTGCTCCTTGGTGGAGGTCGTGAGGCTGGCGGCGAAGTCGGACAGGTGCGAAGGATCCTCCGGACCGAAGCGATCCAGAAACATCCGCAGTTCCTCAACATAGAGCGGATTGAGTGGCAGCAGCTCCTTGATGGTATTGATGACCGCCATGGCATACGCCTTGACTTCGCTGCCGGGCGGACCCTCGGGCTCGGGCAGATAGGCCACGCGCGCGCGGAAGGGCCTTTCCGGCTGAATCCAGCCGTCGATGCGGAAGCGCTGGAGACATTCCACCAGAACTTGCAGATGCCCGTCCTGCGGATGGACGCGATGGACTCGGCAGGCGGTGCCAATCTGCCGGAAATTGACGACGGTCGCCTCCTCCGAGGTTTCGCTGTCCACCAGGACGACGCCCAGGATCTTGTGCTCGGTATCGGCCACGGCCTTGATGGTCGAGGCCCAATGCTCGGCGTCCATCATCAGGGGCACCGCCTGCCCCGGAAAGAAGGGACGGGAGGCGACGGGCAGCAGGTGAATCTCGATGGGAAGCACATCATTGGCGCGCGCGAGCTGAATTGGCGCGATGTCCCCGTCGTTTCGTTCCACGCTCTCGTCCGTCATCTCTCGCCGCCTCTTGTCCGTTAACCCTAGTCATGAGCCTGTCAATTTCAGTCCTTCGTTATGGTTTTGCAAGCCACATTCGCCAGCCGGACATAGCTCGCGACATCCAGGTTTTCCGCCCTCAGGGTTGGATCGATGTCGGCCGCGCCGAACTCCGATGGTCCGATCAGCGCGGACAGGCTGTTGCGCAAGGTCTTGCGCCGTTGCCCGAAGGCCGCCGCGACGATCCGGGCGTGCAGCGCGGTATCCTCGATCCGCTCGGGAGCGGGCCGCAGCGGGCGCAGTCGCAGAAAGGCGGACTCCACCTTTGGCGCGGGAGTAAAGGCGCCTGAGCCGATGCGAAACAGACAGCTCGCACTGCAGCGGCTTTGCACCATGACCGAGAGCCGCCCATAGACCTTGTCACCCGGATCGGCCACGATCCGATCCACCACTTCCTTTTGCAGCATCAGGTGCAGATCGAGGATGCAATCGAGCTGATCGAGGAAGCGGAAAAGCAGCGGGGTCGAGATGTTGTAGGGCAGATTGCCGACGAGCCGGAGTCTGTCGCCATCGCTTACCAGCGAGCAGAGATCGAAGTCGAGCGCGTCGGCGTTGTGGATACGCAGGTCGCCGTGGGGACTCAGGCGCCGACGCAGGGGCTCGATGAGGTCGCGATCGAGCTCGACGACATCGAGCGTCCCGAGGCTGGCCAGGAGACCTTGAGTGATGGCACCCTGACCGGGACCGATCTCAACCAGGCGCTCGCCCGGTTTCGCGCCGATCGCTGTATGGATGCGCTGGATGACCATGGGGTCATGAAGAAAGTTCTGGCCGAAACGCTTGCGTGGCTGGTGATCCATCCCATCAGGCCCTCATGATTGATATCTGCAAAGGTTTTCTCCAAGAGCACCTGGGGAAGCCGAACGACGCCGGCCGTCAGCCAGTTTACCCCAGCGGCCACGCGCGTTTGGCTCCTCGATCGTCTGGGGGCTATGTCGTCGATCCTCGGCCTAGAGGCCGAGGCTTGACGTAGACTTCCGGAGTGAGCGGCGGCGCTGGACGCTTGCCGGGCCATCTCCAAATTTCGACAAGCCCCGCAACAAAATAGCGAGATTACCCAATGGAGACTGAATTTTGGCTTGAGCGCTGGCGCCACCGCGAGATCGGCTGGCACCTGGACGAGATCAATGCCCATCTGCAAGAGCATTGGCCGAAGTTGGGACTGGAACGGGACACTCTGGTCTTCGTGCCGCTCTGCGGCAAGACACTGGATCTCATCTGGCTGGCCAGCCAGGGGCATCGCGTCATTGGCGTGGAGATCAGCGAGATCGCGGTGGAAACCTTCTTCGCCGAGCATGGGCTCACGCCTCGGATCTCCGAGACGGCTCCGTTCAGGCGCTATCAGGTCGACGAGCTGACACTGCTTTGCGGAGATTTTTTCGATCTGGCTCCGGGCCATCTCGAAGGCGTGGGCGCGGTCTTCGACCGGGCGTCGCTGATCGCCCTGCCTCCGGAGCTGCGCGGCCGTTATGCCAAACACTTACAACGTCTATTGCCACACCCGGTCGATAGCCTGCTGATCACTCTGGATTACGATCAGGACCAGATGAGCGGCCCGCCCTTCTCGGTCCAGCGCGAAGAGGTTGATCAACTGTTCGATGAGAGATATCGGATCGAGGAGCTGGCGAGCCTCGATGCGTTAGACGACTCGCCGAATTTCCGCCGCCGGGGACTGACCTCGCTCGCCGAGCGGGTCTATTGGCTCAGGCCGCGCCAGTCGGGGAATTAGAGCCCCAGAAGCGATCCAGTGCCTCGGCCGTTGCGTCGAGCTTCTCCCAATGCGGGAGCCCTTTGTGGGGCGCCAGGGCCAGCGTCCGCCAATTCGGATGCTCCGCGACAAACGCCGGCAGACGCTCGAAGCCGATGTAGGGATCCTGGTCGGCGATAACCAGCACCGGTAGCTCCGTGAGCCTGGCATAGAGACGCGCACTCACGTCCGGGGTAAAGAGCCGGGTGGAGAGAAACGTCAGCGGGGCGTAACGCGCGCCGGGCTGGTGAGAGGTGGCGTGGGCGTATTCGACCATCTCGGCCGGGACCGCGCCCATGAAGGACCGGCCGAGGAAATAACGGATGCTGCGCCGGGAGGCGACCAGATCGTAAAGCGCCTGACTCAAGACCGGCAGATTCAGGACGCGCAAGACCGTCTTGGAGACGCCCGGGCTGGGTAGGGATTGCGGGCTGAAGCCGGTCGGCGAGATGAGCACCAGGGAGGTCAGTCGATCTGGCACGATCCGGGCAGCGCGCGCGGCGAATTCCGCGCTTAGGGAGAGTGCGATCAGGTCGGCCGGCTGCTGGACGACCTTGTCGAGAAATTCCGCGATCGCCTGACCATAGACCTCCGGTGAATAGCCGGTCGCGCGACGCTCCGAGTGACCGAAGCCCGGCAGGTCGAGGCTATAGACGGGGCGGCTCGACCGGTAGTGCTGGAACAGGGGTCGCATCTCGAAGCTGCTGGATGCGGCGTTGATGCTATGGATGAGAACCAGGGGACGCCCTGGCTGGCTCCGATCGGCATAGTAGGCAAGACGCCATCCATCGCCCGTCGTGAAGACCTCACGCGGCGCCGTCAAGGCATCCGGTAGGTGCGAGTCATCCTTGCCGATGCGGCGCATAAGGTCGATACCTCGGGGAATTGCGGGCTTGTGAGGGCGATTGGAGAGAGTCGCGAAAATGTTTGACGGCGAAAGCGCTTGCTAGGCCATGTCCTCCAGGAACATCGGCTTCTCGATGGCATAGCCCTGGGCAAAGTCCACGCCGATGTCGCGCAGCAGCTCCAGGATCTCCAGGTTCTCCACATACTCGGCGATGGTCTTCTTGCCCATGAAGTGCGCGATCTCGTTGAAGGACTTCACGATTTCCCGGTCGTGCGGGCTCACCAGGATGTCCTTGACGAAGGATCCGTCGATCTTGACATAGTCCACGGGCAGACGTTTGAGATAGTTGTAGGAGGACATGCCGGCGCCGAAATCGTCCAGCGCGATCTGACAGCCGAGTGACTTGATGTCCTCCAGGATGATCGCCGCCTGATCCAAATTCACGATCGCCGCGGTCTCCGTCACCTCGAAGCTGACCATCTCGACCGGAATGTCGAATTGCTTCAGACCCGCGCGGATGTATTGGATCAAATCCGGATCGCACAGGGACTGGCCGGAGAGATTGATGGCAACGCCGCCGATATCACGCAACTTGCTCGGATTTCTCTGGATCCATTTGAAAGTCTCCTCGATCACCTGACGATCCACCTCGCGCATCATGTTGAATGCCTCGGCGGCGGCGATGAAGGACTGCAGCGGCAGGGGCACGCCCTGATCGTCATAGACACTGAGCAGGATCTCGCAGTGGGGCGACAGCTCCGCCGCCGGATCCAGCGGGACGATCCGCTGATAGCGCAGCTTGCGCCGGCCCGCCTTGATCACGTCCTCCGCCTGCGCCCAGCCCCGCATGTGGTCGAGCTGACGGGCGATCACCTCGTTGTCCTCCCGGAAGAGGATGACACGGTCGCCGCCCTCCCGCTGGGCCGCCAGACAGGCCACGCTGGCAGCGGAGACGAGTTGCTCCGGACTCTGGTTCTCGCCGCCCAACAAGACGACACCGAGACTTCCGGAGATACGGAACGGTTTGCCCTGCAGATCGAAGGGCATCACGGTCAAGCCCGCGCGGATGGACTCCCCGATCTCCGTGGCGTGGACGGCATCCAACACAGGCATCAGCAGTCCGAAGCGGCTGCCGCCCATATAGGCGAGGCAGACGGCATCCGACACCACGCCCTCAAGGAGCTTGGCGACGGCCATCAGCATGCGCTCGCCAACCGAGTAGCCGAAAGTACCGGTGAGCGTATCGTAGCGATCCAGCTCAAGAAAACAGAGCGCGTGGGCGGCTCCGGCCACCGCGTCTGGAATCAACTGTTGGGTCAGCGCGCCGACCAGGTGGCGCTGATTGGACAACCCGGTCAAGGAATCATGGGTTTCGTGATACTTGAGACGCTCTTGCATCTCGGAGAGCGCGGCGTCCGCGGCGCGCGTCACGATCCGCTTGCCGGTCGGAGCCTGCGCGTGGGCATGCCCGCGCGCGAAGGCTTCCGCAAGCCGATTGCGGCGCAGCACCTTGACCTTCTTGCCCATGGTGTCCGTCACCGCCAGGCGCGTCCCGTCGTCATTGCGCCAGATCAGACGCATCGCCTTGTTGGCCTCTTTCGAGCGCATCCAGATCAGCGAGCCGATCGAGAGCGAGGCCACGTCCTCCAGCGCCTGTTCCCAGTCCAGCGCGGACAGATCGCGCGGAACCCGGTCCGGCTCGCTCTCGGGATCCGGCTTCAGCGCGCTGAGGATCACATAGTCCTCATCGCGATTCAGCGAGGCACGCACCCGTCGCACGGCGGTTTCGATACGGCCGAGCAGCTCGTCGCTGATGATGGGGTCGATGCCCATGTAGGTCAGGCCAGAGCGCGCCTCCTCGATCAGGGCGTCCAACTCTCCCGTTGGCGCGTCGTCGCAAGTGCCCTCGCCGCCGGCCAACTGGTGCAGCGCGCAGATGAGATGCCAGTGCTTGACCCAGCGCGGTTCGTCCATGCCGGAATTCGCGCACACCAGATCCAGGAGATTCCGCCAGCCGACGTCGAGCAGCTCCAGAATAACCTTGTGGGTGCGCCGCCCCGCCAGGAACCCGTTGATCCGCTCGCGCACCTCTTCCCGCGCCAGCCGACCACGCTCCTTGGATTCGCAGATATTGACCCAGTTGGAGATGTTGTCCTGGTATTCGCGGCCCGTGCGCGTCTCGAGGTCGCCGACGCGCTTGCCAAGCTCATCCAGGGTCTTGCGATCGCGCCCGTCGGTGGTGACGAGCTTCTGGATGACTTCCTCGAACTCCTTTTGCAGGCCCTCGTCGCCCGCCTCCTCGTTCTGGAGATAGCTGGCCAGGTGCTCCAGCTTGTTGATAAGGCTGACCAGCGGTTGCTTGGTATCCGCGATCCCGCCCGGCTCGGTGACGGCCATGGAAAGAAATCGCTTGGACAGGGGCTTGATAAAGGATCTGACCCGCTGAGGCGCAACGGTATCGGCCAGCATGAGCGCGAGCAGCCGGTCGGTCACGTCGACCCGCTCCTCCACCTGCGGCGAGAGCACCGCCTGACGCTCCGGCTTGCCGCTCTTGCCCTTCAGCTCGGCCGCCGTCAGCCACTGAGAGACAATGTCCCGGAGCGGCCGCTTGGGATCCGGGTCCGGTATCTGAAGATCGGTCGGCAGGGCACTCAGCACATCCGCGATGCGACGTCCGCCGGTGTAGCTACGGCCACGGCGCTCGGATCCGACATAGGGTTCTCGCGCGGGGTAATTGGCAAGGATGTTGGCCATGGCCCCGGCCGCCTGAGTCAGTGCGGCGTTGGCCTCGGCGACACTCAGATTGGCGGGGGATACAGCGGCGCCCGGCCCCGCGACACCGTTTGGCGCCGCGGACGCAGCCGAATCTGGGCTCGGCGCGCTCCCAACGATGCCTGGGGACGCCACCGCGCCGGTCGGGTCGGCACCCGATGTGGACGATGGCTCCAGGCCGGTGATCCCCGCCATGGTCCAGGCGCGGAGGATCTCGCGATAGAAGGAACCGAGATTGCGGATCAGGTGATTGGCGACGACCTGCAGGGCGATGCGCTGCAGATCGGTGCCCACCCCAAGCTCGCTCAGGGTGCGCTCGATGGTCTCGGCGAGCGCCATCGGCTCCATCGGCAGCGAGGCGTCCTGAAAAACAGACGCGATGCTCGTGCGCAACGCCTCCAGCGGCTCGTGGAGCTCGTCCTCCAGTTGGTTGGCCAGCTCCGACTTGGCGAGCCAGATCTCGAACTCGTTTTGGTCGACGAGCTGTAAACCGTCTTTCGACGTCGGCGCCTCGTTCGTCCTGGACGGCTGGGAGCCGTCCTTCGGAGCCTTACCCAGATTCCGCAGCGACTCCAGCAGCTCCTGCGAGCAGACGCTGGGTCACGTCCTCATCATGGACGGCCCGCGCCAGCAGCCCGATCTCGCCGGCAAAACGCGTGCGCTCGGCATCGCTGCCCGCGCGCTCGGTATGGCTCCAGAGTTCCTCGACCAGGGTTTCCAGCAACGAGTCGAGCAGCCCCCCGAGACGCTGCTGACCGACCTCCTGCAGAACCTCGCGCGCCCGCGCCCTGGCCGGGCTGCGCTCAAGGTCCCCGTCCAGTTCTCCGCTGGCCGCCGCCTGCTCGCTGACGAAACGGGCCAGCCTCGTCCGCCCGTCGCCAGCAGAGCCGCACGAAGCGCGCGCCCAGACCTCGATCGACGCCGATGCACGATCTCGATGACCGCCTGCACCGGATCCATGCTCTGGGCATCTGGCAGATCGAAATGGAGATCCACATGCTCGCCGGGCTGGAACGGCAGCTCCGACTCCGTCGTACCCCGATTCGAGAAGCACACCGCCGTTGCAGATGTTCCGCACCCGGCAATTGGTCGGCAACTGATTCCGGCCGCGGACCTTGGCATGCAGGTCGACGACGTACCGGGTCTGGATGCGTCGCTCCCTGTTGTTTCTGTTTTGCTGGGTCATGTTTGGGATCATATACACATTCGGCCGGGCGATACCAGCCGCGCGCCTCAGCGCAGATAAGGACCGTCCTCTCCGATCTTGCCGGGTCCATTGAGGACATAGATCCCCGCCGAATTCGCCTTGACGGAAAAAGCCAAGCCGCCATCACTGTCGATCTCGCGCCCGGTCACCGCGTCGCGGTAGAGACCGGGCCGAATCCCGTCGATCCGGACGTGCTGATCGCCGCCGATCGCCAGCCCGACCACCGCAAGACTGCCGCTTTCCGGATGGTCGCGGACGAACGCCATGCCGCTGCCCCATTCGTTGAGATGGGTCATGGGTCGCCTTCTGCAGCGCCGGAACGGCACGCCGGATCAGGTTCAGACGCTGGAGATGCCGATAGCAGCGGATGGGCGCTGGGTCTGGCCGATGCGTTCGTCGGTCAGATGATCGCCGAAATAGGCGCGTCCGGTGGTGACTGCAGGGTATCGCGCTCGCCCTCCACGTCCTGTGGCGCGCCCTTCATGAACTCGATCTCCTCGCCGTAATAGAGACAGGGAATGCCGCGCGCGGTCCAGATCAGGTTGTAGGCCGCCGCGGCCATCCATTGCTCGCCCTGGAAGCGGTATTTGAAGTCGTTGTCCGGGCCGACGTCGTGGTTCTGCAGGAAGGTGACGAGCTGGGTCACGTCGCCATAGATCCAGTCCATGCTCAGGATCTGCGCGGTGCCGCCATAGGTGCCCTTGCTGACGGTATCGCGGAAGGTCGAGAAGAGTCCGAAATCGAGCTGCGGAAAGCCGGAGTCGCCGCCCGAGTCGGGATCGCGCGGATCCTGCCCGAGGCGGGTGTACCACCAGGGCCGGATCTGCGACGGCCCGTTGTCGCCGCCGCCCAGATCGCCCCAGCCATAGCCCTTGACCAGATTCTCGCCGAAGACGAAGAGCCCCGGCTTGTGCGCCTTCCAGGCATTGACGTATTCGAGCAGGTTGTCGCGCTCGACGTGCTTGACGGTGTCGATGCGCAGGGCGTCCACGCCCATGTCCAGATAGCGGTTGATGGCCCCGATGATGTAGTCCTTGACGTTCTGGCGCTCGGTGGCGAGATCGATGCAGTCGCCGGCCAGATGCTTCTGCTGGAGCGGATGGGCGCTCTCCCAGTCGCCGCCGCAGATGAAGCCCTCCTGGTGATACCAGTTCGGGATCCAGATCCTGGGCGTCGATGCCGAAGAAACGACCGGGGTTGTAGCCGGGCTTGGGCACGGTCTCGCCGGTCTTGGGATCGACCAGCGGCTCGATGCCCTCCGGGTCGCGCGCGTGACGCTCGCGATACCAGTCGGGCGCGAGCGGGTTGTCGATGTCGTCGCGGTTCGGCCAGGCGTAGTTGCCGAGGTTGCCCTGATAGGGGCCGTGATTCACCCTGCCCGGCTCGGAGCCTTGCGGCACGTAATATTTGATCGGCAGATGGTCGATATGGACCTGGCCGCGAATGCCGTACTGACAGGAGTGATTGACCACCACGTCCTGGATGATCTTGATGTCCTTGGCGTGCGCGGCGTCGATCAGATCCTGATAGGTGGCGTCGGGCGACTCCAGACGCGGATCGATGCGGGTCCAGTCGTAGGCGTGATAGCCGTGGTAGTCCAGACCCGAGCGGTTCTCGACCGGCGGCGTGATCCAGATGGCGCGTGAAGCCCAGATCGCGGATGTAGTCCAGCCGCTGGATCAGCCCCTTGAAGTCGCCGCGCCAGTGCGGATCGACCGGGTTGCCGCCGGCGTCGAACTGGATGCGGTCGCGGCAGAAGAAATTGTTCGAGGGATCGCCGTCGTAGAAGCGGGTGGTCAGCAGGAAATAGATGGTCTCCTCGCGGAAATCCGTCCGCTCCGCGATCGGACGCAGCTCGGTCGCGACCCGCGCCGCGACGGGTCGGCGCGGTGTGCTCGTCCGGGGCTGTCGGCGCAGCTGCACCGGCGTCAACGTCTTCCCACCGGCGGACCAGACGCCAGCCGCCGTCAGCCAGCCATCCTCGGCGCAATGATGGTCCTGGGTCTGGCGGCCCTGGGCGTCGTGGACGACTAGCTGCGTCTGCGCGATGCCCGCGAGCCGGATGACGTACCAGCCATCGCCCTTCGCCGTCATGGGCAAGCCCGGCCACTGGGTGCCAAAGCCCCCCGGATTGCCGTCCCACAGATGGATATGAATGCTCTCCGCCCAATGCGAAGGGCGCTCGAAATGGATGACCAGTTCGGTCATGGCGGGACTCCAGACAGACTCAAGACGGGGTTGTGGTGCGGCGTCGCGGCAATCGCGATCAAGGACGACGAGCAAATCGCGGGGCGTCCCGGCAGGGGAACCCCGCACCGCGCCGATATCCTACCCGTCCTCCAGCGGGCGCGTCGCGAAGGAATGTCGTGGCGCATGCGCATTCATCCGACTCATCCGCAACCGGGAGGCGGAACCCCAACAGGATCCGACGCTGCCTCGCGCGCGAAGGATCCGTTTTAACGGATCAATAACCTGCGCGGCCCAGGATTGCGGCCGAAAAACCGTGCGTCGCTTCAGCCATTGCAGCGCCAACGTCGAGTATCATCCGTGCGCACGCGAAATAGGGTGGACGTCCGATCGAGATGCCCCCGCAATCTCCTTTATCCCCCGAGGCAACTCCATGTTCTCGCTCCAGACGATCTTCGGCAAAGGCAACCAATTCTTTGGCCTGCTTGAGGAGGCCGCCAACGCGGCGGCTGACAGCACCAAGGCGCTGCACCAGATGCTCCTCGACACCGAACAGCCCCCGGCGCTAGACGCCTTCCGGCTTGCTCGTCAGCGCGAGCGCGCGATCGCGGACAAGATCAACGAGGAACTGGTCAACAGTTTCGTCACGGCGCTCGACCGCGAGGATATCGAGGCGCTGAATTCCGCGCTGGTGCGCATCCCCAAACAGGTCGAGCGGTTCGCCGAGCGTTACGCCCTGGCGACCCGATTGCTGGACGGGATCGATTTCGCCTCGCGCGCCGCCATGCTCGAACAGGCCGCCCAGGTGGTCGCGGAGATGGTTCAGCAGCTTCGCCGCATGAAACTCGAGGAAATGAAGGGTCTGAATGACCGCCTGCGCTCGATCGAGAGCGAGGCCGATCGCTTGATGCTCGAACTCTACCGCGACCTCTATGCCGGCCGTTTCGACGGTCAGCAGATGTTCCTGATCAAGGAGTTCTTCGAGATCCTGGAAAAGGCCATCGATCGCTGCCGCGAGGCGGGCCTGGTGGCTTACCAGATCGTACTCAAGAATAGCTGAGGAGATCCGCCGTGCTGACGCTCCTCCTCGCGGTGGTCTTCACCGCGCTCGTTTTCGAATATATCAACGGCTTCCACGACACGGCGAACTCCATCGCCACCGTGGTCGCGACCAAGGTGCTTGCCCCGATGCAGGCGGTGGCGCTGGCGGCCACCACCAACCTCATTGGCGCGCTCTGGGGCACGGCGGTGGCCAAAACGATCGCCTCCGGCCTCCTGGATCAGACGGTCGTCGAGATCAGCTCCCAGTTGATCATCTGCGCGCTGGCGGGCGGCATCATCTGGAACCTGGCGACCTGGTTCGTGGGTTTGCCGTCCTCCTCCTCTCACGCCCTGATCGGTGGTTTGTGCGGCGCGGCGCTCGCCGCGACCAGCGGAGAATGGACGGCAGTGATCTGGTCGCAGCCGGCCGAACCCTGGTACAAGGGCGCGGGCGTGCTCTGGAAGGTCGTCATCCCCATGGTCAGCAGCCCCCTGCTGGGGTTTGCCGCCGGATTCCTGATGATGGGCTTGCTGTTTGCGCTGTTCTGGGCGATGTCTCGCCGTGGCGGCCTGCTTCGGCGCATCGCCCAACCGCGCTGGGTCAACGCCTTTTTCGGCAAGGCTCAACTCGGATCGGCGGCCTACATGGGACTCGCCCACGGGCTCAACGACGCGCAGAAGACCATGGGCATCATCGCGCTCGCGCTACTCTCCGCCCAGCAGGCCGGCACCCTCGACGCACTGCCGGGCTGGCTCGGCTGGATGCGCCCGAGCGAGGCCGCCATCGCCCACGGCGACATCGACACCTGGATCAAGGTCACCTGCGCCCTGACCATGGCCGCCGGCACCGCGGTCGGTGGCTGGCGGATCATCAAGACGCTCGGTCACAAGCTGGTCCGTCTCCACCCGATCCATGGGTTCGCCGCCGAAACCGCCGCCGCCAGCATCATCACCGCAGCCTCCTCGCTCGGCATTCCGGTATCCACGACCCACAACATCTCCGCCGCCATCCTGGGCGTGGGCGCCGCCAAGCGCTTCTCCGCGATCCGCTGGACCGTGGTCGAGCGCATGCTGTGGGCCTGGATCCTGACGCTCCCCGCCGCTGGCGGCATCGCCTTCGGTTTGTTCAAGCTACTCCAGGCGCTCAACCTGGTTTGACTCGCGGGAGTCGTCGCGGACCCCGCGCCATCCATGATCCGACCGGCCCACCGCAACCCGCTCCAGCGGGTCGCGGGGGGCCGTCGCGATCATCAGGGTTCTGTGAGCTTTCCTACAAGACGCTCCGAGCGTCGGGGAATACCCGCGTCTTTCTGACAACCAAGACCCTTCGAACGCTCAAATGGGCAGGCTGGGAAGGGATGACCGACCCGCATTCCCTGGCCGTTCATCATCGGGCCGTCCGCGATCGCTCTCCAGTCAAAGACGACAAGCTCAGCGGAAGAAGGGGCTCGCGGCGACACTTGCCTGACCCGAAAGCCGATTCCTTGCCCGAATGACCGCGCCGACGGTGAAAAAACACAAGAACCGAGCGCCGAACGCGGGGCGCAGCCCCGGCATGGTCCCGGACAGGCTGTTCAGCGTGAAAAATGGCCGGAATATTGCTTGATTCTCGCGGACAGGGTCATCGTGAACCCTTTCGGCAGGAGGCCCCGCCTTTGCCGTATTGCGCAACTCACTCAAATCCGGTGCTCAACAGATGCTTGTCGCGATCTTCAGTCTCACCGTACTCGGTCTCGCCTTGGGATGGCTGCTCGGCCTAGCCGCGAATTATCTCAGGGTTGAGGGCAATCCAATCATCGAACAGATTGCCGCACTCTTGCCTGGCTCCCAATGCGGGCAATGCGGTTATCCCGGATGCGGACCGGCGGCCGAGGCCATTGCCTCCGGGGCGGCGCCAATCACGATCTGCAGACCCGGCGGTCGCGCCGTCGTCGAGGATTTGGCCAATGCACTGGGCGTCTCGGCCCGCCAATCAGGAAGCGCCGACGCGGTCCCGATGGTCGCGCACATCTTGGATAAGCTCTGCGTGGGCTGCACCAAGTGCTTCAAGCGCTGTCCGACCGACGCCATCATGGGGGCCAATAACATGATCCACAGCGTCTTTGCCGATGCCTGCATCGGCTGCCAGCTCTGCTTTGAGGTCTGTCCGACCGAGTGCATCGAGATGCGCCCGCTGACGGCGACCATGCAGACCTGGTATTGGCCCCTTCCCTACGCCCAAACGGCGTGAGGGTTCCCGCGCGGCGGGGCGGTCACACCATGACGCCCGCCGCCGCCTCGTAGCTATTGAGCACGCTGAGATAGTTGGCGCGCTCGAACTCCGCTGGGTTTTGCACCCTGAGCGCGCTCACGCGGCCGCGGAAGTCCTCGATCGTGGTGAAGCCCTGCTCGCCCATCCAGTCCTCGATGCCCTTGAGGATGACCGCGAGATGCGCGGGCCCCTTCTCCAGCAGCGCGCTGCACAGATGCACCACGTCGGCGCCGGCCAACAGCAGCTTGATGGCGTCCTCGGCGGTGTGAATGCCGCCGGTGGCCCCCAGCGAAAGTCCCTCGATGCGTCCGTACAGCAGGGCGATCCAGCGCATCGCCAGCAGCGCCTCGGCGGAGGTCGAGGGCGCGAGCCGCGCCTGCAGGCGCAGGCTGTCGATGCGGATATCCGGCTGGTAGAAGCGATTGAACAGGGAGACGCCATTGGCACCGGCGCCAGCGAGTTGGCCGACCAGATGACCGATGGAGCTGAACATCGGCGAGAGCTTCATGTTGATCGGGATCTGGACCTTGCCGCGCAGTTCCTGAAGCAGGCTCAGATAGCGCGCCTCGACCTCGGCGCCGGACTGGCGGAGGTCGGCGGCGACAAAGTAGACGTTCAACTCCAGCGCGTCGGCGCCAGCCTGCTGCAGGTCGACCGCGTGCTTGAGCCAGCCGCCGGGGGTGACGCCGTTGAGACTGGCGATGACCGGGATCCCGAGCGTCTCCTTGAGCTTGCGCAGATGCTCCAGATACTGGTCCAGCCCGCTGGCGAAGTCCTCTTGATGCGGCAGGAAGCCCCCGCCGGCTTCGGCGAAGCCGGTCTCCTGATGGTCCAGGAAGCGCGCCAGGGATTCGGTCTCGGCGGTGACCGCCTCCTCGAACAGCGAGGACATGATGATGGCGGCTGCGCCCTGGTCCTCGAGCGCGCGCGCGGCGGGGAGGCATTTTGACAGCGGCGAGGCGGAGGGTACCAGGGGGTTCTTGAGTTCCAGACCCAGATAGTTGGTCGTCAGATTCATGGCCGGCTAAACCTTAGGTTGCGAGTTCATGGGCAGGTGCCTGACGCGCGGATCGACCCGCGATCCGCGCGTGGCAAGACAGCTCAGCGCGGCGTCGGCGCCTTCTGTGCCGCAAGGTGCGCCAACTGCTCGTAGAGAGTGAAGCGCGTCTTGACGTGCTGCTGGGCGAGTTGCAGATAGCGCTCGGCATCCTCGGGGTGGGTGCGGTTGAGCACGCTGAAGCGGGTCTCCGTGGCGATGAAGTCGCGATAGGGCATGCTCGGCGGCTTGGAGTCGATCAGCAGCGGATTCTCGCCGACGGCGGCGCGGCGCGGGTCGTAGCGGAACAGCGCCCAGTGCCCGGAATTCACCGCCATGTCCTGCTGGCGCAGATTGTTGGAGAGATCCACGCCGTGGGCGATACAGGGCGAATAGGCGATGATCACCGAGGGACCGTCATAGGACTCGGCCTCCATGAAAGCGCGCACCGTCTGCACGTCCTTGGCGCCGAAGGCGACCTGGGCCACGTAGCAGTTCTCGTAGGCCATCGCCATCATCGCCAGATCCTTCTTGAAGGTCGGCTTGCCGCCGGCGGCGAACTTGGCGACCGCGCCCATTGGGGTGGCCTTGGAGTTCTGCCCGCCGGTGTTGGAGTAGACCTCGGTATCGAGGATCAGCAGGTTGACATTGCGTCCGCTGGCCAGCACATGGTCGACGCCGCCGTAGCCGATGTCATAGGCCCAGCCGTCGCCGCCGATGATCCAGACGCTGCGCTTGACCAACTGCTCGCAGAGGCTCTCCAGGGTGCGCGCCTCGGGGGTGGCGAGGCCCTGGAGCTTTTCCTTCAGCGCGGCGACCCGCTGGCGCTGCTCGTGGATGCCGGTCTCGCTCGACTGGTCGGCGGTCAGCAGGCCGGTGGCGAGATCCTCGCCGATCCGGCCCGCCAGCTTGGTCACCAACTCGCGCGCCTGGACGGTCTGCTTGTCCACCGCCAGACGGATGCCGAGTCCGAACTCGGCATTGTCCTCGAACAGCGAATTGCTCCAGCTCGGTCCCCTGCCCTCGGGATTACTGGTGTAAGGCGTCGTCGGCAGGTTGCCGCCGTAGATGGACGAGCAGCCGGTCGCGTTGGCGATCAGCATGCGGTCGCCGAACAACTGGGTGGCGAGTTTGACATAGGGGGTCTCGCCGCAACCGACGCAGGCGCCCGAGAACTCGAACAGCGGCTGCATCATCATCGCATGCTTGATCTTGCTCGCATCCAGCTTAGTGCGGTCGTATTCGGGTAGGGTCAGGAAGAAGTCCCAGTTGGCCTGCTCGCGGGCGTGGATCTCGGTCGCCTCGACCATGTTGAGGGCCTTGTGGTTAGGATCCTGACGGTCGCGGATGGGACAGACCTCGACGCACAATCCACAGCCGGTGCAGTCGTCCGGGGCGATCTGGTAGCTGACCTGATAGCCCTCGGGGAAGTCCTTGCCCTTGATGGTGGCGTGCTGGAAGCCGGCGGGAGCGCCCTCGATCAGCGCGGCTGGATAGACCTTGGCGCGGATGGCGGCGTGGGGGCAGACCAGCGGACATTTGCCGCATTGGGTACAGAGAGTCTCGTCCCACTGGGGCAACTGCAGTGCGAGGTTACGCTTCTCGAACCGGGTCGTGCCCATCGGCCAGGTGCCGTCGGCGGGCATCAAGCTCACCGGGAGCTGATTGCCGTGACCGGACATTAGGGTGGCGGTAATCCGGCGCACAAACTCGGGGGCGTCGGCGGGTACGGTCGCGGGACGGTCGAAGGTGCTGGTGGCGGCGCCGGGAAGCGTGACCTGGTGGAGCCCGGCCAGGGTGGCGTCGATCGCCTGGTAGTTGCGATCCAGCAATGCCTGGCCCTTCTTGCCGTAGGTCTTCTTGACGGCGGTCTTGATGTGGGCGATCGCCTCGTCCTTGGGCAGGACGCCGGAGATGGCGAAGAAGCAGGTCTGCATGATGGTGTTGATGCGCCGGCCCATGCCGGTCGCGGCGGCGATCCCGTAGGCGTCGATCACGTAGAAAGCAAGCCGCTTGTCGATCAGGGTCTGCTGCATCCGCCGCGGCAACTCGTTCCAGATGCGCTCCGGGTGGGTGGCGGAGTTGAGCAGGAAGACGCCGCCCGCGCGCGCCTTGTCGAGCATGTCGTAGCGGGTGACGAAGGTCGGCTGATGGCAGGCAACGAAGCTCGCCTCGTCGTCACCGATCAGGTAGGTGCTATGGATCGGGCGCGGACCGAAGCGCAGATGACTGATGGTCATGGCGCCGGCCTTCTTGGAGTCGTACTCGAAGTAGCCCTGACCGTAGTTGTCGGTCTCCTCGGCGATGATCTTGATCGAGTTCTTGTTGGCCGAGACGGTGCCGTCGGAGCCCAGACCGTAGAAGACGCAGGCGGTGACGCCCTGGGTGGCGTCGGCGCGGAAGCCCGGATCCCACTCCAGGCTGCTCTGGGTGGCGTCGTCGAGGATGCCGATCGTGAAGTGGTTCTTCGGCTGGTCCTTGGCCAGCTCGTCGAAGATGCCCTTGACCATGCCCGGGGTGAACTCCTTGGAGCCCAGACCATAACGGCCGCCAATCACGCGCGGCATGCTGGCCAGTTGGCCCTCGGCGTGTGCCTGGACGAGGCCGGTCAGGATGTCCTTGTAGAGCGGCTCGCCGTCGGAGCCGGGCTCCTTGGTGCGGTCGAGCACGGCGATGCGGGTCACGCTCGCGGGCAGCGCGGCAATCAAGGCGCTAGGATCGAAGGGCCGGAACAGCCGCACCTTGAGCAGGCCAACCGGTTCACCGTGGGCGGTAAGGTGCTCGACGGTCTCCTGCACGGCGCCGATGCCGGAACCCATGAGCAGGATCACCCGCTCGGCATCGGGGGCGCCGACGTATTCGAATAGGCCGTATTGACGGCCGGTGAGCGCGGCGAAGCGGTCCATGAGGCCCTGGACGATGGCGGGGGTGGCCTCATAGTAGCGATTGGCGGACTCGCGGCCCTGGAAATAGACGTCGGGATTCTGGGAGGTGCCGCGCAGCTTGGGGTGATCGGGATTGAGTGCGCGGGTGCGGCAGGCGGCAACCAGATCTTCGTCGATCAGGGCGCGGATGGTCTCCACCGGCAGCTTGTCGATCTTGGCGACCTCGTGCGAGGTGCGGAAGCCATCGAAGAAGTGCAGGAAGGGCAGCCGGCTCTCCAGGGTGGCGGCCTGGGCGATCAGGGCGAAGTCCATGACTTCCTGCACCGAGGCGGCGCACAACATGGCATAGCCGGTGGCGCGACAGGCCATGACATCGGAATGGTCGCCGAAGATCGAGAGGCCCTGCGCGGCCAGGGCGCGCGCGGAGACATGAAAGACCGTGGGCGTGAGCTCGCCAGCGATCTTGTACATGTTGGGGATCATCAGCATCAGCCCCTGCGAGCAGGTGAAGGTGGTCGCCAGCGAGCCGCCCTGCAACGCGCCATGAATGGCCCCTGCGGCGCCGGCCTCGCTCTGCATCTCGACGACGTCGGGGACCGTGCCCCAGAGATTCTTGACCCCCTGCGAGGACCACTCGTCCGCCCACTCGCCCATGTTCGACGACGGCGTGATGGGATAGATGGCAATGACCTCGTTGGTCAGGTGCGCGACATAAGCGGCGGCTTCATTACCGTCTAAAGTGACCATGCTCGGTTGGGTCATCGATCTGTCTCGAAGTGATGAATGGGGTGCGCCGACAACCAGATGGGGCGGCGCTTGATTCGATATCGCCCTCTGGCGCCGGATGCGGGCCTGAATGAAGTGGCCGACAATCCGACTGCCAGAGGGCTGATGGACTGACTTTTGGTGTCTTGCGGAACCCGTCCAGGGTCAGGAATTGCTGGGCAGAGACGCCGCTTCCTCGTTCTTTGCGCGCGCCTTCAGGGTCTTTGGATCGGCGATGAGCGGGCGATAGATCTCGACGCGGTCGCCATCCTCCAGCTTGGTCTCCAGCGCGAGAACCTTGCCGAAGACTCCGACCTTCTGCGTATCCAGGTCGATCTCGGGGAACTGTGCGAGGATGCCCGAGCGCTCGATCGCGTCCCTGAATGGTCGCTCCATCGGGCAGGTCGATGTTCAGCCAGACCTGGCGCTTGGCCAGTGCGTAGGTGATTCCGATCTTCATCGAAGCTTCCTCAGACGCTATGGGCGCCGGCCATCTGGATCTCCTTCCCGGCGCTCAGATCGATCAGGCGCTTGCCGACGATCATCAGGCCGGTGACCAGGAATCCGCCGGGCGGCAGGATCATCATCAGCACCCCCATGTCGGCTGGCATCACGCGCATCTCCATGAACTTGAAGGCCGGCCCCAGCAGCAGCGAGGCGTCGGCGAACAGGGTGCCCGATGCCCAGGATCTCGCGCGACCGCGCCGATCATGGTGAGGGCGAGCGTGAAGCCCAACCCCATGAAGATGCCGTCCATCAGTGCCGGCATGACCGGCTCCTTCGAGGCGAAGGATTCGAGCCGCGCCAGCGGCAGACAGTTGGAAACGATCAGCGGGATGAAGAGCCCAAGCACCTTGTAGAGCTCGTGCATCCAGGCATTCATGGTCAGATCCACGAAGGTGACGTTGGCCGCCACGATCAGGATGTAGACCGGGATGCGCACCTCGCGGGTGATGTAGTTGCGGAAGGCGGCGACCATGAAATTAGAGGCGGCCATCACCACTGCGGTGGCGAGCCCCATCCCCAGTCCATTGGTGGCGCTGGTGGTCATGGCCATGGTCGGGCACATGCCGAGCAGCATGGCGAGCACGCCGTTGTTGTCCCACAGACCGTCGCGGACGATCCGGCCATAATCGGTCGCCATCAGTTCACCTCCAGCAATTGCGCTTGATGGGCAGCGAAGAATTCGAGGCCCTCGCGGATGGCGTTGACGACGCCACGCGGGGTGATGGTGGCCCCGGTGAACTGGTCGAACTGTCCGCCGTCCTTCTTCACCTTCCACTTCTCGACCGGCGGGTTGCCCAGCGAGAGCCCGGCGAACTGGAGGATCCAGTCGCCTTTCTTGACCTCGATCTTGTCGCCCAGCCCAGGGGTCTCCTTGTGGCTCAAGGCCCGCACCCCCAGTACCTGGCCATCGGCATCGACGCCGAGCATGAACTTCATCTGGCCGGCATAGCCCGAGCCGTGGATCTCATAGGCGACACCAGTCACCTGGCCAGCCTTGATCGCGCGGTAGACGGTGAGTTCGTGGCCTTCGGCATCCTGCAGGCTGATGGTATCCAGCACCGGATTGTTGTCGTGGATGCTCGCCGGGATCACCTGTCCGAGCGAGTTCTGCCGGTCCTCCATCGCACGGGCGGCGATGGCGTCATGAGTGGCCCATTCGGTGAGGGCGAGGAAGACGCCGAAGCCGAGGCAGAAGATGCCCAGGATGACGCCATGGATCAGAGTACCCTGCTTCATCATTCCCCCTTCAGCGGCAAGGGCTCACCCTTGCGCGTGCGGCCAAACAGGCGCGGACGTGTGTATTGGTCGATGATGGGGGTGAGCGAATTCATCAGCAGCACCGCGAAGGCCATCCCTTCCGGGTAGCCGGCGAAGGTGCGGATGACCCAGGTCAGAAGACCGACACCGAAACCGAAAATCAACTGCCCGCTTGCTCCGAGACCGGCGAGGTCACGTAGTCGGTGGCGATGAAGAAGGCGCCGAGAACAGCGGCCCCGGAGAGGACATGAAAGAGCCCTGGGGCGAAGCGTCCCGGATCCAACATATTGAACAGGCTCCCGGTCAGGAACAGGGTGCCCAGGACCGTCACCGGGATATGCCAGCTGATGATGCGCCGACGCATCAGGAACAAGCCGCCAAGCAGGATCAGGATCGCCGAGGTCTCGCCCAGGCTGCCTGATTTGTACCCGGCGGCCAGCTCCATGAGGTCCGATGGATAGGACATGCCGTCCGCTTGCCCGTAGTCGGCGAGCGACTGAAAGACCGGGATGCCCCGCGATAGCTCGGTCTTGACATAACCGAGCGCCGTGGCGGCGGTGACTCCGTCCGGAATCTCGCCGCCGAAGGTGATCGCGATGGCATCGCTCAGACCAGGGGCTCCGGCCGAGAACAGCGGGTGCGGCGCGATCCAGGCGGTCATGACCACCGGGAAGGACACCAGCAGGGCGACGCGCGCCACCATGGCGGGATTGAACAGATTCTGACCGAGACCGCCGAAGGCCTGCTTGGCCAGCGGAATGGCGAAGACCGCGCCGAGCACGCCGGTCCACCAGGGCGCCCAGGGCGGCAGGGTCATGGCCAGCAGCCAGCCGGTGAGGATGGCCGAACCATCCGTCAGGGTCCGCGTCAGGGGACGTCCGGCAAGCAGCAGCATCGCCGCCTCGGCGACCACGCAGGCACCGATGGTCACCGCGAACAGCAAGATTGCCGGCCAGCCGAAGAGATAGAGATTGAAGAGCGTGGCCGGCAACCAGGGCCAGCAGCACCGTGAACATGGTCCGCTGGACCGTGTTGCTGCTGTGAGCGAATGGCCCGCTCTTATTTGTTTCTCCGACACTCATGTCCGAACCTCGTCGGCGGCGGGTACCGCTTTTGGCTTGCGGGCAAGAGTGGCGGCACGCTGCGCGGCGACCTTTTCAAGACGAGCGGTGTGCGCCTCGACCAGGGTCTTGGTCTGCTCGGTCTTGCGGTGCTCGCGCTCCTGTGCGTTCAGCGCCCCCTTGGCGTAGTTGAAGTAATGCACCAGCGGGATGTGCGATGGGCAGACCCAGGAGCAACTGCCGCAGGAAACGCAATCCATCAGCCCCAGCTTGGCGGCGCCCTCCAGATCGTCGTGACGAATGTGCGCGGCAAGCTCGACCGGTGTCAGGCCGCAGGCGCAGATGGCGACGCAAGAACCACAGCGGATGCAGGGGTCCGACGGCTGGTCGTTGATCTCCTCGGCGGTCAGCGCCAGGATGCCCGAGGTTCCCTTGACCACCGGCACCTCCAGTCCCGGTAACGGGGTACCCATCATGGGCCCACCCTGGACCAATCGTTCCGGACGCTGCGAAAAGCCGCCGCAGAAGTCGATCAGGTCGCTGACCCGCGCGCCGATCGGCGTCTCGATGTTTTTGGGCTCGCGGATGGCCGCGCCGCTCACGGTCACGACGCGCGCGATCAGCGGACGTCCCAGGCGCACCGCCTGATGGACCGCGCGCGCGGTCGCCACGTTATGCACCACGACCCCCAGATCGGCGGTCAGCTTGCGCGCGGGCGTCTCGCGGCCGGTGATGGCCAGCGTCAGATGGCGCTCGGAACCCATCGGATATTTCACCGGCACCGCCACCACTTCGATGTTCGCGAAGGCGCTCGCGGCCGCCGTCATGGTGGCCAGCGCCTGCGGCTTGTTCTCCTCGATCCCGACGACCACCTTGGGCGCGCCCAGGACGTGCGCCATGATGCGAGCGCCGTCGATGATCTCGTCGGCATGCTCGCGCATCAGCCGATCGTCGCAGGTCAGATAGGGCTCACACTCGGCCCCATTGATCAGCAGCGTCTCGATGCGATGCCGGATCCCCAGATGAAGCTTGACCGCGGACGGGAAGGAAGCGCCGCCCATGCCCACGATCCCGGACTCGGCGACGCGCTCCTCGATGACCTCGGGGGCAACCGCGAAGGGGTCGGCGATGGGCTCGGGGAGCGCGCACCACTCATTCTTGCCATCGGGCTCGATGACGATGGTCGACTGCGGCAGGCCCGACGGATGCGGCGCCGGGATCTCGGTCACCGCCACCACGCGCCCAGAAGTGGAGGCATGGTGATGCACGGAGACCTGTCCCTGACGACGCGCGATGACCTGGCCTTTTTTGACCAGGTCACCTTCGGCCACCAGGATCTCGGCGGGGGCGCCGATATGCTGTTGTAGCGGGATGTAGAGCCGACTCGGCAGCGGCAGCGCCTCGATGGCGCGGTCGCCGCTCAACTCCTTGTGGTAATCCGGATGGATACCGCCACGGATCGGGAAAAGCTTCATGTTGCTGACTGCTCCGGGGAAGAATGCGCGTGTGTCAGGTCGAACTCAAGCCAAGGCCACCTGACTGGCCTCACCGCGCGGGCGGCGCGAGCTGCCTGCATCCTCGGTGTCGGGTTTCGGCCAATGCCACCCGGCAACGGTCACCGGCACCTCGACCATCCGGATGGCATCCGTGGGGCAGACCTGCGCGCACTTGGAGCAGCCGTGGCAGACCTCGGCGACGATCGTGTGCATCAGCTTGCTGGCACCCACGATGCCGTCCACCGAGCACTCCTTGAGGCACCGAGTGCAGCCGATACATAGCTCTTCGACGATGACGGCATAGACCGGCACCCGAGGCGCGTGATCGGACAGATCGACCGTGACGCCAAGACGCTTGGCCAATTGCTCCGCGACAGCCTTGCCGCCTGGAGGGCAGAGAGTGACTGGGGCTTCGCCGCGCGCCAGGGCCGCCGCCGCCTGGGCGCAACCCACAAAGCCGCATTGACCGCACTGAGAGCCCGGCAACATCGCCTGGAGCTCGGCTTCCAAGGGGTTCTCTTCGACGGCGAGCAGACGCGCGGCCATTCCCAACAGGCCACCCAAGGCAACGCCGATGATCGTAAGACTTCCGACAGCGATGAACATAGCGACTCAAGACCTCAGTTGGTACTAATTCCAGAGAACCCCAGGAAAGCCAGCGCCAGGAGGCTGGCGACGATGAACCCGATCGGCGGACCGGCGAACAGACGCGGCACCTCGGCCAGGGCGAGACGCTCGCGCAGCCCGGCGAAGATGACCATGACCAGGCTGTAGCCGATCGACGAGGCGAAAGCGAACAGCGTGGCCGCGATAAAGCTCATCTTGCCCTCGACCAGCAGCAGGGCGACACCCAGCACGGCGCAATTAGTGGTGATGAGCGGGAGATAGATTCCGAGCATTTGAAACAGGGGTGGCGAGACCTTGCGCACCGTCATTTCAGTGAACTGCACCGCGCCCGCGATCACCAGAATGAAGGTCACGGTGCGCAGATAACCCAGACCATAGGGCTCTAGCAGATACTGCTCCACACCCCAGTCGGCCATCGAGGAGACAGTGATGACAAAGGTCGTCGCCAGCCCCATGCCAACGGCGGTATCGACCCGCGTCGTGACCCCCATGAAGGAGCACAAACCCAAAAAGCGCGCCAGAATGACGTTGTTGACCAGGGCCGCGCCGACCATTAAGAGAATGTATTCCTGCATGTTCCAAACCCTTGTAATTAAGCGATCCGACAGGTTTCGCCAGCGCTGGCGCGGCGGAGAAAACGTGGTGCGAGCTGGCCTCGGGCATTCATCCAGCGGGCGCCCAGGCGCGCGGCAACCAAGCCGATGCCAAGCCCCGCCAAAGTGGCCGCCATGGTGATCCCGTCGCTCCCGGCGGCCCACTGAGCGAGCGCGCCGGCGCCCAGCATGGTTGCCAACGGAAGCGCGTAAGCGGTCCCCGACGCCTTGAGCAAAGCGCGCTCGTCGACGCCGACGACCACGCGCTCGCCGACGGCGAACCCGGGTCCGTTAGGGAGCGAGAAGCGGCGCATCTCCAGTCGACTCGCGGTCGTGCCGATACCCTTGGCGCCGCAGAGTCCGGACGCGGCACAACCACCGCAGCTCGTCGTCTGTTCCGGCTCCAGCCAGGCGAAACCGTCGGCTACCGCCACCACGCGGGCCATGCCCTCGACCAGGGCCGGCTGTAGCGGGTCGGTCTCGCCCTCCGGCGGGTAGACATCGATGGGCATGGGGGACGACCTCGACCGAGAATTTGTTTACAAATCAGCGCCGCGCGAGATTGCTGCGGCGCGTCAAAATACTGTAACCCTAACACGCGCGGACATGCAATGTCCCTGAAACAATTAAGCAGCGATGGCGACCAGGCCCGGCCATGGAACGATACTCTAATATTACCCCTGGATCCCTCCCGCGACAGCCCTCGAAAACCGCTCGGACAAAAGGGTAAAATCCGCTGCAATTAATTGTAATCAATTACAAAATAGAATTTCTTGATCAAGGTCTAGGATCGACGGATTAGCGGCGACCAGAAGGGCGGTTATCGACTCGTCAAGAGCGGCAATCAGGGAATATTCACATATTAAAAAATATCGATTCTCTTCATAAAACCAGCGCCGCTACCCGTTAACCTGGAATAGAGACCACCTGACGAAATTTACAAGTTCACCTGCGCTCCGAGCTCAACCACCCGGCCAGGCGGCAACCCGAAATAGGCGGTCGGACTGCTCGCATTGCGGAACAGCGCGACAAACAGCTTCTGTCGCCATATCGCCATGGGGGCGCCCTTCGTCGGGACCAAAGTCTCACGCCCGAGAAAGAATGTCGTGTTCGCCGGATCGCACGGGACGCCCAGGATGTTTCCCGGATTGACCGGCACCACCGGATGGCGGTCGTTGGCGAAGACCGCATGGATGGCGTACAGGGGGCTGGTGCCGATGTCGCCATAGACGATGCCCAGAGCGGCCATCGACAGCACGCCCAGGCGTGCGTGCGAGACCGGCTGGCTGGGAGATGAGGCATTCACGGACAGGCAAGGCCCCGCTTAAATCCTGGGATATTCGTCATGATCGCTCGATTCGCCCTTCCAGGACGGATGTCTCGCCCGCGACGCCCGGTCCAAGGCCGGATGGGGCGCTAGACGGATCTGAGCGAACCGAGCCGATTTCGCATGACGTCCGCCACGGCGAACCTACCGCTCGGGATGCCGGCTTTGCGGCGGACGAGGAGGTGGTGAACTGCGGGATTGATGCCTCTCCGGCGCGAACGCGGGCCTGCGGGGAAAACACGTTTGCCAATCAGGCGAATCCTTGCGGCGGCGCCAAAGGTCTGCCGGGCGACGAAAATCGCGCGCCGCCCGCCGCCATGCGAGCAGAGCGCGCGAACCAGCCCCGACGCTCCGATCCAGTTGGATCGAGCGCCTACTTGTGAAGCGCCGTCGAGCTGGACTCCGGACGCTGGACTGTTGTCTGGGACGTCTCTGAAGCGGGGGATTGGGGCGACGCTGCAGCGGCGCTGTCATCGGATTTGGGGTCGTCGGAACTCGCCATGGCTTGGCGAAAACCCTTGATGGCCGAGCCGAGATCGGCGCCGATGTTGCCGAGCTTCTTGGTGCCGAACACCAGGATCACGACCAACAAGACGACCAGAATGTGACCAAAACTCAATCCTGCAAAACCCACGGCATGATCCTCGTTGAAGAATTGCGCCAGCTTGGCGCATCGGCCAAAGACCTCGCGGCCTCAATCTTACAGATTACGACGGCCGGCATTGGAACCCCGAGAGGATGCTAGTTCGCGCTTGGTTCGGGGTCAATCGCCAGCAACGATCCGGCCTCTCGACCCCGGATGGGATGGTATTCGCATCCGGACCGCCGCCGGGTCGGCGTCCGGGCGGATGTGACAACAGGTCCCCTCAGGCCCGGCATGCCTGGGAGCGCCGGCATCTCCCAGGGTTAAACAGCAGCCGTCAGGGTCTGCCGGCCGAAGCGGCGCTTTAGGCCACGCGGAAAAACGCGACGCTCCGTTCTCGGATATCACCCCGACTCAGGAGCGGTCCACGGGCGTGGAGGGAGATTGCAGCGGAGGGCGTCCGACGCGGCGGCGCAGCCAGTTAAAGGCTCCGATGACCCGGTGACTGCTGGCAAGACGGCGCTCCAACGCGAATTTTCCTGGAAAATCGCTGAGCACCAGCCCGACCAGGATCGTCAGCAGCCCCTGCCCCGGAAGGACGAGCATGAGGATTCCACCCAGAATAAGGAACCAGCCCAGCAGGTTTTTCAGTACACGTATGCCGTGATAGACGACCGGATGGAAGCGACGGAGGCGGTTGTCGTGTCGCCTGGCGTCGACGAAGTAATCCTCCGGCATCGCTGCCACGAGCCAGGGCAGAACGAGCAGCGAACCGACGAAAGTGAAGACGGACAGCCCCGCCAAAGCGACGCTGAGCGTCGGATGTGATTCGATCCACCCCAGAGCCGCACCGAGCATTATTCCACTCCCCGCAAGACGTTCGTGCCGCGAGCGGGGCACACTGGGGCATCCCCCTCGCATTGCGCGCGATGCCGTCTCAAGGCTGTTCCCCGGCGTGCAGCTCGGCGGCTTGCAACGTGTTTTCCAGCAGGCTCGCGATCGTCATGGGACCGACCCCGCCGGGAACCGGAGTGATCCAGGCGGCGCGTTCGGCACAGGCACGGTAGTCAACGTCGCCGATCAGCTTGCCGTCATCGCCACGATTGATACCCACGTCGATCACGATGGCCCCCGGCTTGACCCAGTCGCCCTGAACAAAGGCGGGACGGCCGACGGCCGCGACCAGGACATCGGCCGCGCGCGCCTTATCGGCCAGCGCCTTCGTGCGACTGTGGCAGATGGTGACCGTGCACCGCGCCGCGAGCAGCTCAAGCGCCATCGGCCGCCCGACGATGTTGGACTGGCCGATGATCACGGCATCCAATCCATCGAGCCTCTGACCGGTGCGCTCCAGCATTGTCATGACGCCCTTGGGGGTACAGGGTCGCAGTAGCGGGGTCCGCAAAACCAAACGGCCGACATTATAGGGATGGAAGCCGTCGACATCCTTGGTCGGCAGAATGCGCTCGGTCACGGCGGCTTCGTCCAGGCTTGCCGGCAGCGGGAGCTGGACGAGGATGCCGTCGATGCCAGTGTCGGCGTTGAGCCGGTCGATCAGCGCCATGAGCTCGGACTGACTGGCGTCCGCCGAGAGTGCATAAAGCTCGGAGCGAAACCCGACCTCCTCGCATGCCTTGCGCTTGTTGCGCACATAGACTTCGGATGCTGGGTTCTCGCCCACCAGCACGACAGCCAGCCCAGGGGCCCGCCCGCCCGCAGCCAGGATCGATTCGACCCGCGTCCTGATGGTCTCGCGGATATCGGCGGCGATCGCCTTGCCGTCGAGGATTGCAGCACTCATGGCGTTCCAAATCAAAATCAAAAGATGCCGGCATCATAGCGACTCGTCGCGCTAGATGAAAACGCGGGTGAAAATCCGGCCGTTTCAGGATTGACGAGGCTCTGACGGCTGCGTATGATTCGCGCTCTTCGGTTGCGGGTAGCTTGTCGCTCCCGACACGATTCCGAAGCCGGGGTATAGCGCAGTCTGGTAGCGCGCCTGCTTTGGGAGCAGGATGTCGGGGGTTCGAATCCCTCTACCCCGACCAAAACACCAATCAGGCAGCGTCTCGTTGCGCAAGTTGAATGCGCAAGAACGGCACCCAATCAAAGCGCCCGTAGCTCAGCCGGATAGAGCAACGGCCTTCTAAGCCGTGGGTCGCAGGTTCGAGTCCTGCCGGGCGCGCCATCAAGGCTTCAAAACCTTGATGCCTAGACGGCGCGGGTTGAGATAGAATTAAGTGTAAGTTCAAGATTAAGTTTTATGGTGGACGTAGCTCAGTTGGTAGAGCGCAGGATTGTGATTCCTGTGGTCGTGGGTTCGAGCCCCATCGTCCACCCCAATTAAAAGGCAGCCAATGCGACGCGGATTGGACTTGCCAATGTCATGAGTAAAGACACGGGTCGTTAGCTCAGCTGGTAGAGCAGTGGACTCTTAATCCATCGGTCGTAGGTTCGAATCCTACACGACCCACCAAATCCAAGATTAGAATCAGCCGGTTACGACCGGCTTTTTCTTGCCCGCAATGACCGATCAACCTTGCTCCAGCGCGAGAAAGCAGGTCTTCCAGCCGCCGGCCCATGCCTCGCATGCCCTGGTCAGACGCGGAAGCGTTTGCCGCCGCAGACCACCCGCCTTGCGCTCATCCTTCCGGCACCCGATTGCCCAGCCATTCCCGGGTGCTCCCTGAACCAGTATCCCAAGGCTCGCGCCATCGCGCGCGATCCTCGCGATTACTGAGGACACGCCCAGAGGAGCTTTTACACATGCCCCATTCGCCCTTCGATCTTGACCAAGTCGCTGCCTATTCGCGCTGGCGCGACCAGAAGCTCGCCGATGCCCCGACCGAACTCTCCGAGTTGATCGTCGAGGTCGGGGATCCACGGCGACTGAGCGGGGCCGAGCATGCGGCCATCCTGGATCGCTGTCGGCGCGCTAACATGGCGATCTACATCGGCAAAACAGGAGACGATCCGAGCAAGGACATACCGACCGCACTCGGTGCCGCCCTCGGCCTGCGGCGACTGGATCACAATCGCGGCGCGGACGCAGACGCCATCACCTCCCTGACGGTTCAGACCGATGCCCACCATCGGGATTACATCCCCTACTCCAACCGCCCCATCGCCTGGCACACCGACGGCTACTACAACAGCCCGGAACAGCAGATCCATGGGCTTCTCCTGCACTGCGTCCACCCCGCCGAGCAGGGCGGCGAGAACGATCTGCTGGACCATGAGATCGCCTACCTGCTGGTGCGCGACCAGAATCCTGACTATATCCGTGCCCTGATGGACCCCCGGTGCATGACCATCCCTGCCAGCCATGTCGACGGCGAGCAGGTTCGGCCCGACCAACCCGGCCCGGTGTTCTCGGTGCGACCGGATGGACGGCTGCACATGCGTTACACCAACCGCGCGCGCAACATTGTCTGGCGCGACGACCCGCTGACCAGTGACGCCGTTGCATGTCTGAAAGAGGTCATCCATCGCGAGCTGCCCTGGCATTTTCGGGGGCGGCTGGAATCCGGCTGGGGACTGATCAGCAATAACGTCCTGCATACCCGCACCGGGTTCAACGATGGGGCGGTTCCACGACTGCTCTACAGGGCGCGCTATTACGATCGCATCGAAGGGTGTTGAGAGGACGCGATCCACTCCAGGGGATCCTCATCCGGCGCGGGCTTGAGGCCGGGCTGCTCGATGAAGAGCCGATGCCAGATAGCGAATTGCATGAGCCCGAACAACTCACGCCCGCCACCCTGACGGCGCTGCCGCGCGGCGACCAGCGCGGGAATGGCGTCGACTCGAAACCATTCGCGGATGCCATGGTTTTTCGCCAGGCGCCGCCCGACTTCCTCGGCCACCTCTCCGCGCAGCCAGTCACCGACCGGGACATGGAAGCCGCGCTTGGGCCGGTCCAGATGACCGGGCGGCAGGCGCGGCTCGGCCCAGCGCTTGAGCAGCCATTTCCCCTGGTGACGTCGGACCTTGAGCGAATCCGGCAGGGATAGGCCGAACTCGACGAGGCGGTGGTCCAGGAAGGGGACCCGCCCTTCCAGCCCGAACCCCATCAGCATGCGATCGGTCTTGACCAGCAGGTTGTCCGGCAGGGCCGTGACCAGATCGGTGTACTGGCGGCGCTGCATGTCCGACCAGGACTTGCGGGGTCTCCCGCCAGGCCCGCAGAACGGGCGCTCGATCCAGTTCCGGCGCGGCGCGCAAGGCGGGCCCGAACAGCCGCCGCGACCAGCGTCCGGCCCATTGACCACGGGTGCGGAAGCCGCCGCTGCCGGGATGGAGCATGGACTTGAGCCAGCGCTCGGCGAGGCGCGGGTGATAACGCCCGTAGCCGGCAAAGACCTCGTCGCCGCCCTCCCCGGAGAAGACCACCTTCAGCTCCGCGCCAGCGGTCTCGGCCAGGAGCGAGGTCGGCAGGCAGGCATAGTCGCGCATCAGTTCATCGGCGCACCAGATGCTGTGCGGGATGCGCCCGAAGACCCGCCCCAGCTCCAGCTCCAGCGGGGTGTGATCGAGCCCGAAGTGCGCGGCGACCCGCGCCGCCTCGTCCAGCTCATGGGCCATGGCGGTGCCCCGATAGCCCACCGAATAGCTCTTGATGCGGCCCGCGCCATGGGCGTGCAGCATGGCGGCGAGCACCGCCGAATCCACGCCGCCGGAGAGAAAGAGCCCGAAGGGGACGTCCGAGCGCATGTGCTCGCGCATCGCGGCGTTCATCAGCGCATCCAGCTCGGCCTGGGCCTCCTCGATCCCGATCACGCGCGGCGCGACATCCAGCGCGGACCAGTAGCGGTGACGCTGGATGCGCAGATCGGCATCGATCACCAGCGCCTCGCCGGGCAGCACCCGCTGGATCCCGGCGATGAGGGTCTCCTCGCCGGTCGCGAACTGATTCTGGAGGAACTGGCGCAAGGCGCCGGGGGCGATCTGGGGCCGCTCCGGCAGCACCGGCAGCAGGGCCTTGATCTCGGAGGCGAAGGCGATGCGATCCGGCAGGCGGACATAGAAGAGCGGCTTGATGCCGAGCCGGTCGCGTCCGAGGATCAGGCGCCCAGCTTGAGCGTCATGCAGGGCGAAGGCATACATGCCGCGCAGTCGGTCGAGGAAGCCGAGCCCATGAACCGCATAGGCGTGCAGGATGGTCTCGGAGTCCGAGTCGGTGCGCGGCTGGCGGCCCTGCGCGCGCAGCTCGGCGTTCAGCTCGATGTAGTTGTAGACCTCGCCGTTGGCCGCTAGGGCGAGCTGGCCGTCCTCGGAGACCATGGGTTGATGGCCGGTCGCGAGACCGATGATGGACAGGCGGGTCTGCGCGAGACCGACCGAGCCGGCGCGGTAAATGCCGCTATCGTCCGGTCCGCGATGGGCGAGTTGCTCGACCATGCGAGCCAGCAGATCGGGCTCCGGCTGTCGGGCGTGGCTCAGGATAAATCCGGCGATACCGCACATGATTTTGTCGTCAACGACCTATCGGTCGGATCGATCGACTCTCCATCAATCCGGCGCGATGGGAAAGCGGCATCCCTCTGATTGAGACCCAAATGGAGCGCTGTCGCCACACGGGAAAAGGCAACGACCGGCGCGACTTTAGATCTATCGAGATCGAGGAGGTCGCTCACACATCAAAAGTAAGCCAATCGCGGAATGCGATTGGCGATTCGGTGAGCTCTAGATGAACGCTTGACTGGTTCGAGGGTACTTGATCGCAGCCCCGCTCCGCTTGATTCCGGCCCCAACCCCGTTTAACCGGCCGGGAGCGGAAATGCGGAGGTTGCCCTATGCCCTTAGCCCTCGACGACGCTCAGGGAATTGGTCTTGAACGACTCGCGATCTTTCTTGGATGCCGGATCGTATCCCTGATCCTTCATCTTCTGCTTCATCCAGCCTGGCAGCACGCCGCGCACATAGACATTATTCGCATTGTCGGGGTCGACATAACGCCGGTATTGACGGCTACCCACGAGCTTGCGGGCGATGGCCGACCCGCGTCGGCGCTTGGGCGAGACCAGGGAAATAATCTCTTCCAAATCATAGCCGTTACTTTCGATGAGATCCTTTATCTGCTGAACGACCTCACCCTTGCCTTCCTGGCGACGTGCATCCAACATGCGCTTCAACTCCGACTTCTTGCTCTCGGCTTCCTCAAGCTGCCGCTGAATCTCCTCGACGCTAAGGTTAGCGTATTCCACGTGATCTACCTCCCAACAAGGTTTTATTGAATCCGGTTCATTCGCCAGCGTTGACTGGCTTGACTAATAATGTAGGCAATACATAAGCACTGTCAAGAACGCTGTCGTTTTATTTCACAATCGTATCCCGCGAGACCCTCGACCTGGGATTGGTTCAATCCTAGAGCATGTGCCGGAGCACAACCGCGTCGCTTTCGGCAAGTCGGCATCAAGGGGTAAACAGCAACGGGGCGGGGTTGCCACCCGAAGCGGAGCAAGGAATGAACGCGCCCCGTGCCCGCGACCGTCACCGGGATTTCCCAATTCGCGCGCATCGCCCAGGGAGAGAATGAACACGGTCATTCAACCCTTTTCTCGGCGGCGAAGAGAGTGGAAGCTCGATTCCGAACCGAGACTGGCATAGCCAACCCCGAGCATGGAGTCAGCCGCGACTGGAGGAGAACAGCCTAAGACGGATTCCTATTTATCAGGAACATAGCGTCCCCATAGCTGAAAAATCGATACCGCTGGGCGACGGCATGACGATAGGCTTCCATGATCCGCTCGGAGCCGGTAAAGGCTGCAACCAACATCAGCAAGGTCGACTCCGGCAAATGGAAGTTCGTCATCATGGCGTCGACGATCTTGAAATGATACCCAGGCCGAATGAACAGACGACTGTCTCCGCGAAAGGGCTTCAGATCGCCATCCGCCCCAGCCGTTTCCAGACTCCTGACGCTGGTGGTGCCGACAGCGATGACGCGCCCGCCTGATCGGCGTGTCTTGCGCACTTGCTCGCACACGCTTTCGTCCACTTCCAACCATTCGGCATGCATTCGATGATGATCGAGATCATCGACACGCACGGGCTGGAAGGTTCCAGCGCCCACATGCAAGGTGATTTCAGCGCGCCCGATCCCGAGCGTGTCGAGACGATTGAGCATCGCATCATCGAAATGCAGCCCGGCTGTCGGCGCGGCGATGGCGCCATCATGGCGAGCGAACAGCGTCTGGTAACGGATCTCGTCGGCGGCGTCATCCGGTCTTTGAATATAGGGCGGCAATGGAAGATGACCCTGCTCCGCCATCAGCTCGGCAAAGGGCCTGTCGAGTGCGCGCAGGCGATAGAGATCGCCCTCACGCTGAACGACCGACAGCCGCGCCCCGCTCTCTAATTGAATGCCGGCGCCAGGCTTCGGGGCCTTGCTGGCCCGCAAGTGCGCCAGGGCGTCGTCGGGCGCGAGCAGACGCTCGATTAGGATCTCGACTTGACCGCCAGTATCCTTGCGGCCGAACAGGCGGGCGCGCATGACGCGCGTGTTGTTGAAGACGAGCAGATCGTCAGCTCTGAGCAAGCGCGGGAGATCGGCGAACAACGAATCACGCGGGGGGCCATCGCTGGCATCCAAGACCATCATGCGTGCCCCGGCGCGATCGGTCGGTGGGCGCTGGGCAATCAGCTCGGGCGGAAGCTCGTAATTGAAATCGGATCGACGCATTGGCGCCATTCTATCATTCAAGCGAAGAGAGCGAAAATTCATGCAGCCCGCATTGAGCTTCAACCCTATTCGCGTGGACAATTCCGTCAAGGATCCCGTGCTTCCTGGTCGATGATCGCAAGCCGCAGATGGATCTGAATGACCCCTGGTCGTGCGGAGCGTGTCCGATCGCCACGCTCGACCATCCCTGATCGCAACAGGACTCCGCCCTATGATGAAACTCGGTATCGACCGTCTGCTCGACAACCCCGAGCTGCGCAAGCCGCTCTGGGGCCGACGTGTCGCCCTGCTCGGCCATCCAGCCTCCATGACCACAGGGGGATTACACAGCCTGGATGCGCTGATGGCCCTGAATGAGCTGAATATCGTCGCCGCATTCGGCCCGCAGCACGGAATGCGCGGGGACAAGCAAGACAACATGGTCGAGACGCCCAATGAGATCGACCCGAGATACGGTATTCCTATCTACAGCCTCTATGGTGAGGTGCGCGATCCCACGCCAGAAATGATCGACAGTTTCGACGTGCTGCTGGTCGATCTTCAGGACATCGGCACGCGCATCTACACCTATGTGACGACCCTGGTCTATCTCATCCGCGCCTGTGCGGCGGCGGGCAAGGCGCTGTGGGTGCTGGATCGGCCGAACCCCGTCGGGCGCCCGATCGAGGGCAGTCTGCTGGAACCCGGCTGGGAGAGCTTCGTCGGAGCCGGGCCGATCATGATGCGGCACGGCTTGACCCTGGGCGAACTGGCCAAGTGGTTCGTCGACCATCTCGGCGTGGACCTGGATCTGCATATCGTGGCGATGGAAGGCTATCGGCCGACGGAAGGCCCGGGATACGGCTGGCCGATCCTGGAGCTGTCCTGGGTCAATCCCAGCCCCAACGCCTCCAGTCTCAACATGGCGCGCTGCTTTCCGGGCACCGTGCTCCTGGAAGGCACCACGCTGTCCGAGGGACGCGGCACCACGAGCGCACTGGAGCTGGTCGGCGCCCCCGATCTGGACTTCGAGCACATCCTCAAGCGTATGCGCGAGGAGAGTCCTGACTGGACCCAGGGCGCGCTCATCCGTCCGTGCTGGTTCGAGCCGACCTTTCACAAGCACGCCGGCCAGCTCTGTGCCGGACTCCAGATCCACACGGACAACGCGGCGTATCGCCACGAGGCGTTCAAGCCCTACCGCCTGATCGCGCTCCTGTTCAAGTGCATCCGCCTGGAGCAGCCGGACTACCCGCTCTGGCGCCAGTTCCACTACGAGTACGAGACCGAGCGTCTGGCCATTGATCTGCTCGCGGGTGGCACCTCGCTACGCGACTGGGTGGACGACCCAGCGGCCCAACCGGGCGATCTGGAACAACGTCTGAGCACGGATGAAGCCCAGTGGGAAGAAAGCGTGGCATCGCTGCGTCTCTATCCATGAAGGCGGCGACGGTCGTCGGCGCCTCTCACCCGGATGTGCCTGACGCCCGCGTCAGACCGAAGGCCAAGCTCACCCGCAATCCAGGCTGATTGTCAGCCAGCTCGATGGTCCCGCGATGGAGCTGGACGACCGCCTGGACCAGGCTCAGGCCCAGCCCGCTGCCGGGTGTCGTGCGACTGTCGTCGACCCGGAAGAACCGCCGAAACACCTGCTCGCGCAGTTCCTCGGGGATGCCGGGACCGTTGTCGGCGACCACGACCCGCGCGAGTCCGCCGGAAGCGCCGATGGAGAGATGGATCCGGCCTCCCGGCTGGGTGTATTTGACGGCGTTGTCGACCAGATTGGTCATCGCCTGGAACAGGAGATCCCGATCCCCCTCGATGTCGACCGCAGCCCTCTGCTGCAAGGTCCAGCACCTGCCCGCGCTCGGCGGCAACCGGCTCGTAGAGTTCCACCAGATCCTCGATGAGAGGAACCAGATTGACTGGTCCGAACCCCGCCCGGCGGCTCCCGGATTCGATGCGCGCGATCCGCAGCAGTGCGTTGAAGGTCGTGAGCATCTCGTCCGCGTCGGCGATGGTCTCCTCCGCGAGCGTCCGCGCCGCTCCGTCCGCCAGCTCGTTCTTGAGCAGCTCCAGTTTGTTGCGCAGTCGGGTCAGGGGCGTGCGCAGATCATGGGCGATGTTGTCGGACACCTGGCGCACACTCGCCATGAGGGTCTCGATCCGCTCCAGCATCCGATTGAGGCTGACGGCGAGACGATCGAAATCGTCGCCGCTGCCGCTCAAGGCAATCCGCCGGGAGAGATCGCCCTCCATGATGTCGCGGCTAGTCTGATTGACCGCCTCCAGACGGCGGACCAGGCTGGCGCTCATCAGCCAACTCCCCAGCAGCGCCAGCGCGGCGGTGATGGCAAGCCCCCAGGTCAGGGCCTCGCGGATCAGGGCGCGAGTCGCTTCGAGATCCCGTACATCGCGCCCCACCAGCAGCCGCAGCCCGCCACGCAGACTGAAGACCTTGGCGCGCGCCTCGTGCTCTGCGGTGTGGTCCGCACCCCACTCGCGCAAGCGGAAACGGATCCAGCCATCGGCGTCCGGAAGGTCTGGCGGCCAGCGGTCCAGATTGCCGACGACCCGCTCCAGATTGTCGTCGACCAGCAGATAGACGCTGGAGCCGACCGGATCGCGCGCGACCCGCTCGCCGATCACCGAGGTGAGGCCGCTCAGACCGCCGCGCGGGTACTGCTCGGCCAGCCCGCGGATCTCCGCCTCGATGGTCGCGGTGGTCTGGCGGTCCATATAGCCGGCGGTCGACCAATAGATGAACCCAAGCAGAATGGCGACCGAGGACCCGAGCAGCAGGACGTACAGCAGGGCCAGGCGGAAGATGGAGCTGCGGAGGATCCGGGCCGCGCGGATCCTGACCCGCACCCAGGCATGGGAGGCGAATCGGGGAGGCGTCATCCGGCGCGCAGCATGTAGCCAGCGCCACGCACCGTCTGCAGCAAGGGCGGCTCGAAGTCCTTGTCGATCTTGCCGCGCAGCCGGCTGATATGCACGTCGATGACGTTGGTCTGGGGATCGAAGTGATAGTCCCAGACCTGCTCCAGCAGCATGGTGCGGGTGACGACCTGACCGGCGTGACGCATCAGGCATTCCAGCAGGCGGAACTCGCGCGGCTGGAGCAGAAGCGCGCTGCCTGCACGACTGACCTCGCGCTTGAGCAGATCCATCTCCAGATCGGCGACCCGCAGCCGCGTCTCCGGGGCATCGGCGGCACCGCGCCGCAGCAGGGCATCGACCCGCGCCTGCAGCTCAGAGAAGGCGAAGGGCTTGATGAGATAATCGTCGCCCCCCGCGCGCAGCCCCTCGACGCGATCATCCACCTCGCCCAGGGCGCTGAGGAACAGGACCGGCGTGCGATTGCCGGACGCCCGCAGGGTGCGCACGATGCCAAGCCCATCGAGGCCCGGCAGCATGCGGTCCACGATGAGAACCTCGTAGTCCCCGCTCGCGGCCATCAGCAGACCCTCGCGGCCATCCTCGGCCTGATCCACGACGGCGCCCGCCTCGGCGAGCGCCTTGCGCAGATAATCCGCCATCTGGCGATCGTCTTCGACCAACAGGATCCGCATCGGCCCTCACCCCCTCATCGAATGCTCAAGCCGCCAGTGGCACCGCCACGAAGAGCGTGCGTCCATTTTGCTCGACCCTCAGGATCAGCGCCTTCTGTTGCTCCCTGGCGGCCTTGCGGACCGCGGACATCACCTGGTCGGGAGACGTAACCGGCTGGGCTCCGACCATGGAGATCAGGCTGCCCGGCTCGATCCCGGCCCTGGCCGCCGGACTGTCGGGCTCGACCCGCGCGACGAGCACGCCGGTGCGATCCGCCCCGAGTCCACGCTGAAGACGCAGCTCGGGGGTCAAGGGGGCCAGATAGAGCCCAAGATGGGGCTGCTCGGCCGCCTGCTCGCCGGCATGCCCGAGCGCCGCGACCTGCTCCTCGCCCGGCATCTCGCCCACGGTCACCGTGACCTGACGCGGTTTGCCGTCGCGCTGGATCTCCAATGACATCGGGCTCCCCGCCTTGGTCGCCGCCACCAGTTTCGGCAGATCCTTGTAATCCCCCAACGGCTTGCCGTTGGCGCGCAGGATCACGTCGCCCGCCCGCAGATCGGTCTGGCTGGCGGGACCATTCGCCAGTACCTCCGCCACCAGGACGCCCTCGGGCCGTTCCAGGCCAAGCGCAGTCGCCAGCTCGGGCGTGACCGCCTGGATATTCACACCCAGCCAGCCGCGCGCCACGTGACCATTCTCGCGCAACTCCGCCACCACTCGGCCGACCGTCTCGGCCGGGATCGCGAAGCCGATGCCGACGTTGCCGCCGGTGGGCGAGTAGATGGCCGTATTAACGCCAATCACCCGGCCGCTGGTGTCGAAGAGCGGCCCGCCCGAGTTGCCTTGGTTGATTGCCGCGTCGATCTGCAAATAGTCGTCATAGGGTCCAGAGTGAATGTCGCGCCCGCGCGCCGAGATGATACCCGCATTCACCGATCCGCCAAGACCGAAGGGATTACCGACCGCCAAGACCCAGTCGCCGACCCGCGCCTTGGTGGAGTCGCCCAGCTCGACATAGGGAAGCGGGTGACCGGCGTCGACTTTCAAAATGGCGAGATCCGTCTTGTCGTCGCGCCCGAGGACGCGCGCCTTGTAACTGGATCCATCATTGAGCGCGACCGTCACCTCGCTGGCGCCATCGATGACATGGTTGTTGGTCACGATATAGCCCGCCGGATCGACCAGGAAACCCGACCCCTGTCCCTGAGTCCGATGTGGCCGCATCTGGCCGCGCTCGTCGAAGAAGCGCCGGAAGAACTCGGGGACGGGCATGTCCTCCGGCATTCCCGGCTCGCCCGAGAAGATCGCGCCACCCGCGGATTCGCCCGTCACCTTGACATTCACCACGGCCGGGGTGACGTGCTCCGCGACATCGGCGAAACCGGGTAATCCGGTCAGCGGGGCGAAGGGCGCTGGCACCACCGAGGCGGGCGCGGGATTGCCCGCCCGCGCCAGCATGACCCCACCCCCGGCCAGCGCGAGCGCCACCGCCGTGGCAAGGGCGCGCCGACCCCAAACCTGTCGCGACGCCATGCCGCCTTGAGTCGTCGAATGTTTCATAACGCCTGGTTGATTCATGAGCTTGACACCTCGGTACTGGAGCCGACCCTTCATTCACGCAAGAACCGATGACAGATCCGCGCGGGAGAATGGCTGTGGATGACACTGCAACGGGGGTCAGTATCGGAAGGGTGACCTTGCCGGGGGCTTAACGGCGCCTTAATTTTTCGTTAGATCGGTCGTTGTTGCAGCCCCCCGCATCCCGGAGTACCGTTCGACACTGACGGACCGATCTGGACTTCCCGACCCGCGCAGGAGCCTTCCCGATGAGCCAATCCGCTCGCCATGACCGCTAGACCAACAACCGCCGGTATCTGGACAGACCTGCGGACTCGCTGGCCGATGCGCGTGAGTCTGGTTCTTGGTCTAGCCTGCTCTGGCTGCCAATCCACCCCGAGCGACCAGGACTCGAAGGGGTGCAAGCTGACCACCGGCATGACCACCGCCGAACTGGCTGGATGCGGGTGTTTTTCCACCAACCAGCGAACCCCCTATGCCAACGGGCTGAGCGAGCCGGGCACCGATCCGCCGGTACAGGACGTCTCGATCCTGAGCTATTTCTGCCCCCGGGGAAACGCCGGCTTCGCGCGCGTCATGGTGCGCAACGGCATCGCCAGCGACGTCTACCAGTAGCATGAGGGCCCTGGACAGGCTGCTGCGGCGATGGCAGCTCCGCGCCCTGGCGCGACTCGATCCGCGCAGGTTGCAAGACATCGGACGCGGGCGTCTGGTCAGGCAGGTTGGACGTGTCGCGCGGCGGGTGCCGGCCTATGCCCAGATCCTCCGGGAACGCAAGATCGAGGGTGATCGTCTCCGCACCCTCGACGATGTGTTGCGGCACTGCCCGATCCTCGCGAAAGAAGATCTCTTCGGACGCTTTCCCCTGCATGAGCTATGCGTGGATGGCAACCTGAAGCCACTGAGCAACGTCCTGACCAGCTCGGGACATGGCAGCCGCTTCGCCTTCGGGCTCTCCACCGCCAGACAGGGGCGCGCGGCGGCCAAAGCCATCGACCTGGGATTGGAGCATGCCTTCCAGACCGACGCGCATCCCACGCTCCTGATCAACGCCCTGCCCATGGGCGTGCGCTTCGCCAGCACCAGCGTCACCATCGCCGAGACCAGCGTGCGGGAAGACATGGTGTGCGCACTCGTCCGCGAGGTCGCACCCTATTACGCGCAGACCATCCTGGTGCTGGATCCGCTGTTCTGCAAACGCCTGCTCGATTACGGCCGCGACATCGGCCTCGATTGGGTCAACTTCAAGATTCACGTCATCCTGGGCGAGGAGACCTTTGGCGAACACTTTCGCGCCTATGTCTCCGACCGACTGGGTCAGGACCCAACGGACTGGACGCGAGGCCAAATCATCTCCTCCATGGGCGTCGGGGAGGTCGGGCTCAACCTCTTCTTCGAGACCAGCGAGACCCTGCGCCTGCGTCAGCTCGCCCACCGCCAGCCGGAGGCCCTGGCTGACGCCATCGGTCCCTGGTCGGGCCGGACGCCGCCGTTGCTCTTCGTCCATGACCCAAGACGCCTCTTCGTGGAAATCACCGACGCCGATTCGTCCGGCTTCGGCGCGCTGACCGTCTCGACCCTGGACCCAGCGCTGCTCCTGCCACTGATCCGCTACCGCACGGGCGACCGCGCCAAGCTGCTGGATCGCGCGCGAATGGCCGAGGCGCTGAAGGCGGCGGGTCATGCGAACCTGCCGCTCCCGGCCTTACCCATGATCGCCGTCGCGGGCCGGGACAAGGATTTCCTGCCGGACGGACGCGCGCTGCTGGACATCAAGGACGCGCTCTATGCCGACCCCTGGATCGCCGATCAGATCAGCGGGGCCTTTCGCGTGTCATGCGAGGAATCGCAGGCGTGGATCCATGTCCAGATGCGCTCGGGCTGGACTGGCGACGGGGCGGACGTGCTTGACCGGCTCGGTGCCCTGCTGCCGCAACCCGATCCGGCCATTGGGGATAGGCTCAGATTGTGGAAGCACGATGAGTTCCCATTCGGCAGGACGCTCGATTACGAGCGCAAATTTAACTACTATCCGGTACACACCGGACCAAAGACGGATGTGTAGCCCAAGGCACCGGGAGCAAGGATGGTTGGCTCGCGTGTCAGGCGCTGGATGCCTCATCCTCGCCCGAATCGTCCCGTTCCAGTAGGCAGGAGGGAAGCAGCTCGGGTTCGAGCCCGCTCACATGGTACCGAAGCATGTCGCATGAGGTTCTGTACAGATGGCTTTCGATGGACTGGATGCTCGCGACATAGGGCCGGACGAGTCCGAAATAATCGATCTTGGGGCCGATCGGGGTGAAGATGAATCCCATACGCCGCAAGATGACATACAGACTGGTCTCCATCGCCACGACCCAGTGGGTGATGCCAAGCCGCTTGCTTTCCTGGTAGAGCAGGCGATAGAGACCGGTGACGATCACGGGCGCGCTACGCTGGTCCGGAAGTTCTATCACGTTGGCGTCCTGGTTCCCCCCTGCTGCCGGACGCGGCGGACCGCCGTATAGGCTATCCCCCTCACGGCGCCTAAAGGACTTAGAGACCGCCAGGCGGGAGATTTCCGCGTACCTTGAAAGGTTCTCGCAGGCGCTGTCCCGAAGGAACTCATGCGCTGGCAAGAATTCGCAATGTTGGACAACTGGGAAACCGAGGGGCGAATGAAGGATCAGCCGTGCCGTGCCAGCGGGCGAGCCATCGCGATAGCTCGCCAGAAGATGGAGGGAATGCGCGTCGAACTCGTCCTCTTCCAGTTCTCCTGGATAGTCGCGCTGATCGAGGAATCCGCGCTCGATGCAGTACACCTGATAACGAACCCGATAGCTTGCCTCGCGATCCTCGGTCCGCTCGGCGCGGGTGAAAGCGAAATACGGATCGGAGTTTTGTGCTGGGCCATGGGAGTCTGAACGCGAAGACGTCACGAGGTCCATTTGAATCCCTCTTCCACGAAACGGCGACAAGCCTTGAGTATGGACATTTTCGGAATAGGCAACAAGCGCGCCGCGGGACAGGTCAGCCCTTGGTCTCTCGCTGGCAAGCACCTAGTATTGGGGAACAGCGCAAAGCGACCCGAGGCCACGCTCCCCCGGTCCATGTTTCAACTCGCCCCCACACTCGTCACCCTCCCTGGATCCCGGCGCATCCGCGAGCTCGTCTGTTCGCTGCTCGCGGCCTGGAGCTTCGCCGCCTCCGCTCAGGAGTTGATCGTCAACAAAGACACCGGGATCGAGCGGCTGACCCGCAACGAGGCGCGGCTTTATCTCACCATGCGGTTGAAGAGTTGGCCGAACGGAACCCTGGTCAAGCTCTTCGTCTTGCCGGACGATAACGCGCTCCACCTGCAATTCGTCAACAGCGTGCTCGGACTCTATCCCTACCAACTGAGACGCGCCTGGGACCGCCAGCTCTATTCGGGAACCGGACAGGCACCCGTGACCGTCTCGTCGGTCGATGAAATGCTTGAGCGCGTCGCCATGACGCCGGGGGCGCTCGGCTATGTCGATGCTGGCACCAAGACCCAGGACATCCGCGTCGTCGAGGTCCAGTGAAGGATGTGCATTGCCCGCCCCCACCTCCCCTGGCTGTTCGCCCTCGCCTCAATGAATGCGCTCGCGTCCGGATTCGAGCGGGATCAACTGCAGATCCATGGCTTTGCCAGTCAAGCCATGGTGTACACCAGCGACAACCAATACTTCGGGGATAGCACCAAGACCTCATTCGATTTCACCGAGCTTGGACTCAACGCTTCTTTCCAGGCGATGCCCCGGGTGCTCCTGTCGAGCCAGGTTCTCATGCGACGCGCTGGAGAGATGTATGACGGTACGCCAACGCTCGACTATGCCCTAGCGGATCTGACGCTCACCGAAACAGCCCGGAATCGGCTGGGCATCCGCGCCGGCCGGTTGAAGAATTCGCTGGGACTCTACAATGAGACGCGGGACGTGCCCTTCACCCGTCCGGGGATCTTCCTGCCGCAGGTCATCTACTATGACAAGCTGCGCAATCTGTTTCTCTCGACCGATGGGTTTGAGTTACACGGCGAGACCTCCGGTGAGCTCGGGAATCTCTCGTTCAGCATCAACAGCGGGATGGCAGTCATTGATGAGAACGTCGAATGGGCCTACCTCGGCGACGATTACGCTGGCGATTTGAAGGCCGACGGCCTGAGTGGAACCGCGAGTCTCTGGTATTCCAGCCAGGAGGAGCGACTCAAGCTCGGGCTCAGCAGCGCGAGCGCCAGAATGTCGTTCGACTCTAGCCCGGGCTCGCCGCTGGACTCTGGGTCGATCGATTACCTGATCTGGATCGCCTCGTTCCAATACAATGTCGAGGATTGGACGCTCTCGGCCGAATACTCGCGCGTCCCGCTCGAATGGAACGATTTTGGCCCCCTGTATCCCTTCGAGAAAGAGACGATCGAGGGTTACTATTTGCAAGGCGCCTATCGTCTGCGCCGGGATCTCGAATTCACGCTCCGTTACGAGGAGGGATTCGCCGACCGAGGCGACCGCGACGGCACCCGTTCATCGGCCCTCACAGGAGGCGTGACCCCCGCCTTCGATTTCTACACCAAGATCTGGACGGCTGGCCTGCGCTGGGACATCAAGCCGAATCTGATGCTGCGTCTCGAATACCAACGTCATCAGGGGACCTTTGCGCTCTCCATTCGCGAAAACCCCGACCCCGAAGATCTCGTCAAGGACTGGGACGCCTTGGCCGCCTCGATCTCCGTGCGCTTCTGAGGCGCAAGCATGAAACTCAGGGATGAGTTGAAGCTCCCCTACCTCAGCCTGCGCTGGAAGGCGCTCATCGCACTCAGCCTGTTACTGCTCGCGATCAACGCCACGCTGGCGTTCGTCGCCAACTACCAATCCGTCCAACAATACGAGCGGCAACAGGCGCGCGTGCGCGACCAGCAAGCCCGCCAATTGCGGGCGATGCTGAAAGACCGCGGGCAGGAAATGTCCAAGCTCGCCAGCCTGGTCCCGCTGCTTGGGCCCAGCGGAGCGGAAAGTATCGAGGAATGCCTGGCACAGGCGCTCGACACCAATGGGGCGGTCCTGAATCTGGAATGGGACATCCGTTCCGTACACTGGATCGACTTCGGCGGGCCGGACACCCATCGCCTGGCCCGATCAGACCTCCAGGCTGCCGGACGAGTTGCGCGCCCTGATCGAGCAATCGCCCGAAGGCACGGCGACCGTGCTCTCCTGCCGCCCCGGTTGCGGCCAGTTCCAGACCATCCCGCTACTCTGGAAGGGCAAGTTCGCGGGCACGCTGGTGCTCGAACGTTCGCTCGCCGACACCCTGCTGACCTTCAACGCACTCACCGGGGCCGAGATCGCCATCGATGTGATCGACGACGGGCGCGGCCGCTCCCGACTGGATCCGCGGGCGGCGGACTACCTCGACTTCCCCGTCGTCACCTTTCCCGAGCGGACGCTGCCACTCCTGCGCGCGGCCGGAGAGTCGCTGCTAAAGGCATCCGGCTCGGCCCAGCCCGCGCTGACGCTCCATGGCGATCGCTGGTTCGAGATCTTCCGCGTCCCCGAACTCGCGGCGGGGGTGGATGCCTTTCTGATCAATGACGTCACCGAGCAACGGCTGGGCATCCAGGCCACCACACACAAGAGCATCCTGATCGGGGCACTTGGAGTCATCCTGTCGGAGCTCCTCTTGCTTGCCATCATGAAACCGCCGCTGCGCCGGCTAAAGCATTTAGCATCCGTGCTACCGCTGCTCGCCGAAAAGCGCTTTGGCGATCTGCGCAAAAAGCTGGCGCCCTTTGACCGACCGGGCCTGCCCCATGACGAGATCGACCTCATGGTCGCGACGGTCGGCAACCTGATCGAGCGGATGGAGCGGCTGCAAGGGGATCGCGAGCTGGCCGAGGAGCAGCTCCTGTGGCTGGCGGACCACGATCCCTTGACGCGCCTGATGAATCGTCGCCGCTTCAAAGAGGACTTCATCCGCATCGTCGACCAGGCGGTTCGGTACGACCACGAGGGCGCCCTCCTCTTCCTCGATCTCGATGCCTTCAAGGATGTCAACGACTTCAACGGGCACCAGGTCGGAGATAGCCTCTTGCAGGAGGTCGCCGAGCGGCTACGCAGCATCACGCGGCCCAGCGACCTCTTGGCCCGTCTCGGCGGCGACGAATTCGCCCTGGTCCTGCCCGAGGCCAGCATGCAGGACGCCACCGGCCATGCCGACGCGGCCCAGGATGCGATTCGCTCCATCACGCTGGACGAGGAGGGCCGACAACACCGCATCTCCGCCAGCATTGGTATCGTGTGCTTCCCCAGCCACGGCCACGAGCTTCCTCAGCTCATGGCCAACGCCGACCTCGCCATGTATCAGGCGAAGCAGCGCGGCCCTGGGCGCTGGCACCTGTTCTCGGCCGAGGATCCCGCGCGCGAGCAATTGGATGCCCGCGTTCTCTGGAAGGAGCGGATCGACGAGGCGCTGCGCGAGGATCGCTTCGAGCTGTTCTTTCAGCCCATCATCGATATCCCGACAGGCACCCGCTGTCACATGGAGGCGCTGATACGCATGCGTGACGCACAAGGGGCGCTGATTGGTCCGGACCATTTCATCCCGGTGGCGGAGAAGACTGGTCAGATCCAGAGCATCGATCAATGGCTCCTCGACCATGCGCTGCGGATCCTGTCCCAGCGCGACGGGCTACGGGTTGCGCTCAATCTCTCGGCCAACGCCATGGACGACCCGACCCTCCTGACGACGCTCCAGCGACTGCTCCACGAACTCCACATCGAGCCGTCCAGGCTTTCGTTCGAGATCACCGAGCGGGTCGCGATCGACAGCCTCAGCAGCGCAACGCGCCTCATGCTCAATATCCGCGAGCTGGGATGCCGCTTCGCGCTCGACGATTTTGGCAGCGGCTACGCCTCCTATGCCTATATGCGCCAGCTTCCCGTCGATGACATCAAAATCGACGGCGCCTTCATTCGCGAGCTGCCCCATAACCGCGAGGACCGTATCTTCGTCAAGGCCATCACCGACATGGCCCACGGCACGGGCAAACGGGTGATCGCCGAGTACGTGGAGACCCAAGAGATACTGGAGATCCTCCAGGATCTTGGTGTCGACTGCGCCCAGGGCTATCTGTTCGGCAAGCCGGCACCGCTAGACGACTTCTACCCCGCGATCCGGAGTCATTCAGCGCGTGGCGAGGGCCATTCCACTCCCTGATTCAGCCCCAGCAGCACCCGGTGTATCGCCGCCGAGTCCAGCTCGCCAAGCCCCTCCTCGACCAGGGCGTCGAGATAGCGCGCGACCATGGCGGCGGATGGCAGCTCAAGCCCCAGCTCGCGGGCGGCCTCGCCGACGATCCGCATGTCCTTCTGGTGCAACCGGGCCTTGAATCCGGGCGCGAAGTCGTCGTCGATCATGCGCTGTCCGTGGACCTCCAGCACCCGGCTGCCGGCAAAACCGCCGAGCAGGGCCGCGCGCACCTTGGCCGCATCCACGCCGGACGCCTGGGCGAGCAGCATGGCCTCGGCCACCCCGGCGATGGTCGCGCCCACCAGGATCTGATTGCAGGACTTGCAAACCTGTCCGGCCCCAGTGTCGCCGACATGGACGATGTTCCGGCCCATGATCTGGAACAGAGGGAGCACGCGCGCGAAGGCCGAGGCGGAGCCGCCCACCATGATCGACAGGGTGCCCGCGATGGCGCCGACCTCGCCCCCGGAGACCGGGGCATCGAGCATCTCGGCACCGCGCTCGCCCAGCCGCCCGGCGAGCCGTCGGGTGGCCGAGGCCGAGATGGTGCTCATATCGACGACGACGGAGCCCGGACGCACCCCGGCAAGCACACCCTCCTCGCCCAGGATGACCGATTCCACATCGGGCGTGTCCGACACCATGGTGAAGATCACCTCCGACCGGGCGGCCAATTCGAGCGGCGAGCCGCACGCCTCCGCCCCGGCCTCGACCAGGGGCTGCATGGATTCGACCCGTCGCGCATGGACCGCCAGCGCAACGCCCGCGCGGAGCAGATTCAGGGCCATGGGCCGCCCCATGATGCCGAGACCAATGAAGCCGATTCTGTCAGTCATGGGCGGAAACCTCGTCCGGATCCAGCAATTCCAGCCAATGCACGACCTGGGTCCGCGTCCCGCCCGCGAGATGGAGCTGACAGCCGATATTGGCGGTCGCGATGACCTCGGGCGCGCCGGCCTCCAGGGCGGCGACCTTGTTGACCCGCAGTTGCTCGGCGAGCGCCGGCTGGGTCAGCGAGTAGGTTCCGGCGGATCCGCAGCAGAGATGACCATCCGCCACGGCCGTCGGCTCGAAACCCAGGGCGGCGAGGATCGGCTCGACCACCCGCTTGAGCTGTTGGCCGTGCTGAAGGCTGCACGGGGCATGAAAGGCCACCCGGCGGCCCTGTCCGGGCGCGCCGAGCGGGGACAGATCCTCGCGTCCCAGGATCTCGGCCGGATCGCGCGCCAGTGCCGCCACCCGCGCCGCCTTCTCGGCATAGAGCGGATCCTGGGCCAGGATCTCGCCATACTCCTTGACCATGGCCCCGCAACCGCTGGCGCTGACCAGGATCGCCTCGCAGCCGGCCGCGATCTCCGGCCACCAGGCATCGATGTTGCGCCGCATGGCGTTCAGACCGGCCGCGCGGTCGTTCAGATGATAGGCCACGGCGCCGCAGCAGCCGGCCCCGGGGGCCTCCACCAGAGCGATGCCGAGGCGCGCCAGGATGCGCGCGGCGGCGGCATTGGTCTGGGGCGTGGTAACGGACTGGACGCAACCGGCAAGCGCCAGCATGCGGCGCCGCCCGCCAGGCTGGGGCCAGTCACCCGCCGGCCGGCGCGGCGGCAGCTTGGCCTTGAGCCCGCTCGGCAAGAGCGGGCGCACCAGGTGCCCCAGCCACACCAGCGGGGCCAGACGCGCGGGAAAGGGCACGAGCCGCACCAGCGCCAGACGCAGCCACCGCTCGCGCCAGGGCCGCTTCACCCGCGCCTCGACATAGTGCCGCCCGATGTCGGCCAGACGCGCATAGCGCACCCCGGAGGGACAGGTGGTCTCGCAGGCGCGGCAGGTCAGGCAGCGATCCAGATGGCGCTGAGTGACCCGCGTCGGCGCCTGCCCCTCCAGCACCGCCTTGATCTGATAGATGCGACCACGCGGCCCATCCAGCTCATCGCCAAGCAACTGATAGGTCGGGCAGGTCGCGGTGCAGAAACCGCAGTGGACACAGGCGCGCAGGATGGCGTCGGCCTCTTGGCCCTCGGCGGTGCGCAGGAACTCGGGGAGAAGCTCGGTTTGCACGCGAACCCCCTAAAGACCGGCGTAAAGACGGCCGGGGTTGAGGATGCCCTGCGGATCGAAGGCGTGCTTGACCTGGCGGTGCAACCGCAGGAGCGGTTCGGGCAAGGGCTGGAAGACCTCGCCGCCGCGATCACCGCCGCGAAACAGGGTCGCGTGCCCGCCCAGCCGCATCGCCTCCGCGCGAATGGCGGCGGGCTCCGCGTCGCTGCGCAGCCAGCGTTGCGACCCGCTCCATTCGATCCATTGCGGCCCGGCGAGCGCCAGGGCCGGCGCCGCCTGGGGCAGCGACAGCCGCCACAGGGGCGAGTCGCCCTGCGAAGAAGGCATGCCGCTGCTCGCGCACCCGCCAGCGCCAGAAGTCCTCCGCCTCCGTTGAGTCGACGGGCTCCCCGCCGATGCGCTCCGCCGCCTCGGCCACGCCCTGCCCGGTCCCGGACAGACGCACCCAGAGCCGCTCGCCATCCCAGCAGGTCGCCGAGACAGGCCAGGGCTTCGCCGGCCCATTGGTTCATCCGGGTCAGCGCCGCCTCCTGATTGGCCTCCAGCACCAGGGTCCGGGTCGCTGGCGGAATCGGCAGCACCTTGAGACTGACATCCAGCAGGATGCCGAGCGTTCCGAAGGCGCCGACCATGAGTCGCGAGACATCGTATCCGGCGACGTTCTTCATCACCTCGCCGCCGAAACGCAGCACCTCGGCGCGCCCGGTCAGCACCCGCGCGCCCAGCACCAGATCGCGCGCCGCGCCCCGGTAGGGTCTTGCCGGACCGGAGAGACCGCAGGCGATGGTGCCGCCGAGGGTGGCGTCGGGACCGTCCGGGGCGGCGAAATGGGGCGGCTCGAAGGGCAGCATCTGACCCTGCTCGGCCAGGGTCGCCTCGATCGCGTCCAGGGTCGTCCCGGCGCGCGCGGTGATCACCAGTTCCTTCGGCTGGTAGTTGAGGATGCCCGCGTGCTCGGACAGCCGCAGCGGTTCACCAGCCGCGACTCGGCCCAGGAATGCCTTGGTGCCATTCCCGACCAGCGCCAGCGGCGTCTGGCGCGCGGCGGCTGCCGCGACACGCGCCTGGAATTCAGTCGTCAGATCCCTGCCCACGCTCGCCCTCGCTCTGCGTTGAGATGGAAGTCACCGAGCCAGCGCCGACGTCAGCCGCCGACCCAGCCCGCGCGGTGACGACCGACCGGTCAGGAAGGACTGACGTTGCGCAGCGCGGTCCGAATGATCTCCTCGGAGGTCTTGGCGCCGTCATCCGCCGCGCGCGCCATGCGATTGGCGTCGGGCGGCCGGTAGCCGAGCGCGACCAGCGCGCTGATGGCGTCGGCGAGCGCCTGATCGCCCTCGCTGGCCGCCGCCTGGGGCGCCCCGCCACCCAGGGAGGTCCCGCCACCCAGGTCGCCAACCCGATCGCGCATCTCGATCACCAAACGCTGCGCGGTCTTCTTGCCGATGCCGGGGATGCGGATCAGGGCGTCGCTGTCCTCCTGTTCGACGCATTGCGCGAACCGCGCGGCATCCATGCCGGAGAGGATCGCCAGCGCCATGCGTGCCCCGACGCCCGTGACCTTGATCAGGGCGCGGAACAGCGTTCGATCCCGCTCGTGGATGAACCCGTAAAGCACCTGCGCGTCCTCGCGCACCGCGAAGTGGGTAATCAGCGTCACCGTCTCGCCCACCGCCGGCAGGTCATAGAAGGTGGACATGGGCGCTTCCAGCTCGTATCCAACCCCGCCCACGTCGAGCAGAAGTTGGGGCGGGTGCTTGGCGAGGATCTGACCTCGGAGTCGACCGATCACGGTGTCAGGGTCTCCAGTCGCGCCAGGAGGCGGCGGCGCGCTTGCGCGCGGGGATGCCCATGGAGTGGGCGTGGCAGAGGGCAATGGCGAGCGCGTCGGCCTCGTCCTCGCCCGGGGTTTCGGCCAATGCGAGCAGGACGCGGACCATGTGCTGAACCTGCGACTTCTCCGCCCCGCCGGTACCGACCACCGCGAGCTTGACCGATTTGGGGCTGTATTCGTGGACGGTCACCCCGCCCTTGAGACCGGCGCAGAGGATCGCGCCGCGCGCCTGGCCGATCTTGAGCGCCGCCGTGGGGTCGCGCGCGAAGATGAGCTGCTCCACCGCCATCTCGTGCGGGTGATACTCGGCGACGATGGCGGCGATCTGGTCGAAGATGAGGCCCAGACGGTCCGGCCAGGGCTGCTCGCCCACCCGAATGCAGCCGCTGACGATTCTCAGGCTCCGATGTCCATCGGTATCGATCACGGCGAAGCCAGTGTTGCGTGAACCGGGATCGATCCCCAGGATGCGGTGGCGCAGGGTCGGGATGGCGATCATCGGGAACCGGGCGGAATTCCGCGTCGCGGCGAACCGGGCAAGGCCCGCCGGTCAGACATCCAGCGCCGCCAGGATCTCGTCGGCGATATCGGCGTTGTGATAGACCTCCTGCACGTCATCCAGGTCCTCCAGCATCTCGACCAGCTTCAACAGCTTCTCGGCGGTCTCCTGGTCGAGCTCGACCAGGGTCGCGGCGTTGTAGCTGATCTCGGCCACCTCGGTATCCAGACCGGCCTTGGTCAGCGCATCCTTGACGGCCGCGAAATCCTCGGGCGTGGTGATCACGTCGAGCGAGCCGTCGTCATTGACGGCCACGTCCTCCGCGCCCGCCTCCAACGCCGCCTCCATCACGGCGTCCTCGCTGGTCCCCGGCTGGAAGCTGATGACGCCCTGCTTGGTGAAGAGATAGCTCACCGAACCGTCGGTCCCCAGATTGCCGCCGCGCTTGCTGAAGGCATGCCGAACCTCGGAGGCGGTGCGGTTACGGTTGTCGCTCATGCAATCGACCATGACCGCGACCCCGCCGGGGCCATAGCCCTCGTAGCGGATCTCCTCGTAGTTCTCGCCCTCCATGCCGCCGGCGCCGCGCTTGATGGCGCGCTCCACCGTGTCGCGCGGCATGTTGGCGCCGAACGCCTTGTCCATGGCCAGACGCAGACGCGGGTTGGCGCCGGGATCCCCGCCGCCCTCGCGCGCCGCGACCGTGACCTCGCGGATCAGCTTGGTCCATGCCTTGCCGCGCTGTTTGTCCTGCGCGGCCTTGCGATGCTTGATATTGGCCCATTTACTGTGACCGGCCATGGGTAGATTCTCCTGCTTGGAATTCGGCCCGAGAGAAATCGCCGGGCACGGCTGGCGCGCGACGGCGCGGGATGCTTGCGAGCGCTCGGATATCCCGCGACCCGCCCCCGCCGTTCGGAGCGGCGAAAAGCGCCCATGCTGCCCGCGCCGCGTTGCGACGGGCCAGCATTTTATCATCGCGCACGCGCGGTTGTGGTCGGGCAAAAAACCAGCTCCTGGCGCCGCTGCATGGCATGGACTCGGCCCGCTATCGAACCGGACGTCCGCGAGGAATCAAACTCGCGCTGTCAACGAAGGCATCGCGCCAAACAATAGGCGCTGGGGGCCTGTTACCGGCCCCCAGCGCCTGAGTTGGAGCAAAGACATGGATGGCGGCGCCCGTCTCCGGGAGATCGCCCGCGCTTGTGCGACGACCGACCCGTTCGATGAGCCGCCGCCGTGGTTTGGCGAAAGCCGTCCCAGTGTGGCATGCGCGATTGCCGAATCATGCCATGATCGGCAATCCGCGCGAGCCTAGCCGGCGGACACCCCCTCCGGATTCGCGGCCTCCTTGGCCGGAGCGTGACCCATCTCGGCCACGGCGACTTTCAGGATGGTCTCCCGACCGCGCTCATCGGTCTGGCGGAAGAAATCCACCAGCTCGCGTTCTTGCGATGAGAGCGGATCCTTGTCATCGAGGCAGAGTAAATAGGTAGGCGTGACCGTGCCCAAGGCGACCGACAGCTCGTGGGCTTCCTCAAGTCCCATTCTACGGATTCCCTGCTCGTAGTTGCTGATGCGGGACTTGGAAAGCGAGCTGGTTCGGCTCGAGAGGTCGGAGAGGCTGAGCTTTTGCTCTTGCCTGGCCGCGCGTAGACGCTGGCCGATGCGTTTTGTAAGGTCCATATGGATGTTGAAGTAAGACAAGCCTATGTAGATGGTGGTTCACACGAAATTTCGACGACGATCCCCTCTACCAGCCGATTGATCGGGCTGGATACGCATCCATGCGGCTGGGGTTCGAACATCGATTTGCCATCCGGCGCGGACGCACGGCGCGCCCGCATGGTTTGGCTTTTGACATGCCTTCACGGCCTATTCAGCCGAGAAAGGCATCTTCCCATTCGGCGTCGCCGACGGTCTGCGGCTGCGGCTCGACGACCCGATCCGCGAAGACCCGGTCAAGCGTCTTGGTAAAACACTTCGTCTGCGGGGAGAGGAATTTCCCGCGACGCTGCACGATTCCGTAACTGCGCTTCGGAAAATACTGTCCGAGCGGAATGGTCCCCAGTTCTTCCTCGCCGGTCAGACAAACGTCGGTGACGATCGAAATGCCGAGCCCGAGCTCGACATATTTTTTGATCACTTCCCAGCCACCCGCCTCCATGGTGACGCGATAGCCGAGGTTGTGCTGCTTGAACACCAGATCGACCAGCCGCCAGGTGCTCAGATGGCGCGGCGGCAGGATCAGCCCAAAAGGCGCGATCTCCTCCAGCGTGACCGAGGTCTTGCCGGCGAGCGGATGATCCTTGGGGGTGATCAGGGTCGGCTGATACGTCACGAACGGCCGGTAGGTGATGTCGTCCGGGACTTCCATCATGGATCCGACGGCGAGATCCGCCTCATCGGCCCGGAGCATGGCCAGACCGTCGCGGCCGGTCACGTTGTGCAGCTTGAGCTCAATCCCAGGATATTGATCGACGAAGGCCCTGCATCGGCTCGGGAAGGATATAGAGGATGGTCGATTCACCCGCGGCGATGTTCAGGACACCCTGGTCCACCCGACCGGACTGAGTGGCAAAGGCTTCATGGAGCTTGTCCATGCCTTCGACCAGGGGCTCGGCCATCTGGAACAGCAGATCGCCCTCCGGCGTCAGCCTGATCTTGGGGCCACGGCGCTCGAACAGGACGGTTGCAGAACTCGCGCTCCAGCGCCTGGATCTGCAGCGACACCGTCGGCTGACTGAGAAAGATCTTTTCCGCCGCCGCGCTGACGCTGCCGGTGCGCGCGGCATGGCAGAAAGCGCGCAATTGCTTCAGTCGATTCTGCTTGTAGTGAATCTGGGATCCTGAGCCCACGGTCACGCCCATCCTTCGTGTAGTGATGGCAATTGATGGTATCCCACGAGGGTCATTGACAAAAGCAATATCACCACCATTGCCGTCAAGATGCACGCCGTCTGATCATGATTTGCGACGGCAGTCACATTCAGTGCTCGTCAAGCTGCTGAAGGATATTGCGCGCGACCCGGCGCTGATCCGCGTCACCTTCCTCAAGCACCTCGTAGAGCAACTGGCGTGCCGCGAAATCATTGTTCAAATCGCGAAGCCGATTGGCGCGTCTGATCTTGTCGTCGACCGGATCCGGCGCGGCGTCGCAGGCGTCGGTGGTTCCGGAGCATGATCGCGCGCCAGGGCGTCCTGGGCCTCCTCGGCATCCATCAGATCCAGCTCGGACTCCATCTCCTCGTCGGTCAATGGCTCCCAGTGATCCGACACCGACCCCGACTCACCTGGCTTTCCGCCGCGACGGTGTTGGCGCTGGCAAACCTGCCCGGCGACGTCATGATCGCGCTCGATGGCCGGTCCGATTCGCCCGCTGTCAGTGCGTCCCCGCTCGCGCAGGAGCACCCTGGAGAACAGCACCCCAAGCTCGAACAGCATCCACATGGGCACGGCCAGCAGGGTCTGGGAGAACATATCCGGCGGGGTCAGGAACATCCCGACGACGAACGCCCCGACGATCACATAGGGGCGTTTGCCCGCCAGATCCTCTGGCGTCACCACGCCAATCGCCACCAGCAGAATGGTGGCGATCGGGATCTCGAAGGCGACGCCGAACGCGAAGAAGAGCGTGAGCACGAAATCCAGATAGGAGGAGATGTCCGTCATCATCGCCACGCCCTCGGGCGTCGTGCCGGACATGAAGGCGAAGACCAGGGGAAAAACGAGGTAGTAGGCGAACGCCATGCCCACGTAGAAGAGCAGGATACTGGAGACCAGCAACGGGACGGCCAGACGCTTCTCGTGCTGATAGAGCCCAGGCGCGACGAAGGCCCAGAGCTGGTAAAGCAGATAGGGCATGGCGACGAAGACGGCCAAGACCAGCGCCAACTTGAAAGGCGCGAGGAAGGGCGAGGCCACCTGGGTGGCGATCATGGTGGCGCCCGCGGGCAACTGCGCCAGCAGAGGCGCGGCCACATAGGAGTAGATGTCGTTGGCGAAGGGGAACAGCGCCAGCACCACCAGGCCGACGGCGATCAGCATGCGGATCATGCGATCGCGCAATTCGACCAGGTGCGAGATGAAGGGCTGTTCGGCGCCCGGATCATCGGGCAGCATCGCGGAGGACATCGTGTGCGCTCTCACTGGGTCAGGGAAATAGGGCGTGACGGGGCTCGGCTTGAAGACATCTGGCGGAGCGTTCAGGGTCGGCACCGATCGCGGTCAACGGCGGGCAGCAATAGTGAGGCGGCTCTCGCCGACCCCTTTCCGGGCCTGCATGTAGCTATCTCGTGGGCGACCGCCCTAAGGCCCGGCGCTCAAGCGCATCAGCGCATCAAGGAATCACCAAGGCCAATCCGTAATAGTACCCCATCCCTTCCGGATTCGGCAGACCGGCGAATCATTCCGCCCGGTTAGCCTTTTCCTCAAGCCCGGAGAGCCCAAAGCGCCGATCCAACTCCGCCAATACCTGGCGCGGCCCGAGCCCTTGATGCGCCAGGAGGACCAGGGTGTGAAACCAGAGATCCGCGACCTCGTGGACGATCTTTTCGGCCGCCCCGTCCTTGGCGGCCATCACTGTCTCGGTCGCCTCTTCGCCGACCTTTTTTAAAATAGCATCCAGGCCCTTGGCATAGAGCTTGGCGACATAGGAGGTTTCCGGATCGGCCAGTCTTCCGCGCCTCAAGGACCTCGGACAGACGATCGAGGGTATCGTTCATCGCGTCGCGCACCGCTCAGGGCCTCGTGTAGATGGCATCGGGATCCTTCAGCACCGGCGCGATCTCGACCCAATGACCATCGGTGTCGAGCTGACGATAAAAACAATTGTGCCGGCCGGTGTGGCAAGCGATTCCACCCTTCTGCTCGACCTCGATGAGCACGACATCGGCGTCGCAGTCGATGCCGGATCCCCTGCACGACCTGCTGGTGACCGGATTCCTCGCCCTTGTGCCAGAGACGGCCGCGCGAGCGGGACCAATAGACGGCGTGCCCGGTCTCGCGGGTGAGCTTGAGCGATTCCCGGTTCATCCAGGCCATCATGAGGATGATGCCCGTTCCGGATTCCTGGGCAATGGCGGGCAGCAGCCCGTCAGGCCCCCATTTGATGGCGTCGAGCCAAGCGTCGGTCATGGTCGATGATCGCTCTGGATTTGAGTGGAGTGGTGTCCGGCTCGGACGGCCGGGCTCAGTTCGTCGGCCAGTGCGCTGACCCGCGGCGAAGTCCAGCGTTCCCTCGTAGATGGCCCGACCCGTGATCGCCGCGGTGATGCCGCAGCCAGCCGCCTCGGCGAGGAGACGGATGTCCTCGATGGTCGTGATGCCGCCGGAGGCGATCGACCGGCGTGCGGATCGCCCGCGCCAGGGCTCGGGTCGCCTCGACGTTGGGGCCGCTCAACATCCCGTCGCGTCCGATGTCGGTATAGATGATGGCGGCGACGCCGTCGCCCTCGAACCGCTTGGCCAGCTCCTCGACCCGATGGGGCGTGATCTCGGCCCAACCCTTGATGGCGACCTGACCATCCTTGGCGTCGAGCCCGACCATGACACGTCCGGGAAAGGCGCGGCAGGCGCGCGCGACGAAGTCCGGATCCTTGACCGCCTGCGTGCCGATGATGCAATAGGTCACGCCGGCTTGCAGATAGGCGTCGATGGTCGCCTCGTCGCGAATACCGCCGCCGACCTGGATCGGCAGTTCCGGATAGGCCGCCGCGATGCCACGGATGGCCGCACCATTGACCGGCTCGCCAGCAAAAGCGCCATTGAGGTCGACCAGGTGCAGCCGGCGCGCGCCCTCGCGCACCCAGCGTCCGGCCATCTCCACCGGATCATCCGCAAAGACGGTCTCATCTTCCATGCGTCCCTGACGCAGCCGCACACAGCGGCCATCCTTCAAATCGATCGCGGGAATCAGCAGCATGAGTGGTCTATGGTCAGTGGTCAGTGGTCAGTGGTCAGTGGTCAGTGGTCAGTGGTCAGTTCATCAACGACTGCCCACTGTCGACTGTCCACTCATAAAGCACCCTTGGTGGAGGGCATGATGCCCGCCATGCGCGGATCCGGTTCGACGGCCATGCGCAGGGCGCGGCCGAACGCCTTGAAGACGGTCTCGGCCTGGTGGTGGGCGTTGGTCCCGCGCAGGTTGTCGATGTGCAGGGTCATGCCGGCGTGGTTGACCAGCCCCTGGAAGAACTCCTGGAAGAGATCCACGTCGAAGGCGCCGATCAGGCCGCGCGTGAAATTCACCTGATAAACCAGCCCCGGTCGGCCGGAGAGGTCGATCACCACGCGCGAGAGCGCTTCGTCGAGCGGGACATAGGCATGACCGTAGCGGCGGATGCCCTGCTTGTTGCCCAGCGCCTTCGCAAGCGCCTGACCGAGGGTGATGCCGACATCCTCGACCGTATGGTGTGCGTCGATGTGCAGATCGCCCACGGCCTGGATATCGAGGTCGATCAGACCATGCCGGGCCACCTGATCGAGCATGTGCTCCAGGAATGGCACGCCGGTCTGGAAATGCGAGCGGCCGTTGCCGTCCAGATTGAGCGCGACACGGATCTGGGTCTCGAGGGTGTTGCGCTCGATCTGGACTTGGCGGCTGGGGGTCTCGAAAGCCATGGGTTCGACGCTTGCTGGCCGTAAAATCGCATTAAACCACAGGCCCGCCGCGGATCATAAGCTCCGGCTCCGCGCGATCAGGGCGCCCCGCGATTCCGATGGAGCCGATGGCATGACATCAAGGCAACGTCAGATCGATTTCGACCCGGCGATTGCGCGCGCGCCCTTCCGGCGTTGCGTTGCTGGCGATTGGCTTGGCCTCACCGAGCCCCTCGGTCTGGATGCGCTGCTCGCCGACGCCGAGGGCGACCAGCGCATCCCGCACCGCGCGCGCCCGTTGCGCGGACAGCTCCAGGTTCCTGGAGGCTGCGCCGCTGCTGTCGGTATAGCCGCGTAGCCAGACCTTGAGATCCGGGTGGCTCGACAAGAGTCCCGCCACCTGGCTCAGGCGTTCCGATCGCGCGGTGGGCAATGCCGTGGCACCGGGCGCGAATCCCAGATCCCCTTCGGTCAGCGACACCCGCGCGCCCTCCTCGGTGCGCCGCGCGTCGAGCCCGGCAAGATCCCGTTCGAGTTGGGCCTTTGCCTCATCCCGCAGTCGCGCGACGGCCTCGGTCGATACCCGCGCAGTTCCCGATCGACTGGGGTCTGTCGGCTCGCCCGCCTCGTCGGCGCGCGCTGGGTGCGCGCTCTCGGGGATAACGACCTGGCTCTGCCTGAGCGCCACCAGCGCGTCCTCAAGCCCCTGAACCCGCTGACGGGTCGCGGCCAACTGCTCGCCGAGGGAGCGGGTCTTCTCGGCGAGCGCGCCGACCATCTCCAGTGCATGCTGCGCCGCGGGCTCGACCAAGGGCGCTGGCACCGGAGCCTTCTGGACCTGCTCGCCGCTCGCCCGAGCGGATGGCGAGTGCGCGCGCCTGGCATCCACCGCGTAGACGAGTAAGAGTCCGGCTCCAAACATCGCGACGAGATAGCCGAAGGCGAGCAGGGAGCGTGACTTGGGCACGGGATTGCTGTCGGACATGGGATTTCCTCGGTTCTTGTGCAGACTGACTGGCCGCGCGGGAATGTCCCGCGCTGGCGGACCGCCGATGGGTCGTTCAATGATCCGGCAGACAGATCCGGTGCCCGAGCACCGCGCGACCCGTGGCCACGAGCAGCAGCAGGACGATCCCGGTCAGCATGGTCAGGACCGCGACACCCAGGTACCGATAGAAGTCGCCCCCGGTGCGATCGAACATGACCATGCTGGCGATGCTGAAGGCAGCCAGCGGGAACGAGTAGGCCCACCAGGAGAGAAAAAATTGCAGTCGGAGAAAGCGTCTGGCCTGCGTAAACAGGAGCAGGGTGAGAAAGAGCGCGCTGAAATAGAGCACCCGCGCGAAGCTATCCAATTCGCCCACGAGTCGCATATAGGCAATGAATCCGACCGCTGGCGGCGCGATCAGGATGAAGAGCGTCGGCATCAAGCGCTCCTCGATCGGATGATGGAAGAGCACCCGATAGAAGATGATCGTCATCAGAATGAGCCAGAAGAGCATGCCGATGCTGAAAAAGAACCAGGAGATCTCAGGATGGCCCAAGGGCACGCCCGCCACCGGGACTAGGACATTGCCCACCGCCGGGATGAACCAAGCGGGGTTCATATGGTGGATCTGAAAGTGCTCGTGATGGATCCAGACGCTCACGACATAGAGCGTGAATGTCAGATGCAATGATGCCCCGACGACCCACAGGACTTGGCTGACCGTGGGCATCAGCTTCATGGAGGCGATCGCCAGCAACAGCAGGCTGATCGAGATGGTCGGGAAGAAATTGAGCTTGATCGGATGCCGCAGTTCCTTGACCACCGCCGCGCGGTGGAGCACGAGCTTAGTGGCATAAAGCGCCACCATGAGCGCAAAGATGCTCATGGTGATACCAACCAACCAGGGCGTGATCCCAAGTTCGAGATGAAGGATCGCCTGGGCCTTTTCCCAACCGATGGTCAGGCCCGATAGGCCCATCACCATCGCGAAGAATGAGATCGGAAAGAATTCCAGGCGAGCGAGCGTTGACGTTGGCGTTGTCATTTGTACTCCAGTGACAGCGAAACGACCGCCAACGGGTCGCGAGCCCCGGCCAAGAGTCGGCCAAGCGGCCGGACGGCGGTCGATTGGATAGACCTGAGTCTATCCACACCGCGCGCATCCACGCATTGACAAATTTCACAGCGAGGAACTTGGTTTTACCCGCGAGCGCCGCCGGTCGCGGTTTGGGTGTAAGAACGCCACGAGGGAGCGGATTGGCGGTCAGGAAACACTGGACGACGGAACGGACGCTCTTTTAGGCTGCGCAGTTATATTGCTGTCGTCGAGCGTTCCAACCCATGTCAGCGACGGCCGGGAAGCCTCTCGCGCGCGATTCGGAATGGCGGCGGCGGCCTCGTGCGATGGAGCCCAGCGTCGTTGGATGGATGTCCTTGACGGCGCGCCAACCGAATTTCAGGAGCAGCCATGTTATTGATTGTCGTACTGCCCGTGCTTTTCGCCTTGATCGTCGTACCGATCGTGGTCCGGCTCTACGGGGTGACGCGCTGGCAAGCCGAGACGGTGACGATTCTCGACCGCCTTGATGCCAGCCGCGCGCCAATGCCGGTGCGTGCCTTCGATCCCGAGGAGATCCGCGAGCTACCGGATCCGGCCCGGCGCTTCTTCCAGGCGGTCCTGAGCCCCGGTCAACCACTGGTCGCGGTCGCCGAGATTGGACATCAGGGGGACATCAATGCGGACCAAGCCCGCGAGCGTTGGATCCCATTTAAGTCGGCCCAGGTCGTGGTCACGCAGCGGCCGGGCTTCGACTGGGACGCGCGCATCCGCAAGGCGCCCGGAATTCACGTCTTCGTCCACGACGCCTACATTGCTGGCGAAGGATTCCTGAAGGCCGCCCTGCTGGGACTGGTGAAGGTCGCGGAGGAGCACGGTTCCCCCAAGCTGGCGCAAGCCGAGCTGATGCGCTTCCTGGCGGAAGCGGTCTGGTATCCGACCAAGCTCCTGCCGAGTCAGGGCGTCCAATGGCGGGCGATCGACGACAGCTCGGCACTCGCCACGCTGACCGACGGCGATACCCAGGTCTCACTGACCTTCATGTTCGACGAGAGCGGCCTGGTCCGCACGGTACGCGCCGCGAACCGCTGGCGAGCCGAACGGGGCACGATGGTCGAGACGCCTTGGGAGGGTCGTTTCTGGGGCTATGAGGTACGAGGCGGCATGCGGATCCCGATCCAGGGAGAAGCGGCCTGGCTGCTCCCCGGCGGTCGCCTGCCCTATTGGCGCGGCAAGGTGACCGACATCCTCTACAAATTCGCCTCCTGAACAAGGCCGCGAGCGCCCTGACGGGCGTTCGCGGAGTCATGCGGCGGCCCGGTCCGACCCCCTTGGATATCAGGGCTGCAACTTACGCTTGAGGATGTCGTTGACCTGCGCCGGATTGGCCTTGCCGCCGCTCTGCTTCATCGCCTGACCGACGAAGAAGCCGAAGACCTTGTCCTTGCCGGCGCGGTACTGCTCCACCTGCCCCGGATTGGCGGCGATGATGGCGTCGATCACCGCCTCGATGGCACTGCTGTCGGTGACCTGCTTGAGTCCCTTGGCTTCGATCACCCGGTCCGCGTCACCCTCGCCGCTCCACATCCCCTCGAAGACCTGCTTGGCGAGCTTGCCCGAGAGAGTCCCGTCCTGGATGCGCCGGATCAGCCCCGCCAGCATGGTCGCGCTGACCGGGCTTTGGGCGATGTCGCCATCGCCCTTGTTGAGCGCCGCCATCAGCTCGCCGCCCACCCAGTTCGCCGCCAGCTTGGGCTCGCCGCTCTCGCGCGCGACCGTCTCGAAGTAATCGGCCAGTTCGCGGCTCGCGGTCAGCAGGTTGGCGTCGTACTCGGACAGCCCGTACTCGGCATGAAAACGCGCGCGCTTGGCGTCCGGCAGCTCCGGCAGATCGGCGGTCGCCTCCGCCACAAAGGCGGCGTCGATGTCGAGCGGCAGCAGATCCGGATCGGGGAAATAGCGGTAGTCGTTGGCCTCTTCCTTGGTGCGCATGGAGCGCGTCTCGTCCTTGGCCGCGTCATAGAGCCGGGTCTCCTGGACCACGGTCCCGCCCCCTTCGATCAGATCGATCTGGCGCTCCACCTCGAACTGGATCGCCTTCTCCAGGAAGCGGAATGAATTGACGTTCTTGATCTCGGCGCGGGTGCCGAACGCTTTCTGGCCGACCGGCCGCACCGAGACGTTGGCGTCCATGCGGAAGGAGCCTTCCTGCATGTTGCCGTCGCTGATGCCGATATAGCGCACGAGCTGATGGATCTTCTTGGCGTAGGCCACCGCCTCCTGCGGGCGAGCGCATATCCGGCTCGGAGACGATCTCCAGCAGCGGCGTGCCGGCGCGGTTCAGGTCGATGCCGGTGAAGCCGTGGAAGTCCTCGTGCAGCGATTTGCCCGCGTCCTCCTCCAGATGGGCGCGAGTGACCCCGACGGTCTTGACCGTGCCATCATCCAGCACGATCTCGACCTGGCCCTTGCCCACCACCGGCAGCTCGTACTGGCTGATCTGATAGCCCTTCGGCAGGTCCGGGTAGAAGTAATTCTTGCGCGCGAAGATGGAGCGCGGCGCGATCTCGGCGTCGATCGCCTTGCCGAAGCGCACCGCCAGCTTCACCGCCTGTTGATTGAGCACCGGCAGCACGCCCGGCAGACCCAGATCGATGGCGCACGCCTGGGTGTTGGGTTCGGCGCCAAAGGCGGTCGGCGCGCCGGAAAAGATCTTGGATTGGGTCGCGAGCTGGGTATGGATCTCGAGACCGATGACGGTTTCCCATTGCATGATTGGGCCTGCCTGAATTGTCAGAAATGAACCACAAAGACGCCAAGAGCGCCGAGGCATGGAATCGAAGACGGAGTTGAATTCGCAGGCTGGAGTGAGCGAAAGCGAACCCCAAACCAGCTCGGTGGTCGAGCAAAGCCTTAGGGTCGCACACTCATCCATATGAGCAAAATGAGAACAACAACCCATGAGAAAATGAACACCAATGGAATCCATATGGCCGGAATAGCGCCTAAGAAATTGGTCAACCGGTCCGGGCCAAGCGGAGCAAGATTAGCACCTGACAGGTTCTTGATCTCAGCAACCAAGGCCGCTCGCTCTTGCAAGAGATCATTCGCAAGCACCTTTAATGCGGCATTCACTGCAACCAACACCACAATACACAAGACGAGCCCCATAAGCGGGATATAAAAGATAAACCAAAAAATCGCATCATGGTCTTGCCTGGAGTGCGTTGCGAACAAGGTGGCGACCGCGACGAAAAGGAACGATTGCGAGGCAGCAAGCCAGCTAATTCGATGGTTGATAAGGTTCAGCTCGTGGCCGATCCTGACTTCGACCAGATTGCTGATCTCCAGCAAGTGACTTCCCAAGTATTCCTCTTTGCTGAGACTAGAAGTTGCCTTCATACTGATTCCCCATTGGCCTAACGAGCGCGAAGACGAGTTCCGCGTTCAGCAACCTGTTATGTTTCACACTTGACGATGAGCGCCGTCCCTTCGGGTGAAAGCGTCGCCGCTCCAAGGGTGGCGACGGGAATTCTTGCAGAGTCATTATTGTGACGGCGAAGATCTTTCGCCAGAACAAGACCAGCTTTATTGATGTCCGGAAACGTAACGCATTCTAGATTGTAGCCCAAGTCTCAGGAACGAGACTGCGTGAAGTCTGGCTGCCCCAATGACACGTCCTGCATCCGCACAACAGCGAGCCGCCTTGACACCGCCCAGCCCATTTCAACGGCCACTCCTCGCTGGTCAGGCGCTTGGGTTGAGGCCGAACGCTGGGGGCCGGCGAATTCCGCTCCCCGGTTGCCCGTTGCGCGCAAACTCAGTAGGCTAGCGAGCGCCATAAAACAACGACATATCGGGGGAACAGGTCTTCATGGACAACAGCCTTGAGTTGGCTCGCTTCAACATGATCGAGCAGCAGATCCGGCCGTGGGGCGTGCTCGATGAGCGTGTTCTGGAGGCGATGGGCGAGATCCCGCGCGAGTCGTTCGCGCCCGACGCCTATCGCGGTCTGGCCTACGCGGATATCGAGATTCCCAACGCCACGGGGGGTGTCATGCTCGCGCCCGGAGTGGTCGGGCATTTGTTGCAGGCGCTCGCTGTCCAGCCCGGCGACAAGGTGCTAGAGATCGGCACCGGCACCGGCTATGTCGCGGCCTGTTTGAGCCGGCTCGGCGGGAGCGTCGTCAGTATCGAGATCGATCCTGCCCAGGCGGCGGATGCGCGCGCGCGACTCGCGGCGCTCAAGCTTGCTCACATCGAGGTCCGCGAGGGTGATGGTTTGGCGGGGCCGATCGTGGGCGGCCCCTTCGATGCGATCGCCGTCAAGGGTTCCATGCCGACCGAGGATGCCTTGCCCATGCTCAGGGAGCAATTGGCGGTCGGCGGTCGACTCTTCTGTATCCTCGGCGAGGCGCCGGCCATGGAATGCGTGCGCATCACCCGCGTCGCCAGAAGCAGCTATCGCCGGGAGTCGCTGCTCGAAACCCATGTCGCGGCGCTGAGGAACGCACCCGCGCCTGCCGGCTTCGAGTTCTGAGGCCCCCACCCGCCGCCAGGCTGGAATCGCTGGCGGGCGGGATGGCAAGCGCTTAAAGAATTGATATTTCAAATTCTTGCTCTATAAGGGGTTAATCATGCACACTCCTCCGACCCCGCGCGGGTGCCGTAAAACCGTCTATTCGGAGGACATGCAGAATGAGTACCCATCAAGCCCAGATGCCGCTGTGTCAGCGGGCATCCTCCCAGCTTCTCATCATCGACGCCCAGGAGCGGCTCGCCGCCGCCATGCCCACCGATGAGCTGGAACTGGTCGTCGCCAACATCAATCGGCTGGTGACAGCGGCCAAGATCCTCGGGATCCCGGTGATCGCGACCCAGCACAACTCCAAGGGTCTCGGCCCCATCATCGAGACGATCCGCGCCAACATGCCGATGGTGCACGAGCCCACGGAAAAGACCGCCTTCTCCTGCTGCACCGCGCCTGGGTTCGAGCGCAACATCTCCTCCCACCCGGAGCGGCGCCAACTGATCGTGGTCGGCATGGAAGCTCACATCTGCATCTCGCAAACCGTCTCCGGGCTGCAACGCTGGGGTTATCAGGTGTTCGTGCCGGCGGATGGCATCATCTCGCGCAAGCCCGCCTACAAGCAGAACGTACTGGAGCGCATGCGCAACTGCGGCATCCAGGTCGTCTGCACCGAATCGGTCGGGTTCGAATGGATCGGCGATTCGAGCGACGCGCAATTCCGCGACGTCTGGTCGCTGTTCAAGTAGATCGCCCCGCGCCATCTCGCGGATCGAGCATCGCGTCGATCGCCGCGATCAGCCGACCCAGCGCCCCGCGATTCCGCTCGATCACCGCCAGCCCCTGCGCGCCCGCCTGGGTGCGCAGGGCTGCGTCCTTCAACCAAGCGACCATGCGCTCCGCCAATTGATCGGCATCGGCGACCCGCGCCGCCGCGCCCTCGGCCAACAGCATCTCGGTGATGGCGGCGAAGTTGAAGGTATGCGGACCCACGGCCACGGGCACCCCGACCGCCGCCGCCTCCAGTGGATTATGCCCGCCCGTCGGTACCAGGCTGCCGCCGATGAAGGCTGCATCCGCGGCCGCGAGAAACGCCGGCAGCTCGCCCATGGTGTCGCCGAGAAAGACCGCTGTCTCGGGGGCGCAGTCCGTTCCCTGACTGCGCCGCGCGAGCGCGAGTCCTTGGCGGATGACCAGCGACGCGACCCGCTCGAACCGCTCCGGATGGCGTGGCACCAGCACCAGCAGGGCATCCGGCACGCTCGCCAGAATGCGCCGATGGGCCTCTAGCAGCAGGATTTCCTCGCCCTCATGGGTACTGGCGGCGACCCAGATCGGGCGTTGCTCGCCCCAGATCCGCCGCATCCGCTCCGCCGCTTCCCGCCGATCGGCCGGTTGCCGTAGATCGAACTTGAGACTGCCGGTGACCCGCGTCCGCTTCGGATCCGCGCCCAGATCCAGGAACCGGCGCGCGTCCGCGTCCGACTGCGCGGCGATCAGGGAGAAGCGCCGCAGGGTCTCGCGTGTCAGTCCAGCGAGCCGCGCATAGCCCCGCGCCGAGCGCTCGGACAAACGGGCATTGGCCAAGACCACCGGGATCCCGCGACGCTCCAGTTCAGCCAGGGTGTTGGGCCAGATCTCCGTCTCCATGACGATCGCGAGCGACGGTCGGGCTTGGTCGAGAAAGCGCCTCAGGATGCCGGGCAGATCGAACGGCGGTATAGCGGTGCGCGACCGCATCGCCGAACAGATCCAGGACACGGGCGGCTCCCGTCGGCGTGGTGGTGGTCACCAGGATGCGGCGCGCGGGACACTGCGCCAACCAGCGCCGGATCAAGGGCTCGGCGGCCTGGACCTCGCCGACCGAAACGGCATGGATCCAGATCTCGGACCGTGGAATCTGGACGCGCCAAGTCAGACGCTCGCCGATGCGCCGCCGATAGGCGGGCACCGTGCGACCGCGCCACCAGAGTCGGAGCAGTACCAGGGGCAAGACCAGGCGGATGATCGAGCTGTAGAGCGCCAGTCTCAGGCCGTCAGCCCGACCCATGACAACGCCCCCCGCTCATCCCGCCAACTGATCCAGCAGATGCAGCAAACGCTGCGACGTGCCGACCATGTCGTGGTAGTGCGCTTCCGCTTGGCCATGCTCTCCCACGTCATGGGCCTGAAGCGCCCGCTTGCCCAACTCATGCACCTCGCGGTGATGCGGCTCGATCTCTCGAAAGGTGTGATTGCCTGAAAAACGGGCCTGCCCCGGCCCCTGATACCAGAGGCCAAAGGCGCAGCCACGATGATCGGGCAAGGTGCCGGCCTGCAATCCGGCTTGACCGCGCAGGTGCTGTTTGATCGATCGGATGAAGTTTAAGTGGGCGCTCTTGGCCTTGTGGACGATGGAGCCGACGTCCTCGTCGGACGTGAAGCGATCCAGGGACGACTGGAGTTGATGGAAGATCGCCAGCATGTGATCGGCCGTCGCCTCGGTACGCCGCGAAAGCGCCAGCGACCCCTGGGTCAGATCGCTAATCCCGAGGATGTTGCGCGAGACCTCGTTATTGGTGGCGGCCAGTTCCTCGGTCGCGGTCGCGATCTGATCGATCTCCTGGGTGACCTCGTTGGCGCTGCTTAGGATGTCGCTCAGGGCGTCGCCGGAGCGGGCGGCGTCGGCGGAGCCCTGCTCGGCCTCGACGACGCCAAGCTCCATCGACGCGACCGCCTTGGCGGTCTCCCGCTGGATCGCCTGGATCATGTCGGCGATCTCGCGGGTGGCGCGATTGGTCCGCTCCGCCAGGGTCCGCACCTCATCGGCGACCACCGCGAAGCCGCGCCCCTGCTCGCCCGCGCGGGCGGCCTCGATCGCGGCATTGAGGGCGAGCAGATTGGTCTGATCCGCGATCTCCTTGATCGCCCCGACGATGGCGCCGATCTGGACCGAACGGGCGCCAAGCTCCTTGACCGTCTCCGCCGAGGCCCGGACCTTTTGCGCGACCTCATGCATCATGCCAATGCTGCGCTGGACCACCTCGGCCCCCTGGTGAGCGATCCGGCTCGCCTGGCGCGCGCTGTCCGCGGCATGGCTGCAACTCTCGGCGATGCTCTCGGTCGTCGCCGTCATCTCCTCGCTGGCGGTAGCCAAGGCCGCTGTCTGGGCGGCGGATTCCTCGACCCGCGTGAGCGCCTCCTCAGCATCCGTCTCCAACTGAAAGGCCGCGCCAACCGCATCCGAGCTGTGATGATGCATGCGTCCGATGAGTTGCTGGATACTCGCGGCGAACGTATTGAACCCCTCGGCGACCGCGCCAAGCTCGTGCCGGTCGTGAACGACCAGGCGCTGGGTCAGATTGCCCGCGCCGCTGGAAATGGCGGAAAAGGCGGCGATCAACTCATGGAGCGGGCGAATGATGGAACGCAGGATGGCCAGGATGATCAGGGTCAGAAGCGCCACGAAGATCGGCATGGCCAGATTCAGCGCGGCTCGGAGCTGGTCGAACTGCTGCTTGGCGTTGGCCTCCGCCTCCTGGAAATGCTGCTCCGCGCGCGTGGACAAGGCGCCGAAATACTTGCGTGACTCCTGCGCCGGGGGGGTCGCCTCCCGCTCGTAACGCGGAAAGAGCGTATGCCGTTGCTCAGGGGCGAGCGCGCGCATTTCAGCGGCCAGCGCCAGCACCTTATCGACAAACGCCAGCGTGCTGCGGCGGCTCGACTCCGCCAGCGCGAGATCGTCCGGGTCAGCCAGTGCCCCGGGCAGTTGGTCGAACCCCGTGCGGATCGCGCTCTCCACCTCGTGGATCTGGGTCAGGTTCTTGTCGTAATCGCCACCCAACATCAGGTTGCGCGACAGGCGGCTCAACATGTTGAGATCGGCCGTGATGGACTGCGTCAGGATGCGCGCCTTGACCTCCTGGTCGAAGACCTGAACGTTCGCTCGCTCCAGCCCGTCGAGAAAGAAGAGCACCATGCCGTAGATGGCCAGGCTGAAGAGGATGGCGACGCCATAGACCAGATAGAGCCGATGGGAGACTTTGAGGTGGACGAAAGGATTCATCGTTGGCTTTCCCTAGTTCAACAATCTTTTGGAGCATGGACTTCAGGCCCGTCACGGACGGACCAGAGCCAGGGTCAGGCGTCGCGTATCGACCCGATGATCCGGCTGGTCGAGCGACCTGGGAGAAAATCCAGGACCCTCACCTCGCCACCCCTGGCCCGCACGCACTCGGCGCCAGCGATCGCGTCTGGCCGATAGTCGCCGCCCTTGACCAGGATATCCGGCTGCACGCGGCAGATCAGCGATGCTGGCGTATCTTCGCCGAAAGGACAGACCCAGTCGACCGAGGCCAACCCCGCCAACACCGCCATGCGCTGCTCCACGCCGTTGATGGGGCGACCCTCGCCCTTGAGCCGGCGCACCGACGCGTCGTCGTTCACGGCGACGATCAAACGATCGCCCAACCGTTTGGCCTGCTGGAGATAGGACACATGACCTTCATGGAGGATATCGAAGCAACCATTGGTCATGACCACCCGCTCGCCCGCCGCTCGGGCGGCGGCGACCGCGTCGATCAGCGCCTCCTGATCCAAGACGGTCTGCCACTCGACGCCCTGGTAGGCACGCGCCAATTCGGCCGCGCCGACGGTCGCGGTGCCCAGCTTGCCGACCGCAAGCCCGGCCGCGCAGTTGGCCAGGGTGCAGGCATCGGCGATCCCAAGACCGGCGCCCAGCGCCGCCGCGAGGGTGGCGATCACGGTATCGCCGGCACCCGTCACGTCGAACACCTCGCGCGCCCGAGTTGGCAGATGCAGCGCCTCCGCATCGGCGCGCAGGAGCAGCATGCCTCGCTCGCCCAAGGTCACCAGCAGGGCGTCCAGAGACAGATCCGCGCGCAGGCGTTGACCCTTTGCGACCAGCATCGCGTCGTCGTCGCAGCGCCCGACGACATCTTCCAACTCATGGCGATTCGGCGTCAGCAGCGTCGCGCCCCGATAGCGGCCGAAATCGCGCCCCTTGGGATCGACCAGGACGGGCTTACCCAGTGCCCGAGCGGTCGCGATCAGGCGCTGGGGATCGGCGAGGGTACCCTTGGCGTAATCGGAGAGCAGCAGCAGATCGGACTCGGCGAGCAGGCCCGCAACCATCGCCGGGAGCGGATCCTCCCCGATGGGCGCGAGCGACTCCTCGAAGTCGAGCCGGATGAGCTGTTGATGGTGACTCAAGACCCGCAGCTTGGTAATGGTCGGCACATCGGCGCGACGGTGAAAACGCGCCACGACCCCCTGGTCGGCCAGTCGCGCGGCCAGGATATCCGCCGCCGTGTCCGTCCCGGTCACGCCCACCAGCGTCGCGCGCGCGCCGAGCGCCGCGAGGTTGAGCGCGACATTCGCCGCGCCGCCCGGCCGATCCTCGACGCTGCCCACATGCACCACGGGCACAGGGGCCTCCGGCGAGATGCGGCGCGTCGCGCCCGTCCAGTAGCGGTCGAGCATGAGATCCCCGGCCACCAGAACGCGGGCGCGGGCAAAATCGGGGAACGAGGATGACAAGACAGCATTCACAAATTGGCACCGATCAGGGAGACACAGCCAGACATGCCCATCCAGGACATTCATGCACCGGCGGATGGTAATTCGGGAATCGTATCGGCGCTACGCATGACCAGGCTGGATCGACGATAATCAATGGGTGCATCCGATCCAAATAGCGATAACCATGCCCCAAGCCGCAACCAAGACGGGCCATTTCAGCGACGGCGACGATCGCCAATGGTCCGCGGAAGAGCGCCGGGAACTGATCGACGGCGAAGCCTTCGCCATGGCCCAGAGGTAACGCGGTCGTCCCCTGGCACTCGATGGGAAACCCTTCCAGCGCGGACGGCGAAGGAAACCCGCGATCAGCGACCGCGCCCGCTCGACAGATCGCGGCGAACGGCCCCTGGCGTCCTCATCCGGGACGAACCTGCAATCCCTCCGCGAGACCGACTCATGCCCTCACCGCGAGCCCTCATCGTCGGCGCCATCGCCGGCTGCACCCCACTGGCGGCCCTGGCCTCGGGCGCGACGCCGGCCATCGATCTGACGGGACACGCCGTCGGTTATGCCGCGCTGATCGTCTTCGGCCTGGCCTATGCCTTGGTCATGGCGGAGGAATTCCTGCATCTGCGCAAATCCAAACCGGTGATCATCGCCGCTGGCGTCATCTGGTGCCTGATCGCCTACTTTTACGCACAGCAGGGCCAATCGGAAGTCTGCCGAGGCGGCGGTTCGCCACAATCTGCTCGAATACGCAGAGTTGATGCTGTTCCTCCTGGTCGCCATGACCTACGTCAATGCCATGCAGGAGCGGCAGGTCTTCGACGCGCTGCGGGCCTGGCTCATTCGCAAGGGCTTCGGCTTTCGCGCGCTCTTCTGGATAACCGGCATCCTGGCCTTTGTGATCTCTCCGGTCGCCGATAACCTGACCACGGCCCTGCTGATGGGTGCCGTGGTCCTTGCGGTTGGGGGCGACAACCGACGCTTCGTCACGCTGGCCTGCATCAACATCGTGGTGGCCGCCAACGCGGGGGGCGCCTTCAGCCCCTTTGGCGACATCACGACCCTGATGGTCTGGCAGAAAGGGATCGTCGATTTCGCCGGCTTCTTCAAGCTGCTCGTGCCCGCCATGGTCAATTTCCTGATCCCAGCCATGCTCATGCACCTTGCCGTCCCCAAGCTCAAGCCTCGGGCGGCGATCGAGGAGGTGCCGATGAAGCGCGGCGCCAAGCGCATCATGCTGCTCTTCCTGCTGACCATCGCGACCGCCGTGAGCTTCCACCACTTCCTGCGCCTGCCGCCTGTCATCGGCATGCTCACCGGACTCGGCTATCTCCAATTCCTCGGCTTCTTTCTGCGCATGAGCCACCAGGATTCTCAGCGGCGCAACCATGACAACGCGGCCCTCGTGGGCGACATGACCCCCTTCGATGTCTTCGGCAACGTCGCGCGGGCCGAATGGGATACCCTGCTGTTTTTCTACGGAGTCATTCTCTGTGTCGGCGGTCTCGGACAGATCGGCTATCTCGCGACCACCTCCGAACTCATGTATAGCCAATGGGGTCCGACCCTCGCCAATGTGACCGTCGGACTCCTGTCCGCCGTCATCGACAATATCCCAATCATGTTCGCCGTCCTGACCATGGATCCCGCGATGAGCGAGAGCCAATGGCTGCTGGTCACGCTCACCGCCGGTGTCGGCGGCTCGCTGCTGTCGGTCGGCTCGGCCGCCGGCGTCGCGCTCATGGGCCAGGCGCACGGCAGCTATACCTTCTTCTCGCATCTGAAGTGGACCCCAGTGGTCGCCCTGGGCTATTTCGCAAGCATCGGCGTCCACCTGTGGATCAATGGCTGACGCCCCCGCTTGCGTTCCGCCCCACTGGTGGGTGCCCGCGTTGTCTAGGATGACCCGCTCGCCACTGGCGTCGCTCGCCATCGCCCTGGCGATTCTGGTGGCCTGGGCGATACAGCAGTGGGGCGGCGGCCTGATCCCGCTGAGCTGGTCGCTCGCCGCGGGCGGGCAGTCATGTCGACTGGAGAGGGTGCTCGATGGAGACTCGCTGCGCCTTGATTGTCGGGGCAGACCAGTCAATGTTCGGCTCCACTGCATCGACGCCCCGGAAAAGAACCAGCGCCCTTGGGGCGATCGCTCGCGCGCAAACCTGCTACGCATCGCCCCGAGCGAGCTGATCCTGCTACCGATCGAGCAAGACCGTTTCGGTCGAACGGTCGCTGATGTCTACACGATCGATCCCGAGCGGCGCCTGCTGAACCTGGAGCAAGTACGCAGCGGACAGGCGGCGGTGTACGACCGCTACTGCGACGATCCGCGCTATTTCCGCGCGGAGCGCGAGGCACGCGATGCCAAACGCGGGATCTGGAGCCAGCGGGGCGAGCAGCAGACCCCCTGGACCTTTCGCCACCGTCGGCCCTGAGCCGGTGGCCCGCGCGGCAAGCGGATCGCGCGTCATGCCGATTCGCGACCAAGAGACGGCGGCGTGGAGGAATCCCAGCGGATCAGACACGCAGGACGCGACCCGTGCGTCCGTCCCGAATCCGCGAGGGGCGCTCGGCGCCGCCACAAGGTCCGGCGAGTACAGCGTCAGGCGGATCGTCCAGGCAGAGTCGCACCTCAAGGGCCGTGCGCGCTGGGCGGCGGTCGGCTTGATTCGCACTGCTGGACACAATTGCCCCTCCATGCGCCCGGCAGAGTGCTGCGGCCAGGGGATGCCCGGTCACGCGCACCGCAAGACTGTCGAAGCGACCGGTCAACCATCCCGGCGTACGCGCCCGCGCGGGCAGGAGCCAGGTATTGGGACCCGGCCAGCTCGCCAGGATCGGCACCATGCAAGCGTCCGGGAGCGGCTCGACGAATGGCCACAACTGCGCCGGATCCGCCGCGATCAGGATCAGTCCCTTGGAGACGGGACGTCGCTTGATGGCGAGCAGACGCGCCACGGCGGCGGCGTCCCAGGGATCGCAACCCAACCCGTAGACGGCCTCGGTGGGATAGGCGACCACGCCACCGCGGCCAATCAGGGCAGCCGCCACGCGAACGCGGTGCGCGGAAGCGATCGGCATCCCTCGCTGCCGGTCGTCGGCCGAACGAGCATCAACACGAACCACTTCAGCTCAACTCCTCAGGGTTTGGCCGGTGCGGCGAGCGGATCGCCGCCCAGCATCTGGAAATGGATCCTTCCCTCACCTATAGTTGTCCGTTCGCACCCGGCCTGATACACACATTGAGCACCGATACGCCCCCGAAGAGCAACCTGGAGACCTGGCTCGAAACGATCCGCGGCCAGAAGATGCCGATCTTCGATCGCACGGTGCAGCGGATCGTCGCGCTCTCTGACAATGACCTGGCGCCCGTCTCGGAGCTGGCTACCGTCATCCTCCAGGATGCGTCCATGACCGCCCGCTTGCTCAGGCTGGCCAACTCTATCCTTTACAACCCCTGCCCGACCAACATCAGCACCGTCACGCGGGCGGTGATCGTGCTCGGCTTCAATGCCGTGCGCAATCTTTGCCTGACGCTGACCCTGGTCGATACCCTGGTCAAGGGGGTCGCCAAGGAGCGTCTCGACCGCGAGCTGGCCCGTGCCATGCACGCGGCCACCCAGGCGCGCGCGATCGCGGCTGCGCACGGCGACAGATCCCCGGAAGAAGTCTTTATCGCCACCCTTCTCTACCGCATCGGCGAACTCGCTTTCTGGTGCTTCGGCAACGAGTATTGCGACCGGGTCGAGCAACTCGCGCGCCAGCCGGGAGTCGGCCCGGAGCAGGCCCAGGAACGGATCCTCGGTTTCCGGTTGAGCCATCTGAGTCGGCAACTGATCCACGAGTGGCAACTGACCGAACTGCTCCAGGAAGCGATTGCTCACCCGGCACGTCAGGATCCCCGCATCCAGAGCATCATGCTGGGTCAACAGGTCGCGCGCTGTGCCGACGAGCACGGCTGGCGCTCGGACCAGATGGAGCACCTGACCCTGAAGGCCGCGAAGCTGACAGGACTCAACGAGTCCGATGCCAGGGCCTTGCTGCACCAGCGGGCGCGCGCCGCGGCCATGATGGCGAGCGATTGTGGCGCAAGCGCCGCAGCCAACCTGATCCCGCAGCCGACGTCCAGCACGCGGACCGGGGAGCCGCAGGCGCCGGATCAAGCGATCGAGGCCGCCGGAGCGCCCGAACCCACCGAAGCGCACCCGCTGGCGGACGCCAAGCTGCAAATCAGGATCTCGCGCGAGCTGGCTTCCGCGCTGGAGAGCGGCCGCTGCAATTTCAATGTCATCATGGAACTGGTGCTTGAGGGACTCTATCGGGGAGTGGGCATGGACCGGGTGGTGTTCGCCCTGACCACGCCCGACAAGCAGGCCATCAGGGCGAAATACGCGCTCGGGATCGACGATGCGGCGCTCGCCGAGCACTTCCGTTTCGCCCGCCCGCAGCAGACGCGGGACATCCTGTTTCAGACGATGGACCACAAGGTTCCGCGCCTGGTCACGCAGAGGGATCGCGAGGAGGATCCACGACAGATCCCGGAGGGCTTGACGCGGATGATGGGGCAGGTGCCATTCATGGTTGCCCCCATTATCGTGACCAGCCAATGTATCGGTCTTTTCTATGCTGATCGGGGTCTCAGCAACCGCCCCCTCGACGCGGGCAGTTTCGACGATTTCAAGCACTTTGTGCATCAGGCGAATCTAGGGTTGACGCTCGCCTCGGTGGGCCAACATCGTTGAGTGGGCTAGCGCCCGCGAGCGCGAGGCTGGCGGATCGCCCAGAGGCACCAGGGAGACACCTTCATGACCTCGACAGGCCCGGCGCGACGGCGTCCGCGAACCCTGATCCGACTGCTGACGGGTCTCCTGTTCCTCGGTCCATGGACAATCGCCCAGTCGCGTCAACTCGACATAGTCGTGATCCACGCCACCGGCGGACCCGGGTGTCGGAACGACAAGCTCTGGGATGCCCCCGGCGGTTCGCTGGAGTCGAATATCCACTACTTCGCCGCCCATCCGGACATTGGTTATCACTACCTGATCGGACGCGACGGCACAACGGTGGCGGGCGTGCCGGAAGCCCAGATCGCCCACCACGCCCGGGGGCACAATCAGACCTCGCTCGGCATCGAGCTGGTAAACGACGGCAATGGCAGGGATCCCTTTCCCGAGGTTCAGATCCAGGCGCTGCTGGATCTGCTGAAACGACTTGCTCGCAACCCATGGTCTGACGGTCGATCAGATCCGGGGACACAGTGAAATCGACGAGCGGAGCTTTAGCTGCGGGGGGCGCCGCTACAAGCAGAAGATCGACCCCGGCGGGGAGTATCCTGGATCGCGCGGTAACTTCCCCTGGCAGCGCCTGCGTGACGCGCTGCGTTAGCCGCCGCGCTCAGGACTCAGCGCCCTGCGCGTCCTCGGGTTGCTCCAGGGTCTCGCGGTAGCTGCATTCCTTCTGCGGACAGACCTTCTCCGCCCCCTTGGTCTTGGTGACCTTGATGGTCAGCACCGGCCAGCCGCATCTTGGACAGGGTTCGGCGATGGGCTCGTCCCAGACCGCGTAGTCGCACTTGGGATAGGTGGAGCAGGAATAGAAGATCTTGCCGCGCCGCGATTTTTTCTTCTGAAGCGTCCCCTTTCCGCATTGGGGACAGGTGACGCCGGTGTCCTCCGGCTTGTCCAGCGGCTCGATGTGCTTGCACTTCGGATAGCCGCTGCAACCGATGAACTTGCCGTAGCGCCCGCGCTTGACCTCCAGCGCCGACCCGCACAGCGGACAGGAGCGGCCCTCGACGACCTCCGGGGCCTCGCGCTCAGCCTTGTCGGCGTTCAGATCGCGGGTGTAGTCGCAGTCCGGATAGTTGGTGCAGCCGATGAAGCGCCCGTTGCGACCCAGCCGGATCGAGAGCTGACCGCCGCACTTGGGGCAGACCTCGTCGATCTTTTCCTGGGTGACGTCACTGCGCTTGACGTGCTCCTGGGTGTGGTCGACCAGATCCTTGAAGGGCCTCCAGAAATGCTCCAGGAGCGGGATCCACTCGTCCTCCCCGCGCGAGACCGCGTCCAGCTCGTCCTCCAGCCGCGCGGTGAAGTCGTAGTCGACGTAGGAGGTGAAATACTCGGTCAGGAATTTGTTGACCACCCGGCCGACATCGGTCGGCACGAAGCGCTTCTTGTCCAGGATCACGTATTCGCGATCCTGAAGCGTCGAGATGATGGAGGCATAGGTCGAGGGCCGGCCGATGCCGTACTCCTCCAGTGCCTTGACCAGTGACGCCTCGGTATAGCGCGGCGGCGGCTCGGTGAAGTGCTGCTCGGAGCGGATGGCGAGCAGGTCGATCAGCTCGCCCACCTTCATCTCCGGGAGCATGCGGTCCTCGTCGTCATCGGCGCTCTTGGCGTCGTCGCGGCCCTCCAGGTAGACGCGCATGAAGCCGGGATCGACGACCATGGAGCCGGTGGCGCGAAACAGGTTGCCCGCGCCCGCGCTCAGATCGACCGCGACCTGATTGATGAGGGCATGGGCCATCTGGCAGGCCAGGGTGCGCTTCCAGATCAGCTCGTAGAGCTTGAACTGCTCGGCAGTGAGATGCGCCTTGACCGCCGCAGGCTCGCGCAGGATGGAGGTCGGACGGATCGCCTCGTGCGCCTCCTGGGCGTTCTTGGCCTTGGTCTTGAACAGACGCGGCTGCATCCGGCAGATCCTCGGCGCCATAGCGTTCGGTGACATAGGCGCGGATCTCGGCGATCGCCTCCTGGGCCAGATTGACCGAGTCGGTACGCATGTAGGTGATGAGACCGACCGCGCCGCTGCCGACATCCACGCCCTCATAGAGCTGCTGGGCGACGCGCATGGTGCGCTGCGCGGTGAAGCCGAGCTTGCGCGCCGCCTCCTGCTGGAGGGTCGAGGTGATGAAGGGCGGCGCCGGATGGCGCTTGCGCTGCTTGCGCTCGACCTCCTCGACCTTGAGCTTGCCGTCGGCGGCCTGTTCGAGCGCCTGCCGGACCTGGGTCGCGCGGGCCTCGTCGGTGATGCTGAACTGCTCGACCTTGTCGCCGCCGAAGGTGCGTGAGCTTGGCGCTGAAGGGGCTTGCGCGTCCTTGGCGGTATCGGCCTCGATCGTCCAGTATTCGCGCTGGACGAAGGCTTCGATCTCCAGCTCGCGCTCGCAGATCAGCCGCAGCGCGGGACTCTGCACCCGACCGGCCGAGAGCCCCCGGCGGATCTTCTTCCACAGCAGCGGCGAGAGATTGAAGCCGACCAGATAGTCCAGGGCGCGGCGCGCCTGCTGGGCATTCACCAGGTCGTAAGAGATCTGACGCGGATTGGCGACGGCCTCCTGCACCGCGCGCTTGGTGATCTCGTTGAAGACCACCCGATGGACCGGCTTGTCACCCAGTTGGTGGCGCCCCTTGAGCAGCTCGAAGAGATGCCAGGAAATGGCCTCGCCCTCGCGATCCGGGTCAGTGGCCAGATAAAGCGCATCGGCGCCCTTGAGCAGCTTGGCGATGGTCTGGACGTGTTTCTCGTTGCGGTCGATGATCTGGTACTTCATCGCGAAACCGTTGTCCGGATCGACCGCGCCCTCCTTGGGGATCAGATCGCGCACATGGCCATAGGAGGCAATGACCTCGAAATTGGGTCCGAGGTACTTCTTGATGGTCTTGGCCTTGGCGGGTGATTCGACGATGACGAGATTCATGCGGGATTCGATTCAGACAAGTCGCGAGCGCCTAGGGTAAACCCAGAACGAATGTGGACGTCAAGGGTTTGCCTTGGCGTTGTCGATGCGGTCAAGCCCGGGGGCGACGCGGGGCCGGCAGGCACCGCAGCGGCGGTGCCTGCGGCGACTGGCGCCTGGGATGCGGTCAGTGCAGATAGACGGGATCTTCGCTGTAGACCATGCCTTCGAGCTGACTGAAGGCATCCTCGCGGCCCGGCCGGTTCATCAGCACCAGCAAGGCGACCCATTTCACCTCGTCGACCAGGACCTGCGGATGGTCGATCGCCAGTAGCCGATCGATGACGAGTTCGCGGCTGACCGGGTCCAGGATCCCATGCTGTTCCAGGGAAAGGAGCATACCGCGCACCTCGGTATCCAGCTTCTGGCACTCATCATCGCAATAAACGCGGATGGCGCCCGGGGCGTGCACGGGATCCTGGTCACGATCCTCGATGGCATCGACACCGACGGCCAGCTCGTCGAGCCAGCGCAGTGCCTTGTCGATCTCGCCCTGGGAAAATCCGGCCTGGGCAAGCTCGTCCTCAAGGTCGCGTTGCTCGACGGGGGGTTGGCTCTCTCCGTCCATGTAATTCTCATAGAGATAGATCAGCACATCGACCATGTTTTCATTCATCAGCCAACCTCGATGGATGACGCCAACCGACCGGCTGGCGGATAAGGGCGCACCGTCACGCCCGGAGGATCACGACGCCTCGCGACAGCGGCAATAGCGACCTCCGTGGGTCGATGATACATGACCATTCAGTTCCATGAGCAACAACATGGATGAAATCCGATCGATCGCCAGCCCGGTGCGCTCGATCAACTGATCCGGGGTCACTGGATCGTGACCCATGGCGTCGAGCAGGCACCGATGCGCCGCGTCAAGGGGCGACGTGGTCGCTGGCTGCGCAGCCGCGCTGTCCTCCTCGGTGCTTGCCGTCAGCAGTGAACGGAGCTGCGGCGCGAGCTCGGCGAGGATCTCATCGGCGCGCTCGACCAATCTCGCCCCTTCGCGGATTAGCGCATGACATCCTCGCACCGATGGATTGCGAATCGATCCGGGGACGGCGAAGACCTCTCGGCCCTGCTCAAGCGCGGTGCGCGCGGTGATCAATGAACCGCTCTTGAGAGCGGCCTCGGTGACCAGCACGCCCAGACTCAAGCCGCTGATGATCCGGTTGCGACGGGGAAAATTTCTTGCCAGAGGTCCCTGCCCCGGCGGCAATTCGCTGACCATGGCACCCCGCTCGACGATTCGCCGCGCGAGATCCCGGTGCGAGGCCGGATAGACGAGATCCGGCCCGGTGCCGAGCACCGCAATCGACCGACCGCGCTCCAGGGCGGCCGCGTGGGCGGCGCCATCGACGCCGACGGCCAGCCCGCTCGTGATGACCAGACCGTATGCGGCGAGCTGCCGGGCGAATTCAGCGGTGATCTCCTGGCCGCCCGGAGTGGGGTTACGGCTACCGACGATGGCGATCTGAGGCTCGCTCAAGATCGCTGGATCGCCCCGGACGTAAAGCACCGGCGGCGCGTCCGGGATCTCGGCGAGCGCGCGGGGATACCGCGGATCGGCCAGGGTCAGAAGGTGGGCGTCGGGCTGCTCGGCCCAGCGCAGGATGCGCTCGATCGCCTCGCCGTCCGGGCTGCGCAGCGCCGCGACCGTCTCCGGCCTGAGACCGAGTTGGGCAAGACGCTCCGACGACGCCGAAAGAACGGCGCCCGCGCTTCCGAAATGTTCCAGCAGACGGATGAAGGTGCGCGACCCGATCCGGGGCGCGTTGAGGAGTGCGAGCCAATCGCGGGGGTCGTCGTTCGCGCGTCCCCGCGCCTGGCTCGCGACAGCGTCAGGAGGACGGCGCGGCAATCCAGTCGCCCACGTTGATCGCGCGGGAGGCCTTTAGGATGAGACCGAAGCTGACTCGGTCAAAGGTGCGAAAGACCATCAGCATCCCCGACCGCTCGAACGGTTTGACGTATTCAGCCCTGTCCCTTCTGTAATCGGCGTGGATCGGGAAGGATGCATCCGGGTCGGGCTCGTCGCGCCGCCAGCCCTTGCGTTCATAGTCGCGCCCCAGCCAGAACTCGCTCGAAAAGGGACTCTCCATCAGCCAGTCCGATGAGGCGATCCCCGCCTTGACCTGATCGCGCTCCGTTTCGCCCCCGATGAAGACCTCGAAGACGCTCCCAGGCACGAGCCGGTCGCGCGTTCCGCGATTGAGCACCACCACGTCGTACTGGCCAATCTGGGTGACGCCGTTCAGGACCGAGATGATCCGACCGCGCAGCCCGGATGGCGCCGGACGCGGGAAGAAGTTCTCCAGCGGCTTCTCGATGCTGGAAGGGACGACGCGGTCGCCGATGGCGACCTCCTGCTCCATCCGTACCACTTTGAGCTTGGCCGGATCGCCCGGTCGCTCAAGCGCCGCGTTGGCCACGAAGGCCGCCTCGAAGCCGAGCACCTCGTTGGTGTCAGGGTCGCGCAGCTCATTGCCGGGGCGCAGGATCTGGAAGTTGGCGTTTTCGGTCGAGCGGATCTTGCGGACATAGATGGAGTCGTTGACTCCCGCCACGATATGCTCATCGGGAAAGCCGACGACATAGGAGGCACGATCGATGTCATCGGAGTCGGCGACGTAGGGCTGGGTCAGGAAGGGACCGATGACCGAAATCTCGATCGTCGGCACTGCGTCCTTCAGCGCGGAGGACCGGACTTGCGGACCGAGCTTCACCACCGGCATTCCGCCGCGACCGCCCCGGGAGCCGCCCCCGGAGCGTCGGATGCGAGGCTCGCCGTTGACCATGTTCAATTCCAAGACATCGCCCGGATAGATGAGATTCGGATTTCCGACCCCGCCGTTGGCCTCCCACACCTCGGACCAGCGCCACGGATCGCGCAGGAAACGCCCGGCGATCTCCCAAAGCGTATCTCCGGATTGAACCCTGTAGGTCTGCGGGGCTTCCGGCGCCAGCTCGACGGCGAGCGCGCCCGACGTCACCAGCAGGACGGAGCAGATAAGGACGGTAAGTGCCGCGAAACGGCGTGTCATGGCGCGCATGGACCCTCCTGGATGGTCGAAACGGGATTCACCCGCCCCCACAATGGGGTGTAGTATCGCACCGATAGTAGCGCACAGATCTTGCTGACTTCCACTCGTTGACCCACCATTTCGCTCCGATCCGATAAAAGATGGCCAAGCTCGACATCCTCACTTTCCCCGATTCAAGGCTGCGCAAGAAGGCGTTACCCGTCGACCGCGTGGACGATGCGATCCGGCGTCTGATCGACGACATGCTCGAGACCATGTACGCCGCCCCCGGCATCGGGCTGGCCGCCACGCAGGTCAACGTACAGCGGAGGGTCGTCGTCATCGATACCTCGGAGCACCACGATACGCCACTGTGCCTGATCAATCCGCGCATCCTCGCGCTCGAGGGCAAGGAACAGATGGACGAGGGATGCCTGTCCGTACCCGGTTTTTTTGAGACGGTCACTCGCGCGGAGCGGGTCAGCGTCGCGGCGCTCGACCGCGATGGCGAACCCTTCACCCTGGACGCGGACGGACTGCTCGCGGTCTGCATCCAGCACGAAATCGATCATCTGGACGGCAAGCTGTTCGTCGACTACCTCTCGATGCTCAAGCGCCAGCGCATCCGCCGTAAGCTCGAAAAGGAGCAACGCCAAGCCCTGGCGGACAACCCGGAGCCGCGCCGGGGGGTGCTCTGATGGCGGTGATGCTTCTGATTGCCCGCGCGGCGGCCTCATCGAGCCACCCGGGTCGCCGGGGTTCTGCCTGCCCCCGCGCATGCAAGGCGTCCGAATGAGCCGGCTCCGGATCATCTTCGCGGGTACCCCTGAGTTCGCTGTCCCGAGCCTGGCCGCCCTGGTCGAGGCAGGACACTCCGTGATTGCCGTTTATACCCAGCCCGATCGCCCCGCCGGTCGCGGCCGCAAGGTTCAGATGAGCCCGGTCAAGGCCCTGGCGCTCGATCAGGGTATCCCAGTCTTCCAACCGGAGAGCCTGAAACGGGATCCCGACGCGGTGACGCAACTGCGGTCGCTGGATGCCGATCTCATGGTCGTGGTCGCCTACGGGCTTCTGCTGCCGCCCGCCGTCCTGGAATCGCCCCGCCTGGGCTGCGTCAACGTTCATGCCTCCCTGCTCCCGCGCTGGCGCGGCGCCGCGCCGATCCAGCGCGCCGTGCTTGCCGGCGACGCGGTGACAGGCGTCTGTATCATGCGCATGGAAGCGGGCCTTGACACCGGCCCGGTCTTCCATCGCAGCGAAACCCCGATCGGCGAGCGCGAGACCGGCGGCGAGCTGCATGACCGGCTGGCGATGCTTGGCGCCAGCGCGCTGACCGATGCCCTGCCGGGAATCGCCGACGGCTCCCGCATTCCCGAGCCGCAGGATGATCGGCTCGCGAACTATGCCCATAAATTGACCAAGGAGGAGGCCGTCATCGACTGGACATGGCCGGCCGAAGCCATCGAGCGCCAAGTGCTGGCCTTCGACCCCTGGCCTGTCGCCCAGACCAGTCTCGACGGCGACCTCCTGCGCATTTGGGGTGCCGAGGCAGAGACCAGCGCAGGCGAGGCCGCCCACCCTGGCAACGTCCTCCAAGCGGACAGATCCGGCATTCGCGTCGCCACCGGGCGGGGAACGCTCCGGATCACCCGTCTCCAGCCAGCCGGGAAGAAGCCCATGAGCGCCGCGGACTATCTGAACGCGCGACGCTTGGATGGCGCGCGACTTGGCTGAACCCAGGGAACAATCGGTGGGCGCGGCGGCGCGCGCGGCGGCGGCGCGCGCGCTCCAGCGGGTGCGGGATCATGGCCAGTCGCTGACCCGCGTCCTGCGGGATGATCGCGCCCCAGGCTCGCCCGCCGACCAGGCGCTGACCCAAGAGATGACCTACGGCGCGCTCCGGCTGCTACCGCGTCTCGAAGCCCTCGGCGCGCTCTTGCTCGATCGCCCGCTCAAACCGGCCGACCGGGATCTGGATGCCCTGATCCTGATCGGGCTCTATCAGCTCGTCGCCATGAAAACGCCGGCACACGCCGCCGTCTCCGCGACCGTCGAGGCGGCGCGCCTGATGGGCAAGCCGCACATGGCGGCGCTGGTCAACGCGGTCCTCAGGCGGTTCCAACGCGAGGCAGACGCCCTGCTGGAGCGGGTCAACGCCCGAGCCGAGGCACGCTGGCTGTTCCCCGAATGGCTCCTGACCCAGTTGCAGCACGACTGGCCGACGGATTGGGAGTCCATCGTCACGGCCAGCAATGACCGGCCACCCATGGCCTTGCGGGTCAATCGCACGCGCGGCGACATCCCCGCCTACGCGGCCCTCCTGGAGTCGGCCGGGCTCCCCGCGCGCCCCATCCCTGGGCTCGCGGCCGGGCTCATGCTGGAGCGGCCCCTGCCCACCCGCGACCTGCCCGGCTTCGACGCGGGCCTGGTCGCGGTTCAGGACAGCGGCGCCCAGCTTGCGGCCCGTCTGCTCGACGCCCAACCCGGTCAGCGGGTTCTAGACGCCTGCGCCGCCCCCGGCGGCAAGGCCGCCGCCATCCTCGAACAGGCCGGGAACGACCTGGAGCTGATCGCGATCGACAGCGACGAATCGCGTCTCGTCACCTTGCGGGCAACCCTGAACCGGCTCGGCCTCTCGGCCCAAGTGCTCGTGGACGACGCAGCGGATCCGCGGGGCGCCTGGACCAGCCGGCCGTTCGACCGCATTCTGCTCGACGTCCCCTGCTCCGCGACCGGCGTCATCCGCCGTCATCCGGACATCAAATGGCTGCGGCGGGCAGAGGACATCCCCGTGCTCGGCGTCACGCAAGATCGCATGCTCCAGGCGCTCTGGCCCCTGCTGGCGCCCGGCGGCCGTCTGCTGTACGCCACCTGCTCGCTCCTGGCCGCCGAGAACCAGGAACGGATAGCCGCCTTTCTGGCCCAGCGGCCCGAGGCCCGCGAGCTTGCCCTCGACACCGACTGGGGTCGGAGTCTGGCGCATGGCCGTCAATTGCTGCCCACCCCCGGCGGGCACGACGGCTTCTTCTACGCCCTGCTCGAGAAAGCCTCGCCATGAGCCCAGGGAAAACTTTCGGCCCGCGGCCGTGGATCCTACTGAGCCTGCTTCTTGCCCTGGCGGCGAGCGCCTTCGCCCGCGACGATTTCGCGATCAGGAAGGCTCAGACGCGGCTTGAGGACGGCCAATACTCGCTGAACGCCAGCATCGACTTCGGCTTCAGCGACACCGCCCTGGAGGCCCTGGACCATGGGGTACCGCTGACCATCATTTTCCACATCCAGGTTCGGCGCGCCTCGGCCTGGCTGTGGGAAGACAGTCTGCTCGACCAGCAATTGCGCTATGGCATCCGCTTCAAGCCCTTGTCTAGGCGCTACGAGGTCTACCGTCTCCCCGGCACGACGGGGCGTGATTTCGTCACCCGCGACGCCGCCATCCGCGCCCTGGGCGAACTCAACGATCTCCAGCTCGTCTCCCAGGACGCACTGGCGCCCGACGAGGACTACGAGGTTCAGATCAAGGCCATCCTGGATATCGAGGAACTACCCTTGCCCTTGCGTCCGATGGCGTATCTGCGGCCGTCCTGGCAGCTCTCCAGCGGGTGGAGCAAGTGGCCATTAACCCCCTGAGCTGGCGGCGCGGCCTCGGGACCATCCCGGTCGCGACCCTGATCGTCGGACTCTTCGTGGTGCTCGTGCTCATGCGCGACGCGGTACAGAACTCCGAGTCGCTCAGCCGCGCCTTCGTCCCCCTCCTGTCGATGGTCCTGGCCGGGCTTCTGGTCCTGGCGGTGCTGGTCGCCGTCAATGTGGTCAAGCTCGTCCGGCGCTATCGTCGTCAGGCGGCCGGATCGCGGCTGACCGCGCGGATCGTGGTGCTCTTCTCGCTCATCTCCCTGCTTCCCGTGGGCGTCGTCTATTACTTCTCGCTCGGCTTCCTGCTGCGCGGCATCGATAGCTGGTTCGACGTCAAGGTCGGACGCGCCATGCAGGACGCGCTAGTCCTGAATCAGGCATCCCTGGATCTCAATCAGCGGCTGCTCGGCAAGATCACCGAGCAGCTCCTGGCCGGCATCGAGGACCGCTCCTCGGCGGCCATCGCCCTCAGCCTGAATAATCTGCGCCGCCAGGCTGGCGCCATCGAGCTCACCGTCTACGGTTCCAACGGCCAGGTTCTGGGCACCGCCAACGAGGATCCGACGCAACTGGTCCCCAATCACGCCGAGCGCGAGATCCAACAGAACGTGCGCGCCGGCACCAATTATGTAGGTCTGGAGAGCGGCCCGGGGGACGAGCTGGTGGTGCGCACCCTGGTCCAGGATCCGCGCGAGCGTGAGATGATGATGCAGGCCATCTTTCCCACCTCGGCGCGGATCAGCGAGCTCTCCACCCGGCTGGAGGACGCCTACAACCGTTACACGGAGCTCGCCTATCTGCGCAAGTCGCTGAAGTCCAGCTTCTCGCTCACCCTGTCACTGGTCCTGCTGTTCGGACTCATGGCCGCCCTGATCGCCGCCTTCCATACCGCGCGGCGACTGGTCGCCCCGGTCGCGGATATCGCGCGCGCGACCCGCTTCATCGCCGAGGGCGACTACGAGCAGCAAATCGCGCTGCCCAAGCACGACGACGAACTGACCTTCCTGGTCGCCTCCTTCAACGCCATGGCGCGCCGCATCGCCCAGGCGCGCGATGCCGCGGCGCGCAGCAAGCAGGCGGTCGAGACGCAACGGAATTATCTCGAAACCATCCTCGGCCGACTCTCCTCGGGCGTGGTGGCCTTCGACGAGGGTCCGCGACTGCGCACCGCCAATCCAGCGGCGCGCAGCATTCTGTCCCTGAAATTCGCCGAGGATGCCGGTCCGACGCTGGAGCAATTGGAGCGCGACCAGCCCTGGCTCACGCCCTGGACCGAGACCGTCCGCCGCCACCTCGCCGCCGGGCAGGCGTGGCGCGCGGAGGTCACCCTGCAACTGAGCGAGACCACTCAGACCCTCATGTGCCGCGGCAGCCCGCTGCCCCTCTCGGACTCCATCCAGCGGGGGCACGTTGTGGTCTTCGACGACGTCACCTCGCTGATCGCCGCCCAGCGCAATGCCGCCTGGGCCGAGGTGGCACGGCGCCTCGCCCACGAGATCAAGAATCCGCTCACGCCGATTCAGCTCTCGGCCGAGCGCCTGCGGCACAAGCTGCTGGCCAAGGCCGACGAGGCCGACGCACGGATCATCGATCGCGCCACCGGCACCATCGTCCAGCAGGTCGAGGCCATGAAGGCCATGGTCAACGACTTCTCGGACTATGCGCGGGCGCCCAAGATCAAGACCGAGCCGCTGGTCTTCGACCGCCTCGCCCAGGAGGTACTGGATCTCTACCGGAGCGCCGGCACGCCGTTCCTCCAGACCGAGCTGATGGCACCAGGGATCCAGGTCCGCGGCGACCCCTTGCGGCTGCGACAGGTCATCCACAACCTCATCAAGAACGCCCAGGAAGCGCTTGAGGGCCGCGCCGAGGCGCGCATCCGCATCCGGTCCGAGTCACTCGTGGAGGACGATGCCCCGCTCCTGCAATTCGTGGTCGCCGACAATGGGCCTGGCTTCGAGCCCCATCTGATGGACCGACTGTTCGAGCCCTATGTCACCACCAAGGCCAAGGGGACCGGACTCGGCCTCGCCATCGTCAAGAAGATAATTGAAGAGCACGGCGGTATGATCGAGGTCGAGAATACCGGCGAGGGCGCCCTGATCAGGGTCCGATTACCAGTCTGGCAAGCCGCCGCCCCGGCGGTCCACGGTCGGGAGCAACACAGAGACTCATGAGCGCAACCCATATCCTGGTGGTGGATGACGAGCCCGATATCCGTGGCTTGGTGAAGGAAATCCTTGAGGACGAGGGCTATGCCGTCGCCACAGCGGAGAACGGCGAGGCCGCGCGGCACGCCCTGCGCGACCGGCGCCCGGATCTGATTCTGCTGGACATCTGGATGCCGGACATCGATGGCATCTCTTTGCTCAAGGAGTGGGCGGAGGACGACGACCTGCCCTGTCCGGTGATCATGATGTCCGGCCACGGCACGGTAGAGACGGCGGTGGAGGCGACCCGGCTCGGGGCCTATGACTTCCTCGAAAAGCCGCTGTCGATGGCCAAGCTGCTGCTCACGGTCGAGCGCGCGCTGGAGGCCGACAAGCTCCAGCAGGAGAATATCGGCCTCAAGCGCCGCGCCCCCCAGGTCCATGAACCGGTCGGACGCAGCGCGGCCATGCAGCGCTTGCGCGAGCAGGTCAAGCGCATCGCCCAGCACGACACCTGGGTGCTCATCACCGGCGAGGCCGGCAGCGGACGCGAGACCTTCGCGCGCTATCTGCACTCGCAGAGCGCCCGCAAGGAGCGTCCCTTCGTCGATCTCAGCGTCTCCTCGCTCGCCGGCGGCAACGCCGCGCGCGAGCTGTTCGGTGTCGAGGAAGGCGAGCACACCCATTACGGCAGCCTGGAGAAGGCCGCCGGCGGCACCCTGCTGCTCGACGAGGTCGCCGACATGGAGTGGGATGCCCAGTCCAAGCTCCTGGGCGCGCTCGACAGCGGATCCTTTCTGCGGGTGGGCGGCAGCGAGCCGGTGCGGATCGACGTGCGCATCGTCGCCGTCACCCAGCGCAACCTGGAGGAAGAGGTGCGCGCCGGACGCTTCCGCGAGGATCTCTTCTACCACCTCAACGTCGTGCCCCTGAACGTGCCCCCGCTGGAGGATCATTCCGAGGACGTCCCCGACCTGCTCAACTTCTATCTCGACCATTTCGCCACTCACGAGAAGCTGCCCTACCGGCGCTTCAGCGTCGGCGCGCAGAACTTCCTGCGCAACTACACCTGGCCCGGCAACGTGCGCGAGTTGAAGAATCTGGTCCAGCGGGTGCTGATCCTGGGCGCGGGCGACGAAATCGGCCAGAAGGAGGTCGAGAGCGCGCTCGGCGCGCCGCCGCCGGTCCAGGTACAGACCCTGGAGGGGCTAGTGTCTTTCGACCAGCCGCTGCGTCAGGCGCGCGAGCAGTTCGAAAAGGCATACCTGGACTATCAGCTCGAAAAGCACCAGGGCAACGTCAGCAAGATGGCGAAGGAGGCCGGCATGGAGCGCACCCATCTCTATCGCAAGCTGCGCTCGCTGGGAATCGAGATCAAGGAGCGGCGCTAGGCGTCGATCGCCAGGCCGACGGCCAAGCGCTGGCCGCCACGCGCGGGATCAAGGCGCGATCACCCGCGCACCGGCCAAGGTGAAATGGAAAGCCGCCCCCTTTGCGAACCCCTCCGATTCCACCCAGATCCGCCCACCGTGAATCTCGACGATCCGTTGCACCAGGGTCAGCCCGATTCCCGTCCCGTCGCTGCCCGCGTCGAGCTTTTCGAACAGGTCGAAGATCTTGTGCGCGTGACGGGGGTCGATTCCCTGCCCGTTGTCCCGAACGATGAATTCGACCGCCCCCTCGCGCGACCCAACCTCGATCTGAATTAGCGGACGCGCCTGATCGCCCATGAATTTCACGGCGTTGTCGAGCAGATTGAGCAAGACCTCGGCCAGGCGCTGGCGATCGCCATGAATCAGCACTGGCGTCGCGGTGACCTCCACCGCGACACCCCGCTCGACAATCCGCCCGGCGACCAGATCCAGGACCTCCCCCGCCAGTTCCTGGAGGCTGAATTCGGTCGGGGCATTGACGACCCGGCCAATGCGCGACAGCTCTAGCAATTCGTCGAGCAACCGGGTCATCCGCTCGGCCGCGTTGCGGATGAAGCCAATGTCCTTGTCGATCCGCGCGGCGTCGTCGCGCGTGAGATCCTGCTCAAGGAACCCGAGAAAGGTCCGAATGGTGACCAGCGGACTCTTGAGGTCATGCGAAACCGTATAGGTAAAGCGCGTCAGCTCGTCGGTCCGCTGCCGCAGCTCCGCCTCGCGCTCGGTGCGCTCGGTCACGTCCACGGCGACGCCGATCACGGAAACGCGGCCGTCACGCGGATCCCGGACCGGGTTGAAGAAGGTCTCGAAGACGCGCTGACCGATCCGAGCGGTGAACTGAACCGGCTCGTTGGCGAGCGCCTGAGCGAGGTATTGCGGAATCGGTACCTCATCCTCCAGGAACTCCGCGACCGCTGAGCCGACCAGCTCGCCGGGGCGCAACCCAAGCGCCTGCAATCCGCGTCCTTCCAGGAGGAGGAACAGTCCCGCGTCGTCAAGCTCGAAGATGAGGACCGGGGCGTTGCTGACGACCGAGCGGAAACGCGCCTCGCTCAGTCGCAACGCCTTCTCGGCCTCCTTCTGCTCGGTGATGTCGCGGGCGAAGCAGCAGTTGTATTCCTTGCCATCGACAGACAGGTAATTGGCCCGGATCTCGACCGGAAAGACCGAGCCATCCTTGCGTCGGTGGCATCGCTCGAACACGAGGCACCTCTTACGACGCAGCTCGTCGAAGATGAGCGCCAGTTCCTCGGGCCGGGCATCCGGATCGATGTCCTCGATCGACATCGACCGGAGCTCATCCCGGCTGAGTCCGAGCGCGCTGCTGACGGCATCGTTGACATAGAGAAAGCGCGCATCGGAATCGATCAGATAGACGGCGTCCGCCGCGCGATCGACCGCGAACTGGGTCAGCTTCAGAGCCGTCTCCATGCGCTTGCGTTCGCTGATGTCCCGGATCATGGCGACCAGCAGCGGGGGGCGCTGATCGCTCAGGGGCAGGCCATACACGGTGGCGTTGGCGTCGAAGACAACGCCATCGCGGCGACGCTGCCGCACGTCCCCGGTCCACCCCTCGGCCAGCGCGATCGGCATCAGGGCCGCGAGGATCGGCAGATCCTCGGCGGGCCGAAAGGTCTTGCCGTCCTGGCCCAGCATCTCGTGGCGCTCCGGGTCGCAAGCGAAGAGCCGATGCGCGGCACGATTGGCATAGAGGAGAAGTCCATCCTCCGGCTGGACGATCACGATCGCATCCGAGGATGCGTCGGCGAGGGATTCGAAGAGCCGCATCCGCGCCTCGATCGCGTACCGCTCGGCCACCGGATCGCCCGACCAGTCCCGTGCCTCGCTGGCGCTCGCCGCCGGCTCGGACCCAAGGCGCTCAAACACGCCGACACAGCGCCAGAGCCGTCCCGCCTCATCGTTCGTGGCCACGAAGGTCACCTGGAAGGACTCCGTGCCGCCATTGCGGCGGCTGACCGCCACGCAACCCCGCCAACGCTCCATGCCGCGCACTTCCGCCCAGATGTCCCGCAATGGAAACAGGCACTCAAGCGAGCGGCCCGCGAGCTCCTCGACCCGGTAGCCGAGCGCGCTGGTCAGCGCTGGATGCATGTTCAGAATCGTCCCGTCGGCGGCGGCGACCAGCGTGCCGTATCCCGCCCACGACGACTCATCGCGCGACGAGGACGATTCCTCGCCCTCGGTCCAGGGCTGAGTCAAGGGATCAATCATGAGGATTTCTCGCACGTCAGCAGGCTTTCGCAACGGCAACCCGGCCCCAGGGAGGCCGATCGACGGGCGGACCCATCGAAAATACCTCTTGCAAGACTGGAGTTCGGGACGTTTATGATGGTCCAGTGGAAAGTGGCAGGCATCACGGGTATTTTCCATCCTGGCGCGCTCGCGCGGTGAGGTTTTGCCTGAGCGCTCGCCACCCAGAGTCGTCCAAGACCGGTACGAGCACCACCCGATGATCGGCCCGCCAATGGGCCATCATCGCCTCTATCAACCGCGGCATGTCATCCGGGAAGCGGCGTATGCAGGTTGAACCATTACTGATTCTGCTGGTGGAGGACGATCCCGCGCACGCGGAGATCACCCGCCGCAATCTTGAGGTCAGCAAGGTTCCAAACCGGATCCGCCATGTGGAGGACGGCCAGGCGGCGCTCGATTACCTCTTCAGGAAAGGCTGCTACGCGGATCCCGGAACCAGCCCTCGACCCCATGTCATCCTGCTCGACCTGCGTTTGCCCAAGGTGTCGGGGCTCGAGGTGTTGCGCCAGATCAAGGAAGACCCGGAGCTGGCCAGCGTGCCGGTCGTGGTGCTGACCACCTCCGCCGCGCAGCCCGATATCCTCGGCGCCTATGCCCATCAGGCCAGCAGCTATCTGGTCAAGCCGGTCGATTTCGAACAGTTCGGGCAACTCCTGGAAACCTTCAGTTGCTACTGGCTGGGATTCAATCGGTATCCGGGCTGACAGACAGATGCATCCCCGACCGCTCGCCGTGCTGGTCATCGAGGACGACCCCGCGCATGCCGAGGCGGTGTGCCGGGCCTTGGAAGCGAGTGCGGACTATGGCGAGATCAGCCTGGCCAGTTCGCTCGCGGAAGGTCGGCGCCGCATCGCGGCAGCCCCGCCGGACGCCGTCATCGCCGATCTCAACCTGGTCGATGGCAAGGCCTTCGATCTGATCGACCAGACGGACGCGACCCAAAACCTACCGCTGCTCATCATGACCAGCCATGGCGATGAGCAGATGGCCGTGCAGGCGATGAAGGCCGGCGCCCTGGATTACGTCGTCAAGTCGCCCGAGACCTTCGCCCAGATGCCGCGACTGGTTGAGCGGGTGCTCCGCGAGCATCGCCACATCGCCGAGCGCGCGCTTGCCCAGGAGGCCCTGCGCGCCTCGGAGCAGCGCCTCAAGGACATCATCGACTTCCTGCCAGACGCCACCTTCGCGGTCGATACCCATAGCTGCGTCATCGCCTGGAATCAGGCCGTGGAGCGCCTGACCGGCGTCCGCAAGGCGCGGGTCATGGGCCAGCCGATCCGGGCCTTTTCCCACGCCTTCCATGGGCTGGAGCGGCCGGTCCTGCTTGACCTCATCCTGAACCCGGACCCCGCGCTCGAATCCCACTTCGACTCTGTGCGCCACGATGGCGACCGACTCGTGGCCGAGGTCTTCAGCCCCAGGCTGCGCGGCGGACAAGGCGCGCACCTGTGGCTGATCGCCTCCCCGCTGTTCGGCGCCGACGGCCTTCTGGCGGGAGCCATCGAGTCGGTGCGCGACGTCACCGAACCCAAGCAGGCGCAGCTTGAGATCCAGCGCGCCTATGGCGAGAGCCGCGCCATCACCGAGGCGGTGCGCGATACCCTGTATATGCTCGATCTCGATGGCCGCCTGCTGTGGTGGAACAAGCGGGTCGAGGAGAAGACCGGACGCACCGAGGAGCAACTGCGCGGTCACCCCTTTACGCGGCTTTTCGAGGAGGACGACGGCCCGAGCATCGAGGCCGCCATCGCGCGCGCGATCACGCACGGCTATAGCGAGGTCGAGGCCCGCGCCAAGACGGTTCAGGGGATCCGCACCTATCGCTACAACGGCGTGCCGGTGCGCGATCCGTGTGGCGAGATCATCGGCATCGCTGGCGTCGGGCAGGACATCAGCGAGCAGTTGCGCGATCAGGAGCGGCTACGGCTTGCCGCGACCGTGCTGGAGAATACCCGCGAGGGCGTCGTCGTCACCGACGGTCGCTCCGGTCAGATCGTCGCGATCAACCAGGCTTACGCCGAGATGACCGGCTACTGCGAGAACGAGGCGCTGAACAACACCTCGAACCTGCTCAAGTCGGGCCGGCATGATCGCGGCTTCTATCAATCCATGTGGGCCTCGATCCATCAGACCGGCCATTGGCAGGGGGAGATCTGGAACCGCCGCAAGAATGGCGAGATCTTCCCCGCCTGGCTGACGATCAGCACCGTGCGCAACCAAGAGGGCGGGGTAACCAACTATGTCGGCGTGCTCTCCGACATCAGCCAGGTCAAACAGTCCGAGGCGCGCCTGGAGCACCTCGCGCACTATGACCCGCTGACCGACCTACCCAACCGGCTGTTGCTCAACTCCCGGCTGGAGCACGCGATCCAGCGCGCGCGGCGCGGCGGCGACAAGGTTGCCGTGCTCTTCATCGACCTGGATCGCTTCAAGCACGTCAACGACAGCCTGGGACACCCCTCCGGGGACGAGCTGCTCCAGGCCGTCGCCCGGCGCTTGAACGACCGCATGCGCGGCGAGGACACGCTGGCCCGCTTGGGTGGAGATGAGTTCGTCGTGGTGCTCGAAGCCATCAAGCGCCCGAGCGAGGCCGGCGGCGTGGCCCAATTGATCATCGACCTGATGGGCGAGCCATTCCAGATCGCGGAACAGCGCGAGATCTATCTCGGCGCGAGCATCGGCGTCAGTCTCTATCCGGACAACGGCGAGGATGTGACCCAACTGCTGCGCAACGCCGACACCGCCATGTACCAATCCAAGGCGCAAGGCCGCAACACCTACCGCTATTACACCGAATCCCTGACCCATGCAGCCAACGCCCGGCTCTCGATGGAATCCAAGCTGCGCCGCGCCTTGGAGCGCGAGGAGTTCCTGCTGCACTACCAACCCCAGGTGGCGATGCTGGACAACCGCATCCTGGGCGTCGAGGCATTGGTGCGCTGGCAGGATCCAGAGGAGGGCCTGATCCCTCCGGATCGTTTCATTCCGCTCGCCGAGGAGACCGGGTTGATCGGGCCGCTGGGCGCCTGGGTGCTGCGCCACGCCTGCCAGCAGATGCGCGCCTGGCTGGATGCGGGTCAAGACCCCATGACCCTGGCGGTCAACCTTTCCACCCAGCAATTCGTGCAACGCGACCTCGCCGAACAGGTCGAGACGCTCCTCCGCGGATTCAATCTGCCGTCCGAGTGCCTGGAGCTGGAACTGACCGAAAGCATGATCATGCAGCACAATACCAACGGGGTTGGGATTCTCAACCGGCTGCGCGAGTTGGGCGTCACGCTCTCCATCGACGATTTCGGCACCGGTTATTCGTCGCTGGCCTATCTCAAGCGCCTGCCGATCCACAAGCTCAAGATCGACAAGAGCTTCGTCCAGGGCATCCCGGATGACCGCAACGACGCCGAGATCGCCGCGACCATCATCGCCATGGCCCGCAATCTCAAGCTGCAGGTGCTCGCCGAAGGGGTCGAGACGCCCGCCCAGCGCGAGTTTCTCCGCCGGGCGGGCTGCGATGTCTATCAGGGATTTCTCTTCAGCCGACCGATCCCGGCCGACGAGATCGCGCGCCTGTGCAACGAGATCCGCGACCAGCGGGATCCGCGATGAGTCGCGCGGAGCTCAGTCCGCCAGGCCGGCGCGACGCAGAATGAAGTCCCGCAAGGGGTCCAGATCGGACAACGGCAGAATGGGTGGATGCGGTTCGATCGGCAGGGGATCGTCGGTCGCCACCGCGACGATGTCTCCGTCCCCTGGATAGAGTGGCGCTTGCCCCAAGGCCGCGCGGTAGACCTCGATCTTGTCGTACCGGGCGTGCTTGAAGCCCTCCACCAGCACCAGATCGAGCGCATCGCACTCGAAGCGCGACAACATCCCCGCAAGGTCTGGATCCTCGCCCTTGAGTCCGTTCTCCACCTGCAAGGCCCAGCGCTCGCGCGAGGCCAGCAGCGTCTGGGCCGCGCCAGCGGCGCGGATCTCGAAGCTGTCCTTGCCCGGCAGATCGAGATCGAAGGTGTGGTGGGCATGCTTGAGGTAGCCGACCCTTACCCCTCGCGCATTGAGCGCCGCGACCAGGCGACGCAGCAGCGTGGTCTTGCCGCTCCCGCTGGGGGCGACGAAGCCAATCACCGGCAAGGGATCAGGTCGCATGGATGGATTTCGTCCGAAACTGGCCGCCGCGCATGCCAAATTAGTCCTTGTTGCCCTTGAGCATCGCCGTCACGGCTGACAGCTCCTCGCTTGCCTCGCCGATGACGTCGACCTGCTCCTGCGTGCCGGGGAAGCCGAGACCCAGCTTGTAGTAGGCCGGTACCTCGTCATAGCGCGGCAGGGGTCCGCGCGAGTCGCTTTGGTTCAGGCGATGGAGCCGCGCCACCAGCACGATATCGCAATAGTCCGGCTCGTCCTTGTCATCGCGATACCAGTTACCGGAGTCCCGCACGATCTCCGCGATCTCCGGCCCCAGCCCCCAATAATCCACCACCAACTCGCCCACCATGACGTGGAGCTTGATGATGGCCGCGTCCAACTCGTCCTCCTCGACCGTGATCTCGTTGCGACTGACATAATCGAGGATGGGGATGACGCCGACATCGTGCACCAGTCCAGCCAGCATCGCCTGCTCGGGATTGAATTTCGGGCAATGCCGGGCGATCACATAGCTCAGGGCCGAGATGTGGACGCTGCGGTTCCAGGCCGTCTTCATGTGATGCTTCATCAGCGGCGACTTGGTCTTGAACAACTGCTGCATCGACATGCTGACAACAGCGGAGCGGGTGACCTCCATGCCGAGACGGATGATGGCGTTGCGCACGTCCGGGATGGGCTTGGCGGCCCGGTACATAACACTGTTTGACAGCCGGATCAGGCCGCCGGTCACGGCCAGATCCATCTGAACGATGCGCGCCAGCTTGGCCGAGGTGATCTCCGGATCCTTCATGGCGTCTTGGATCGCCTTGGCGACCTTGGGCAACGTCGGCAACGCCAGATTGTCCGTCTTGCAGGCTTGATAGAGCTTCCCGAGCAGGGCGCCCTCCGTGTCGCTCAACTCAAGCTCGCCGAGCGCGCCCAGGGAGGGCGGGTGGATGCCGCACATGTTTTCGTAAAGCTGACGATCGAGCCGCAGCAGCTCGGCATCGGTCGTGAACACCGCCTGCTCGCGCAGCCGACTCTCCGAAAAGATGGGCTGACAGGCGCGCTGGGTTCCGGCATCGACGATCTGCTTGTGGCCGTCCCGGATCAGACACAACTGCCCGCTCAGAAGGTAGCCGATCCAGGGATATTCCTGGATGGCGGTGATCTTCTTTCCCGACGTCATCGCCGCGATCTGACCGCTTCGCGCCAGCCGGGCGCGCTGCTCCTTGTCCAATTCATGAACCGGAACCAGATCGTCCAGAGTCGAGGGCGTAAGTATCTGAGTCATACCGTGCATCATCCAGGCAGGGTTGGTTTCTCAACATGCGGACTGAACCACAGTGACAGGCTCAAATCCAGCGGGTCGCGGTCAAGTCGGTCACAGAATCCACACGCGACCGGTGCAATTTGGACATTTCCGCGACGACAGCGCAAAATGATTGAGCATCCATGGGGCGCAACGCCCCGATCCAGCCAGCGCCGCGAATCCTCGTTTTCCGAAAGCCCGGACATCCAAACACAAAATCCCATGGCTCAATACATCTTTACCATGAATCGGGTCGGCAAGATCGTGCCGCCCAAGCGCGTCATCCTGCGCGACATCTCGCTGTCCTTCTTCCCCGGCGCCAAGATCGGCGTGCTCGGTCTGAACGGCTCCGGCAAGTCACCGCTGCTGCGCATCATGGCCGGCATCGACACCGAGATCGAGGGCGAGGCGCGTCCCCAGCCCGGCATCAAGATCGGCTTTCTGTCGCAGGAACCGCAACTGGATCCGACCAAGGACGTGCGCGGCAATGTCGAGGAGGCGCTCGGCCACATCACGGCCGCCCTCGCCCGCCTGGATGAGGTCTATGCCGCCTATGCCGACGCGGACGCCGACTTCGACGCCCTGGCCAAGGAGCAGGCGGATCTGGAGAACCTGATCGAGGCGACCGACGGCCACAACCTGGACCGCACCCTGGAGGTCGCCGCCGACGCCCTGCGTCTGCCGCCCTGGGACGCCGATGTCACCAAGCTCTCGGGCGGCGAGCGCCGCCGCGTGGCGCTGTGCCGGCTGCTGCTCTCCAAGCCCGACATGCTGCTGCTCGACGAGCCGACCAACCATCTGGACGCCGAATCGGTCGCCTGGCTCGAACGCTTCCTGCACGAATATCCGGGCACCGTGGTCGCCGTCACCCATGACCGCTACTTCCTCGACAACGTCGCCGGCTGGATCCTGGAACTGGACCGCGGCCACGGCATCCCCTGGGAGGGCAACTATTCCTCCTGGCTGGATCAGAAGGAGCAGCGTCTGGAGCTGGAGCAGAAGCAGGAACAGGCCCGCATCAAGGCCATGAAGCAGGAGCTGGAATGGGTGCGCTCCAACCCCAAGGGTCGGCACGCCAAGAGCAAGGCGCGCATGGCCCGCTTCGACGAGCTGCAGTCGCAGGAATTCCAGGCCCGCAACGAGACCAACGAGATCTACATCCCGCCGGGTCCGCGTCTCGGCGACCTGGTGATCGAGGCCGACCGGTCTGAAGAAGGCGTATGGCGACAATCTGCTCTACGAGAATCTCTCCTTCAACCTGCCGCAGGGCGGCATCGTCGGCATCATCGGCCCCAACGGTGCCGGCAAGACCACGCTCTTCCGCCTGCTCACCGGCCAGGAACAGCCCGACGCCGGCACGCTGCGCATCGGCGAAACGGTGCAGATCGCCTATGTCGACCAGAGCCGCGACGCGCTCGACGACGACAAGACCATCTGGGAGGAGATCTCCGACGGCGCCGACAACATCGTCGTCGGCCGCTACGAGATGTCCTCGCGCGCCTATTGCGGTCGTTTCAACTTCAAGGGCGGCGGATCAGCAGAAGCGCATCGGCGATCTCTCCGGCGGCGAGCGCAACCGGGTGCATCTGGCCAAGCTGCTCAAGAGCGGCGGCAACCTGCTGCTGCTCGACGAGCCGACCAACGACCTGGACGTCGAGACCCTGCGCGCGCTCGAAGAGGCGCTGCTGGCCTTCCCCGGCTGCGCGGTGGTCATCAGCCATGACCGCTGGTTCCTCGACCGCATCGCCACCCACATCCTGGCCTTCGAGGGCGACTCGCAGGTCACCTGGTTCGAGGGCAACTACGCCGACTACGAGGCCGACCGCCATCGCCGTCTCGGCACCGAGGCGGACCAGCCGCATCGGCTCAAGTATCGGCGGTTGTCGGCCTGATCGAGCCGCGCCTATCCGGAAGAGGAGTCGAGATGGAAGGATTCGGCCTCATGACTCGAGCCCTAAGCCTTTTCACGCGCGTCGAAAGCCTGCTCGACCGCCTGGAGCGACTGCTCCCGGCGGCAAGCACCCCGCCCGACTGGTCCGCCCACGCCTTCCGCTGGCGCCGCGACGCCGGGCGCGGCTGGCTCCAACCAGTGCCTGCGCCGCATCGCCTCTCCCTTGACGACCTGCTCTGTCTGGATCGCCAGAAGGCCGAGATCGACCGCAACACCCGCCAGTTCCTCGCCGGACGCGGGGCCAACAACGTCCTCCTCTGGGGCTCGCGCGGCACCGGCAAGTCCTCGCTCGTCAAGGCCGTCTTCAACGCCCATCGCGAGGAGGGACTGCGGCTGATCGAGGTCGACAAGGACGACCTCATTCACTTGCCAGACATTCTGGAGCTGATCCGCGACCGACCCGAACGCTTCATCCTCTTCTGCGACGACCTTTCGTTCGAGGCCAGCGAGTCCGGCTACAAGGCGCTCAAGGCCGCGCTCGACGGGTCGATCTCCGCGACGCCGGACAACGTCCTCATCTACGCAACCTCCAACCGTCGTCACCTGCTGCCGGAGTACCAGTCGGAGAACCGCGAGTCGCGCATCCAGGACGGCGAGTTGCATCACGGCGAGTCGGTGGAGGAGAAGATCTCGCTCTCCGACCGCTTCGGCCTCTGGGTCTCCTTCCATCCCTTCAGCCAGGCGCACTATCTCAGCGTCGTTCGACACTGGCTCGACAGACTCGACCCACAACCGCGTGAGCGAGCCCAAGACGACTGGGAACCCATCGAGCGCGCCGCCTTGCAATGGGCGCTCCGCCGAGGTTCGCGCAGCGGTCGCACCGCGTGGCAATTCGCCAGGGATTGGGCGGGCCGCGCGGCGTCGCGCTGACACCACGAGGATCCCGCGCCCTGATGGCGCTCGGTTGGCCGCCGCGCCATGCCGCCCAAATGCCTTCCCGCGTATACTGGTCATCCGCTCCCCAACCGACCTCTTCTCCCATGCGGCTGATCCGAGGCTTCCATAATCTGCGTCCCCAGGACCGGGGCTGCGTCGCGACCATCGGCAACTTCGATGGCGTGCATCTGGGACATCGCACGGTGTTCCAGCGGCTGTTGGCACGCGGCCGGGAATTGGGTCTGCCCGCGACCGTGATCATCTTTGAACCCCAGCCGATGGAACTGTTCGCCCCGGATGCCGCCCCCGCGCGCCTGACTCGCTTGCGCGAGAAGCTCAATGCGATTCGCAACAATGGTATCGAGCGGGTCATGCTCCTGGAATTCGGCCCCAAGCTCGCGGCCATGGACGCGCGCGCCTTCGTGAGGCGACTGCTGATCGAGGGGCTCGGGGTGCGCTTTCTTCTGGTGGGGGACGATTTCCGCTTCGGTCGCGGCCGAGCGGGAGATTTCGCGCTCCTGAATTCGATGGGCCGGGAAGCAGCGTGGAGCGGCGCCGGTTTCCAGGTGGAAGACCTGCATACCATCACCCATGGCGAGGAGCGCATCAGCAGCACTCGGATCCGCGAAGCCTTGGCGCGGGGCGATCTGGAACAGGCCGCGCATCTGCTCGGCCGCCCCTACGCCATGGAGGGACGGGTGGTGCACGGGGACGCGCGGGGACGCTCCATCGGGTTCCCCACCGCCAATATCGATCTGCACCGTCGAGTGAGTCCGGTGCGCGGCGTCTATGCGGTACGGGTGCGCGGATTAAGCGCGGAACCCTGGCCCGGCGTGACGAATATCGGCACGCGACCGACGGTGGGCGGGCTTAGCGCACGTCTTGAGGTGCATCTGTTCGATTTCGACCAGAGGATCTATGGGCGTCATCTGGAGGTCGAGTTGGCGCTAAAGCTGCGCGACGAGCAGAAATTCGCGTCGTTCGACGCACTCAAGGAGCAGATTGGACGGGACGCCCAAGCGGCCCGTGGCTTCCTGGGGGTTGCGACGCCCGCCTGATCAGGATGGGGTCGACGTCCAGCCCAGTACGCAGAGCAAACGCCGGGCGCGGGAAACATCGGACTCAATCTCCGCTGGCGATGCGGTGCCGATGGTCATGCGTGTGGGCGAGGCCATCCGCGTGCACATGCCAGTGCGCATGCAGGAGCTGGCTGGATCGCAGCAGTGCCTCGTTGCCGAGGATGTCCGTCGGCGCGCCTTCCGCCACCAGGCGTCCGGCCTGGAGCACGAAGCAGTAATCGGCGATCTCCGTCACGATGTCGAGATTGTGGGTCGCGGTGACAACGGTCCGGCCAGTCCCACGGCAACCGTGGAGAAAACGGACAACCTCGCTCTGGCTGCGTGGATCCAGCGCTGCTGTGGGCTCGTCCAGCAACAGAACCTCGGGCTGAGTGATGAGCACGGACGCGAGGGCGACCCGCTTCTTCTCGCCGCCCGACAGCCGGTGCGGTGAGCGATGCTTGAGGTCCATGATCGCAAACTCTTCGAGCATCGCGTCCACCCGTCGAAGGATGTCCTCTTTCGTCCAACCAAGCTGGAGCGGCCCAAAGGCCAATTCGTCAAGGACGGTCGGATTGAAGAGTTGGACGTCGGCACTCTGGAAGACCAGTCCGACCCGGCGCCGGAAGGTATGTGCAACCTCCTCCTGCCGCATCCGCTCCTCGGACAGTTCCTCGCCGAATGCCGCAATCCGTCCCCGATCGGGAAAACAGAGCGCGTCGAGCAAACGCAGCAGGGTCGATTTGCCGGAACCGTTGGCGCCCAGCAAGGCGATACAGGCGCCAGCCGGGATGCGCAGGCTCAACCCGTTCAGGGCGGAGATGTCCTGATAGGCATAGTGGACGTCGACCAGTTCGAACGCGGGCGCGGACTGCGACGACGGCACGAAGGCATCCATTAGAGGCGAGCGCCGTCCAAGAGCAGCCATTGCCAGCCGCCAGCAACCGCCGCAACGGCCAGAAAGCCGGCCAGGGCAACCCAGTCCCAGGCTCGGGCGCGGAAGTCATCGAGCAAAAAAATCTCGCCGCGATAGCCGCGCGCGACCATCGCGAGGTGAACCTCCGAGCTGAGTTCCAGGGACTTTTCGAGCAGGACGACGACGCTCGCCATGGCCATCCGGCGGCGTTCAGGACCGCTCAACGGACCCATGACGCGACTGCGCCGCGCCTCGAACATCTGCACGGCACTCGCGAGCAGCACGAAGATATAGCGATGGGTCATGCCGAGGATCGCCACCAGCACGAGCGGCACGCCCAAACTCCGCAGCGCCTTGAGCACATGCGGCCACGGGGTCGTCAGAATCATCAATAGGGCGAAGGTGGCCGCCGTCTCGGCGCGTCCGATCAGAAAGGCGGCGCCCCTGAGCCCCTGCCGGGTGATGCTCCAATCCAGGAAGGGCACCACGGCCACAACGTCGCCCGGAACCACGAAGATGGCCGGCAGCGCAAGCACCCCCGTGAAGAGGAGCACGCCGATCCAGACCTGACCAGCAAGCCGCCCTAGACTGATCCGCGAGACCAAGGCCAGGGCAGTCGCGAAGACGAACAGCCCGGCCAAAGCGATGAGCGATTTCACGAAGACAGCGGTCACGAGGAGGCACAGCAGACCCAGGGTCTTGATCCTGGGGTCCAGGCGCTGGAGCAGGCCCGGGCGCGCGGCGAGTTGCTCGGCGTCTGCGGCGTGATCCATGGCGTCCAGCAGACCGCGAAGCAATCGTTCCAGGAAGTCGGCCCGACCGTGGCGATGGCTGCGGCGGAAAAACGATTGCTCCACCACAGTCTCAGGATGCGACCGTCGTCACGGGTTGTGCGCCGCCGGTTGCGCCCGGCCGCCCCCTAGCACCACAGACAGCAATAGAAAGATCACAACGATCAGACCCGTGCCGACCATCGCCGAGAGGATGTAGCCAAAGGATTCATTGTGCATGAAGGCCGGCGCGTAGTCCGGCATGGGGGCCGTCCAGAAGCTGGACAGCCGCTCCATCCCCCGCGGAACGGTCGCGGGCGGCACGACGTCCCCCGACGCCTGAGCGATCGACTCGCGCACGGTCGCATCCTGGAAGTCCTCCACGCCCCACTCACCCCAGGCAATCCCGGCGGCCAGCAAACCCAGTGGGCTGGCAATCATGAGTGCGGCCACTCCGACCCAAAGGGCGCGCGTGGGACGCCAACCCGCCGGGGGCATCACCTGGTCCTGACCCTTGGCGGCGGCATCCGGCGCCGAAAGCAGCAGCAACCGTGGGTTGGTTTTCTGCAGGTAGGCCACGACACCGCCCGAGATCACGGCCTCCGCGAGACCGGCAAGGGACAGGTGCCCGATCATCATGGCGGGGATGGCGATCGACAGTGGGTAAGGCGCATAGAGCGGCGCGCCGGTCGCGTCATGGAACAACAACGGTTGAATGCCGAACTGAATCGCGGCGAGCAACGCGGCCACATTGATGGCGACGTAGCCGGCCACCGCCGCCGCCAGCACCCGCCGCGGCGAGGTCAACGGCGCATCACCGGAAATCAAGCGGTAGAGTCCATAGGCGACCATGGGGCCAACGATTGCCATGTTGAGGCAGTTTGCCCCGAAGGTGGTGATGCCCCCATCGCCGAAGAACAACGCCTGAATGGCCAGGGCGATCGAGATGGCGAGCACCGCCGCCCAAGGTCCAAGCACGATCGCCGCCACGGCGAGTCCGACCGCGTGACCGGTGGTGCCGCCGGGCAGCGGCAGATTGAACATCATGATCACGAACGAGAAGGCCGAGACCACCGCGATCGAGGGCACAAGGCGCGTTTGCATCAGGCCCCTGACCTTGCGCATCGCCACAAACCAGAATGGCGCCGCTGCCGCATAAGCAACCGCGCAGGTCGCGGGACTCAGATACCCATCGGGAATGTGCATGCTCTGGTGCTCCTCATCGCGAGAGTCGATATTGCCCGAGCCGGGCTTCGCCATGGTGGCCGCTGGGCGTCCGCATACTACCGATCGAATTTCTATCATACGACCTGAGCCGTGTCGATCCCAGCGCGGGCGCGCTCCCCGGTGCATGATGGCAGCCGTGGACTTTCGCGGAGCCTCGCGCTGCCTCGCCTGGCGGGCGACTGAATTCGACCTCGGGTCAGAATTCCGCCACCGCCCGCAGCCCAAAGACCCAGCCGTCCACCTCATCCCCCTCGCGATACTTGTCTTTCATGTATTGGATATCGGCGCTGAGAGCGAGGTAGTCGTTGACGGCGAAGCGGTAGTAGGTCTCGAAGACATTGGTTCGGGCAAGGACCTGATCGGCCTCCGACGAGGCATCCAAAATCCCATCGACCATCGTCGGATCGAGCGGCGCGCCGATTCCCGCGTGGACCATGGGACTCCAACTCGGGCCTTCCAGATAACCAAAGGCGACCCCGATGTTGTCGTGCTCCCGCCCCCAGGCAGCCCCCCTGAAATCGAAACCTCCAGTGTATTCCGCGCTGAAGTTGACCGAGGCGTCATCGCTCTGCCAGCCCATCCGCACGAAAGCACCGACGACACGCCCCAGTTCCTGGTCGAGGGACAGCATCCAGCTTTCCTTTTTCTCAAGATTCTCGCCGAGGGGGTCCAGGAACTCGCGGGACGTACCGGAATAGGTGACGCGGTAATTGCCCCCACCCAAAGGGGTCTTGATGTGGTAGGCGGCCTCTCCGGCATAGAAGTTGTAGTTGTTGCCGTCGTCGTTCTCGCCGACGTTCATCCCAACCGTGGTGAAAGTCCAGTCCTTGAAGGTCCAGACCAAGGCCCCGCCCGCATCGTAGGACGGCAGAAAGGCATTGCGCGCATTGACGAACGCCTCGTTCATGAACTGGGTGTACCAGTTGTTGGCATAGGCGTTGGAGTCGACATAGATGGTGGAGTCGACGATACCGCCCGTAATCTGGATCGCATTGTCATCGGCGATCTTGAAGGTGTGCGCATACCGGGCTTCCAGCAGATAGCTGCGGTCTCGCCCGTTGATGTTCTTCACGCCATCTTCCATGTCCGCAGCCCAGGGAGCGAGGACGAAGGGGGAGTTCTCGTTCAGGCCGTGACCAGCGGCGAATCCAAACTTGACGTAGAACTGATCCTGCTCTGTCGGGTTGTACGTCAGCTCCGGCTGAAAGGGCGCGGCGCCCCGACAGACATTCTCCGCATCCGCCAGACCGGAGTTCTCCAGGCACTGTCCGGCCATCCCCAGGGAGCCGCCGATGGAGAGCTTGTCGTTGATGTCGTAGGCGCGCGCAGCGCTAGTGGAACCCAGAAAGAGGACGATCGCGGTGGCGCGAAAGACCGCGGTCGACCGCGTGTGGCTGTGAAGAGTGTGCATGCGTTGCGATCCGTTTTCTTTTCTGAACAAGTCTGGTATCCGAGGTCGGTTCACCCTATGTCGGGCGAGGCGCATAACCGCCGGCAAAATAACACAGGTGATAGCTTTGTGTTATCTTCCGACTCAACGCCAATAGTAACGATTCTTGTTAATATTACAAGATCGATTCATCCCCTCGCGGCCACCGGTACCAGCGCGTCGCGGCTTGTCGAGAACCAAGCCGAGGCTGGGGATCCGGTCTTGCGGATGAGGGAATCCGTCCTGTCCCTCGTCTCGGCGCTCGCTCCTATTCAGGCACACTCGCAGCCGCCGAAACCGCAGAATAGCGGGCGTGTGCAGTCACGGATCACGCGCAATGCCGCCCCCCGAGAATCGGGGCATCGAATCAAGCCTTTGCTGGATCTTCGCTCCAGCACCGCGCATCGCCATTCCCCGCACCCGAACTATCTCGGGACCGTCGGCCCGTGGTATAAGTGTTTTCTATTCCGGCATTTCATTTCGAGTGACATCTGGATGGCGGATCGCAGACTTCAGGTGTTTCATACCGTCGCTCGGCTGTTGAGCTTTACCAAGGCCGCCGAGACCCTTCACATGACCCAGCCGGCCGTCACCTTTCAGGTGCGCCAGTTGGAAGAGCACTTCAATACGCGTCTGTTCGACCGCACCCACAACCGCATCAGTCTCACCGATGCTGGCCGTACCGTGTTTGGTTTGGCCGAGCGCATCTTCGAGCTCTATGCGGAGATGGAAAACGCGGTGCGCGAGATCACCGGGGAGATCAGCGGCGCCCTCACCATTGGCGCCAGCACCACGATCGCCGAGTACATGCTTCCGCCGCTGCTCGGCGACTTCAAGGAACGCTATCCGGACGTGACCATCCATCTCAAGGTGGCCAACACCGAGGGGATCGTGTCGATGGTCGAGAACAACGCCATCGACCTGGGCGTGGTCGAGGCACCGGTCGCCAATAAGAATCTGGTCGTCGAAGTCTGCAAGCGCGATCAATTGGTCGCCATCGTGTCGCCGGGGCATCCGCTAACGCTGGTCGAGGAGATCACCGTCCAGAGGCTGCTGGAATACCCCTTTATCTGCCGCGAGGAAGGTTCGGGCACACGCGAGGTCATCAGCGAGTACCTCCATCTCCAACCTGGAACCAACTCGACCCTGAAGATCGCGATGGAGCTGGGGAGCCCGGAGTCGATCAAGGGCGCCGTCGAGGCCGGGATGGGGGTCTCGGTGGTATCCAAAACGACGATCCAGAAGGAACTCAAACTTGGTACCCTGGTCGCGCTGCAGTTGAGTCCCCCGCTCTTCCGCCCCTTTTCATTCGTGCACCAGAAACAGAAATTCCGACTGCGCGTGATGGAGGAGCTACTCGAATTCGCGCGCGACTACTGTCACGCACGCGGCGAAGACACCTGATCGGCTCCAAGAAAACCGCCGGCCCGTGACCCGGGCCGCGCGCGCTCAAGGTATCATTCAGGCTCCTTCCTTTCCGACAGCGAGACCGGCCCGCGCGCCAAGGCGCCAGGCTTCACTTCAAGGTAATTCAGCGTGTTGAGCCTCCCATCCGGATCGGCAAGCGAGCGGCGCTTGCTCAAGCTCTTTCGCAAGCTTGCACCATCCGAGCGCGAGACCCTCCTCGCGTTCGCCGATTTCCTGGCCCAGCGGGCGACCGAGGGCGCCCCAGCGTCGCCGGTGATGCGCGAACCCCAGCTCCTGCCGAGGCCGGAGAGGGAAACCGTGGTCGGGGCCATTAAGCGCCTGTCGCGCGTTTATGACATGCTCAATCGCGACGCCTTGCTCAATGAGACCTCGGTGCTGATGTCGGCTCATGTGCTGCAGGGGCGAGCCGCCGCCGAGGTGATCGACGAGCTGGAAAACCTGTTCGCTCGTCACTATCACGATTCTCGGGTCAAGAATGACCCGCAAGGTTAGATTTCTCCACCATGGACATCGTTTCAAACTGGTTCCGTCGTCATTTCTCCGATCCGCAGGTCGTTTTCCTCGCGCTGCTCCTGCTGGTCGTCTTCGCCGTCGTCATCACCCTGGGGCACATGCTCGCGCCCGTGCTGGCGAGCATTGTCATCGCCTATCTCCTGGAGGGACTCGTCGCACACCTCCAACGACACCGCATGCCCAGGCTGCCCAGCGTGCTGCTGGTCTACATCCTCTTTCTGGTCTTCGTGGCCTTGGTTCTGCTTGGCGTCATGCCGCTGGTGTTGCGTCAGATCGCCGATCTGGTGCAGCAATTGCCGACCATGATCTCGGACGGAACCCAGGCGCTCGCGGACCTGCCCAAGCAGTACCCTGAGCTGGTGACCAGTGCCCAGCTCGACGAACTGACCGCATCGGTCCGCTCCGAAGCCGTTTCCTTCGGGCAGCAGGCGCTGTCCTGGTCGCTGGCGAGCGTGGTCGGCATCATGACCATCCTGGTGTATCTGATCCTGATGCCGCTCCTGGTGTTCTTCTTCATGAAAGACAAGAACCTGATCCTGGACTGGTTTCGCCGACTCTTTCCGAGGCATCGCGGTATCGCTGGCGATGTCTGGCATGACGTGGACCGCCAGATCTCCAACTATGTGCGAGGCAAGGTCTGGGAGATCCTCGTCGCCTGGGCCGTCAACTATGTGACCTTCCAAGCCTTCGGACTCAAGTACGCGATGCTGCTGTCCCTACTGGTCGGCTTGTCGGTCATCATCCCCTACGTCGGGGCCGCGATGGTGACGGCCCCAGTGCTCCTGGTCGCCTGGCTGCAGTGGGGCTGGTCGTCGCAATTCGCCTGGCTGATCGTCGTCTATTTCATCATTCATGCCTTGGACGGCAATGTGCTTGTCCCGCTGCTGTTCTCGGAAGTGGTCGATCTGCACCCGGTCGCGATCATCGTCGCCATCCTGGTGTTCGGTGGGATCTGGGGATTTTGGGGTGTTTTCTTCGCGATCCCCCTGGCCACGCTGGTGCAGGCCATTTTGACTGCCTGGCCGCGAACGGCCGTGGAGACCGGTCAGACCACGACAGCAAAGTAACGGGGAGTCATGGGGCAGGAAGTGGATGCGCGACCAAGCGCTCGCGCATCCAAGAGACCGCCGCCGAGGCGACGAAACGGGAAGGTGTTGGCTAATTCAGCCCGCACATCCCTCCAGCGCAGCAGGAGCCGGTGGCGCAGGCCGGTGCGTTGCCGCTGCCCAGCCTGTTGCTGGAGATGACGTTTCCGCCCGTCGCGAGCCGATGGACCGGGGAATCGGCAGGCGTGTCGCCCAGCTCGAGTCCAGCACGCTCACACAGCTCACCCCAGTTGTTCAGACTCTCGCTCATGCGATGAGTCACCTCGATCACGCGATCGTTGGTGTCGCAGCGGTAATCGTAGGTTGGCATGGCTTGCTTCTCCGTTGTCTATCGATGAATGCTAATACGCGCGATTATAGGCGACGGGCTACGGCAAGCAAAGCCTAGCTCGGAACAGGGTTTTGTGACGGATGCGACCGCGCGGCCAGCGATCGCTCGCCAGCCTCGCTGGATTCGAGCGGGGGACAGGGTCAACAGGAGTGACAATAGTACCTGGGCAGACCGGCAACCCGACACGCCTGCTTGCAGCCCCCATTCGGGAACAGGGACTCCAAGTGCTTGCGGGTGCAGGGGACATGCGCGGACAGATCGTTCCCGACGGCCTTGACGATCACCCGTGGCGATGGAGGCATCTCATGGGTGTCATAGTACTGACGCAGGAAGTTGATCACCTTCCAGTGGCACTCGGAGAGGTTAAGCCCCTCCTCCTCCGCCAGGGCCTCCGCGATCTCCGGATCCCAGTCGCTAAAAGACATGAGATACCCGTGTTTGTTGAATTCCAGACTTCGGCCAGCAATTTGCGCGGTGGACATTGGACTCTCCATCATTGCTTGGTTGTTCTTAACGGCTTGGGTGGTTGTAGCGCCTGTCCGTTGGCATCGGCTCCTTAGTTACTGCCTGCTTCGATTCGTGCATCGTCAGCGGGATTGACAATCGTCAATCCTGCGTCTTTAAGAATGAACCTAAATCCCAGGGATGCAAGCGGATCCAGGTCATTTCCAATGGGGAGACTGGCCACTGTTTCTGCTGGCTGGCGATCGCCCTCCAGCCGGGGTCTATTGAAATCCCCTGAGGCGTCGGCGCATCGGTGAAGGGCAGGCGCGGGATAATCGTTCGGCGCTTCGCGGCCTTTGAGAATACGGTCGCGCGCAGCTTGGAAGGCGATGTCATCGAAGCCCGGCGCCATCGGTTGTAAAGCGGATCGTCGACATTTCCCGCGTCCACCGGGCCGGCCATGCGTCTTAACGTCTCCATCACCTGCCCTTCGCTGACGACGCCATGGCGCAGCCAATTGGCGACCTGCTGACTAGAGATACGCAGGGTGGCGCGGTCCTCCATGAGTCCGACACCTTGGCTGGTTGCGGGTGCGGTCATCGCGACCGGGCAGATGATCAGCCGCCAGTCATACCCCCGACATTCTGCGATCCCCGTCAAAGTCCGGGCGAATGTATCCCCGTACTATTCGACACTCGAATATCGGCCCGGAAAAAGCACCAAGGAATGGCCCAGTCTTCGGTCTTTATCCCAGGCGCGCAAAACCCCGGTCACAACCTGGACATGACCGAAATCCGCATGGATGACCTAGCTCATCGCAGCCACACCTCATCCATGGCGGTCGCACTCAGGTTTTGCCGGAAACCCCAAGAGCAAGATTCGCCTAACGAATGGAGTCACGCCTGATGAACGACCGCGGCGCACCCTCTAGCAAAGAAAGCAAACAGAACAGAGCACCCGGCCTCACGATTGCCCAGAAGCTCATCATCGCCTTCCTCGGCTTCATCCTCGTTCAGGGTGCGCTGCTGGTCGTCGTGTATCGCCACTATGTCCCGCCGCTCGTCATCCAGCAGGTCGAACTGCGCGTGGAATCCCTGGCGCGGGCATTCGCCTCTTCCAGCTTAAAGCCGATCCTGGAGCGCGACTATCTCCTGGTGAACAAGCTGGCCGAGGGCACCGCCACGCTGCCGGACGTCGCCTACGCGGCGGCCGTGAACGGCCGGGGTATCGCAGTGGCCGGGATTTTTGGCGACATGAGCGGCTTCGATCCCAACTTTGCCGCCTTGGTCAAGGAACGCGGCTTCCCGAGCGAGATTGTCTCGCAGACGCAACTCGCGGAGGGTCAGGCCGGCGCGAAGAAACTCCTGATCATGGGCGGGCAGGAGATCATGGACTATGCCTTGCGTCTGCCGCAGACTGACGCTGTGGTCCATGTCGGTCTGTTGACGGCGGAGGTCCAAGCCGCAGAGCGAGCGACACTGATTCCATTGTTGATCCTACTGGCGATCATGGCGCTAGTCGGGATCGTGACGTTGTTCCTGGTCGCGCGCACCGTCTCCAAGCCCATCCGACTCCTCAGCGAGCAGGCCGAGAAGGTCTCCATGGGCCAGTTGTTCGAGGAGATCGAGATCCAGGCCGGCGGCGAGATCTGGGAGCTGGCGGAATCCTTCAAGCGCATGCAGGCGTCGGTCCGCTACGCCGCCTCCCAGATGCGCCGCAATCAGCCAAGGAAATGAGCAGGTACTCAACCATGAAGTCATCGAGCTTGCGTTACCTCCCGCTGGTCGCGGCCCTGGCGTTGAGCGCGCCGGCCGCCATGGCCGACTACGTCATCTCCATCACCCCCAGGTTCTCGCCGGACGAGCTCCTGAAACAGATCACCCCCCTGGCGGAGCGCCTCGCCGAGGTGCTGGGCGAGAAGGTCAGGGTCGTGCTCGCCTCCGACTTCAAGGGCATGGAGCAAGACATGAAGGCCGGACGGATCGACATCGCCTATGTCACACCGATCATTTACTCCCTGGCCTCCGAGGGCCACGAGGCCCTGGCCATCGTCTCCGAGGGCGAGGGCGGCGAGAAGCTCCGCGGCCTGGTGATCGCGCGCGCGGACAGCAACATCGTCTCGCCCGAGGATCTCAAGGGGAAGAACGCGACTGTCGTCAGTCTGCAATCCGCTGGCGGTTATCTTTCGCAGAAGGTCGCCCTGGAGAAGGCGGGCGTGCATCCGGACAAGGACATGCACCTGCAAGAAGCCAAGGACAACAAACAGGAGAACGTAGCCCTGGCGGTCTATCTGGGTGAGACCGACGTCGGATTCATCCGCGAGGACGCGCTACACATTGCCGACAAGTACGTGCCGCCCAGCCAGATACGGGTCATCCTGCGTGGCGAGTGGATGCCGAGCTGGGCGATCTCTGTCAAGCGTTCACTGCCCCGGCCGGTGAAAGCCAAAATTCGCGAGACCCTGCTCGGCTTGCAGCCCGGCGACCCCGTGCTGAAGGCATTCAAGGCCAACGGCTTCGTGCTCGGCTCGGATGCGGACTACGACGTCTACCGAAAGGCGCTCGGGCTGGCCATCCCCAAACGTTGAGTCGTCTGGAGGTCAGGGCTGCGGCATCCGACGAGGAGAAAAGGATGGCGATTGACAAAGAGGACAGGAAGCTGAGTTTTGGCGAGCTCTGCGGAGCCTTGCGGGAGCTCATCCAGGCCGGGAAAACGGGTACCCTCTACCTGCTGACCGATGCCAAGCGCTACGCCCGCATTGGCCTGAAGCAGGGGCGTATCGCCCAACTCGTCGTCGGAAAATACCGTGGCGCGGAGGCCCTGGAGCACCTTCAGCAGATCCGTTTTGCGAGCTGCTCATTCGCCGAGGATGTCGTCAGTGGCACCAGCGAATTTCCGCTCCCCCCCACTGCGGCGCTGATGCAGTGGCTGGAGGACTCCGTCTATGCCATCGAGGGCCAGGGTGCCACCCTGGAGACTCGCCTGCCGAGCAGCGCGGACTTGATGCGGGGATCGGTTGGGGAAGCGTCCGTGGAGTCGACCGCGGACATCCCGGAGACCCTACGCGGGCTGCTCGGCACCGGGAGAGTCACCGAGCCCGCCGCCAAAACCCCCTATCCACGGGAGGCGGCGAGCGGGGGTGGCAGCCAGCCGCCGAGCCTGTTCGGACAAGGGCTGTACGAAACCGTGAACCGGGAGCTGGCGCTCTTCCTCGGCCCCATTGCGCCGATGATCACCACCAACTACCGGAACGACCTGTTGACCGTCGCCACGCGCGATGGGTTGGATCGCGTTCTTCGCGACATCGGGGAAGAGATCGGAGACCCGACCCAAGCCGAGCGCTTCCGCCGCAGCGTGCTCGGGTTGGCAACCGGGTAATGGCCAGGACCGCGGCACGGGTCTCCACGGTGCCAGCGCGATAGGCGGTGACCCTGGCGAGGTCGAGCAATATGCCTCCTCTGATGATTTCGCGCTCTGAGGCGCTCACGCCCTGATGGATCGAGCGGGCGATCCAGTTACGCCGGTACCCTGCATCCATTTGCCACCCACGTCGTCTTCCGAGGTGTCGAGGGCGATCCGTCGCCGGCTCCCTTCACCTCACTGACAGGATGACGACTCAATGATCGAAACCAAGAACGTCTACTCGCAGGGCTTGACCCTGCACGGGCAGAAATGTCCCCCGATGCCGGTGGGACTGCGCGGCGGCGCGGCGGCGTTCAACGCACTGGGTATCGAACGGGCCGCCAGCGGCCAACTCCTGGACCTGCTGGAGCTTGGCGAGGATCTGCGAGCATCCGCTCGCGCGTCACGGGCGACCACATGACCCTGCTCGTCATCACCGCCCTGCTGACCTTTGCCCTGACCACCCTCTTCAGCATGGCCGGGGTGGGGGCAGCGCTGATCCTGATCCCGGTATTCCTGGCCTTTGGCATTGAGCTGCACACCGCCATGGCCACCGCCCTGCTGCTCAACGCGGTGGGGATGTCGGTCGCCTCCATCACCTTTGTGCGCAAGGGACTGGTGGAATGGCGGCTGGTCCTGCCGATGCTGCTGCTGGCGGTCGGGCTGTCGCCAATCGGAGTCTGGGCCGCCCACGGCCTGGATCGCGGCCTGCTGTTATGGCTGTTCGTCGGCTTTCTGGTCTTCGCCGCCGTGATGATGCTGTTGTACCAGCCCAAACCGCGCGCGACCCGCGCGTCACTGGCGGCGACCCTGGCGCTGGGCCTGCCGGTGGGCGGCGTGGCCGGCTTCATCGGCGGCCTGCTCGGGGTGGGTGGCGGTAACATCATCGTCCCGGCGCTGGTGGCGTCCGGTCTGGAGCCCAAGCGCGCCTCGGCCAGCGCCTCCTTCGTCGTGATCTTTGCCTCCATCAGCGGCTTTCTGGCCCATGTCCAGGTCGCCCGGATCGACCCTGCCCTGCTCGTCGTCACCGCGCTGGCGACGATGGCCGGCGCGGCGCTGGGTGCCTGGCTGGCGACCGAGCGCCTGTCGGCCGCGCAGTTGAAACGCGCCATCGCCCTCGTCCTCATCGCTGTCGCCGCCAAGACGGCCTGGGATCTGCTGTGACCCTGATGCGGCATGGTGCATTAACCCTGCCCACCCTCCCGCCGCCGATGGCCGCAAGGCGCTGATGCTGGCGACCGCCTTGACGCTGGGCTTTGCCGGTGTCCAGGCAACCGTTGGGCTCGCGTGGCGCTCACTGGTCGCCGGGACGTCCGATCAGCAGCTCGGCATCGGCGGCGAGACTCATGATCTGGACTTCCATGATCCGATTCTCTTCAAGCCGCGCTTGGGAAGGGATGTGAACAGGGAGAAAATTTGGCGTGTAGCCGGATCTGGAAGTTCCATCCGATGAGAGGGGCAAGCGCTCATGGAGCAGGCTGACGCGCTTGCCGATCTGCTCGCGCAGCACCCCGAGCCGCAAGCGGGTTGCTAGCGCCTGCAACTCCTGACAGCGCGCCTTCCGCGTCCGGGCATCCACCCGCCCGGGTAGCCCGGCCGCGAGCGTACCGGCGCGCGGGGAGTAGCCGAAGACATGGATGTGCCCGAACCGCATCGCCTCGGCCAGATCCAGGGTCTGGCGCCAGTCCTCGGCGGTCTCGCCGGGGAAGCCGACGATGATGTCCGTGGTGATGTTCAGATCGGGCACCGCCGCGCGCCCGCGCTCGACCAGGCGGGCGAACTCCGTGGCCTTACAGCGACGCGCCATGCGCCGCAGCACGGCGTCCGAGCCGCTTTGCAGCGGCAGATGCAGGTGCGGCATCAAGCGTCCATCCGCGAACAGCGACCAGAAACGCTCCGGCAGGTCCCAGGGCTCCAGCGAGCCGAGCCGAATGCGCGGGATCTCGGTCTCGTCGAGGATGCGCTCGATCAATCCACTCAGGTCGATCCCCGTCTCGCCCCCATAGCCGCCCAGATGGACGCCGGTCAGCACGACCTCATGGATGCCCGCGCGCTGGAGGCGACGGATGGCGTCCAGGATTCCGGCGACCGGACGGCTACGCTCCTCGCCGCGCGCCTGGGTGGTGACGCAGAAGGTGCATTGATAGCGGCAGCCGTCCTGGACCTTAAGGAAGGCGCGCTGGCGGCCACGGGTGAAGAGCGAAGCGGCGAGATCCACGATCGCCGCCTCGGGCATCGTGGGAATCTCCAGGGTATCGAGCAGGATCTCGACCAGTCGGTCCTTGTCGCGATTGGCGACGATGAGATCGACCCCGGCCTCGCGCGCCAGCGCCTCGCCCTCCAGTGACGCCAGACATCCGCTGATGACCAGCCGCGCGCTGGGATTGAGACGGTGACAGCGGCGCAGGATCTGGCGCGACTTGCGCACCGCCTCCTGGGTCACGGCGCAGGTGTTGATGACGATGAGGTCGGCCGGATCCCCGTCCGCGACGACCTGGAGCCCCCGGTCCTGGAAACCTTGCGCCCAAGACTCCAGCTCCGCCTCGTTGAGACGACAGCCAAGGGTCTGGAGCTGGACGCGCCAGGGATGGGGCACGGCGCGAACGCGCGGATCGGCGCGCTAGGCGAGCGCGGTGCGACTGGCCGATGGCACGGCGGGCGGCGGCGGCGGGGTCGGCGAGTTCTGATGCGCCAGCAGCCGCCAGCCGTCCGCGCTGCGCCGGAACACATTGGTGGCATAAATGGGTGGCGGCGTCTGCCCTCCGGCCTCGAGCTGGCTGCGTTCCTCGATCAGATGGATCGCCATGTCGCCATGCTCGATCCAGGACAGGTGCCGCACCTGCAGATCGAAGCGGCCGCCCTGCTCGAAGATCGCCCGCCAGAGCCGATCGACCTGCCGGCCGATGGCCAGCGGCGCCATCGGCAGCAGGCAGAAGATCTCATCGGACGACTCCCAGACCTGGCTCATGGCGTGGGCGTCGCCGGCTTCGAGGGCATCGTAATAGGCGTCCTCGGCATCCTGGGGTGTTTCGTATGGCATGGACTGGCGTCACTCAAGGCTGTGTATCGGTTGGGGCTCGGACCAGGATCGCGCGAATCACCAATAACCGCGCCGCGCCTGAGCGTTTCGCGGCACACGAATCAGGATATTCCCATCCTTGATTTCGCGGCTCATTCCGGCGAGATCGGCATCCGGCGGCAGGCCGACGCGGCGGCTCGCGGTCCCCCGCGAGAAGCTGTAGCTACTCCGGTAGCCTTCGCCGCCGGGAAGGGCATCCTGTTGGCTGACTCTGGTCTCGGTGTTGTGACGGATGACCAGACCGCGCCCCGCTGGCAGAACCTCGACCTGCGCCGGGTCGATATTCTCCAACTGGATGTCGACAAGATAGGCGTCCCTGCCCATCCGCCGGGAGACGTTCATGCGAGGCCAGGCCGGACGCGCGCGCGCCGACATCCGCTCGACAGCAGCAGCGGCCGGCGGGGTGGCGGTCGCGGCGGTCGTTGGCTGCCCGCCGTCGGGGGACGATGGGCCAGTGGGCCAACCGCCGCGAGACCCTGGGGCCATCGGAAAGGCTGGTGGCTGGAACGGCTGTCCATAGGGTCCGGCATATCCTGGGTAGGTCGGCTCGAACGCGCCCGGGCCATAGGGCGTCCAGGCGAACGCTAGAGCGGGAAGGGTAGCGAACAGGGTCGCGACGGCAAGGATGATCTTACGCATGGACGTTTCCCAAATGTTCGGCGGCGGCGCCGTTGATGGAATGGAAGGACGAACAACGCACCAAGTATAGGTCGCCCGTGCTCAGTGGCGCACCCGCCAGGTCGGCTGCCCCGCCGGATCCATGAGTCCGTGCCGGAGCAACCAGTCGCGCGCGTCGTCGGCGTCCCGATCGAACCAGGCGCGGGTGGAACCGAGCCGGAAGCTGTAGCCCCAGTCGTCCATGTCCGCGAACAGGCGCTCGCGCCCCACCCCGGGGATGGCGTCGGCCAGCAGCACCTGGAGATAGCAGACCGCGTTCTCCTCCGCGTCATCGCCGCCCGCGTCGGTGTGCAGATCGGCGCGGCGCGCCTGGTCCAGACAGATCCAGTGACAAGCCTCGTGCAGGATGGAATGCAGCGGCGTCTCGGGTTGGGCGTAGAGAGTGTCGCCGACCAGACCGGCCTCGGGATCGCCCCAATAGGAGCCGGGTATGCTTGCGTGCGCCTCGACGCGGCGCGAATTTCAGCCCGAAGCGTCCCAATAGTTCCCCCATGATGGCGTCCTCGGCGAGAATGCTCACTGCCTATCTCCTATTTTGACGAAGATCCCAAATCATGCCCACCGACGCGCTCGCCCACCTGCTCGCGACGACTCGACTTCGCCTGGCGACGCGCGCCGGGCGATCGCGCCGAGCGCTGACCAACATCCAGTGGCGCGCGGACGCCTGCGACGCGGGCTCGATTCTCTTCTTCCAGCGCTTCGACGACGGCAAGTCCGACGCCGAGATCCACCAGCGCTATTTCGCCGAGCAGCGCCTTCGCGGCGCTGGTCACCAACCGCCCGCTCGACTGCTTCGACCAGATGCCCGACACCGGCATTTACGTCACCCGTCCCGGCGACTGGGCCGAGGTCGTCGGCCGCTTCTGCGACATCCAGTATCCGCTCGACCTGGAATCGACTGCGCTTCATCGGCGTCACCGGCACCAATGGCAAGACGACGACCGTCAAATACCTGGAATCCATCCTCGCCGCCCATGGCCGGCGGGTGCTCTCCATCGGCACGCTCGGCGTCTTTCTCGCTGGCGAGCGACTGGTCGAGACCGGCTTCACCTCCCCGCCGCTGATCGAGCTGCGCCGGCTGCTGCACGCCAAGCAGGACGCGCTGCGATGTCGTGGTGATGGAGGCCAGCAGCCACGCGCTGGACCAGGGACGTGTCCACGGCATCCCCCTTCAGAACGCCGGCTGGACCAACTTCACCCAGGACCATCTGGATTATCACCACGACGAGGCGTCCTATTTTAACGCCAAGGCGCGCATCCTGGACCTGATCCAGGACGGGCGGACGCCTCTATTGCAGCAGCCGGGCGGTCGCCGGATCGACTGCGCGCGCGAGGCGCGACGCGGGTGCCGATCGAGGTACTGGCCCCGGCGGTCCTTGGGCCCGAGGCGCTCGCGGCCAAGCCCTTCCTCGCCCTGGAGCACAATCGCCAGAATTACGCCCTCGCCGTTGCCCTGGCGGATGGCGTGCTGGGCCAGGGCGAGCGCCAGGACTGGCGACACCTGAGCCCGGTGGATGGACGCTTCGACTGCCGGGTGATCGGCAACCGCACCATCGTCATCGACTTCGCCCACACCCCGGACGCGCTGGAGACCATCCTCACCGCCATCCGCGACGGCTTCCCCGGCGCGCGCGTGCTGACGCTGTTCGGCTGCGGCGGCGACCGCGATCACGGCAAGCGCCCGCTGATGGGCGCCGCCGTCGCGCGTCACTCCGATCTGTCCATCGTCACCTCGGACAACCCGCGCACCGAGGAGCCGGAGCGGATCATCGCGGACATCCTGGAAGGGATGCCGCCAGCAGGCCGAGACCGTGATCCTCGATCGCGCCGAGGCCATCGCCCATCTGTTCGACCAGCTCGCCGAGCGCCCGGCCGGAGGAGCCCTGGGTCGCCCTCATCGCCGGCAAGGGTCACGAGCGCTACATCGACCGCAACGGCCACAAGACCTACTACAGCGACCAGGACGAAGTGGAACGCAATCTGACGCGGCTCGGCTGGACCTGACACTGATCACTGCACTGCCACCTCCCCAAAGGCCCCAAGACCCGATGCGCCAACTCTACTCCATCCCCGCCGGCCTGCTGCTCGGCATCCTGCTTGCCCTGGTCGTTCCGCAAGGCGCGCCCTACATCGCCTGGCTCGGACAGATCTTCGTCTCGGTCCTCAAGCTGCTGATCCTGCCGCTGATCCTGGTCTCCATCTACGCCTCGCTGGCCGGAGGGACGGATCTCAGGACAGATCGGCGGACGCGCCCTGCTCTATTACCTCATCACCAGCGCCGTCGCCGCCACGCTCGGCACCCTGATCGGCCTGACCTTCTCCCACGGCATCCCGGCCGGCCTGCTGGAGCTGCCGCCCGCTCGGCCGACGGAGGCTGTCTTCAGCCTCAACGCGCTGGTCGCGAACCTCATCCCGAGCAACCTCTTCGCCTCGCTGGCGGCGGGCAACGTCCTGCACATCGTCTTCGTCGCCGTCCTGGCGGCCATCGCCTCCCGCCGCCTCGCCGCGGATCACCGCGCGACCCTGCTCGGCGGCGCCCAGGCGCTGGACGCGCTGCTGATGAAGACCCTGGACGGCGTCCTCAAGCTCGCCCCCATCGGCGTCATGGCGCTGGTCTACGCCGGGACTGGCGGGGATGGACTGGGCGGGGGTCTTCCAGCTTCGCGCCTTCGTCTGGGCGGTGGGCATCGCCGCCTTCATCCACGCCGCCGTCCTCCTGCCCACGCTCTATCGCCTCCGCGCCGGACGGCCGCCCTGGCCGCTGGTCGTCGCCTGTCGCGAGCCGCTGCTCACCGCCCTCTCCACCGCCTCCAGCAACGCCACCTACCCGGTCTCCAAGCGCGCGCTGGAGGCATTCGGCGTCAGCGAGCGGGTCACCAGCCTCACCCTGCCGCTGGGCGCGACGCTCAACATGCACGGCTCCGCGATCTACCAGTCGATCCTGCTGATCTTCATGTCCCAACTGGCCGGCGTGGATCTCAGTCCGCTGCAAGCCGCTCTTCATCGTCCTGCTCACCATGGCCTCCTCAGCCGGTACCGCCGGCATCCCCGGCGGCGGCATCGCCATGATGGCCTTCATGCTGGAACTGCTCGGACTGCCCCAGACCTATCTGGCGCTCTATCTGGTCGTCGACCGCTTCTTCGACTATCCCATCACCGCCATCAATGTCTGGGGCGATCTGGTGGTCGCGGCGATCGTGGATCGGGAACTGCGGCGGGAATGACGGGAGTGGTGTGATTTGGCGAGATTGATGCGCGCTGGACGCTCGCGGCCACGCCTTAATCCTGTCCGCCTTTTCACCTGACGAGGGGTGATTGCGGTCAAGAAATCGAGATTGGGCAAGCATTCTTCGTCGGCTGGGTTGAAGAACGAAACCCAGCATTGACCGCTGCGTCAGCGGCTGAAATGCTGGGATTCGCAAGCTCATCCCTGCCGACGAAAGACCGCGATTGGATGGTGAAGCGAATCCTTTCACCGTCTCAATCGAGGGAATTTCTCGGAGGTCGCCAATCGAAAAGGCCCGAGCCCCGCGACGACGGCTCGGGCCTTCTTGATGGCGCCCCGGCTAGGGCGTGGTGGAGGCGCAACTCGTGGACAGTTGGACGCCGCTGAAAGTCGCCTTGACGTTCTGCGCCTGAGTCATGGTCACCTGACAGGAGCTTTCCGCGCCAGCGCAAGCGCCGCCCCAGCCCTTGAAGGTCGAGCCGGGCGTCGCCGTTGCGATGAGGGTGACGACGGCGTTCTTGCCGAATTGAGCGTTACAGTTGCTGCCGCAATCGATCACGCCATCACCGACGGCAGAGGAAAGGTCGAGTCCCGTCGTCGACTCCATCCACGCGACATGACTCGCAAGGCGGGTGTGGACGGTTGGCAATTTTGGCGATGCACATCCGTTGCCATTGCTGACGATGCCCGCCTGCACATACCCGCCACGCCCATTTTCGACCACGAGCGGACTGCCGCCGTCCAACTGGCAGTCCTTGTTTTCCGCCGTGGAAGAGGTACAGAGCAGGTCGCTCGCGATGTTGTCGGCATCATAGGCCGTGCGGCATTTCGCTGGGTCGATGATGGTGGCGCCGACCTTGGACAATACCGTCGCCGGCAATCCGCAGACGGTCGTGTCGGTCCAGCCGGTAACGTCGCCGAGGGTGCCCAGACAGGCCAGCTTCGGCTCGCGCGCCCAGGTCACGGGACGGATGGGATCGACGTAGACCGGGCTCGTGAGCTCCAGCAGCGCGATATCGTGATCGAAGGTTACGGGGTCGAAGTCCGGGTGTTTGACGATACGCTTGACCTTGGACTCCTGCCCGCCATAGTAGAAATGGCTTGATCCGGTGCGGACCTTGACGTTGGCCGGCGAGATCGTGGCGTGGCGCGCGTCGACATTGTCAACCACGCAATGCGCGGCGGTGAGGATCCAGTTCTGATCGATGACCGAACCGCCGCAGTTCCATTTGCCGTTGAGGCCCCAGGTGCTGATCTCCAGCGCAGCCTCCCAAGGCCAGTCCGTGCGCTCGATCGCGGTACCGCCGAGCAACATCGGGCTGACCGCTGCGGACGTCTGCGCGGTTGCCGCGACGGTGCTGGGGTTGTCGGCCATTGAGGACGCCACCCGTCCCTCGCCGGTTCCCAGCTTCTCCACGGTCAGCGGAACCTGCAGCGGGTCGGGATTCAACCACTTGGCCACGTCGTTGTAATAATTCGCGAAAGCACCGTCGACCGTGGTGTTGCTGGTGAAGTCGCAGACATCAGAGGTGTTGTACCCGCAGATGCCAAAGAGTTGTCCGACGACCTGTCCGTTGCCCGTCAGCACGGGCGCTCCGCTGCTGCCGCCCTCGGTCGCTCCCATCAGGTTGCGGCTGAAGATAAAGCGGCCGCGCGGCATGGATTTGGTCTCACAGTAATCATCGGCCGGGTTGAACGAGGTATCGACGCGTTGGGCCGAGAACGCCTGCGGAGAGCCTTGCGGATGACTCAAGCGGAACAGCGGGGTTCCATCGACGGTGGCAACCGGCGTGCTGCTCCAACCCAGAAACCAGGCGCCGGCCGGCGGTGCCTGGTCGAGCACCAGCAGGCTGTGATCGTCGACCGCAGAGTGATGGAGCAGCGCGGCGCCAACGGTTGAGGACGTACCCGGCTGAATGGCCGGGCACCCCCCGTTGCAGGACGGTGTCATGTAGTTGAACCAGGTCTCGACCGTCGCCGCCACCTCGGGGCTGTTGACGCAATGGTCAGCGGTCAGAAAGTAAGGGATGGCGGTGGTCGGATCGGTATCGGCGAGCAGGCCGCCGGAGCAAATGTAAGCGGCATCGTCCTCGATGAAATTGATGTGCGCGATGGCCTTGCGGACATTGTCCATTTGAGGCCACTCAGCGGGCCGATGACAGGAGCCGTCCTCGACGCAGGGCGCGTTGACCGCGCAGAATGCCTGGGAGGAACCGTCGAAGAGCAGCACGCTCGCGACGCGGAAGCTAGAGCTGTCGGAGTCGGCATCGGTCACGTCGACATGCACGTAGATATGCTCGCCGGTGATCGTTTGCGTCCAGAAGCTGGGGTGATCGCCCGAGTAGGGACCGAACACCTCGTTGGCTTCGTTGGTGATGTAGATCCGGGCGTTCTTGGGGAGATTGACCTCGTCGAAAAACAGTCGCTCGCCGGCCGCGTTGAGTGCGTCCAGCCGGACCGCCAAGGCGACCCGCCCGCCTTCCTCGCGGACCAGGCCGCTCTGATAGGAGTAGGTCTGATTGGTCATCGCCCCCACGTCGAGCGACTGCAAGTCGATCTTGACGTTGGCTGGCTTGATGGCGCCGATCTTGAGCGGCTTGTCGGCTGGGGCATTCTCATTGTCCCGCGCGATCTTCTCCTGGTCGGTCCCGGTCAGTTCGACGGAGGTCGCGGAGGTCTCCGGCAGCCGACCGACCGCCTTGGTCAGCTCTTGCGCCGTAGCTCGCTGGGCGACCTGCTCCGACTGCTGCGCCAAGCCCGCGGGCCTCTGTTCCGGAAAGACCTCGACCGCGCTGGCGCCGCCGCTCGCGGCCAGCAGGAGGATCGGGATCAGTATTCCGGTCGGACGATTTCTATCCATCGCGATGACTCCTACAAAACGATCATGTACCTTGGGTTTTCGAGGAAAATCGAAGCAAGCCAGCGGTCCGCACTTGGCCTTAGGTGCCGCGACCCGGGGACGGACGCGGCGTTCGCGCCTATCGCGGATCTTCCTTGAGCCGTGACGCGCGAACCTTGCGCACACGGATTCTAATGCAAATCCCTGCCGAGGTTCCCAATTAAAGGCGCGCGGCATGGGCGCCCAATCGCGGGCGTTGGTTCCTGATTTACCCGTCCGTGCTGGAGCAGATGTCGATGTCAGAACCCACCCACCCAATTGCCGTCTTCGCCTCCTTTTCCGGTACCGGCGGCGTCGAGCGGATGCTGGTCAATCTATTGCGCGGGTTCGTGGATCAGGGCCACGAAGTCGATCTGGTCCTGGTGCGCGCCGAGAGTCCGCACCTGGAGCATCTGCCGGCGCGGGTGAATCTCATCCGGTTGCGCGCCAGCCATACCTTTCTCGCGGTGCCCGAGCTGGCGCGTTATCTGCGCGCGCGCCGCCCGGTCGCGCTGCTCGCGGCCAAGGATCGCGCCGGACGGGCCGCCGTCCTCGCGCGCGCCCTGAGCCGCGTCGACACCCGCGTCGTGCTCAGGCTCGGCACCCATCTGTCGACCGCGATGGCGGAGCGGAGCGCCTTCGCGCGCTGGCTGCGTTATTGGCCGATCCGGTGGCTGTATCCCAGAATCGATCGCATCGTCGCCGTTTCCGAGGGGGTCGCCAACGACACGGCGAACATCGCGCGGATCCCGCGTTCCCGGATCGCCGTCATCCGCAATCCGGTCATCACGCCGGAGCTTTTCGCCCGGGCGGCGGATCCCTGCCCGCACCCCTGGTTGGCGCCGGGCCGGCCGCCGGTCATCATGGGGGCGGGTCGGTTGCAGCGTCAGAAGGACTTTCCGACGCTGATTCGCGCCTTCGCCAGGGTCCGCGCCGTCCGGGAATGTCGACTGATGATCCTGGGCGAGGGGTCGGCTCGACCCAAGCTGGAGGCGCTGGTGGCCGAGCTTGGGCTGACCGGGAGCGTCGATCTGCCGGGTTTTCAATCCAATCCTTACCGCTATCTGGCGCGCGCCGCCCTGTTCGTCCTCTCGTCCGCCTGGGAGGGCTCGCCAAATGTGCTCACGGAGGCCATGGCGCTTGGGATCCCGGTCGTCGCGACGGATTGTCCGAGTGGACCGGCGGAGATCCTGGCGGCGGGACGTCATGGACCATTGGTGCCGGTGGGCGATGCCGAGGCATTGGCCGCCGCCATGCTGGCCACTCTCGAACGGCCTCCGCCGTCGGTCGCACTCCAGGATGCCGTGGCGGAGTATGAGCAAGCGCGGAGCGCCGAACGCTATCTGCGGGCGCTCGGAATCGGCGGCTGAGACCGCGCGCGGAATGTGGCGGTGGTCTCAGAACCGCCAATGGGCCGATGCTCGAAGGCGCCCGCATGGCATAGTGAACTTCCGGCGATCGATTCGACGGCGTGATGCAACGGGCTTGATTGGGAATGAGCGAGGGTAACAGCCATGGGTCAACTCTTCCGCATCAGCGGGTTCCGTTCGTACATCCTGATGATCTTTCTCAATGCCTTCGTGGACTTGGGACACAAGATCGTCATCCAGAATACCCTCTTCAAGACCTATGACGGCGATGCCCAGATCCTGCTGACGGCGATCGTCAACGCGCTGATCCTGCTGCCCTTCGTCCTGCTGTTCACGCCGTCCGGTTTCCTGGCCGACCGCTTTCCGAAGAACCGCGTGATGCGCATCAGCGCCTGGCTGGCGGTCGCGCTCACGCTGGCGATCACGGTCTTCTATTACCTGGGCTGGTTCTGGCCGGCCTTCGCCATGACCCTGCTGCTGGGCGCGCAGGCGGCCATCTATTCGCCAGCCAAATACGGCTATATCAAGGAGCTGGTCGGCAAGGAGCCGCTGGCCGCCGCCAATGGCTGGGTCCAGGCGACGACGACCACCGCCATCCTGGCCGGGATCTTCTTCTTCTCCATCCTGTTCGAGGGCCGGCTGGCCGGTGCCAGTTTCACCACGCCCGGCGAGGTCATGCATCTGATCGCGCCGCTGGGCTGGGTGCTGGTGCTGTGCTCGCTGATCGAGGTCTTCATGGCCTATCGTCTGCCGCAGACCCACCCGGGCAATGCGATGCGCTTCGACTGGCGCGAGTACGGCAGCGGGCGTTATCTGCGGCTGAACCTCAAGTCCGCCTGGGACAATCAGGTCATCTGGCTGTCGATCGTGGGACTCGCGGTCTTCTGGTCCATCTCGCAGGTGATCCTCGCCGCCTTTCCGGCCTATGCGAAGGAGACGCTCGGCGAGACCAACACGGTCGTCATCCAGGGCATGCTGGCCTGCTCGGGGCTCGGCATCATCCTCGGCTCCATCGTCGCCGGGCGGGTCTCGCGCAACCATATCGAGACCGGCCTGATCCCGGTCGGCGCCATCGGCATCGCGGTGACCCTGTTCATCCTGCCGACGCTGGGATCGGCCTGGGCGCATGGGCTTGAATTTTCTGCTGCTCGGTGTCCTCGGCGGCCTCTTTCTGGTGCCGCTTGAACTGCACTGATCCAGTTCAACGCGGGCGAGGACGGACTGGGCCGGGTGCTCGCGGCCAACAATTTCATCCAGAACATCCTGATGCTGCGTCTTCCTCGGGCTCACGGTGGTCGGCGGCCTTTGCCCAGATCGGCAGTCTGGCGCTGATGATCGCGCTCGGCGTGGTGGCGCTGCTCGGCGCGCTCTACACGCTCTATCAACTGCCGCAATCGCTGGTGCGCTTCCTCATCGCGCGGGTCATGGCGACCCGTTACCGGCTCAACGTCATCGGACTCGACAACATGCCGGCACAGGGCGGCGTGCTGATGCTCGGCAACCATGTGAGCTGGATCGACTGGGCGATGGTGCAGCTGGCCAGTCCGCGCCCGGTGCGCTTCGTCATGGAGCGCTGGATCTACGAACGCTGGTATCTGCGCTGGTTCCTGGACTTCTTCGGCGTGGTGCCGATCTCGCGCGGGCGCAGCCGCGAGGCGATCAAGACCGTCGCCCGACTGCTGGACGCGGGCGAAGTGGTCTGCATCTTCCCGGAAGGCACCCTGAGCAAGAACGGCCAGCTCTCCGAGTTCAAGCGCGGCTTCGAGCTGTCGGCGCGCGAGGCCAGCGTCGGGCGTCATCCTGCCCTTCTATCAGCGCGGTCTCTGGGGCAGCCGTTTTTCCTACGCCAGCGAGAAGCTCAAGGCCAATCGCCGCGATGGGCGGGTGCGCGACGTGGTCGTCGCCTTCGGTCCGCCCCTGCCGCTGGACGCCAGCGCCGAGCAGGTCAAGCAGGCGGTGGTCGAACTCTCGGTGACCTCCTGGCAGACCCATGTCGCGACCCTGCCGACCCTCGCCCGCGCCTGGCTCGATGACCGCCAAGCGCGACCTCGGACGGGTGGCCGTCATCGACTCCATCGGCACCACCCTGACCAATCGGCGCCTGCTCACGGCCGTGCTGCTGTTCGCGGGCAAGGTCCGGCGGCTGGCGCCGGAGCCGGTCGTCGGCATCCTGCTGCCCGCGAGCAGCGCCGGGGCCATCGCCAATCTGGCCGCGCTCATGGTCGGCAAGACGGTCGTCAATCTCAACTACACCGCCAGCGCCGAGGCGCTGAAGGCGGGCGTCGAGAAGGCCGGCATTCGCCATGTCATCACCGCCGACCGCTTCCTGCGCAAGCTCGAACAGCGCGGGATCGACCTCGCCGCGACCCTGCCGGAGGTGACGCTGCATCCGATGGAAGGTCTGCGGGCCAGCATCGGCCGGCTGCGCGCGCTGCTGATGCTCGGCATCGCCAGCCTGCTGCCGGCGCGGCTGTTGCTCGGCTTGTTCGGCAGCCCGCGCCAGGCCGGACGACACCGCCGCCATCCTCTTCTCCAGCGGCAGCGAGGGCACGCCCAAGGGCGTCGAACTCACCCATCGCAACATCATGGCCAACGTGCGCCAGATCTCGGACGTGCTCAACACCGAGAGCGACGATCGTCATCCTCGCCAATCTGCCGCTCTTCCATGCCTTCGGACTCACCGCGACCACCTTCCTGCCGCTGCTGGAAGGCATCCCCATGGTCTGCCACCCGGACCCGACCGACGCCGTCGGCACCGCCAAGGCGATCGCCCGCCATCGCGCCACCGTGCTGTGCAGCACCTCGACCTTCCTGCGGCTCTACACCCGCAACCGGCGCGTGCATCCGCTGATGCTCCAGTCGCTGCGGATCGTCGTGGCCGGCGCCGAACGGCTGGGACCGGACGTGCGCGACGCCTTCGCGCTCAAGTTCCACAAGCCGATCTACGAAGGCTACGGCGCGACCGAGACCACGCCGGTGGCGAGCGTCAACGTCCCGGACGCGCTGGAGACCGATGACCTGGAAGATCCAGATCCGGCTCGCGCCCCGGCACCGTCGGGATGCCGCTGCCCGGCACCAGCTTCCGCATCGTCGATCCGGTGACGCTGGCGGCGCTGCCGGTCGGGCGAGGATGGGCTGATCCTGATCGGCGGCGTCCAGGTGATGAAGGGCTATCTCAAGGATCCGGAGCGGACCGCGGACGCCGTCGTCGAACTGGACGGCATGCGCTGGTACAAGACCGGCGACAAGGGACACCTGGACGCCGACGGCTTCCTCACCATCGTCGACCGCTACTCCCGCTTCGCCAAGCTGGGCGGCGAGATGATCAGCCTGAGCGCGGTCGAGGAGCAGGTGAGACGGGCGCTCGGCCTGCCGGAGCTGGAGGTCGCGGCGGTCAATCTGCCCGACGAACGCAAGGGCGAGCGCATCCTGCTACTGGTCGCGGAGGACATCGAACGGAGGCGCTGCGCAAGAAATTGCTGGAGGTCGGGAGTCAATCCGTTGAGCATCCCGTCGCAGGTGGTGCGGGTCGAGGCGATCCCGAAACTGGGCAGCGGCAAGACCGATTTTGGGGCGGTCAGACGGCTGGCCATCGCGGCCTTAATGCTATTTAAGGCTCTGTTATATAAAACAAAAATATTTCTTTCGTCCATTGCGGATTGGCCGGTTTGGACTATAGTTAAGGTAGGAAACCGGACAGGAGGACTACCATGAAAACCAAACGCACAGACCTTGCTGAAGCGGTCCCGCGTCGTGAAATGAGCCTCTTCGACGAGATGGATCGCGCTTTCGATACCTTGATGCATCGCGGCTGGATGCATCCGTTCCGTGAAGTGTGGCCAGAAATGGCGCGCCTCGAACAAGCACTGGAGATCAACCCGCGGATCGACGTGGTCGATCGCGAGGCCGAGATCCTGGTTCGCGCCGAGGTGCCGGGGGTCGGGAAGGATGACCTGACGGTGGAGCTCACCGGCGATCTGCTGACCATCCAGGGCGAGCGTAAGCAGGAGGAGACCAAGGAAGAAGGCGCCTATTTCCGCTCCGAGATCGCTCGCGGCAGTTTCAGCCGGACGATCCGGTTGCCGGCAGAGGTGGCGCTGGAAGAAACCAAGGCCGACTTCAAGGACGGCGTGCTTGAGATCCACATGCCCAAGACGCAGAAGACCGAACGGCGTCGCATTGAAGTTAAATAGCGCGCCCGCGTCAGGTCGACGGGACGGATGAGTCAGACCCCCGTGCTGGGGGCCGTCCAGCGGACACGAGGCCGACCGAGGGGTCGGCCTCGTCGCGTCTGGATTTGGCCTTCAAGTCCTGGCGAACGATGGGCGTCGAATCAGCTTGCCACACCTGTTGGGCAGGGCGTGTCGCCCTTATATCCCCAGCATGGACTGGATCTACCATGTTGGCATTGACCAGAGTCATCGGGGCGAGCAGATTGAGAGACCTAGCCTAGCCACGGGGAATTCATCACATGAAAGCCATCGAGATACGCGAGACCGGCGGGCCAGAGGTTCTGACGCTTGTGGAGCGCCCCCGCCCCGAATTAACCGGACCTGACGACATCCTGGTGAAGCTTCGCGCCGCTGGCGTGAATCCGGTGGATACGAAGATCCGCGCCAAGGGGCCGCTGCTGCCGGACGGGCTCCCCGCCGTGCTCGGCTGCGATGGGGCCGGCGTGGTCGAGGCCGTCGGCGCGGCGGTGACACGCTTCAAGCCGGGCGACGAGGTCTGGTTCTGCCACGGTGGAATCGGTGGTCCGGCGGGCAACTATGCCGAGTACCGGGTGCTCGACCAGCAGTCTGGCTCAGGCCAAGCCGCGCGCCGTCGGCATGGTCGAGGCCGCCGCCGCGCCCCTGGTGCTGCTCACCGCCTGGGAGGCGCTGCATGATCGGGCGCGGCTCGCGGCGGGACAGCGGGTGCTCATCCACGCGGGCGCCGGCGGCGTGGGGCATGTCGCCATCCAGCTCGCCAAGGCGGCGGGCGCACGGGTCTGCGCGACCGTTGGGAGTGCCGAGAAGGCCGATTTCGCCCACGCCCTGGGGGCCGAATACTGCATCAACTACAAGGATGAAGACCTGGTCGAGGCGGTCATGGATTGGAGCGAGGGAGAAGGTGTCGATATCGCCCTGGACACGGTCGGCCCCGAGGTCTTCCGACGGACCATCCCGGCGATGGCCCATTATGGCGACCTGGTGACCATCCTTGACCCAGGTCCGGAGCTGGATCTCAAGGAGGCGCGCGTGCGCAACCTCAGGATCAGTCTGGAGTTGATGCTGACCCCCATGCTCAGGAACCTGCCTCGGGCACTCGCCCATCAGGGCGAGATCCTGCGGCGCTGCGGCGACCTGATCGACAGCGGGAAATTGCGCATCCAGGTCTCCCAGACCTTCCCGCTCGCCGGAGCGGCCGACGCCCATCGACTGATCGAACAGGGCCATGTGACCGGCAAGCTCGCGTTGACGATGGATTGAGGTGCCCTTGAACGCCATCCCGACCATGACGCAGGTGCGGGTCGCCCTGCTGTCCGACACCCATGGCGCGCTCGATCCGCGCGTGCAGGAGGTCGTGAGCAGCTGCGATCTCGCCGTGCATGGCGGCGACATCGGTCACGCCTCGATCCTGGCTCAACTCCAACCCCGACTGGGAAGAGTGCTGGCGGTCTTTGGCAACAACGACGTCGCCCGCAAATGGCCGGAGGAGGATCGCCGACTGCTGGTCCATCTGCCAGAGTGGCTGGAGCAGCCGCTGCCGGGGGGAACGCTGGTGGTGATCCACGGCCATCAAACCTCGGCGCGCGAACGTCACCGCCTGCTGCGCATGCGTTTCCCGCTGGCGCGCGCCATCGTCTACGGCCACAGCCATCGGTTGGTGGAAGACCTCGACGCCATGCCCTGGATCCTGAATCCAGGCGCGGCCGGGCGTTCGCGCACCCACGGTGGCCCCTCCTGCATGGTGCTCACGGCGACCGCCGAGGACTGGCGCGTCGAGACCCATCGCTTCCCACTCTCGGTGCCGTCAGCGGGGACTGGGATACACTCGCAACCATGAACACTCCCAGCGCCCTTTCGGTCAAACCACCCAAGTCATTGCTGCGCCAGGTCGGGCGGGCCATCGCTGATTTCCGCATGATCGGCGAGGGCGACCGCATCCTCCTCGGCGTCTCCGGCGGCAAGGATTCCCTCTCGCTGCTCCAGATCCTCAGCCATCTGCGCACCTACGCCCCGGTGCGTTTCGAGCTGGCGGTCCTGACCGTCGACCCCGAGGTCCCAGGCTTCGATCCCCAATCCCTGAAGGATTATTACGACCGTCTCGGCGTGCCCTGGTACTACGAGCAGCAGCCGCTGATGGAGCAGGCCAAGGTCCACATGGACGGCGATTCCTTCTGCGCCTACTGCTCGCGCATGAAGCGCGGCATCATGTACCGCATCTGCCGCGAGCAGGGCTATAACGTCCTCGCCCTAGGCCAGCACCTGGACGACCTGGCCGAGAGTCTCCTGATGTCGCTCTTCCACGGCGGTCAGTTACGGACCATGAAGGCGCACTATCGCAACCACGAAGGCGACGTCCGCGTCATCCGCCCGCTGGTCTACTGCCGCGAGCGCCAGACAGCCGACTTTGCCGCGCCGCGCCGGGCTGCCGATCATCGCTGACTCCTGTCCGGCCTGCTTCGCCATGCCCACCCGACGCGAACACATGAAGGCCCTGCTCGCCCGCGAGGAAGCCGAGCACGACACGCTGTTCGCCAACATCCTCCACGCCATCAAGCCGATCATGACCGAGGGCGGCCTGCCCGAGCCGGGGTGGCCGGCGATCGACGGCAACTAATGCGCCAGAGCGAAGATCCCGAACCCGTTTGATTCGTCCGCGACCGGTGGATTGCACTGATTTCAGCCGGCTACGATCGTAGCGCACCCTTCGACAAGCTCAGGGCGAACGGAAAATCGGCAAAATCTTTCCCGGAAATCACCTGATCGTCGGGGAGATAAAGTGACCGGGGCGCAGCCCAAAGCGTGACCGGCCGTATAGCCGTGTCGTTGAATGGTACGCGATGCGTACCCCAGGCCGCGTTCCCACGCCAGCGCATCAGAACCGCACAATAAGAAGCGCCCCCGGTTTGGCGAGGGTGTTTGATCAAGCGGTGGCACCGTGAGCAATGGGTGTCACCGCCAACCGGCGTCCGTGTCAGTGATCCGGGTTTGATCGTGGCCGCTCGACCCAGCCTGGAGACCTGGCTTCACCTGCACGGCGACCGTCGGCCATGCTAGGCTCGCACCTGATGCCGCAACCGCTGATCCAGCGCAACCGCAGGGTGCCATCCGCCCCGAGCGGTCCTCGGGCGAACCTCACCGCTACCGATGCCCCCAAAGCCCAGCAATCCCCATGACGCCCTCTTTCGCGCCCTGCTGGAAGATCCCCGCCGGGCGGCGATCCTGTTGCGCGAGCAACTACCCGCGCCGCTCGCCGCGCGTCTGGGCCCGGACGCCCCGCGCTTGCTCGATGGCACCTATATCGACGAGCACTTGCGCGACACCCAGAGCGACCGGCTCTATCAGGTCAGCCTGACTGGCGGCCAAGCGGCGTTGCTCTATGTCCTCCTGGAACACAAAAGCGCCCCCGACCCCGGCACCCCACTGCAACTGCTCGGCTATATGGTCCGCATCTGGATCCGCTACGCCGCGGGCCGTGCCGCGCGGCTACGCCGTCTGCCGCCGATCCTCCCGCTCGTGCTCTATCACGGCCGCCAACCCTGGACCGTGCCGACCTCGATCCTGGAGTGCATCGACACCGATCCCGAGGTGCGCGAGTGGCTGCGCGATCTGCGTTACCACGTCCGCGACCTGGGACCGATCCCCTATCCCGAGCGATCCGCCGATCCAGCGGTCCGCGCCGCGCTCGGTGCCCTCTGCGCCGTCTTCGCGCGTGACCTCACGCCGGAAGCGTTGGCCCGCATCCTTCGTGATCTCCCCGATGGGGAATCCTTGGAACAACAAGTTCTGATCTATATTGTCAGGCACTATCACATCACTGAAAGCGTGTTCAAAACGGCCTTGACCCAGGCCAAACCCGAACGCGAGGAGGCATTGCAGATGACGGTTGCACACGAGTGGATTCAACGCGGCATCGCGCAAGGGATACAGCAGGGAATTGAGCAGGGGATTGATCGCGGTCGCCTGGAAACACTCATTGAGATTCTGGAAACTCGTTTTGGTCCACTGGCCGCGCCACTCCAGCAGCGTCTGACCGCCTTGGATGCCGAAGCCCTGCGCCCACTGATCCGCCGCGCCGTCACGGTCGAATCCATCGACGCCCTGCTCGACCCCCCAGAGACTCCGTCGCATTGAGGCGGGGAGCTGGTCGAGGGCGTAAAGCCAACCCTTGCTGGCCAGGTCCAACGCGACCTGATTGATCGAGCGGGCGCTTGATCTCTGGTTACGACACCGGACCTTGCGCACCGAGGGCTGCGGCGCATCCCGGGGCGGTCTGTCCATCATGTCCTGTGGCAGGACCTGGATCGAACACTCCGGGCATCTGGAGCCCGGTCAGGTTCCAGGTCGAGAATCCCTCGCGGCAGCGGCTTCGACTCCAGATCCATGACCTGCACCCCGCCGACTTCGAGGTCATGGGCCTGCCCCAGTCCCCATGTCCTTATTCGCGCCCGATCGGGTAAGTTCCTTTCTGAAAATCCCCCAGTGTCATTGCCTGATCACAAAAGCCGACCGATCCTCCACTGAACACTGATTCCTTCCGCCCGCGTCTCTCGCTCTCCCCATCGGCTCCGCATGCATATTCGAACCAAGCTCGCCGTCGGACTCGTCTCCATCCTGGCGATCAATCTCCTCGCCAGCCTTCATGGATTTCATCTGCTCACGCAGTCTTCGACCCGCGAGTCCGAGGTACGCGAGCGCTCATCGAGCATCCTCACCACCGCCCTGACATCCCAGGTCCACTTCAAGAAACAGGTCCAGGAATGGAAGAACATCCTGCTGCGCGGACAGGATCCAGTCGCTCTATGCCGACTACTACCAGCGTTTTCAGCGCGAGGAGGTCGCAACCCGGGAGGCCGTCGGCCAGCTCATCCAACTGCTGGATGAGAACGATCGCGCGCGCGCCGCCGCCGAACGGTTCCTGGATGCGCATGGGCGCCTCGGTCGCGAATACCGCGCCGCGCTCGCCTTCTACCGCGCCGACGACCTAGCCCCCCAGTTGGAGGTGGACCGGCGGGTGCGGGGGATCGATCGCGAGCCGACCGACCTGCTCGACGAGGTGGTCGCCGCCGCTCTGGCCCATAAGACCGCGACCCTGGCGCTGATCGACGCCTCGTCGAGAAGCCTGGAGCGCTGGATTCTGGTCATCACCAGTGGCGTCATGAGCGGGGCGGTGCTGTTGCTGATCTGGCTGGTGGATCGCGCCATCGGCCAGCCGATCGCCACCGCCACCGCCGTCGCGCGCCGTGTCAGCGCGGGGGACTTCTCCACCCCCATCGCGGTCGAGGGCGCGGGCGAGCAGGCTGAGATGCTGGCGGCGCTCGCGACCATGCAGGAGAGCCTGGCCGCCTTCCAGGCCAGCCTGACCCAGAGCGAGGCGCGCTCGCGTCTGCTGCTGGAGTCGACCGGGGAGGGGATCTACGGCGTCGATACCGAGGGTCGCTGCATCTTCTGCAACCCGGCGGGCGCGCGGATGCTGGGCTATGCCGCGCCGGCCGAGCTGGTGGGCCGCAACATGCACGAGACCCTGCACCATTCCCGCGCGGACGGCTCGCACTATCCCGCCGATCACTGCAAGGCCCGTCTCACCTATCGCGAGGGCGTGCCAGCGCGCGTGGACGATGAGGTGTTCTGGCGCGCCGACGGCAGCCGCTTTCCGGTCGAGTATCACGCCAACCCCATCCATCTGGATGGCGCACTGGTCGGCGCGGTGGTCACCTTCTCCGACATCGCGGCCCGCAAGGAGGCCGAGACGGCCTTGAAGGCGGCTCACCAGGCACTGGCCGAGGAGCGTTCCCAACTGGCCGAGCGCGTGCGCCGCCGCACCCTCGATCTGGATCGCGCCAACGCGGAGCTGGCCCGCTCGGCCCAGGCGAAGGACGAATTCCTCGCCGCCATGAGCCACGAGCTGCGCACCCCGCTGACCTCCATCCTCGGGCTTTCGGAGACCATGGGGGACGGACTGCTCGGCCCCTTGAGCCACCAGCAGGACAAGGCGGTCCACATGATCCACGAGAACGGAACCCATCTGCTGGAGCTGATCAACGACATCCTGGACATGACGCGGGTCGCCTCCGGCCAGATGCAACTGCGCTGGGACCAGGTTCCCGTGAGCCAGCTCTGCGACGCCAGTCTGCGGCTGGTCGGACCCGCCGCCAAGCGCAAGGAACTGACGGTCTCACTGTCCATCGACCCCGAGGTCCGGCTGGTGCGGGGCGACAGTCGCCGGCTCAAGCAGATGCTGGTCAACCTGCTCGGCAACGCGGTCAAGTTCACCCCCTCGGGCGGCTCGATCGGGCTGGATGTCACGGGCGATCCGGCGCGGCGCGAGCTGCGCTTCGGCATCTGGGACACGGGAGTGGGAATTCCGAGCGAGCAGTTCGACCGGCTCTTCCGTCCCTTCGTCCAGTTGGACAGCCGACCCGCGCGCCAGTACGACGGCACCGGGCTCGGACTCGCGTTGGCCTCGGGGATGGCGGAGCTGCACCAGGGGCGGATCCAGGTCGACAGCGAGGTCGGCAAGGGCAGCCGCTTCGAGATCCTGCTGCCCTGGGATCCCGAGGCCCAACAGGCCGATCGGCTCCTGCCGGAGCCTGGAACCGCGGGCGCGCCGGCGTGCCAGCCGTTCCGCTCGATCCGCCCCGCGTCCTGCTGGTCGACGACAACGCCAGCAACCTGGAGATGCTCTCGACCTATCTGCGGATCCGGGGGTGCGAGGTGCGGGGGGTGCGCACGGGCGGCCAGGCCATCGCCTCGGTGCGCGAGCGGCGTCCGGATGTCATTCTCATGGATGTCCAGATGCCCGGGATGGACGGCCTGGAGACCACCCGTAGGCTCCGCGCCGATCCCGCCCTGCGGCTCACCCCCATCATCGCGCTCACCGCACTGGCGATGCCCGGCGACCGCGAGCAGTGTCTGGACGCCGGCATGGACGACTACCTGAGCAAACCGCTCGGGCTCAAGGAACTGCACGCCACCATCATCCAGTGGATGAATCGCGCGCGGGCGGGGTGAGCGCGACCGCGTGGGCGCTATGGCGCGGGTCATTCGCGGGTGCGACACTCCGAGGACAGGCCGCGCTCAAGACCACTTCGGAGGAGCCATGCACCCCGCGACCCAACCCGCCCGACGCCTCGCCTGCTACGAGGACATCCTCGCCCTGCCGGAACATCTGGTCGGGGAGATCCTGCATGGCGCCTTGCACACCCATCCACGTCCCGCGCCCAAGCATGCGCTGGCTTACTCGGCACTCGGCTATCTGATCGGCGGTCCCTTCCATGGCGGTCTTGGTGGTCCAGGCGGCTGGTGGATCCTCGACGAACCTGAACTGCATCTGGGCGCGGACGTGCTGGTGCCGGATCTCGCCGGCTGGAGACGCGAGCGGATGCCGGCCCTGCCGGACACCGCCTGGTTCGAGCTGGCGCCGGACTGGGTCTGCGAGATCCTCTCCCCCGCGACCGCCGGCACGGATCGCGCCATCAAGATGCCGCTCTATGCGCGGGAAGGCATCCGCCATCTCTGGCTGGTCGATCCCCGAGCGCGCACGCTGGAGGTCTACCGCCTCCAGGATGACCGCCACTGGCTACTGCTGGACACCCTCCAGGGCGACAGTCTCGTCTGTCAGCCACCGTTCGACGCCGTTCACTTCCCCTTGGATGCCCTGTGGGCGGATTAGACGCGCCCATCAAACGCCGACCCTTCGACAACCGAATGCATCGACACACGGATGCTTCGTATAGAATGGCGGTCCCCAATCCGTAACGCGGACAGACGATGGAAAACTTTCGCGGCACGACAATCCTCTCGGTCCGGCGCGGCGGCAAGGTCGTGATCGGCGGCGACGGTCAGGTCTCGCTGGGGCCGACGGTCATGAAGGGCAACGCGCGCAAGGTGCGCCGGCTCTACAAGGGGCAGGTGCTGGCCGGATTCGCCGGCGCGACGGCGGACGCCTTCACGCTCTTCGAGCGTTTCGAGGGCAAGCTGGAGAAGCATCAGGGCCACCTGACCCGGTCCGCGGTCGAACTGGCCAAGGACTGGCGCACGGATCGCATGCTGCGTCGGCTGGAGGCGCTGCTGTGCATCGCCGACGCCACGACCTCGCTGATGATCTCGGGCACCGGCGACGTGATCGAGCCGGAGCAGGACCTCATGGCGATCGGCTCGGGCGGCTCCTTCGCCCTGTCCGCCGCGCGTGCCCTGCTGGAGAACACCGACCTCGGCGCCCGCGAGATCGTCGAGAAGGGTCTGCACATCGCGGCGGACATCTGCGTCTATACCAATCACAACCTAGTGATCGAGGAGCTGGACGCGAGGGAGTGAAGCCAGTACTCGGAGAAACGCTGGAACCTGGACTTTCCGCCTATATCTCACCGGAACCCGTCCACTCGAGAACCGACCGCTGAAGACTGATCACTGGCTCCCCTCGCCGCCCGTCCCGGACGGCCCACTCGACGGACAGGCCCCAATGTCTGAAATCACCCCTCAACGCATCGTCGCGGAACTCGACAAACATATCGTCGGCCAGGACGAGGCCAAGCGCGCCGTGGCGATCGCTCTGCGCAACCGCTGGCGCCGCTCCCAGATCGCCGAGCCGATGCGCTCGGAGATCACGCCTAAGAACATCCTCATGATCGGCCCCACCGGGGTCGGCAAGACCGAGATCGCCCGGCGTCTGGCCAAGCTGGCCAACGCACCCTTCATCAAGGTGGAGGCGACCAAGTTCACCGAGGTCGGTTACGTCGGGCGGGACGTCGAGTCCATCATCCGCGATCTGGCCGACATCGGCGTGAAGATGGCGCGCGAGCAGGAGATGGCCAAGCTGGCCGATCAGGCCGAGGCGGCCGCCGAGGAGCGCATCCTCGAAGCGCTGCTGCCCTCAGCCGTCCGGCTTCGAGGACGAGAGCCGCTCCACCGCCAGCACACGGAACCCGCGAGAAGCTGCGCGAGAAGCTGCGCGCCGGGGAGCTCGACGAGCGCGAGATCGAGATCCAGGTATCGGCCTCGCCAATGGGGGTGGAGATCATGGCCCCGCCCGGCATGGAGGAGATGTCCAGCCAGCTTCAGGGGCTGTTTCAGAATCTCGGGCAGGGGCGCACGAAGCGACGCAAGCTGCGTATCCGCGATGCCCGCAAGCTGCTGAAGGACGAGGAGGCGGCCAAGCGGGTCAACGACGAGGAGTCTGAAACTGCGCGCGATCGAAAACGTCGAGCAGAACGGCATCGTCTTCATCGACGAACTCGACAAGGTCGCCAAGCGTGGCGAGGGCATGGCCGGTGCCGATGTCTCGCGCGAGGGCGTGCAGCGCGATCTGCTGCCGATCGTCGAGGGCAGCACGGTGTCGACCAAGCACGGCGCGGTGCGCACCGACCACATCCTCTTCATCGCCTCCGGGGCCTTTCACCTGACCAAGCCGTCGGACCTGATCCCCGAGCTTCAGGGTCGCCTGCCGATCCGGGTCGAGCTCAAGGCGCTGACCAGCGAGGACTTCGTGCGCATCCTGACCGAACCGGATGCCTCGCTGACCGATCAGTATTGCGCCCTGCTCGGGACCGAGGGCGTCAAGCTCGAATTCACCGAGGACGGCATCCGGCGCCTGGCCGAAATCGCCTGGCAGGTCAACGAGCGGACCGAGAACATCGGGGCACGACGCCTGCACACGGTCCTGGAGCGTCTGCTGGAGGACGTGTCCTACAACGCCTCCGAGCTGGACCGGGTGACGGTGACGGTCAATGCCGCCTATGTGGACCAGAACATGGCGGACCTGGCGGCCGACGAGGATCTCTCACGTTACATCTCTGTAGGGTACGCGATGCGTACCCTACCGCGGTTATGACCACTGACGACTGACCACTTTTGAATCATGCCAACACCCACCGAACTGAACCTGCATCGCCAATCCCGCGTCCTAGAGGTCTCCTACGACGACGGCTCCCGCTTCACCATGCCTTGCGAGTACCTGCGTGTCTATTCCCCCTCCGCCGAGGTCCAGGGTCATGGCCCCGGGCAGCGGGTGCTCCAGCTCGACAAGGAGAACGTCGGGATCGACAAGATCGAGCCGGTCGGCAACTACGCGGTCTGTCTGCACTTCGACGACGAGCACAACACCGGCATCTACTCCTGGGACTACCTCTACCGGCTCGGCACCGAGCAGGAGCAGCTCTGGAAGGAATATCTGGACGAGCTGGAGAAAGCCGGGCACCCGCGCAAGTCGCGGCCGTCCTGAGACCCCGCGCGGGGCGGCCGGGGATGAGAGTCGATCCACCGCCTTGGTGTTAAGATAGTGGCCATCAGGCTGGGCGCGCCCCGCCGTGCCCTTGAGCCCCATTCAAGAACAGGGACCGAGCATGTCCGACGAAAAAACCACCCACTTCGGGTACCAGCAGGTGCCGGTCGAGGAGAAGGTCAAGCGGGTGCGCGCCGTCTTCGATTCGGTCGCCTCGCGCTACGACCTGATGAACGACCTCATGTCGCTCGGCATCCATCGACTCTGGAAGCGGCACGCCATCGAACTGTCCGGGGTGCGTCGCGGGCAGCGGGTGCTCGATCTGGCCTCGGGAACCGGCGACCTGGCCTACCGTTTTGCAGGGATCGTGGGTCCGGACGGCCTGGTGGTGATGACGGACATCAACGCCGCCATGCTCGGCGAGGGGCGCGAGCGCATGCTCGATCGCGGGCGGGTCGGCAACCTGCATTACAGCCTGGTCAACGCCGAGAAGATCCCCTTCGCTAGCGATCTGTTCGACTGCGTCACCATCGGTTTCGGGCTGCGCAACGTCACCGACAAGCAGGCCGCCATCGACGAGATGTTCCGAGTGCTCAAGCCGGGTGGGCGGGCGCTGATCCTGGAGTTCTCGCACCCCGTCAGCAAGTCGCTGAGCAAGGTCTACGACCTCTATTCCTTCTCCGTGCTGCCGACGCTGGGCCGGCTGGTGGTCAATGACCCGGAGAGCTACCGCTACCTGGCGGAGTCCATCCGCATGCATCCGGATCAGGAGACGCTGCGCTCCATGATGGAGAACGCCGGCTTCGAGCGCTGCGAGTACTTCAATCACACCGGCGGCATCGTCGCGATCCATCGGGGGTACAAGCTGTGAGCGAGGGCATCCAGATCCCGGACGCGCTGCTGGCCGTCGTCGAGCAGGCGCTCAACCGCTACCTCGCGCTCGATCCCGAGGGCGCGGCGGCCCTGGACGCGCTGGCGGGACGCCTGATCGCGATCGAGGTCAAGGGCTTCGGCACCCGCGTCACCGTCATCCCCGGCGTGCGCGGGCTGCAGCTCTTCGGCGACTACGACGCCGCGCCCGACTGCCTGATCCGCGGCACCCCGCTCGGCCTGGCGCGCATGGGCATGGCCGAGCGCAAGGAGACCCAGCTCGTCTCCGGCGAGGTCGAGATCACGGGCGATACCGCGCTCGCACAGGCCTTCAGCGCCGCCCTTGCCCGGCTGGACGTGGATTGGGAGGAGCAGCTCGCGCGGGTGATCGGCGATCCCTTCGCCCATCGGGTCGGCAACCAGTTCCGCGCCGCCGAGCGTTGGGGCCAGCGCACCTCGGCGTCCATGACCGCCAATCTCACCGAGTATCTCCAGGAAGAACGCCGTCTGGTGCCGACCCGCTATGAGGTCGAGGCCTTTCTGTCCCAGGTCGACACCCTGCGCGATGATGTCGAGCGCATGGCCGCGCGCGTCGAGCGGCTCGCCAAGGGCGCCAGGGAATCCAACATTCAGCCATGATCGGTCCCCGGCAGGCACTGCGTCTCTTCCGCATCAATTGGGTCCTTCTCCGTCACGGTCTGGATGAGGTCATCCTCGCCACCCACCTGTTCCGGCCGCTGCGCTGGATCATGTACATCCTGCCGTGGCACTGGTTCAAGCGCGACCTGCCGGCCTATCCCGTGCGGATGCGGCTGGTGCTGGAGGACCTGGGGCCGATCTTCGTCAAGTTCGGCCAGATCCTCTCCACCCGACGCGACCTGCTGCCGGACGATCTGGCGGTCGAGCTGGCCAAGCTCCAGGACCGGGTGCCGCCCTTCGACGGCGCCGAGGCGCGCGCCCTGATCGAAAAGGCGTGGGGCTGCTCGGTCGATGATGTGCTGGATCAGTTCGACCCGATCCCGCTGGCCTCCGCCTCCATCGCCCAGGTCCATACCGGACGGCTGAAGGACGGCACCGAGGTCGTGGTCAAGGTGCTGCGCCCCGGCATCGAGCGCACCATCCGCCAGGACCTGGGGCTGATGTACACCGTCGCCCAGCTCGCCGAGCGCTACTGGAAGGACGGCAAGCGGCTGCGCCCGATCGAGGTGGTGCGCGAATACGAAAAGACCATCTTCGACGAGCTGGACCTTCAGCGCGAAGCCGCCAACGCCTCCCAGATCCGGCGCAACTGGATCAACAGCGAGATGCTCTACATCCCGGAGGTCTACTGGGACTGGACGCGCGCCAACGTCATGGTGATGGAGCGCATCTACGGCACCCCGGTCAGCGACGTCGCCACGCTCAAGGCCCAGGGCGTGAGCATGAAGCAGCTCGGCGAGCGCGGGGTGGAGATCTTCTTCACCCAGGTCTTCCGCGACAACTTCTTCCACGCCGACATGCATCCCGGCAACATCTTCGTCGAGCCGTCCGGGCGCTATATCTCCATCGACTTCGGCATCGTCGGCACCCTGACCACCGAGGACCAGCGCTATCTGGCCGAGAACCTGCTCGCCTTCTTCGAGCGCGACTACCGGCGCGTCGCCGAGTTGCACGTCGAGTCCGGCTGGGTGCCGCCCGGCACCCGGGTCGATGAATTCGAGATGCGCCATCCGCACCGTCAGCGAGCCCATCTTCGAGAAGCCGCTGGCCGAGATCTCCTTCGGCCACTTCCTGGTACGGCTGTTCCAGACCGCGCGCCGCTTCAACATGGAGATCCAGCCGCAGCTGGTGCTGCTGGAGAAGACCCTGCTCAACATCGAGGGGCTGGGCCGTCAGCTCTATCCCGAGCTGGATCTCTGGACCACCGCCAAGCCCTACATGGAGCGCTGGATGAAGGATCAGGTGGGCTCGAAGGGACTCTTCGACCGCACCAAGCGCAACATCTACTCCGTCGCCGATCAGGCCCCGGAGCTGCCGCTGATCGCCTACCGCATGCTGATGGCCTACGACAAGCGACTCCGATCGGCGGAGGCGGGTCATGTCTCAAACCAGAATGGCCTCGCTTCGTCCACCGCGAATTCCATCAAGGCCATTGGCGGTGCAACCCTCCTCGTCTGCGGCACCCTCGTGCTGCTGCTTGGCCCTGGACATTGGCTCCAGGACTCCATGGGCGCGGGGATCGTCGTCGCCTGCTATCTCGTCGGCGGCTGGCTGTTCTTCTCCGCCGCGCGCCGAATAGCCTAACCCCCCGCCCGCGGCATCCGACCGCGGGCGATACAGTGCTCCCGCGATCCGGCTCGCCGCCGCCCCCAGACTATACTTGTCTTAGGGAGCAGGCGCTTGGTCGACACGGAAAAGGCGTGGAGTCTCAATGGTACTCTCCCGGCGCATCATGGCCGCGGACAGGATGGCCGGTCTGGATGTCGTGGTTGTCCTCGGTCTCTCCGTGAGGCGCTGGGGGTCATCAAACCGAAGGAGGTCAATCATGAACATCTCGCTGGCTGATGTGATGATCCATATCGATGAAACCCTATCCAGTGAAAGGCGTGGGGAGGTTGAGACGCTCTTGCGCGGCGTTGACGGCGTCATCAGCGTCCACAATCCCGATGATCGGCCGCATCTGACCATCGTCGAGTATCGTCCCGATACCACTAATTCTGGCGCCCTGCTCGCTGGGGTCCGAGGCGAGGGCATACACGCTGAGCTGGTCGGACTCTGAGAGATTTCGGCCCACGGATGGGCAACCGGGGGCGGCATTCGAGTCGAGGCCCGAGAACGCGGGAGCATTGAGCAGCGGGGGCGGGCTGGCCGCCGAAGAGCAACCGCGACGATCCAATGCGGGGTGAGCGTCATGTTGGCCGAGAAACAACCGGCGACAAATGCTCTGTGGGACCGCGAGCAATGGTTCGATAAGCAGTTTGCGCGCCACATCAAACAATGGGAGTCGGCCCGGACGCCATCCCTGTCTCTCATGGTCACCAAGGGCAGCCTGGATTGGGCCTACCCTCCCTTCATCGTGGCCTCCACGGCCAGCGCGCTGGGCTGGGAAGTGACCATGTTCTTCACCTTCTACGGTCTGACGCTGTTGAGGAAACATCTGGACCTCAAGCTCAGCGGGCTCGGCAATCCAGCCATGCCGATGAAAGTCCCTTACGGCCCGGCGTGGCTTAGAGCGCGGGAGTGGAGCATCCCGAACTTGGCGATGGCCGGCGTTCCGGGCTTCGAGCACATGGCGACATCAATGATGAAGAAGACCCTGCGGGAGAAAGGCGTCGCGCCGGTCGAGGAGTTGCGCGCGCTGTGCATCGAGGCCGGCGTGCGCTTGGTCGGCTGTCAGATGACGCGCGACCTGTTCGGCTGGGATGAGGATCAGTTCATCCCGGAGATTGCCGAGTGGGCCGGCGCCGCGACTTACCTGGCCTCGGCCCGCGAGTGCCAAGTCAATCTCTACATGTGAGGTGAACGCAGATCGACCGGGAGGTGCGTCATGACAACCAGAAACGATCCCTACGCCACGGCGAGTGCGGTGGCCGTCGTCGGAGTACTGCTGGCGGTACCCTTCTCCTGTCTGTTGGCGCGGGCCATCCTACTTTGGATGGAACAACAGCCAAATACCCGCGATGCCCTTAGCATCAACACTCCGATGACGGCATAGCCGCAGCGAAACATGCCGTTGCCTCGCGCGCGCCGGCCCCACCTTCAATCCTGTCGAGATTCTCGGGGAGCGGCGCGCAAGACTGTCATTGCTGATAGAGGGAGCTGCATCCAACCACTCACCAGCCCCGCATCTCCCGATAGCGCTCCAGCACCTCGTCGGTCGACCCGGCGAAGACGATCTGGCCATGCTCCATCAGCAACGCCTTGGAGCACATGTCGCGCACCAGTTCCTCGGAATGGGATGAGAGGACGATGATCGAGACCTGCTCGGTGAAGCGTTGTAGCCGTTCCCGCGCCTTGTTGAGAAAGGCCGCGTCGCCGGCTCCGATCCCCTCGTCGAGCAAGAGGATGTCCGGGACCACCGAGGTGGAGACGGCGAAGGCGAGCCGCATCTGCATGCCGGCCGAGTAGGTTCGGATCGGCAGGTTGAGGAAATCGCCTAGCTCGGTGAACTCGGCGATCTCGTCCATCCGTGCCTTGATCTGCTGGCGGGTCAGACCGAGAAAGAGGCCGCGCAGGATGATGTTCTCATAGCCGGTGCTCTCCTGGTTCATGCCGAGCCCGATGTCGAACAAGGGGACCGTGCTGCCCTCCACCGCCACCCGCCCGCTGTTGGGTTCGTAGATACCGCCCAGCACTCGCAGCAGGGTGGTCTTGCCCGCGCCGTTGTGGCCGATCAGGCCGAGCCGATCCCCGCTTTGGAGCGAGAGATTGATGTCCTGCAACGCCTGCACCACGGAGATCCGCTGCGAGACCGCGTCGGCGCGAATCTGCCCGCCGGTCGCGCTCTGGATCAGCCGATTCTTGAGCGAGCGCGTCGCGGCGCTGTAGACGGGAAAGGAGACGGAGACGTTTTCCAGTTGAATCGATGCCACGATCGCTTCCTTCAAACCCAGTAGGCGATGCGCCACCGGTAGGCCGAGTAGAAAAACAGCGTGATCGTCCAGCCGACGACCGTGATGAGGATGACCGCCAGCCAGTTCCCGAGCGCGGGGGACTGTCCCAGCAGCGGGGCGCGCATGATCTCGACCATGTGATAGAAGGGGTTGAGGTCGAGCAGCAGGGCGCGGCCCGGCAGCATCTCGGGCCTCCAGATGACCGGCGTGATGAAGAAGAGCACCTGGACCACACTGGCGATGATCAGGGGGACGTCGCGGAAGCGCGCGCTCAGGAGACCGAAGAAGAGCGAAATCCAGAGGCCGTTCAGCAGCAGCACCAGGAGCGCGACCGGAACCCACAGCAGATTCCAGTTCAGGTCGACGCCGAACCAGAGCGCGACCGCGAAGAAGACCCAGATGTTGTGGCCGAAGGCGATCAGGGTCGACCAGATACCGCGAAAGGCATAGATGGACACGGGCGCGTTGAGCTGTCGGATCATGCCCTCGGCCAGGATGAAGGCCTGACAGCCATCGGTCACCATGGTCGAAATCAGCCCCCAGATGACGAAGCCGGCGGCCAGAAACGGGAGATAGTCGTGCAGATCCTGGCCGAAGATCTGGCCATAGAGCACGCCCAGCGCCAGCACCATGATCGCCATCGAGAGGGTGATCCAGAAGGGACCGAGCTTGGAGCGACGATAACGCTGGCGGACATCGTGCAAGCCCAGCGTCATCCAGAGTTCCCGGCGATCCCAGCCGGCGGTGATGTCGCGCCAGGCGTTCGCAAGCTGCTCGCGCCGCAGTCCATGCTTCAGTTGGATCAGGAGCGGCGATTCGCCATATAGGGTGTCGGTCGACATCGAGGAGATTCCAATCTCAAGAATGACAGCGAGCAGCGATGGGTGGATCGGGCGACCGACGAACCCGGGGCGGGGATCGCGGTCTTGCCCCATCGGCGACCACGGCAACACACGCGGGGAGAAGTCTTCGACCAGTCCCGCAGCCTTCGCGCGGAGCCGTTGATTCCCCAAAGCCCGAATGCGGGTACTATACCACGCCAATCCATCGGGATTCCGGCCCGGCCTTTCCCTCGCATCGAGACGGTGAAAGGATTCGCTTCCACCATCCAATGCCGGCCTTTCGTCGGCTGGGATGAGCTTGCGAATCCCAGCATTTCAGCCGCTGACGCAGCGACCAATGCTGGGTTTCGTTCCTCAACCGCCTACGAAGAACTCTTGCCCAATCTCATCGCATCGGAACGGATACGCTCGCGGCGCACCCGCTAGCCGCCCTGACTCCGAGACCACACCCGCGTGCATCACGACATGCTTTTCAATCTGCTGCGTCCCCTGTGGCGCCTCATCCCGATCGACATCCAGGCGCGCCAGCGCTGGCAACGCCGATTGTTCCGCGCCCTGCCCTTCCTGTTCGGATCCCATCCAGGATTCAGGGCATATCAGCAAGGCCGCCCACGCGGCGAGTGGTGGCGCGGCGTGGGCGGGCCGTCGGACCCGGAGCGGGTCGCCTTGCTCGATGCCGAGCCGCCGGCCAGACTCCCCGTCAGGCTGATCGCCTTCTATCTGCCCCAATTTCATCCGATCCCCGAGAACGACGCCTGGTGGGGACGCGGCTTCACCGAGTGGACCAACGTAGTGCGCGCCAGGCCCCAGTTTCCCGGCCACTACCAGCCGAGGCTACCCGGCGAACTGGGCTTCTACGATCTGCGCGTCCCCGAGGTGATGGCGCGCCAGGTCGAACTGGCGAAGCTCTATGGGATCGGCGGCTTTGCCTTCTACTATTACTGGTTCGGCGGCAAGTCCCTGCTTGAGCGGCCACTGGAACAGTATCTCGCCAGCGACCTGGATCTGCCCTTCTGTCTCTGCTGGGCGAACGAGAGCTGGAGCCGCCGCTGGGACGGTCGGGGCGACCAGATCCTGATGGAGCAACGGCATTCGCCCGAGGACGATCGCGCCTTCATCCAGGCCGTTGCCACCTACCTCCGCGACCCGCGTTATATCCGTATCGGCCAGCGTCCCCTGCTGATGGTGTACCGCCCGGATCTCATGCCCGACCCCTCGGCAACCGCCGAACGCTGGCGCCGCTGGTGTCGGGAGAACGACATCGGCGAGATCTACCTGGCCTATACCCAGTCGTTCGAGTCCGCGCCACCCGCCAGCTATGGGTTTGACGCGGCCGTGGAGTTTCCGCCCAACAACAGCTACCCCGTGGATGTCACCGAGCAGATCGCGGACCGCGATCCTGGTTTCAAGGGAAATTGTTACGACTGGACCATCTACCCAGAGCGCAGCCGCCATTACGCGCCCTGTGACTACCGGCTGTTTCGCGGTGTCAACCCCTCGTGGGACAACGAGGCGCGTCGGCGCGGCCGTGGCACGGTCTTCGTCGGCTCCACGCCGGCTGGATATCGACAGTGGCTGGAGAACGCGATCGCCGACACCCTCGAACGCTTTACCGATCCGTCCGAGCGGCTGGTCTTCGTCAATGCCTGGAACGAGTGGGCCGAGGGCGCGCACCTGGAGCCAGACGATCGTCATGGCTATGCCTATTTGCAGGCGACCCGCGACGCGCTCCTGCGCGCGCGCTCGGCGGTCCGTCGCGAGATCCTGCTGGTGGTTCACGACGCCCATCCAAACGGCGCACAATATCTCGCGCTACGTATGGCGCAACGACTCACCGATGACTGCGGATATCGCGTCACCATGGTGGTGCTGGGACCCGGCGCCCTGCTGCCCGATTTCGCCGCCGTGGCGGATGTGCATCGGCTCGATGCCGAAGAGGCCGACCGAGGCCCTGGGCAGCGGCTGGCCAAGACCTTGCGCGAGCGAGGCATCGCGGACGCCATCGTCAACTCCACCGCCTCGGCGCGATTCCTGCCAAGCCTGCGCGCCGCCGGATTCCGTTCGCTGGTGCTGGTCCATGAGCTGCCCGACCTGATTCGGCGCCACGCTCTGCACACCAACGCCCGGCATGTCGCCGACGCCGATGTCGTGGTGTTTCCCGCGCGGATCGTCCGGGAGGGCTTCAGCCACTTCGTAACCTTGCGGGAGGAGCGATGCCGGATCCGGCCCCAGGGACTCTATAAGCACAATCGCTTGATCGGACAGTTGCCGCCGGAGCGGATGCGCGTGCAGTTGCGCCAGCGACTCGGGCTCCCAGCGACCGCCCGCATCCTCCTCGGCGTCGGTTATGGCGACCACCGCAAGGGCATCGACCTGTTCGCGCGGGTCGGTCTGGAGATCCAGGCCGAACGCGCGGACGTCCACTGCGTCTGGATCGGCGCGCTGGATGCCGCGATGCGGCCCGAGATCGATGCCTTGCTCGTGGGAGCGGTCCGCCGCGACCATTTCCACTTTCCCGGCCACGCGACGGACACGGACCTCCTGTACGCCGGGGCCGATATCCTGGCCATGACCTCGCGCGAGGACCCCTTCCCCTCCGTGGTGCTGGAGTCACTGGAGGCTGGGACGCCCGTGGTCGCCTTCGCCGACGCGGGCGGTTGCGCCGATCTCGCCCCAAGCGGCGCCGTGCGCCTGGTACCAGGCCGCGACACCCGCGCCTTCGCCGACGCCGTGCTGCATTGGCTCGCTGACGAGGAAGCGCGACGCGACGCCGGCGCGCGGGGTCAAGCCTTGATCGCCCGCGACTTTGGCTTCCAGCGTTATCTGCTCGACCTCCTGGCAGAGACCAGCGTGCCCGCTCCGAGAATCTCGGTGGTCGTGCCCAACTTCAACTATCGCCGCTATCTGCCGGAGCGGATCGCGAGCATCCTGCGCCAGACCTTGCCGATTTACGAACTCCTGGTTCTGGACGACCACTCGACCGATGACAGCCAGCAATGGCTGGAGACCGCCTTGCCCGCGTTGGCTCCCGAGGCCCAGGTCATCCGCAACCAGCAAAACTCGGGGGCCGTCTTCCTGCAATGGCTCGCCGGAGTCGAACGGGCGCGGGGGGATTATGTCTGGATCGCCGAGGCGGACGACCTGGCGGACCCGGGCTTTCTGGAAGAGGCCATGCGCGGCTTCATCAACGCCGAGGTGGTGTTGAGCTTCACCCAGTCACGCCAGATCGACCCCGAGGGCGAGGTTCTGTGCGGGGACTATCTCGACTACGTGGCGGACATCTCGCGCGAACGCTGGAGCCACCCCTATCTGCGCCGGGGGAGCGAGGAGATCCGTGAAGTTCTGGCGGTGAAGAACAGCATCCCCAACGTCAGCGCCGTCGTCTTCCGGCGCGAGCCCTTACTGAGGGTGCTGCGTGAACACCTGGAGCGAATCCGAGGCTACAAGATTGCCGGCGACTGGGTCACCTACATCGAGTTGCTGCGCGAGGGCTCCATCGCCTTCTCGCCGCGTGCCTTGAACGATCATCGCCGGCACCCGCGCAGCCAGACCCTGGCGAATTTCAACCTGGAGCAGTTACGCGAGATCGTCTCGGTCCAGCACTGGATCGCCGACCACCATGAGATCGACGCGCGGACCCGAGCCATGGCGGATGAGTATGCACAGCGGCTTTACGAGCAATTCGGCCTGGCGTCCGCGAAGGCGCCCCGATACACCGATCGTCCCGAACTGCTAGGCCCCAGCTAGCGCGGCATGCGCAGTTTTTCCGCCTCTGGATCGAGCATTGCCTGGATCCAGGGGCGGTCGGTGATGTCCTCGCCCAGCCACCCGCCATGATGGTTTTGATTCAGAGCGTCTTCAGCTCTTCATCGGTCGCGCTCTGGACAGCCTGTTCCAGCAAGGCAATGGATTCGAGCAGCATCCGCGAAACGGAGAGCAGATTCTGCATCAGATCGTCGGCTTCCTTCCGCCGTTTTTTCGTGAGTTTGCCCTTGGAACCGAGCAACCTGGCGATCAGCGGGCGACTGTCCTCGGCCGCGAGGATTCCGAAGATCCGCGCGTAGGTTTGATGCAGGAGCTCGTGCGGGGCCTCGATGGCGTGGTATGCGCTGAACCCGGAGAGCCGCTGCCCCGCGCCGAAGTACCATTTGCCGAACTGGCAATCGGTGTGTGCGATCGGCACATGATCGCGCTCCGCCGCGAGTCCGGAAATCAGCGCCAGCGCATCCGAGAGCCATTGCATATGGGCCGTTTTTGCCGTTCGGAGCTGCGTGAGGATCTCTTCTTTTGTCATCGGCTCATCATCCATCCTGATTGGTATCGGTAGCGAGCCAGCCGCCCTGATTCACTCGCGGCGGCGGTTCTGATCGCCCGGTCAGCGATGCCGCTCATGCCTGCAACGGCCTTGTCAGGCGTTGAATCTCCTCCGCGAGGTTGTGCTTGGGAGCGAATCGAAGCGTCTGGCGGAGCTTGTCGGAGGAGAACCAGGCGTCGTGGGCCAGCGTCCCAAGCTCGGCGAGGGTGAGCGGAAGCCGTCGGCGAATGACAAACTCGGTCGCGGAACCCCCAAGGGCTGCGGCTTGCAGCACCCACAGCGGCACCGTCCACCGAGGGATGGGGCGCCCCAACCCGAGCAGGATCTGCTCATAGATCCAACGGGTCGAATAGCTCTGTTCGTCGGTGGCATGGTAGATCTGACTCGCGCTCGCGGCACTCCGAGCGATCAGGATCGCGGCCGCGACCGCATCCTGAATATGGATCGCCGAGCGTCGATTCTGGATGCTGGGCCAGGGCGGGAAGCGTCTTGCCGCCACCGCGTTGACCATCCGCGCGATATCCCCCACGTCGTCGAGCCCGTAGATCAATGGCAGCCGCATGACGCTGGTCTTGATTCCCGCCGCTGGCCCCAGTTCCAACAGATGGCGTTCAGCAGTGAGCGTGGCCTGTCCGTAAAGGTTGTGCGGCATGGGCACCGCGCTCTCGTTGGTGGGTCGGCCGGTCGTTCCGACGCGCTTGCCCAACGCCTTGACGGAAGAGATGTAGACCAGTCGCTTCAAATGCGAGCCGCTGATGCGCGCCACCAGGTTCGCGGTGCCGACGGCGGTGACCTCCCAATGGCCGCGGGCATTGAAGGGGCTGGGTTCGTTCGGCTGGGGTGCGTAACAGGCAAGGTGGAAAAGGGTATCGATCCCATCGAAGGCCGAGCTCAAACTGGCGGAATCCGCCAGGTCGGCCTTGACGAGGCGGACTCCGCTTGGCCAGAGTTGGCGTGCCACCTCGGGTGTTCGCGTCAATACCGTGACGGCATGGCCCTCTTCGATCAGGGCCGCAACCAGGGGCCGACCGACTTGGCCCGTTGCACCCGTCACCAGCACCGCGCCCAGGCGGTCGGTTATCTGTGCACTCATCCTGATGTCCTCCATCGGCGCCGTTCGGCGCTCTTATTTGTTCTTGGAAACGATCTTTAACGTCGCTGGCAGTACCTTGGTGGTTGATTTAAATGTCGAAAGTTGCTTGCTTGCACAAACGCGGACGAAAACCCATCCACATCCCGCGCGATCAAAACTGGGGTGAGCAGCGCTGGCGACCGCGCGCTTTCGTCGCTTGCACGCCCGAGGAGAGGGCTGCCCCCGCTGGCATTGAGACGGAACCTGGGTGCACGCGGTAACATTTTGAGGGCGTACACTCGCCGTCACAAGCACCCCGGTCAGCGAGCTGCGGCGCCGATGCCGATCAGCAGATCAGCAGATCAAGGGGCGCGACCGTCACAGCCAGGAGGGGATCTGGGCCGATTGCCGAGGGATTTCATAACAACGGCAAGGGTCTGGATCGCGATGGCACGGTACTCCCCCGATCCCTGGCGGACGGCGGCGAAAAATCAGGCGCGATATGGGGCGATGGTGGCGACTGTGGACGCTGGCGCGGCGGGTCGCACAGTCATTCCAGTTCGCTCTCTCGGTCGTGTTACGCGCCTCGGAAGAAGCGTCGCCTTCTCGACGGGCGCGCATGGAGCCTCATGGGTTCCTCGAACAGATTTCGGATGACAAGAAACCGCGAAGGCACGCAGCACAGGGGCAATCCCTTGTGAGACTCTCGGCGCCTTCGCGATTCCAGCGATCTCGAATTAGCGCACGCTCAATGCGCGCTCGCGCTCTTCCAACTGTTCGAACAACTCCAGCACCCAGATAACGCGCCCACCGACACCCGTCAAAGCCGGCTTGGGCGTGGCCGCAACCACGGCGTCCACCAGGAATCGCGTCTCTTCCAGCGCCGGCGCGGCGACATAGCGCGAGGTCAGCACCGCCTTGCCCAGGATCGGCGCCAGCAGTTGCAGCTTGCGCGGCGCGGGCACCACGGCGCGGCGTGAGATGGAGTCGAGCCCCTGGCGCTCCACCTGACGGCCAATCTCGGAATAGAGATAGCGCGCGGCATTGATGCCGGCGCGGCAGCCCATCGGCAGACCGGCGATCCCGGCATCTGAGCGCTGATAGAGGGCGTCCGCCGTCTGCGCAGCAGCCGCTGGATCACGGCGGCGATCGCCTCGTTGAAAACGGGCTCCTTCAGCCATTCATCCGGATCGATCCCGGCCTCACGCATCCAGGACAGCGGCAGATAGAGCCGCCCGTTGCGCGCGTCCTCGCCCACATCGCGACAGATGTTGGTGATCTGCATGGCGACGCCGAGATCGCAGGCGCGCGCGACCAGCTCCTCCGAGCGCGCGCCCATCAGGGCCGACATCATGGCGCCGACCGTGCCGGCGACCCGCGCCGAGTAGTCGTAGATCCCGGAGAGATCCTCGTAGCGACGGCCTTGCGGCATCCCACTCGAAGCCTTCCAGCAGCGCCTCCAGCAGACGCTTGGGCATCGCGAAGCTCGACCACCACATCGGCCAGGGCGCGATCGGCCGGATCGTCGATCGGTCGGCCGTCGTAGATGCGGTCGAGCCGGTCATGGAGCATCGTCCAGCGCCGCTGCCTGGAGCACCGGGTCGTCGCCCGACGCAGTCGATCGCGTCGTCGGCGATGCGGCAGAAGGCGTAGAGCGCGATCGCCGGATCGCGGAAGCGCTGCGGCAGCAGGAAGGAGGAGGCGTAGAAGGAACGCGAGCCGCAGCGCAGCAGATCGCGACAGGCGGCGATATCCGCCGCGCGTCGCGTGAATCGTCTTGATGTCGTTCTGATTAGACATAGCTTGAGGCATCGGGCACCACCGTATCGAGGACACGGGCGGAAGAGATGACTCCGGGCACACCTGCCCCCGGATGCGTCCCCGCACCGACCAGATAAAGACCATCCACCTCTTCGCTCTTATTGTGCGGGCGGAACCACGCACTCTGCATCAGAGGTGGGCTCCAGACTGAAACCGGCGCCGTTGTAGGACAGAAGCCGGTCTTTGAAATCCTGCGGCGTCGTGACGAGTGAGGTCGCGATCTGGTCTTCCAATCCCGGAAGAACCGTGTCGCTCAGATAACGGGCGATCCGGGCGCGATACGGCTCGGCCTGGGTTTCCCAATCGGTATCGCCGTCGAGGTGCGGCACCGGAGACAGGGCATAGAAGGTATCGCAACCCTCCGGCGCCAGGCTCGGATCGGTCGCCGTCGGACGATACAGATAGAGACTGAAGTCGTCGGCCAGCTTCTTGTGCTTGAAGATATCCTGAATCAGCCCGCGTAACGCGGGCCGAGCAGAATGGTGTGGTGCTTCACGTCCGGATACTGGCGCTTGGTGCCGAAGTACCAGACGAAGAGCCCGTTGGAGATATTGGTGCGCGTCGAGCTTCCTGATCGGTCCAACGCTGCGCGCTCATGCCCGTGCAGCAGCTTGCTGATAGGTCGTCGCCGCATCGGCATTGGAGATGACCACGCTGGCCGGGATCTCCTCGCCGGTCGTCAAGCCGCACGCCGACCGCCTTGCCGTCCTTGACCAGGATCTGCTCGACCTCGCTCTTGTAGCGGATCTCGCTGCCCTGCCCCTCGACCAGACTCACCAGCCCCTTGACCACGGCCCCCGTGCCACCCATCGCCGAGTGCACGCCCCATTTGCGCTCCAGGAAGGAGATGAGGACGTAGATCGAGGTCACGGTGAAGGGATTGCCGCCGATCAGCAGCGGATGGAAGGACAGCACCTGGCGGATGTAGGGATCCTTGATGTAGCTGGACACCATGCCGTAGACGGTGCGGAAGCTCTGCAAGCCGGGTCATGTCCGGGACGATCCGCACCATGTCCGTCCAGTGACGTGAAGGGCAGATGGGCCAGATCCTCGAAGCCGACCTTGAAGACCTTCTCGCTCATCGCCATGAAGCGATCGTAGCCGTCGGCATCCGCGGGCGAGATACTGGGCGATCTGCGCCTTCACCTTGTCCGCGTCGCCGCTGTAGTCGAAGATCTGGCCGTCGTCGAAGCGAATCCGATAGAAGGGATCCATCAGACGCAGATCGACGTCGTCCGCGAAGCGCCGGCCGCAGAGGCTCCACAGCTCTTCGAGCAGAAAAGGCGCGGTGATGATGGTCGGCCCGGCGTCGAAGCTGAAGCCGTCCTGCCGGTGGACATAGGCGCGCCCGCCAGGAGCGTCCAGTCGTTCGAGAACCGTCACCCGGATAACCGCGCGCGGCCAGACGCACCGCCGCCGCCAGACCGCCAAAACCGCTGCCGATGACGATCGCATGCGGTTTGGCCTGACTTTGATTGCTACCGGAAACCTGAGGAGCCGCGACTGTCAACTTTGTATAACCTCACTCTACTGTCAATATTGGTTGACAGTATAGCAGGATCGTCGACACGTCACCCCCTGACGCCCGTCAACAATTACCGAAAAGAATCAGCGACTAGGCGCGGATAGCAGGCCCAATCCAGCCGCGATCCGAAGGACGACATCCGCCACCGCGCGCGGACGCTCCTCGTGGGCCAAATGACCCAGACCTGGCAGTTCGACCAGGTCGGCGCCCGGAAGCAACTGCTCGCGCACCCGTCGCGCCTCGCGCGGCGAGACCGTCGAATCCTTCTCCCCGACGATCAGGAAAAGTGGCGTCGCGAGCTGGGGCAGGCCCTGCTCGATCAGATTCAGATCCCAATTGGCCATCATGGAGAGCGAGGCCCGGACGTGCGACGGATAGCGGATCAGTCGCTGATAGAGATCCACCCCGGCGGGCTCCAGAGTCGAGCCGGTGCTATCGACCAGACGCTGGACGACTTTGCGATTGCGCGCCCGCAAGGCGAAGAGCGTCGACACCAGGGAGTTGGTGGCAAAGAGCTTGGCCGCGGGCGAGAAGATCCGCCCCGGCAGACCGCGCCAGGGCAACAGCGCCCCGTTCAGACTGATGAGCCCGCGCGGCGCGATGCGTCCGTCCAGACAGGCACGGATGAGGATCGCCGCCCCCGCCGAGTGTCCGAGCACCAGCTCCGGCCGGATACCCATGGCGTCGACCAGAGCTCCGACGGCGGCGGCCATGCCCGGCAGCGACATACGGTCATAGGGCGGCGCGGAGGTGAAGCCATGACCGGGGAGGTCCGGCGCGATCAGGGTGAAATGCTCGGCCAACAGCGGCGCGAAGTCACGCCAGGAATGGGTCGCCGCCCCCGTGCCGTGCAGCATCAGCAGCACCGGTCCCCGCCCCATCCGCTGCACATGCCAGCGCAGCCCGCCAGCGGTGACGAAGCCGCTCCACTCCCGATTTGGCCAGTCCCGGCCGTCGCGTTCCCAGTTCGGTCGGTCATCCATGGGAATCAAACTCTCGCACCACAATTAGGATCGCATCAAGGGCATCTGGACCGCTCGCGCGAGACGCGCGGCCGGTCTTCCGTGGAACGCATGGGAGCGACTCTATTCCAGCGCCCTGCGGGGTGTTTCCGGCCACTGGCGGGACCTGAGTCGAACCGACCGCCGCTAGAAGAACAAGCCCTCGATCGGCGAGGAGGCGGAGGCGAAGCGTTTGGCGGGCATGCGTCCGGCGAGATAGGCCTCGCGACCGGCCTCGATGGCCTTGCGCATGGCGCTGGCCATGAGCACCGGATTCCGCGCCGCCGCGATGGCGGTGTTCATGAGCACGCCGTCGCAGCCCAATTCCATCGCCTCGGCGGCGTCGGAGGCGGTGCCGACGCCAGCGTCGACCAACACCGGCACCTTGGCGTTCTCGACGATGGTGAGGATGTTGAGCGGATTGCGGATACCCAGCCCCGAACCGATCGGCGCGGCCAGCGGCATCACCGCGATGCAACCGATCGCCTCCAAGCTCACGGGCGACGATGGGGTCGTCGTTGGTGTAGACCATGACATCGAAGCCGTCCTTGACCAGGATCTCGGCCGCCTTCAGGGTCGCGATCACATCCGGGAAGAGGGTCTTCTCGTCGCCCAGCACCTCCAGCTTGACCAGGTTGTGGCCATCCAGCAGCTCGCGCGCCAGTCGGCAGGTTCGCACCGCGGTCTCGGCGTCGTAGCAGCCGGCGGTGTTGGGCAGGATGGTGTAGCGATCGGGCGGGAGCACGTCGAGGATGTTCGGCTCGCCGGGGTTCTGTCCCAGGTTGGTGCGGCGGACCGCCACGGTGACGATCTCGGCGCCGCTCGCCGCGATGGCGCGGGCGGTCTCGTCCATGTCTTTGTACTTGCCGGTGCCGACCAGCAGGCGGGAGTCGTATTCCTTGCCGGCGATGATGAGACGATCGGTGTTCGGAGTGGCGCTAGACATGAGAGTGATACGGGAATGCTCGCCAAATGGATTGATGGAGACTAGGGAGTGAAGCTGCGGATTAGCCGCCGCCGACAGCCTGGATGATCTCGACTCGATCCTCGGCGGACAGCCGATGCTCGGCGAACCGACTGCGCGGCACCAGCTCGGCGTTGACCTCGACGGCGAAGCGCTGACCAGCGAGCGCCATCGCGGCAACAAGGTCCGCCATGCTTGCGTCATCGGCGACCTGGGTGGGCTTTCCATTCAGGACGATGTTCATCGACGTATTCCAGATTTCCGATACCTGTCCAGAATTCGCGCCCTCAACGGACGTGATTGGCGTCCTGACCGAGCATTTCCGGGGTCACGAGCGTCACGCCGCCCTCGCTCACATGAAAGCCGGCGCGGCGGTCGGCATTCGCGTCCACGCCGATCTCGGTATCTTCCTCGATCTGGCAGATAACGGTCGATCACCGCGTTACGAATGGTGCAGTTCCGGCCGATTTCGACGTCCGGCAGGATGACCGAATCCGTCACCTTGGCGTAGGAGTTGACCCGCACATTCGAGAACAGCAGTGAATGGCGCACCGTGGCACCGGAAATGACGCACCCGCCGGAGACCATGGAATCGACCGCCATGCCGCGCCGAGTCTCGTCGTCGAAGACGAACTTGGCGGGGGGCAACTGCTCCTGATAGGTCCAGATCGGCCAGTTCTTGTCGTAGAGATTCAGCGGCGGGGTGACGCCGATCAGCTCCAGATTGGCTTCCCAGAAGGCATCCAGCGTACCGACGTCACGCCAATAGGCCTGCTCCCCGCTGCGCGGATCGCGGAAGGTGTAGGCCATCACCCGGTAGCGCTTGATGACAGTCGGGATGATGTCCTTGCCGAAGTCGTGGCTCGATCCCGGCGTGTCCGCGTCCTTGATAGAGCTGCTCGAACAGGAAGCCGCGATTGAAGACGTAGATCCCCATGGAGGCCAGGCAGCGGTCGGGCGACCCCGGAATGGTCTCCGGATTCGTCGGTTTTTCGGCAAAGCTGCTGCACCCGGCTGGTCGCTATCCACCGACATGACGCCGAACTCGCCCGCCCGTTCGGTCTCCACCTCAAGACAGCCGACCGTCATGTCGGCGCCGGTCTCGACGTGGTAGGCGATCATGGCGCCATAGTCCATCTTGTAGATGTGGTCGCCCGCGAGCACCAGGATATATTCCGGATTATGGTCGCGAATGATATCGAGGTTCTGAAAGACCGCGTCCGCCGTGCCGGCGTACCAGGCGGTCTCGGCGACCCGTTGCTGGGCCGGCCAGAGTTCGACGAACTCGCCGAATTCGCCGCGCAGGAAGCCCCATCCCTTCTGGATGTGCAGGATCAGCGAATGCGCCTTGTACTGGGTCAACACGCCGATGCGGCGAATGCCGGAATTGATGCAGTTGGAAAGCGGGAAGTCGATGATGCGGAATTTGCCGCCAAACGGAACCGCCGGCTTGGACCGCCAGGCGGTCAGGTGTTTGAGCCGCGAACCTCGCCCCCCGGCCAGGATCAGCGCCAGGGTGTTGCGGGTCAGGCGGCTGATGAACCTGGGGTTGGTATGGGGCATGAGATCCTCCGGTCATAAGACGACGCTACAGGGTTTATCAGATCGCCCTTATGGTACCATCAAGGTCGTTTACAATCCCCAGCGTTTAGCTCCGACGGCGATAACCGAGCGCGATCTCCGCGCCCTTGATCCCAGGCGGCCAGTGCCGCAATCGGCTCCCGCCGACTGACGCTTGCTGACGGACCTTAACGGATCAAACCGCGCCGGCTGGCGAGCGGCTCATACCCATCAGGATGTCTGCCGCATCCGCAACCGCCCCGGCTCCAGCCTGCTCGCGTGGGCATTCGGACGCTACGCGTCGCTGACATCAGAGGTACGAGAACCAGATGGCCAACCGCTAAAGGCTCCGCATCCAAGCTTCCGGACCCCCTGCTGCGCATCGTCGAGGCGCGCCATCACGATCCCTTCGAGGTCTTGGGTCGTCATGCAGCGAGAACGGCAAGCTCGTCGTGCGGGCCTTCCTGCCATCGGCCGAAAGCGCGCCTGCTCGTGGAAGCCGGCGAGCCGATGCACCGGATCGAGGGCACGGACCTCTTCGTCTGGGAAGGCGACGCCGCGAAGCTTCCCGAGCGTTATCAGATCGAATGGCGAGGATGCGGCAGGCGCGACACACCGCGCCTACGATCCCTATTGTTTTCCCGAGCAGCTCTCGGATTTCGACCTGCACCTCTTCGGCGAGGGGCGTCACTGGCATGCCTATCGGTTTCTCGGCTCCCACGTCCGCGAGGTCGAAGGTATCCAGGGCGTCCAGTTCGCCGTCTGGGCGCCCAATGCCGAGCGGGTCAGCGTGGTGGGCGATTTCAACGCCTGGGACGGGCGCTCCCACCCCATGCGCGTGCGCGGCGGCACACGGCGTCTGGGAGCTGTTCGTGCCCGGACTCGCGAGCGGTGGTTTCTACAAATACGAGATCCGTGATCGGGCTACCCATATCCACATCAAGATCGATCCCTACGCCCAGGCCTTCCAGGAACGCCCGCAGACGGCCGGGCTCATCTGCCCCGAAAGCAACTTCGAGCTGGAGCGACGCGGACTGGATCGCGGCCCGCGGCGCGAGCGAACTGGCAGCATCATCCGATGTCGGTCTACGAGATCCATCTCGGCTCCTGGCGGCGCGATCCCGACGATAATTTCGTCAATTACCGCGTCCTAGCCAAGGAGCTCGCCGACTATGTGACCGCAGCTGGGCTTCACCCACATCGAGCTGCTGCCCATCACCGAGCACCCGCTGGACGCCTCCTGGGGCTATCAGTGCACGGGCTATTTCGCGCCGACCGCCCGTTTCGGTTCCCCGGACGATTTCCGCTTACTTCGTCGACTACCTGCATCAGCAGGGCATCGGCGTCCTGCTCGACTGGGTGCCGGCGCACTTCCCGAAGGATGCCTACGCCCTGGCCCGTTTCGACGGCTCGGCGCTCTACGAGCACGCCGATCCGCGCATGGGCGAGCACAAGGACTGGGGCACGCTCATCTTCAATTTCGGCCGCAACGAGGTGAAGAATTTCCTGCTCTCCAGCGCACTCTACTGGCTCGACGAATTTCATCTCGACGGCCTGCGCGTCGATGCCGTCGCCTCCATGCTCTATCTCGACTACTCGCGCAACGCCGGCGAGTGGATCCCCAACAAGTACGGCGGGAACGAGAACCTCGAAGCGGTCGACTTCGTCCGCGAACTGAACATGGTCACCCATGAGCAGCACCCGGGCACACTCATGATCGCCGAGGAGTCGACCGCCTGGCCGGCCGTCTCGCGCCCGACCTATCTCGGTGGCCTGGGCTTCAGCATGAAGTGGAACATGGGCTGGATGCACGACACCCTGTCCTACATGCAGAAGGATCCCATCTACCGGCATTTCCATCACGATCTGCTGACCTTCGGCCTGCTCTACGCCTTCACCGAGAACTTCGTGCTGCCCTTCTCGCACGACGAGGTGGTGCACGGCAAGAAGTCCATGCTCGACAAAATGCCGGGCGATGGCTGGCAGAAATTCGCCAGCCTGCGTCTGCTCTACACCTTCATGTTCAGCTATCCGGGCAAGAAACTGCTCTTCCAGGGCTGCGAGTTCGGTCAGGGCAAGGAGTGGAATTTCGGCGCCTCGCTCGATTGGGAGCTGCTGGAGCGGCCCCAGCACCAGGGGCTCAAGCAACTGGTCGCCGATCTGAATCGGCTGCTACCGCGAGCTGCCGGCTTTGCACGAGGTGGATTTCGACGCCTCCGGATTCGAATGGATCGACTGCCACGACAGCTCGCAATCGGTGTTGAGCTACATCCGCAAGGGCGTGGGAGGCAAGGGCATCGTCGCCGCCGCCTTCAATTTCACCCCCGTGCCGCGCTCCGACTATCGCATCGGGGTCTCTGAACCCGGCGTCTATCGGGAGGCGCTCAACTCCGACGCGGCGCTCTATGGCGGTAGCAATGTTGGCAATCAGGGCGGTGTCGCCTCCGAGCCGGTGAGCTGGATGGGGCGTCCTCACTCGCTGCTGATCTCACTGCCGCCCCTGGCGGGTCTGATCCTGGTCCATGAACCAGTGCCAGAGACGAAGCCAGGGGAGGAATCCGCCGCCGACGCTGCAACGGACATCGAAACCGAGGTGGATGGAGACGATGGATCGGCTTGAGGACGACGCGGACATCCAGCGGAACCGGCTCAATCAGGAGACGGCGCGGATCCCCTGGCAAGATCTGCAACGCTTCTTCGCGCGGGGCGCCGTGATCTGGGTATCCGGGGAGCGGGATCTGATCGAGGCGGCGCTGCGGATCGCGCGCGACGACGCCCAAGGCGTCGCGAACGAGATCTCGAACGGGAACATCGCGCCCGTCACGGACGAGCAGGCCCGGCATTGGCTGGAGACCGACGCCAGCCTCTGGGCCGTGGTCGTCAAGCCCTGGATACTGGTTCAGGAGGCCGGATGCACATCTGGGTCGACGCCGACGCCTGCCCACGGGTGATCCGGGACATCCTGTTCCGGGCCGCCGAGCGGGTCGGGATCCAGATGACCCTGGTCGCCAACCAGCCGCAGAGCCTGCCTCCATCGCGTCATATCCGGGCAATTCAGGTCTCGGCCGGGTTCGACGTCGCCGACAACGAGATCGTCAAGCGGCTCGACCCCGGTGACTCTGGTGATCACCGCCGACATCCCGCTCGCCGCCGAGGTCATCGCCAAGGAGGCGCATGCCTTGAATCCGCGCGGTCAGGTCTATACCAAGGAGAACATCCGTGAGCGCCTGAACATGCGCGATTTCATGGAGACCCTGCGCTCCAGCGGCGTACAGACGGGTGGCCCGGCGACGATGAGTGCCGGTGATCGCCAGGCGTTCGCGAATGCCTTGGATGCATTCCTCGCCAGACACCCAAGCCGATAAGCCTCAGCCTGAAGAAGTCAAACGTCGCTCGTCTTTCATGGGAGTTATCCAATGGCAGTCCTCGTCCTCGGATCTGATCCTCTTTCTCGGCACGCACTCCATCAACCTCGCGCAGCCGAGTCTCAGGGGCCGTATCGTCGGACGCTTCGGCGTCGTCCCCTGGCAAGCGGTCTATGGCGTCCTATCCCTGGTGGGGTTCATGCTGATCCTCGCGCGGTTATGGCGATGCGCGTCCGCACGCCGCCGTCATCTACCATCCTCCCGCCTGGCTCAGGCACGTCAATCTCCTGCTGATGTTGCCCGTGTTTCCCCTGCTCTTTGCGGCCTACCTGCCCGGCCGTATCCAGTCCGCCGTCAAGCACCCGATGTTGCTGGCGGTCAAGATCTGGGCCTTCGGCCACCTGCTGGCCAACGGCGGCCTTGCCCGATCTGCTGCTCTTCGGCTCCTTCCTCGCCTGGGCCGTCGCCGACCGCATCTCGCTCAAGCGTCGGGTCGGCCCGCCGGTCCAGGGCGCCCGCCCGAGTCAGATCAACGACGCCATCGCCATCGTCGGCGGACTGGGGCTCTATCTGCTCTTCATCTTCTGGCTGCACCGAGCGCTCATGGGCGTCTCGCCCATCGGCTGATCCGAGATGCGCGCGCATCCGGGTCCAACCCGAGCCCTTCGACATCGCAAGGCGAGCAGGACGCCCTCTGGCGAGGCGACCCAAGCGTCGGGGCGCTCGTCACCTTCGTTGGGCTGATGCGCGATCTCAACGAGGGCATCGGAGTGTCCAGGATGACGCTGGAGCACTACCCGGGCATGACCGAAAAGGCGCTCGCCACGATCGCCGACGAGGCCGCGACGCGCTGGGATCTGGAAGGGCGTCACGCATCATCCACCGGGTCGGAGCGCTTGAGCCGCAAGACCCCATCGTCTTCGTCGGCGTCGTCAGCCGGCACCGTGGCGACGCCTTCCGCGCCTGCGAATTTCTCATCGACTATCTCAAGACCCGCGCGCCCTTCTGGAAGAAGGAGCACACCCAAGAGGGCGAGCGCTGGGTCGAAGCGCGGGCGTCGGACGACGTTTCAGCGGAACGTTGGGAGCGGACCTCGGGCTGAGTCTGAGACCCGCGTGTTGTTGCCAACAGTCTCTCGTCACGCATTCCAGGATTTGCCCACCCGCCTCCCGGCCGGGAGGCGGAGTAATGGTCCAGACTCGACCACAAACCGGCCACTGATGTTTGCGGATCGAGGCCCGCCATCGAGCGGACAGCCGACGCCCACCGCGCCGATGCGATTCGTCGCATATACTCATCCCCGCCCCGAACTTTCAGGGAGCGCCCGTCCGAGCCGGAAGAGGACCAGGAAGGGTCCGTGAATCCGTGCGACACCACCCGCATTCCAACGCGCGACGATCAGATTAGGAAATTTGCCATGACGAAGCCTGGTTTCACCCCGCCCCTGATGCTGGCGGGGTTACTCATCACGCCCATCGTCGGCTGGACGCAGACGCCCGCCGCCACGCCGGCAACGCCGCCCAACATCGTCGTCATCTGGGGCGACGACATCGGCCAATCCGATGTCAGTGCCTACTCGATGGGCGTGATGGGCTTTCACACGCCCAACATCGACCGCGTGGCCAAGGAAGGCATGATGTTCACCGATTACTATGCCGAGCAGAGCTGCACCGCCGGCCGGGCATCGTTCATCACCGGCCAATCCGGCTTACGCACCGGCTTGACCAAGGTCGGTTTGCCGGGCGCGACCGTCGGCTTGCAAAAGGAAGACCCGACGATTGCCGAGCTGCTGAAAGCGCAGGGCTATGCGACTGGCCAATTCGGCAAGAACCATCTGGGCGATCGCAACGAATATCTGCCCACCGTGCATGGTTTTGACGAGTTCTACGGCAACCTCTACCACCTCAACGCCGAAGAAGAGCCGGAGCTGCCGGACTACCCGAAAGAGCCGACATTCCTGGCAAAATTCGGTCCGCGTGGCGTATTGGACTGTAAGGCCTCGGCCACCGACGACCAGACGGTGGACCCGCGCTTCGGCAAGGTCGGCAAACAGGTCTGCACGGACACCGGCCCCCTGACCAAGAAGCGGATGGAAACCATCGACGATGACGTCGCCGACCGGGCCGTGGACTTCATCCAGCGGCAAAACAAGGCCGGCAAGCCCGCCTTTGTCTGGGTGAACTTCTCCCACATGCACTTCCGCACCCACACCAAGCCAGAGAGCATTGGTCAGGCGGGGCGTTGGCAGAGCCCCTACCACGACACCATGATCGACCACGACAAGAATGTCGGCACGGTGCTCAAGGCGCTGGATGACCTGGGCATCGCGGACAACACCTTCGTGATGTACAGCACCGACAATGGCCCGCATATGAACAGTTGGCCGGACGGCGCGATGACGCCCTTCCGGAACGAGAAGAACAGCAACTGGGAAGGGGCCTATCGGGTGCCGGCCATGGTGCGCTGGCCGGGCAAGATCAAGCCGGGCACTGTCTCCAACGACATCATTTCCCACCTCGATTGGCTACCGACCTTTGCGGCCATGGCTGGCGACGCGCAGGTGAAGGATGCGCTGCTCCAAGGCGATCAGGTTGGCAACATGACCTACAAGGTCCATCTGGACGGTGACAACCTGGTTCCCTATCTGACTGGTCAAGTCGCGAAGAGTCCGCGAGAATCCTTCCTGTACATCAACGACGATCAGCAATTGACTGGGCTGCGTTACGACAATTGGAAGTTTGTGTTCATGGAGCAGCGGGCCGAGGGAACCATGCGCGTCTGGTCGGAGCCCTTCACCAGCTTGCGGATTCCCAAGATCTTCAATCTCCGCACGGACCCTTACGAGCGCGCGGACATCACATCGAACACCTACTACGACTGGCTACTGGATCACGCCTTCATGCTGGTCCCCGCGCAGGCGTTCGTGGGCGATTTCCTGATGACCTTCAAGGACTATCCGCAGCGGCAGAAAGCGGCTGCCTTCAACATGGACGAAGTGCTGCAACAGCTCAAGGACGGCAGCGGTTCGAAGTAGCACCCATGCAGCGGGGCACGGCCGTGCGCGTGCCCCGCTCCTCATTCACCTTCAGGAGTCGATTGATGACAGGCTCGCCCGTGACCAGGCTGCTCGCGCTGGTGCTACTGCTACTCACCGACGTCGCCGTTGCCGCCGACCCGCTTCCCTCCTGGAGCGACACCGCACCGAAGCAGGCCATCATCGCCTTCGTCGAGAAGGTCACCCAGGAAGGCTCGCCGGAGTTTGTGCCCGTTGCGGAGCGCATCGCGACGTTCGACAACGACGGCACGCTCTGGTGCGAGCAGCCGGTGCCGGTCCAACTCTACTTTGTGCTCGATCGTGTGAAGGCCCTCGCGCCGCAGCATCCCGAATGGACAACGAAAGAGCCGTTCGCCTCGCTGCTCAAGGGCGACGTGACAACGCGCGCTCGCCAGCGGTGACCACGCGCTCCTCGACCTCCTCATGGCCACGCACGCGGGCATGACCACGGACGAATTCGCGCAGATCGTCACGGACTGGATCGCCACCGCGAAACATCCGAGGACCGGCAAGCGCTTCACCGACATGACCTACCAGCCGATGCTCGAACTGCTCGCCTATCTGCGGGCCAATGGGTTCAGGAACTTCATCGTCTCCGGCGGCGGCATCGAGTTCATGCGCCCCTGGGCGGAGCGTGTCTATGGCATTCCGCCGGAGCAAGTCGTGGGCAGCAGCATCAAGACCGCATTCGAGATGCGCGACGGCAAAGCCGCGCTGGTTCGCCTGCCCGAACTGAACTTCAATGACGACAAGGATGGCAAGCCCATCGCCATCAACCGGCACATCGGCCGCCGTCCCCTCGCCGCCTTCGGGAACTCCCGCGGCGACAAGGAGATGTTGGAATACACGCAGGGCGGCAGCGGCGCCCGTTTCGAGCTGCTGGTGCTGCACGACGATGCGGAGCGCGAATACGCCTATGGTCCGGCCCGTGGATTGCCGGACGTCAAACTGGGGGCCTTCCCGCCCGCGCTCGATGAGCAGGCGAAGCAGAACGGTTGGGTCGTGGTCAGCATGAAGACCGATTGGAAACAGGTCTTCCCGGTCGCGCCATCGGCGGTTACCGCCATCGACATTCTGCTGGAACCGGACGCCAGGATGCTCCAGCATGCCGCCGCCAACAACGCGCGGCTGCTCAAGGTCAACCCGCAGGGTTTCGCCCTGGATGCCGCGCACCGTCCGCATATCACGCTGATCCAGCGTTTCGTCCGCACCGCGGACCTCGACAAGGTCTATGCCGCCGCCGGGAAGGTGCTCGCCGACGCCAGTGTGAAGGCCATGACGTTGGAAGCCTTCAAGTACTACTACGCCCCGGGCAAGGATGTTGGCGTTGCGGGCATTGTCGCCAGGCCGACCCCTGAGCTACTCGCATTGCAACGGAACCTGATTGCCGCCGTGGCTCCGTTCACCGTGGAGACCGGAACCATCGCCGCCTTCACCGCCGCGCATGACGACCCAGCCCTCGACGCGGCCTTGATCGACTATGTTTCGACCTTTGTTCCAACCTATTCCGGCGAACATTTCAGTCCGCACGTCAGCACCGGCGTCGCGCTCGCCGCGCCTATCTCGACAGGATGCTCGCCGAACCATTCGAGCCGTTCACCTTCTCGCCAGCCGGCGCGGCCCTGTATCAGTTAGGCCCGTTCGGCACGGCCGCGAAGAAGCTCAAGGAATGGGATTTGAAACCGTAAGCCGTCAAACCAGCGCTGTCCGTGCGCGGGCGCTGCGCAGCCGTGGCGAAAGGGCGTTGTCCCGCAGCGATTGGATGTCGATGAAGCCGAACTATCTTGCCCTCTGTCTCGTCGTCAGCCTGCTATTCGATGGCGCGGCGACCGCGGCAACAGCGTCGCTGCCGCCAGCCACCTATGTCGGCGGCAAGACCTGCGTCGACTGTCATCAAGCCGAGACCGAACGCTGGCGCGGCTCCTACCACGACAAGGCGATGACCGAGGCGACGGAGGCGACCGTCCTCGGCGATTTCCGTGACGTCGCCTTCACGGCCCAGGGTGTCACCTCCCGCTTCTACCGCCAGGATGGCGCCTTCATGGTGCGCACCGACGGCCCGGATGGACAGCTGCACGACTACCCCATCCGCTACACCTTCGGCTGGTGGCCGCTCCAGCAATACCTGATCGAGTTCCCCGGCGGACGCCTGCAAAGTCTGGGCATCGCCTGGGACAGCCGCGCGGCCAAGGACGGCGGTCAGCGCTGGTATCACCTCTATCCCAATGAGCGGATCGACCATAGCAGTCGCCTGCACTGGACCGGCCGCGACCAGAACTGGAATTACCAGTGCGCCCAGTGCCATTCCACCAACCTGGAGAAGCACTACGACCTCGCCACGGACAGCTTCCACACCACCTGGTCCGAGATCGATGTCGCCTGCGAGTCCTGCCACGGACCGGCCTCGCGCCACGTAGCCCAGGCACAGTCGGCGACGCCGGACAAACCGCCGGTCTGGGATGCCGACAAGGGGCTGGCGGTTCAGCTTGCCGATCGCGACGGCGGCGTCTGGATCCATGACGCGGCGAGCGGACAACCCAAGCGCTCCGTCCCGCGCACCCAGCACAGGCAGATCGAGACCTGCGCCCGCTGTCATTCCCGGCGCGGCCAGCTCAGCGAGCACGACCAGCCCGGTCGACCGCTCGGCGACACCCACCGCCTGGCCCTGCTGGAGGCCCCGCTCTATCACCCGGACGGACAGATCAAGGACGAGGTCTTCGACTACGGCTCCTTCATCCAGAGTCGCATGTACGCCAAGGGCGTCACCTGCACGGACTGCCATGACGCCCACAGCCTCAAGCTGAAGGCGCCCGGCAACGGGGTCTGCGCCCAGTGTCACCAGCCGGCCCGCTACGATGCCGAATCCCATCACCATCACGCGCCCGGCTCCAGCGGCGCCGCCTGCGTCGCCTGTCACATGCCGCAACAGCGCTACATGGTGATCGACGAACGCGCCGATCACAGCCTGCGCATTCCCCGTCCGGACCTGACGCTGAAGATCGGCACCCCCAATGCCTGCAACGCCTGTCATACCGACAAGTCCGCCGAGTGGGCGGTCCAGGCCACGCGGCAATGGTATGGCGAGACGACCAGCCAGCGTCCGCATTACGGCGAGGCACTCCAGGCAGGCCGCAACGGCGCCCCCGATGCCGGCCCGCGTCTCATCGCACTGGCGGCCGACGACGACCAGCCCGCCATCGCCCGCGCGACGGCGCTCGATCTGTTGCGCGAGGCCCCCGATCCGACGCATCTGCTCACCATCCGCCGGCTGCTGAAGGATCCGGATGATCTGGTGCGCGCCGCGGCGGTCCGCTACCTGGGCGTGACCGGTCCGCAAAACCTCATGGAACTGGGGGTGCCCCTGCTCGCCGATCCGATTCTGGCGGTGCGCTCCGAGGCCGCCCATACGCTGGCGCCGCTGGCCGCCTACCCGCTGCCGGATGAGACGAAACGGCGGTTGGATGCCGCCCTGCGTGAGTACCGCGAGACCCAGCTCGCGAATGCCGAGCGGCCCGAGTCGCACCTGAACATCGGCCTAATCGCGTTGGCGGGCAACAATGCCGAGGCGGCGGAACAGGCGTACCGCACGGCGCTGCGGCTCGATCCAGGGTTCGGCCCGGCCTATGTCAATCTCGCCGATCTCGATCGCGCGCTCGGCCGCGACGCGGAGGGCGAAGCCGTCCTGCGCGACGGGCTCGCCGCCGTGCCCGACGACGCCAGTCTCCACCATGCCCTCGGACTCCTGCGGATCCGCCAGAAGGAGATGACCAAGGCCGTGGACTCACTGACACGGGCGGCCCAACTGGAGCCGGACAACGCGCGTTATGCCTATGTTCAGGCGCTGGCCGTGAAGAGCACCGGCGACCTCGATCAGTCCATCGCCATCCTGAAATCGGCCCTAGAGCGGCATCCGCATGACCGCGACATCCTGGCGGCCTTGGTCACCATCAACCAGGAACGCGGGAATCAGGAGGAGGCGCTCGGCTTCGCCCGGCGGCTCAAAGAGGATTAACCGGATCGCACCCGAGGCGACCGTCGCAGGGTTTCCAGCGGCCGCTCGCCGAAGAGTTGCCGATACTCGGCGGTAAACCGCCCCAGTTGATAGAAACCCTGCCCGTAAGCGGCCTGCGTGATGGTCAGGCCGCCGGCTGGCGCGAGCGTGAGCTGACGGCGCACGGCATGGAACCGCCAGCGCCGCAGGAAGGCCAATGGCGTCATGCCGTAGGTGTCGAGAAAGGCGTACTCCAGGGTGCGCTGACTGACGCCGGATTCGCCGCAGAGCCCTGGAACCGTCAGCACGCTCAGGTCGGCATCGCGCAGAAACTCCAGCGCGCGATCGAGACCCCGTTGCCGCTTGATGGGCGGAGGGCGATGATCGGCGGACAAACCGGGCAGCTCGACCGTCTTCAGCAGACGCGCGAGCAGATCGGCCTCCAGGGCGCGCAGGACGGCGGGATGCTCCAGCATCATCGGCCGGCGATGGGCCTGGCGAAGCGTGCACAGAAGCATGCGTTTCAGTCCGTCGATCTTGGCGCCCGAGGCCGGCAGCACTCGGGTCGCGGCGGCGGACAGGAGCGCCGACGCCACCTCGGGGGCGAGCGCCCGATGGATGAACTCCAGGCTGATGAGACAGATGAGATGGACCTGCCCGGCGTCGATATTGGCTTCCAGCGCACCGGGAGGCGAGGCGGGAAGGCCCTGCTCGTGCAGGCTGTCGTTCCAGAAGGTGCTGCGTCGACCGAGGCGAATCGGGACAGCGAATCCGAGCAGCCCTGGCGGCGTCATCCCGAACACGCGACTGGGGCACTCGAATGAATCCTGGTACAGGGCGAACGCGGGCGTGAGCAGGAACTTCTTGCGATGGACGAATGGACCCGCCGTCAGCGGCGTGACGCAAAAGTCCCAGGGCCTGGCGATTTCCTCGTAGAGGACCGGATCGTCCACCTCCAGCGAGCCGATCAGCGGCGGGGCGGTCGGCTGGATCTTCGGCGATGTGATGGGGTCATTCAGGGGCATCGATTAGCAACCGACTTTGCGAAAACTGCATATTCAAAACCCTCATGGTAGGGCTAATCTCGTTGACTGACGCTGTCAACATTCGGCGTCTCCCTATCCACAAGGATGTGGATCCCTTCCCACTCTAAATATTTACCGTACCCCAACCACCTCAGGATCACCCGATTTCCGTCCCTGAACGCTCGGTTGATCGACTCCAGCAGTTGAAACCAGCCGCCTGTTCCCGACTCAACTCGATCGAGGCCCTTGGTTGCAATGATGCCCCTTCGCCGCGCCGCCGTCCCAATCTCGCGATGGGCCGCAGCCTTGCTGCTCTCGCTTCCCGCGATCGCTTGCGCTGGCGAGGACGCCCCCAGCGGCCAATCGCTCGATCAGGCGGCCAATGATCCGACCGCCTCCTTGATGGCCGTGCAGATCCAAAACCTCTACAGCGGCACCTATCACCGACTCGACGACGCGAGCGGCAACACCCTGCTGCTGCGTCCGGTCATCCCCTTCGAGACTGGAGACCTCAAGCACATCGCCCGCGCCACCATTCCCTATGTGACTCAGAGTCCATCGGGGACGTCAGGGCTCGGCGACTCGGTGCTTTTCGACCTCATCGTCTTCAACCAGTCCTGGGGCCGCTGGGGCATCGGACCGGTCATGCTCCTGCCCACCGCCAGCGATGACGCACTGGGCGCGGAGAAGTGGGCCGCGGGTCCAGCGCTCGGCTTCATCGCCCGTCAGCCGGGGCTGATGTGGGGTCTGTTCAACCAGAACCTCGTCTCCTTTGCCGGCAAACAAGACCGCGACGAGGTCAAGCTCAGCATCATCCAGCCCATCGTCAATTATTCCCTGCCGAATAAGTGGTCCATCGGCACCTCCGAGATGAACGCCACCTATGACTGGGACAAGGGTGCCTGGAGCAATTTACCGCTTGGTCTCAAGCTGTCCAAGCTCACGAAAGCGGGCTCACTCCGCCGTGCAGATCAGCGGGAGCTACGAATACAACTTCGCGGACGACTCCGTCGCGCCGGAATGGTCTTTGAATCTGACCCTCAAGTTGCTTTTTCCCATCTGAAGACCGATCGAAAGGAACTCACTACATGAAGCGATCACGGCTCGGCGACCTTGGTGCCCCTGATTCATCTGTCCGACTGGGTCGCCCCGCAATAACCAAACGCATCCACGCAATCGCCTCGTTATGTCCCGCATGCCTGGGCTTTGGCGCTGTCTGTCTGATGAGCGCCTTTCCCGCGCTTGCCGGCGTTTGTCCGCCAACCCCGGGCAATGGAAAGATCTGTACCGCGAATGATTTCAACGTAACCAGCGCGGTGGTGGAGGGACCGACCGGATGCACGGAAGGCGAAACCATCAGCTTCGTCGCTCACGTTGGCCTGGAACCGACAGCGAACCAGCGATACGACGTGGGATTCTTCGTGGGCGACGATGGCGAGCCTGTTTTCGACGGTGATAGTTGCTCGATGGCTGCCCTGGTTCCTTTGGAGCCGACGTTTAACGCACTCTCAGGAAGCGGTCCCTACAGAAATCTCGACAGCGATGCCTGCGGGGATGTCCAGTCATCGGATGGCGTGACCTACCGCGATTTGACGCTCAATTCAGTACTCTGCCACGACAGCGATGGTGACGGCCGACTGGACGTGTCGGCAACCGTGACCTGGAGCATCAATTCCAATCAGGATATTTGCTCGAATCCAAGCGCGCCGGCCAGCTTCTTTCCAAACCAAAGCTCCAAATGCCAGTTCTCTCCGTCGCTGAATTTCCCGATCGTTGTTGAGCCAGCGCCAAGCCTCGTCGTGAGCAAGCTCGCTTTTCCCGCCTCGCTCCCCGCGCCCGGCGGTAACGTGCTGTTCCTGGTTTCGGTCCGCAATACCTCTGCATCCACGGATCCGCTTACCCTGAAAAAGGGAGGACTCGTCGATAATGTACATGGTGATCTTGACGGCCAGGGCACCTGCGCGCTGCCGCAGGTGTTGGATCCCGGGGAGTCCTATGTCTGCTCCTTCGTGGCGCCGGTGACGCAGAACGAGAAAGACACCGTCACGGCAACCGCCGTGGACGACGAAGGCGAGGCGGTCACCGACACCGATGACGCAACGGTCACGATCAAGCCTGCCGAAGCCTCCATGGAAGTCGTCAAGATCGCCTCGCCCAAGAGCCTTCCCGAGCCAGGCGGCGAAGTGGATTACTCGGTGGTTGTCGCCAATACGTCGGACGCGGCCAATCTCGTCGTCACTGGCGTGCAAGATGATCCCTACGGCGACGTCTTCACCAAGGGAACCTGCAAACAACCCCGGTCGTTGACGCTGGGGCCAGGGGACTATTTCGCTTGCAACTTCAAGGAGCAGGTTTCCGGGCAACCCGATGATGTCATCACTGACAGGGTCACGGCCATTGCAACAGCCGACGGCGGCGCGAGACTGGAAGCGAACGCGACCGCCTCGGTCATGATCGAGGATGTCCCCTCGGCAATCGTTGCGCGCAAGATCGCGATTCCCAGGTCGCAGGTGCCTGGCGGGACGGTCACCTTCCTGCTGGCCATACAGAACGTTTCTCCAACCGACGACGTCACGCTGAATTCACTGAGCGACGATGTTTACGGCCCTCTGAATGGAAAGGGCACTTGCACCGTGCCCCAATCGCTTGCGCCCGGCGCCATCTATCGCTGCGAATTTCGCGAAGAAGTAACCGGTGCGACGGGCGCCCGGAAGGTCGATGTCATCACTGTGACTGGCAAGGATGACGATGGCAAAGCCGTCTCGACCCAGGCGGCGGCGGAGGTCGTCTTGACCGATGACCCAGTTCCAGCGGCAATCGAGGTGATCAAAACCGCGAGTCCGACGGTCGTGACCGAGCCGGGCGGGACCGTCACCTTCGGCGTCACCGTTGTGAACGCATCCGCAACCCAGACCGTGACGATCAATACCCTCGTCGATGACGTTCATGGCGATCTCAACGGGCAAGGCGATTGCCGATTGCCTCAGGATCTGCAACCAGGGGGGCGCTACTCGTGCAGCTTCTCTGCCAATGTTGAAGGGAACGTGGGAAAGGCTCAGATCGATGTGATTACAGCCTCGGGCAAAGACGTTGACGAAAATCCTGTTTCGGCGCAAGACAACGCCTCTGTGTCGATCGTCGGCGCTCCGCCGTCCGTCACACTCACCAAGACAGCCGAGCCCAACCAGCTGCTCGCGCCTGGCGGCAACGTGGAATTCACGGTAACGGTCGAAAATACGTCGCGCGGAGATACGCTGACCATCAACAGCCTGCAAGACAGCGTTTTTGGCAACTTGGACGGACAAGGTGATTGCGACGTCCCGCAAACGCTTGCGCCGGGAGCGTCTTATCAATGCCGCTTCCAGGCGCGCATCCAAGGTGCGAGAGGGGACATCCACATCGACACCATCACGCTCTCAGCGACCACCGAGGACGGCGAGACGCTATCGGATCAAGCACGGGCGTTCGTCATCATCCGAGGCGCGAGCGACTCCGTCGGCATCCCCACCGTCTCCATGTGGGGGCTGCTCCTGACAGCACTTGCACTAGGGTTCGCTGGCGCCATGTCCAACAGGCGCAAAGCGAGAGGCAACCGCCTGCACTGAAACCTTGAAGTCCATTAACGCCCTATCCCATCCAACGATCGCTCAAGGACGCCTCACTATGAAACGACGATTGCCCGGCTTGCTCGCCACCACGGCGCTGCTGATCCCTCTCCCCGGCCTTGCCGCAAGCGAGGCGACGGCGGACCAGCCGAACATCCTGGTCATCATGGCGGACGACATCGGCTGGATGAACGTCTCGTCCTACGGCGGCGACATCATGGGCGTGCAGACGCCGAACATCGACAGCATCGGCGCCGAGGGGCTGCGCCTGACCTCCTTCTACGCCCAGCCGAGCTGCACCGCCGGCCGCGCCGCCTTCATCACCGGCCAGCTCCCGGTGCGCACCGGGCTGACCACCGTCGGCACGCCGGGCTCGCCGGCGGGATTGCAGAAGGAGGACATCACCATCGCCGAGGTCCTCAAGACCAGGGGTTACGCGACGGCGCAGTACGGCAAGAACCACCTGGGCGATCTCGATGAGCATCTGCCCTGCAACCACGGGTTCGACGAGTTCTTCGGCAATCTCTACCACCTCAATGCGAACGAGGATCTGGAAGACCCGGACCGTCCGACCAATCCCGAGTTTCGCAAGAAGTTCGATCCGCGCGGCGTGATCGAGTGCACCGCCAACGGCCCCGTGAAGGACGATGGTCCCTTGACCGTCGCGCGCATGGAGACCTTCGACGAAGAGATTCTCGCCAAGTCGCTCGACTATCTCAGCCGTCGCGCGGCGGACAAGACGCCCTTCTTCCTCTGGCACAACACCACCCGCAACCACGTCTTCCTCCATCTCAAGAAGGAATCCCAGGATCAGTCGCGCGCCGGGCACGAGGACATCTACGGCAACGCCCTGAAGGAGCATGACGCACAGGTCGGCCAGCTCCTCGCCAAGCTCAAGGAAACCGGTCTCGACAAGAACACCATCGTGGTCTGGACCACGGACAACGGCGCCTATCAGTACATGTGGCCGGAAGGCGGCACCTCGCCCTTCCGCGGCGACAAGGGCACGACCTGGGAAGGCGGCATGCGCGTCCCGACGGTGATCCGCTGGCCGGGCGCGCCCGGTGGGCGCGTGAGCAGCGAGATCGTCTCCTCGCTCGATTTCTTCCCGACCCTGGCGGCCGCCGCCGGTGAGCCCGATGTGGTCGGCAAGCTCGCGCAGGGCGCGGACTATGGCGGGACCGGCTACAAGGTCCACCTCGACGGTTTCGACCAGACCGCGCTCTTCACCGGCCAGAGCGACCAATCGGCGCGCAACTTCCTCTTCTACTACGACGAAACCGTGCTCACGGCCATCCGCTACAAGCAGTTCAAGGTCAGCTTCTCCGCCAAGGAGGGCAACCGCTGGGACGATCCGCTGCTGGGCTATGGCCGTCCGCTCATCACCAATCTGCTGATGGACCCCTTCGAGCGTCAGACCGGCGACGTGGGCCGCCAGTACGAGGAGCACAAGACCTGGACCCTGACCCCGATCGTCGGGATCGCCGAGAAACACCTCGGGACCTTCCAGGAATTTCCGGTCCGCCAGATCGGCCTGAGCGCCCAAATGGGCAAGACCATCGAGGGGATCCAGTCGCAGATCCTGAAGATGCGGCAGGCGAACTAGACCGGATCGGCGCAACCGCACCGCATCGGCGCGGGGGCATGGCTCGGATCGGGCTCCATGACGATCCGTGCCGGTGGAATTCGAACGGATCAGGGGGAAAAACTTTGCGGGCATCATCTTTAGCGGTTCCATCGCCGAGGGCGGGCGCCGCGACGCGCCTTGGCCAGCAGGCGGCGCTGGCCCTGGCGCTCGGCGCCGCCGTCATCTGGTCGCCGGTGTCGAGCGCCGCGGAAGGCGGCTCCACGCACTACCTTCCAGGCGGCACGGCGACGCTGATCGATCTGGCGCCGACCAAACCCGGTTGGGTGATCGAGCCGATCTATCTGCACTACAGCGGTGACACCTCGGCATCGCGGGCAACCCCCGTCGCGGGGATGCTGGCGCTGGGCCTCGACGCGGAGAGCGATGCGGTCCTGCTCGGCGGTCTCTACACCTTCGACCAGACCCTGCTCGGCGCACGCTACAGCCTTGGCGCTTACCTGCCCTATGTGTCGATCAGCGTCACCGCGACACTCGATACCCCGCTTGGCAAGGTCCGGCGCCGGGACAGCGCCTCCGGAATCGGTGACATGACCCTGATTCCCGCCATGCTGGCCTGGAAGTCCGGGTTCTGGCAGTTCAATGCACTGCTGCCGGTCTATGCCCCAACGGGTGAGTACCAGACCGGGCGGCTGGCCAATCCCGGGCTCAATTACTGGACCTTCGACCCCACGCTCGGCGCCTCCTACAACAACGACAAGATCGGCTTCAACGCGGCCCTGCATGGCGGCGTCTCCTTCAACACCGAAAACGGCGATACCGACTATCACAGCGGCTCGCTGGTTCATCTGGAGGCCAGCGTGCAGCAGCTCCTGCCGGTCGGGCCGGGATTCCTCGGGGTTGGCGCCGAAGCCTTCTATCTGGAGCAGATCACCGCCGACAGCGGCTCCGGGGCGCGTCTGGGCGAGCTGCAAGGGCGCAGCGCCGGTATCGGCCCGGTGCTGAGCTACATCCTGCCGCGCGGCAAGGAAACCCTGGTCGCCGAGCTGCGCTGGCTACCCGAGCTGGACGTGAGCCGTCGGCTGGAAGGCGACTACCTCTGGCTCAAGCTCGTGTATCAGTTCTGACCCCGCCAAGACCCTCGACTGAAGGATCGGAGACGACCGATGAAGACATCCATGCTGAAGGTGATGACCGCGGCGCTGACGGCCGCTGTCGTTTGGGCCGCTCCGCTCCAGGCCGAGAAAATCGTCCATCCCAAGGGCGGCGCCCCGGGAGAGTGGCGGCTGATCGGCACGACGCACGCCAACCACACGGCGGACCACGACGTGATCGTCGTCAAGGGACCAGGCGACAACTTCCGCCGGATCAAATTCAAGGTGACCGACGCGCCTCTGAACATCCAGCGCATGGTCGTCACCTACGACAACGGCGCTCCCGACAAGATCGATGTGCGACAGAACATCCCCAAGGGCGGCGAGAGCCGCGCCATCGATCTGCGCGGCGTCGGCAAGCGCAGTCTCCGCAAGATCGCGTTCTGGTATGACACCAAGGGTCTGCTGAACGGCAAGGCGGACGTCACCCTGTTTGGAATGAAGTGATTCGCCATCCGACGCTTGCGATCCTGAACTGAAACAGCGCAATCCCCCTGCAACCACATCTATCCCCCGGAGACGTCAACCATGCCGATACCCCGATTCCGCCTGCCCACGGGCATCCTCCTGGCCCTGTTCGCCGTGACATCCCCGCAGGCCGCCCCAACCCAGACCGATACCCAGTCCCGCCGCCGGCTCCAAACCCAACATCGTCGTCATCCTGGCCGACGACCTCGGCAACGCCGACCTCGGTTATCGCGGCAGCGACATCAAGACGCCGAACATCGACGCCCTGGCCCAGGAGGGCGTGCGACTGGAAAACTTCCACGGCGAGCCGGTCTGCACCCCGGCCCGCGCCGCCTTGATGACCGGCCGCTATCCGATGCGCCAGGGTCTCCAGACGCTGGTGATCTTCCCCAACCACCGTTACGGCCTGCCCACCGACGAACGCACCCTGCCGCAGGCGCTCAAGGACGCGGGCTACGCGACCTACATGGTCGGCAAGTGGCACCTCGGCCACGCCGACCGGAAATTCTGGCCGCAGAACCGTGGCTTCGATCACTTCTACGGCAATACCGTCGGCGAGGTCGACTACTTCACCCACAAGCGCGCCGGCATCCTCGACTGGCAGCGCAACGGCGAGTTCATCGACGAGGAGGGCTATTACCTGGACCTGATCGGCGACGAGGCGGTCAAGCTGATCGAGCATCAGGACAAGGACAAGCCGTTCCTGCTCTATTTCGCCTCGCTCGCGCCCCATGCGCCCTATCAGGCGCCGAAGGCCATGGAGGACCGCTATGCCGCGACCATCGCCGACCCCACGCGCCGCACCTACGCGGCCATGATCACCTCGCTCGACGAACAGGTCGGGCGGGTCGTCGCCGCGCTCGACAAGCAGGGCCTGCGCGAGAACACCCTGATCGTCTTCAGCAGCGACAACGGCGGACCCCGCAGCGCGGTGGTGGCCAGCGGCGCGCATTCCCGGGAGGAGCGTGCCGCCAGCGGGGTCAAGCAGGAGTCGCTGCCGGCCAGCAACGGCGAGCTGCGCGGCGGCAAGGGCAGTCTGCATGAGGGCGGCGTGCGCGTCCCGACCATCGTCAACTGGCCGGCCAGGCTCCAGCCGCGCGTCGTCGACGAGCCGCTGCACATGGTGGACATCATGCCCACCGCCCTGGCCCTGGCCGGCGCCCCGGCCAACCCGAGCCGACAAGCCGCTCGATGGCGTGGATCTCTGGGCCACGCTCGCCACCGGCCAACGCTCGACGCACGACGACATCCTGGTGAACGTCGAGGCGTTTCGCGGCGCGGTCATCAAGGGCAAGTGGAAGCTGGTCAAGATCGCCCTCCTGCCGGGCAAGACCGAGCTGTTCGACCTGAGCACCGACCCGGGCGAGAAGAACAACGTCGCCGAGCAGAACCCGGAGGTCGTCCGCGACCTGGAGGCTCGCCTGATCGCCTACGCCAAGCAGCAGAAGCCGAGCGAATGGATGAAGGCGCAGCCCGATTATCTGGGCGCGCAGGGCCAGACCCTGTTCGACCCGGACTTCGACATCGACGACGGCGGAATGCCGCACCTGAAGCCGGATCTGCCGCAGCATTGAGGCTCCAAGGCCCGCCCAGACCGGGCGGACCTGTCACCCGCGCCGGCCATTGGGCCGGCCCCGCATCCACCGGAGGACGACGCATTGAAAAAGATCACCCTGACGACCATGACACTCGCCGCGGCGCTGTGCGCCAATCTGGCCCTGGCCGGCGCACTCGACCCGGACTGCACCGCCGAGAAGGCCGCCAAGGGCGCGGCCACCAAGGCGACCGTCGGCGTCGGCGGACGCTGCTCGCCGGCCGAGGCGGCCAAGGACTCGGCCAAGCGATCGGCCGGTATCGAGGACAAGGGACCGATGGAAAAGCACGGCCACGATGATGGCCGGGTCAAGGGCAAACACAACAACTGACCAGAGATGAGGAGCACTCTTCATGACATTGAAACCAGAACGTCTGGCCGCGCTGGCGCTGGCCGGACTCGTGCTGTCGGGCACCCTGCTCGGCGGACGAGCAGGCGACCGCCGGCGCGGACGGAGACGCAGGCGATCGACCCCGCGGCCATGCAGGCGCTCGATCGCATGGGCGCTTATCTGCGCGGCCTCACAGTCGTTCAGCCTGCGGGCGGAGGACGCCGTCGACGAGGTGCTGGATTCCGGACAGAAGATCCAAGCGACGAAAACGGTCGAGCTACAGGTGCGCAAGCCCGACCGTCTGCGCGCCGATGTCGAGACCGACCGCAAGGCGCGTGAGATCTTCTATGACGGCAAGCACTTCACGCTGCTGGTGCCCGAGACCCGGTATCTTCACGACGGTCGAGGCGCCCCCCACCATCCGCGAGATGCTGACGGCGGTCGAAGCCAAGTACGGCATCGAATTCCCCTTGGTCGACCTCTTCCAGTGGGGCGAGGATGCCGATGCGGCGGCGGAGATTCAGGAGGCCATGCGGGTCGGTGCGAGCAAGATCGCTGGCCAGATGGCGGACCACTACGCCTTCCGCCAGGACGGGATCGATTGGCAGATCTGGATTGCCCAGGGCGAGGCGCCCCTGCCGCTGCGCTATGTCATCACCACCAAGGATGAGCCGGGCGAGCCGCAATACATGGCCAACCTGACCTGGGACACGCAGGCCAAGCCCGCTGACGCGGTCTTCACCTTCACGCCGGGCAAGGATGACCACCCCATCGCCATCGTCGTCCAAGACGAAACCCAGGCAACGCAATAGGAAGCCACCATGATGAAACTTCTCTCGAAGCAGTCCGTCATGATGGCCTCCATGGCCGTCTTGTGCGTCAGTGCTAGCCTCGTCGCCGCTGGATGCCTCCGCCGGTCCGGACGGGGCGGCGGTGGCCATGCCAGAACCTCGGTGCATGGCGGCGGACCCGCCACCGCAACCGCCAACTGCCAATGTCCACCGCAGGCGGCGTGCGGCAATCGTACCGCAATCACCAACGTCAACCGCATGCCACCGTCACGCAACGTCATGTCGATGTCGACGTCAATCGCGGCTGGAATCATCCCGTCGGCACGGCGGTGGCGGTTGGCGCGACGGCGGCGGTGGTCGGCTCGATCATCTATTCACTGCCGCCCTCCTGCACCATGGTTCAGTCCGGTGGCGTGACCTACCAGCGGTGCGGCTCGACCTGGTACCAGCCGCGCTATTCCGGCAGCAGTGTTCAGTATGTCGTGGTGACGTCTCCCTATTGATGGCGGCACCAACGCCGGACCGAATCCGGTCCGGCACTCGCTTAAGCATCCGTAGGGTGGAACAAGCGTAGCGGTTCCACCAATTTCCACCAATTTCACCAGGCGCCTGTCATTCGGGATTCATCCCTTCGATGGCCTCCGGGCAAGCGGTACCCCAATCCGGGCTGTACCAGCCTCGCTCGACGCAACGGGCGAAAGAGCTGTAAGGCCAGTCGCGGGGACGGTTCGCATAGCCGTGTTTGACAGGGTTGTAATGGATGTAATCCATGTGCCTGGCCCAGTCGTCCGGGTCGCGAATCAGATGCTCCCAAAATCGGCGTTGCCAGATCGGTTTTTCTCCGCGTTGGTTGGTCGGTGCTTGCAGCCCGATGGAGAATTTGTGCTTGATCAATCGCCAGCGCATCGAAAAGTTGTCGTCGCCCTCGGGCAGCGTCCAGAGTGCATGAAGATGGTCGGGCAGGATGACGATGGCCTCGATGGCAAAGGGGTGTCGCGCTTTGACATGGCGGAACGCGGCGCGTAACCGGTCGATCTCTTGCGGATCGGAGAAGCGCTTGACGCGGTTGTGCGTGACGAGGGTGAAGAAATAGTGCCCACCGGGGCGATAGGCTCTGCGGTAATCGCTCATGGGAGGCGGGTTGGTGTCATGGGTTGGATTTGGTTTGGTTTGGTGGAACCGCTGCGCTTGTTCCACCCTACGGATGCTGGATCGGTAGGGTGGAACAAGCGCAGCGGTTCCACCAATTTTACGTTCCCCGAGTCGATATGGAGGTGACAGGCATGCAGCGTTTCCCTTTCCCAATGAGCGCCATTGGCGTCGCTCTCATGATTTTCGCAGGCATCGCCGCCTCGGCCGATCCCGCGCCAACCGTCCCCAACGACGGCTCCATCCTGCCCTTTCCCGCCAACCCCATCGGCCAGCGTCGCCGGTCCGACCTTGCAGGAGTCGACCCACCAGCGGCGGGCGGAAGACAGCCATCTGCCGGCGGATGCGCCCAACATCCTCATCATCCTGCTCGACGACGTCGGCTTCGGTCTGCCCGACACCTACGGCGGTCCCATCCATACGCCGACGCTCTCGCGCATCGCCAACGACGGCATCAGCTACAACGCCTTCCACACCACCGCCATCTGCTCGCCGACCCGCGCCGCGCTGCTCACCGGGCGCAACCATCAGCGCGTGGGCTCCGGCACCATCGCCGAGCGCGCGGTGGACTGGGACGGCTACACCGGGGTGATTCCGCGCACCGCCGCGACCTTGCCCAAGGTGCTGGGCGCCTACGGCTACAAGACCGCCGCCTTCGGCAAGTGGCACAACACGCCGGCCACCGAGACCACGGCCATGGGTCCCTTCACCCTCTGGCCGACCGGCGAGGGGATCGGGTTCGACTACTTCTACGGCTTCCTGGCCGGCGAGACCTCCCAATGGGAGCCGCGCCTGGTCGAGAACCTCAACCCGGTCGAGCCGCCCCATGACCCGACCTACCATCTGAGCGAGGATCTGGCGGACCAGGCCGTCGGCTGGCTGCGCAAGCACCGCGCCTATGCCCCGGACAAGCCCTTCTTCATGTACTGGGCGCCCGGCGCCGGACACGGACCGCACCACATCTTCAAGGAGTGGGCGGACAAGTATGCAGGCCAGTTCGACGACGGCTGGGACGCCCTGCGCGAGCGCACCTTCGCGCGCCAGAAGGCGCTCGGCTGGATTCCGCCCGACACCCAGTTGACCCCGCGCGCCGCGTCCATGGCCGCCTGGGACAGCATCCCCGAGGCCGAGCGGCCCTTCCAGCGGCGGCTGATGGAGGTCTTCGCCGGCTTCGTCGAGCACGCCGACGTGCAGGCCGGCCGGGTGATCGACGAGCTGGATCGGCTCGGCATTCGCGACAACACGCTGGTCTTCTACGTCTTCGGCGACAACGGCGCGAGCGCCGAGGGTCAGAGCGGGACCATCAGCGAGCTGCTGGCGCAGAACGGCATCCCCAACACGCTCGATCAGCACCTCAAGGCGCTCGACGGGCTCGGCGGACTGGACGCGCTGGGCGGCCCCCAGATGGACAACATGTACCACGCCGGCTGGGCCTGGGCGGGCGACACGCCCTTCCAGCACACCAAGCTGATCGCCTCCCACTTCGGCGGCACCCGCAATCCGCTGGCCATCTCCTGGCCGAAGGGCATCCAGCCGGACAAGACCCCGCGTCCCCAGTTCCACCACGTCAACGACATCGCCCCGACCATCTACGAGATCCTCGGCATCACGCCGCCCAAGGTGGTGGACGGCTTCGCGCAGGACCCCATCGACGGCACCAGCCTGGCCTACAGCTTCGCCGACGCCAAGGCGCCGGGCCGCAAGCACAGCCAGTACTTCGACAACAACGGCAGTCGCGGCCTCTTCCAGGACGGCTGGTTCGCCAGCACCTTCGGACCGCTCACGCCCTGGCTCACGGTCAGCCCAGGGCTGGCGACCTGGGATTCCCGTCAGGATGTCTGGGAGCTGTATGACCTCAAGTCCGATTTCTCCCAGGCCGTGAACCTGGCCGACCGGGAGCCCCAGCGTCTCGAAGCCATGAAAGCGGACTTCCTCAAGGTGGCGGAGGAGAACAAGGCATTCCCCATCGGTGCCGGCATCTGGCTGCGGCTGCATCCCGAGGACCGCATCAAGACCCCCTACAACCGCTGGGAGTTCGACGCCTCGACCACGCGCATGCCCGAGTTCACCGCGCCCGGCCTGGGTCGCGAGAGCAATCATGTGACCATCGATGCCGAGCTGGGCGAGCAGGCATCGGGCGTGCTCTATGCCCTGGGCGGCGCCTCCGGCGGCTTGACGCTCTACCTGGACCGGGGCCGCCTCGTCTACGAGTACAACATGATGATCATCGAGCGCTACGGGGTCGCCTCGGCCGAGCCGCTCAGCCCCGGCCAGCATCGGATCGAGGTGGACACGGCCATCAAGAAGCCCGGCGCCCCGGCCGAGGTGATCCTCTCCGTCGACGGGACCGAGGTCGCGCGCACCACCGTCGAGCGCACCGTGCCGGCCGCCTTCACCGCCAGCGAGACCTTCGATGTCGGGCGTCGATCTCGGCTCGCCGGTGTCGCGCGACTACTTCGACCGCCGGCCGTTCCGGTTCGACGGCAAGATCGCTCGGATACTGGTTGAGGCGAGGTGATCCCATGACCGCCACGCTGCTCCTGCTGCTCAAGCTCGCCGTCGGCGCCATCATCCTCGCGATCGGGATGGACTCCACCCTGAAGGATGTGACCTACCTCTGGCGACGGCCGGCGCTCTTCCTGCGCTCGGTGCTGGCCATGTACCTGCTGGTGCCGTTGGCGGCCCTGGCGCTGGTCAAGATCCTGCCGCTGTCGCCGGGGGTCGAGGTTGGACTCCTGGTGCTGGCGGTCTCGGCCGGGGCGCCGCTGCTGCCGCGCAAGCTGCTGCGCATCGGCGACGGGGCCTACATCTTCAGCCTGGTGGTGACCTCGTCGCTGCTCGCGATCATTCTGGTCCCCGCCTGGTTGGCGGTGCTCGGCCCGCAGTTTGGCGATCCGATTCAACTGCGGCCGGAGCGGGTGGCGCTGGTGTTCGCCAAGTCCTTCTTCCTGCCGCTCGCGCTTGGAATGCTGATCCGCTGGCGCTTTCCAGCCGTGGCCGGACGGATCGGCGATCATCTGATGCGCATCGCCGGACTGGTGCTGACGGGCTGCGCGGCCGCGCTCCTGATCCTGCACTGGGAGGTGCTGCTCGACGCCCATTGGTTTGGCGTCCTGACCCTGGCGGGCCTGGTGATCATCGCGCTGGCGATCGGCCACCTGCTCGGCGGTCCAGCCGAGGAGGACCGCACCGCGCTCGCGATCGCCTGCTCGACGCGGCACATCGGAATCGCCGTGCTGGTGGCGTCATCCGTTCCCGGCCCGCGCACCTCGGTCATCGTCGCGGTCTATATTCTGACCTCGGCCGCGATCTCGATTCCCTATCTACGCTGGCGGCGCCGTGCCGCCGCAACCCTGGAGGAACCGCGAGGTTCACTATGAACAAGATCCTTGCCGCATCGTTAGTCGCGATCGTCCTGTTCGTCGGGATGCTTCTCTTATTGGAAATGGGCCGACGGCTCGGCAATCGGCGGCTGGCAACCGACCCCGATGGTGCGCGGGCGGGCACTGGCACGGTCGAGGGGGCGGTCTTTGCCCTGCTGGGACTGATGATCGCCTTCACCTTCTCCGGCGCGGCCTCGCGCTTCGATACGCGCCGCGACTTGATCGTCCAAGAGACCAACGCCATCGGCACCGCCTACCTGCGGATCGACTTGCTGCCCGTGAACGCCCAACCGGCCATGCGGGAGCATTTTCGGCAGTATCTGGATTCGAGGCTGGAGGTCATAGCTTTAACCATATCTTGCGCCGGTTCTGTACACGCCTGAGGCCAAATCCTGCGCTGGGGTGGATCCCATGACCGGGTTTCAGTTGAAATGAGTGCGATGCGAGAACCGATTGGGACACGGCGGCGCGGGTGGCCAGTGTCTGAACTCACGCGGCCGTCTTTCCGAACCGTGAGGTCAGCGAATCATGCGTCGAACTCTGCCGGCATCCGAGGGCGGAATGTGACGATTGACGCGACCACGAACGCGCTGGTCCCAGCGGCCGATGGTGACTCACCGATTCCTGACACCTGCGAGAGACCTGATGACCCCAGTCGCCGATCCTGCCACGCTGACCGACCGCGCCCGCGCCGCCCTGCTCGCCCACGCCTGCGGCGACCGCTTTGGCGCCCCGCTGGAATTCGTCACCGGCCCCAGCGTCAGAACCCGGTCGGTCACCTTGGGCCACTGGACCGACGACACCCACATGTCGCTCTACCTGGGCGAGGCGATCCTGGCGCATGGCTCGGGACCGTTACAGCCGGAGCGGTTCGGTACCCTGGTGGGCGAGGCTTTCGTGCGCTGGTTGCACGACCCGCTGACGCCTTTCACCGCACCGGGCGGTACCTGTCTGACCGGAGCACGCCATTTCGAGCAACACCGCGACTGGCGAACCAGCGGAGTTGCGACCTCCGACGGCTGCGGGGCGGTCATGCGGGTCGTCCCCCTGGCGCTGGCCTGGCGCGGCGAGGCGCTGTTGGAGGCGGCGCGAATCTCGGCGATGGTGACTCACGCCCATCCCAATGCGCTGGAAGCGGCCATGGCCGGGGCCTGGCTGATCAGTCAGATCCTGGAGACCGGTCATTGGGGATGCGACCAGGTGGAGTGCGCCATCCAGGGGCTGGATGGTCCCTGGAACCAGGGTGGCAACGTGGCCGCGAGTCTGCGCGCGGCGCTGGTCTGGACGCAGCGGCGGGAAGACTGGCTGGACGAGCGGATGATTCCGCCAGGCGATGGCGGCTGGCGTTCGGGCAGCGCCCTGGGGCTGGCCGTGGCCGCCGCTCTGCGCTGGCCCCAAGACCTCGGGTTGGCGGTCGAAAAGGCGGCCCGGATTCAGGGCGATTCGGACTCCGTGGCCTGTCTCACTGGAGCATTGCTGGGTGCGGCGCTGGGGACGCGGGCGATCCCGCCGCATTGGCTGACGACACTCCCCCAGCGCACCGAGATGGTCAGCCTGGCTGACCGTCTGCGCGTTTTGAGTGATCCGCCGCCGTGAAATCGCATCAAGGGGGTGGCGCAAACGGCGTCCCTGCGTATTCTGCCCCGAAGCGAACGTCTGCTTCGAAATGGTTCGCTGCCCCTTACGATGTCACGTTGAATGACGCCTCTGGGTAGCGCCACGCCACTCGGCTTCGAAGACATCGGTGTCCGGTAACCGCGTCCAGGAATCGCTCCGGGGGGCGGGGTCGACCGGTGACGACTCAAGGCTAACGCCGGACATGCGCGAACTGAACATGACCACGCTCCAGGCGACGTGCCACGTCGCGGAACTGGCTCGCTTTGATGCGCTGGTCGAGACCCTCGGCGATCCGCTCGACCATCCCGCCCCCGAGGGTGCCACCGGATTCTTGGCCGAACTGATCGTAGGCGCGCCGCCGGAGAGCCGCGCCTACCGCCGTTGGGAAGGCGCGCTGAAAGACGAGCCGGCTCTTGTGCCTTGGTGCGGACACTGGAAGTGATTCGATTCAGGACGTCAGGCGCCGATAGATGTCCGACACCTTGAGCGGGAGCGTCGCGACGTCGGAGATGACGACATAACTGGCGGGACCGTAGAGGTGGGGCAGATAAGCGGCGCCCTGTTCGTCAATGGTGATGCAGAAGGGGTGCACGCCAGCGGCTCGGGCCTCGAAGAGCGCCTGGCGGGTGTCCTCGATGCCGTATTCGCCGCGATACTGAAGGTCGTAGTCGTCTGGCTTGCCGTCGGAGAGGGTAATCAACAGCCGGGTGCGGGCATCCTGCCCGAGCAGCAGCCGGGTCAGGTGGCGGATCGGCGCGCCCATGCGAGTGTAGTCGCGCGGGGTGATGGCGCAGATCCTAGCCTTGGCGAGATCGTCATAGGGCTCGGCGAAGCGCTTGACCGGATAGACCTCGCAGCGTTTGCGCCCCCAGCCGGAGAAGCCGTGGATGGCGAAACGGTCGCCGAGCGTGGCCAACGCCTCGGCGAGCAGGATCAACGCCTCGCGCTCGGCGCGGTTGATCCAGCCCTTGGTGGATCCCGACATGTCGACCATGAAAACGACAACAATGTCGCGGTCGTGCCTGTGCAAGCGGGTGAAGAGCCGCTGCGTCATCTCCAGCCCCGCCCGGGCGTCGCCATGCGCGTCGACCAGGGCGTCGATATCGACGTCTTCCCCATCGCTCTGGCGCCTCAGCCGCCGGTCGTCTCCGCGCAGAACCTCGAAGGCACGGCGGACGGATTTGATCAGCCCGGCATGGCGACGCAGCGTCTCGCGATAGAACCCGAGATCCTCCGGCTCGATCTCCTGCTCGCGCAGCACGCACCAGTCCTTGCGGTGATGCCGACGGCCGTGGTCCCACTCGTCGTAAAGGAAGGCGCCCTCTTCGTGGTAGGTGCCGGCCCAGACCGAATCCGGGTTCCTGTCGTCCTCGCTCGGGCGAGCCTGGTAGGGTCCGGGACCGGCCGCGACCAGATACTCGGGCGGGATCTCGCCCAGATCCTGGATGATGCTCTCCATGGTCGCGATGGCATCGGCCGGTGGCGCCACCGGACGGCCATCCAGCAGGAGCTCGAAGCGGCGCCCATCGACACCCTCCTGATCCTCCGACCCGCGCATGGCAAACCGCCCAGGCATCTCGCCCGGGCTCGCGGTCTCGGTCGGCTTGGCCCCAACCGGCCGAGCATCCTGTTCGTCGATCAGCCTGGCCAGGGCAATGCGGAACTGCTCCCGTTCGGATTGAAGGCGTCGCTGCATCCGGGCGAGTACCGCCTCGGGACGGAGCACGCCGGCATAGGGGCAGGCGGCCACATCCGACCATCGAACCTCCGCCATCAAGCTCAGGCTGTCCCGAACGCTTGCCTCCGGCCGCTGGAGCCGATCCGCGATCGCGCGCTCGCCGATCGGCGAGGCATCCAAGGCGTCTCGCAGGGCCGTCATGTCCCGGTGCAGACCTGGAAAATCCCGCGCGATGCAGGCGTCCAGGCGCGCTGTCTCCAGCGCATGGAAGTCGCCGAGGTCCGTGCTGGCGATGCGGCCCGCCTCAAGCGCGTCCAGCAACCAGCCGCCACGCCAGGTTCCGTACCAGTTTTGCGCCCAGAGATGAACCGTCATCGCCTTATAGAGCCGGAAGTTGGCATCCCTGTCGGGCATCCGACCGATCACCGGCGGGAGGAAGACCGTCTCGGTGTCGGTGAAACCCTGGGCGTCGGCCGCGATCTTGAGCGGACGCCCATTGAGACCGCAGACGAAGCGATCAAGGATTCCGGCACACTCCTCCAGCCCCATCCCGACAAGCCTTTCCTGGCGATGCGCCGCGAAGTCAGCGACGTCCTGTAGCGCGCGAATCGCCGGCATTTGGCCTTTTTTGTCGTAGAGGTTCATGGCATGGATCAGCCAGGACTCCACCGACTCCAGGTCCATCAAGCCGAGCGCGGCGGGGGCGAAGGCGGTGAACTGATAGGCCAGCTCGGCATTGTCTCGGGCGACCACCGCGCCCCAGTGCAGAACGAATTGCTGGCGCGTCCGATCCAGCCCGGCGAGATCGCGCGCTGGCTTGGCGGCCGTCCGGCGGGAGGAGAGCGCCGGATCGAGATAGACATCCATCCGCTCCTCAAGCTCGCTCGCGCTCAGACTGGTGCGGTGGGTCGGCATGATGCTGCTCGCGGCGGGGGTCGCTATCGGATGGGGAGGCGGCGCGGCTCGGCGGCCAATGACGCCAGGATCAGAATAAGGAGGCGCTCAATTCATTGATGGCCGTCAGCATATCCGGATCGTCCGTCAGGGCCTGGGCGATCGCGCTACGGCAGGCGACGACCGGAGTGACCCCGCCGACGATCAGCTTGGCCGCATGCACCAGCAGCCGCGTCGAGGCGCCCTCATCCAGTCCCTGCCCCTTCAGATTGCGCGTCATGTGGGCGAACTTCACCAAGTGGCGGGCCTGCGCGGCGTCGATCCCGGATTCTTTTTCGACGATCCGTTGTTCCAGAGCCGAGCCGGGATAGTCGAACTCCAGCGCCACGAATCGCTGCCGGGTCGATTGCTTGAGATCCTTCAGCACGCTCTGGTAGCCGGGGTTGTAGGAGATCGCCAGGCAGAACTCGGCCGGCGCCTCCAGCAGCTCGCCGACCTTCTCCATCGGCAGCACGCGCCGGTCGTCGGCCAGGGGATGGATGACCACGGTCGTGTCCTTGCGTGCCTCGACGATCTCGTCCAGGTAGCAGATCCCACCCGCGCGCACCGCCCGCGCAAGGGGTCCATCGACCCAGATGGTCTCGCCGCCCTTGACCAGGAAGCGCCCGACCAGATCCGATGACGTCAGGTCGTCATGGCAGGAGACGGTGATGAGCGGACGCTTGAGCCGCCACGCCATGTGCTCCATGAAACGGGTCTTGCCGCAGCCGGTGGGTCCCTTCAGCAGGACGGGCAGACCGTTGCGGTAGGCCGCCTCGAACACCGCGATCTCGTCGCCCACCGGTTCGTAGTAGGGCTCGTCCTCGATGAAATACTCCTCGGGCTTGAGGACTCTCAGCTCATGTTGCACCAGCGAGCTCCTGTCGATGTTGGTTCAAGAGCAATTGGGGCTTGGCGCGCGCTTGCGCAAGAGCCTCCCTTGGCCGAGTTCCGCGGGGTTCGTCGATCCTCTACTGTGCCGATTCGTGTGCCGGTTCCGATTCGACCGGCTGGGAGCGGGTAGAATACGGCGCCAACGATCTCAGCCTCTGCCAAGGAGATGCCCGTGGACCTGAGCACCATCATCACCCTCGCTCTGACCCTCGTCGCCGCCGTCTATGCGATACAGATCTACAACCATCTGATCCGACTCAAGCACAATGTCACGCGCGCCTGGTCCAATATCGATGTCGTGCTCAAGCAGCGCCATGACGAGCTGCCCAAGCTGGTCGAGGTCTGCAAGCAATACATGGGCTACGAGCAGGCGACGCTGGAGCGGGTGATCCGCGCGCGTGGCGCGGTGGCCGAGGCCAGCCAGCGGGGCGATCCGCGTGCCCTGGGTCTGGCGGAAACCGAGCTGCGAACCGGCCTGGTCCGTCTCTTCGCCCTGGCCGAGAACTATCCAGATCTCAAGGCGAACGGCAGTTTTCAGCATCTTGCCCAGCGTGTCTCCCAGCTCGAAGAGACTATCGCCGACCGGCGCGAGCTCTATAACGACAGCGCCAACGTCAACAACATCCGTATCGAGCAGTTCCCCGATTTCATCATCGCCAGACTGATGCAGGCGCGGCCCTTCGACCTGCTGGAGTTCAAGGCCGAACGCCAGGATCCGGACCTGCGGGCACTCTTCGGTTGAACGGCGATGGTCTCCGGGGCGGATTCAGTGCGGGATGCGGGCTTCCCAGGCGGGTCGGAAACGGCTGAATTCTGGTTCGTGATGGTCGTCCTCGCGGCCATCGCGCTCTATCTGCTACGCGAGGCCGCGCGGCGCTTCTGGCAACTGCGCACCATCACGGATACACCAACGGCCAAGATCCAGTCGGCGCCTCAGGGATACGTCGAACTCTCCGGCCTGGTCGTCGAAGGCGATGGGTCGGTCCCAATCCCGGCCCCGCTGACCGACCGGCCCTGTGTCTGGTATCGCTACCGCATCGAGAAGAAACAGGGCTCGGGGCGCCGTAGCAACGAGTGGACGACCGTCGAAAAAGGGACGTTCGACCGTCCATTTCTGCTCGATGACGGCACTGGACGCTGTCTGGTCGATCCCGGGGGCGCTCAACTCAAACTGCATCGCACCGATCGCTGGTTGGGACCGAACCGCAACCCGCGTCATCACCAGGTCCATTTCGCCTGGCTGGGAGGCGACGAGCGCTTTCGTTTCACCGAGGAACGCATCCAGGTCGGCGACCCCATTTATCTCCTGGGCCGCTTCCACACACCACGCCGAGGGAGCGCCGAGCGCGAACAGTTGCAGCGCGAGCTGTTACGCCTCTGGAAGCGCGATCCGGACCGCATGCGCCAGCTCGATCGCGACGGCGATGGTGAAATCGGCGAGGCCGACTGGGAGCTGGCACGCCAGGAAGCCGAGCGCCTCGCCGCAAAGACAGAGGACCGCATCGCCCTGATGCCGGTCATGTCGCGCGTTGTGGACACCGGAGACGCGAGCAGTCCCTACATCATCTCGACCTATCCGGTCGAAGACCTCGTCGTCGGCTTACGCTGGCGGACGCTCGGCCTAACTTTTGGCTTTCTGGCGATCGTTGCAAGCGCGGGCTTTGCCCTGATCCAGCGCTTCGGCTCGGGTTGATTCAGTCGCCCCTCGCCCCCCAACTCCGCCGACCGTCAGACGAGAGATATTTCCACCTTCGGAAGTGGAGCCGAAGCGGCGCCAGCCCCCGGTACGATACCCGACGGATTCATCCTGCCGCCGCCACGAAAACGGCGGCATCCTCCGCGAGGGACTCCAGCAGGCTCACGGGCATGGCCTCGGCGCCCTGGGCGAACGCGATGGCGCGCATCAGCAGGGCCGCGTCCTGGTCACCGAGCCGCCCCGAGGGCAGGGCCTCGCCATAGAGCCAGATGCCCGCCTGTTGCGCGGTCGGCGCCTCGTCGCGACCGGCGCGCAGTGCGGCGGCGTTGAGCAGGGCTCCGAGCAGCAGCTCCAGCGCGGGTCCGGGACAGCGCTGCTGGATCAGCAGGCGCGCGGCTTCGAGGTTCTCCCGCGCCTTGCGGGCCAGCGGGTGTTCCGTCGGTGCTGTCGATGGCGCGGGGGATTCCAGGATCGGTTCGGCGTCGGCGATCGGCGAGGCGGCGCCCAGCCGCTCCAGGCTCGCCAGGGTGCGTCGATCGATGAGCGCCGCCCGGACCGTCTCGGACAGCTCAGCCACGGCGTCATCGTCCGCCGCCTCGACATGATCGAGCACGACCAGGAGCGCCACCCCTCCCGCCCCCATGTCCCTGGAGCCTTGCACCATGACGCGCTGAATCCGCGAGCCGAAGAGTCGCTCGATCGCGATGACGCCTTGCCGGACGGCCTCGTCGGCCTGCGGCCCATCGGCCGTCGGCGCTCCGCGTCGCCAGGTCGAGCGGACCAGGCGCAGCCAGCTCGGCGGCCTCGGGCACGGCCTCCAGAGCCGCTGCCGCCTGCTCGGCATCCGCGACCAGCGGACCGCTCGCCAGATCCTCCGCCAGCACCTCGGCGAGCCGCTTGGAGATGCCGACCACGTCCTCGCTCGCGTCCGGATCGACCACGTTATCGAACAGATGGCGCTTGCCCTGCGCCAGTTGCAGCACCCGCTCCTCATAGGAGTCCGAGGCCACCAGCAGGATCGCCTGCACCTTCTGACGCTGGCCGAGCCGGTGGATGCGCGCGATGCGCTGTTCGAGCACGGCCGGGTTCCAGGGGATGTCCAGGTTGATCAGGACCGCCGCGTTCTGCAGGTTCAAACCGGTGCCGCCGGCGTCGGTGGAGATGAAGACCTGGATGGCGTCGTCGTCGCGAAAGCGGTCCATGAGGTCGCCGCGCTTGGCCGAGGGCACGCCGCCATGCAGGCGCACGCTGCCGAGCCCCATGGCGCGGATCCGTCGCTCGGCCAGCTCGGTCATGCGCTCCCATTGCGAGAAGACCACCGCCTTGAGCCCGGTCAGCTTGCACAACTCCTCCAGGATGGTCTCAAGCTCATCGAGCTTGGGCGCGCCCTCGGTCTCCTTGTCCACCAGTCCGGCCGCGTTGCAGGCCATGCGCGCCCGCTGCATCGCCGCCATCATGCGGTTCTGCTCGGAGGGCGTGAGCGGGCGGCGCTTCATGATCTGGGCGATGGAGCCGGCGGTCTGAACCGCCTCGTCGTGGATCTCGCGCTGCTTGGCGGTCATGGGCACGTCGATCCGCTGGACGATGCGATCCGGCAGTTGATCGCGCACCAGCGAGCGGTCGCGCCGCAGCATCACGGGGGCGAGCCGACGGCGCAGCTCGGAGAGGTTGCGATAGCCGAGCACCTTGCCGCGCTCGTCGGTGATGTGGAAGTCGACCAGATAGCGCCAGAGCGGTCCGAGCACGCGCGGGTCGATGACTTGCAGCAGGCTGTAGAGATCCTCCAGGCGGTTTTCCAGCGGGGTGCCGGTGAGCACGAAGGCGTAGCGCGAGCCGATGTGTTTGACGGCGCTGGCCAGCTTGGTACGCCAGTTCTTGATGCGCTGGGCCTCGTCCAGGATCAGCAGATCCGGGCGCAGGGTCTCGTTGATGAGCGAGAGGTCGCGCATCACCAGCTCGTAATTGACCACGTAGAAGCCAGGGCCGCGCCGGTACTGGACGCCGCGCGCGGCGGTTGGTCCCTGCACCACCTGGGTCTCGGCGCCCGTGAATTTCTCGATCTCGCGCGCCCATTGCCGCTTCAGCGAAGCCGGGCAGACGATGAGGATGCGCTCCACGCCATCGTGCCGATGCAGCCAGTGGGCGGCGCCGATCGCCTGGAGCGTCTTGCCCAGACCCATGTCGTCGGCCAGCAGGGCGCGGCCGCGGCCGGCGAGGAAGGCGATGCCCTCGACCTGGTAGGGATAGAGCCGGGCGCGGATCTCGGGCAGACGGTCGCCGCCGGCGCGGATCTGCGCGCCGATCTCGGCCGCGCGCACCGCCCGCGCCGCGTCCTCCGCCAGCCGCCGCGCATGGCCGAAGGCGTCGTCGCCGAGGTCGAGATCGCCGCGATTGGCCACGGCGTCGGCGAAACGCAGGAAGTCGTCCGGGATGCGCAGCCGGAAGCGGCCCGAGGCGTCGAAATGCTCGTTCAGCAGAGGGCTCAGGTCGACGGCGGTCTCCGCGCCGCGTCGCAGCCGGATGACCGGCGCGTCATCGCCCTCCCAGTCGAGGAAGACATAGGCGCGCGGCGGCGGCAGATCCTTGACCTGCTTGTAGTCGGGGCGCTTGCGGATGCGGTGCAGTACCGCCTCGATGTGCTTGCAGGTGCCCAGCTCGTTGGTCGCGAAGTCCGGGCAGGTGCAGTGGTTCGCGCGGCGGTCGAGCGCGCGGATGTGGACCCGGTACTCGACCGGAAAGTGCGTTGCCGATTGCAGCGAGCGCGCGCTCCAGAGCCCGAAGCCGCTCTGATCGGCGGACTCGGAGAGCGCCTGCACCCGCACCTCGGCGCGTGCCTTGGCCAGACGCTCCTTGATCGCCGCCTCGGCCGCGTCGGCGAGCTGCTTGTCCTCGCCCTGGCCTTGCGCGTGGGCGAAGAGCGCGGCGATGGCGTGAACGCAGAGCCCCGCGCCGGTCTCCGGGTCGTTGGCGCCGCAGTCGCAGCCGGCGAGCAGCCGCCCCTGCGTATCCATAGTGATTTCGACGCTGAGTTTGTCGCCGGTCTCGGCGTCCTCGACCTCGGCCCAGAGTCCCTGCTCGTTGCGGTCCAGGGCCGTCACGCAGCGGTCGTGGCAGTGGCGGAGCGCCTCGCGAACGATGGCCGGCGCGGCCAGGGTCTCGATCCGATCCGTATCGAGCAGCAGGGCGTCGTTGAGTCATGGGTGCGCCTCGGGTGGGTCTGGAAAGGGCGATAGCCTATCCTGCCCGTGCGTCGGAGGCACGCGGGTGTTGTGCCAGACCGAGGACGGGTCTTTCGCGGCCGAAAACACGGTCGGCGTCCCCATGCTCAACGAACGCCGGCCGAAGGACCTACCGTAGCGCTTTGAAACGCTTGCGCATGGCATGCAGGGTCGGCTCGGTATAACCGTTCGGTGCCTCGCGGCCCTTAAGGATGAGGTCGCGGGCGGCCTGGAAGGCGATGCCGTCACAGCCTGGCGCCATCGGCCGGTAGAGCGGATCGTCGGTATTCTGCGCGTCCACCACGCCGGCCATGCGGCTTAACGTCTCCATCACCTGCCCTTCGCTCACGATGCCATGATGAAGCCAGTTGGCGACATGCTGACTGGCGATGCGCAGGGTGGCGCGGTCTTCCATGAGTCCGACATTGGCGATGTCCGGCACCTTGGAGCAGCCGACACCCTGGTCGATCCAGCGCACCACGTAGCCAAGAATGCCCTGGCAGTTGTTGTCCAGCTCGGCCTGGAGGTCCTCCGCCGTCCAGGCGCGCCGCGGGTCGAGCGGGATCCGGAGCAGATCCTCCAACCGGGCGCGACGCCCGCCCTTCGCCAGCTCGGCCTGCACCTCGGCCACCCGGACCTGGTGATAGTGCATGGCGTGCAGGGTCGCGGCGGTCGGCGACGGCACCCAGGCGCAATTGGCGCCGGCCCTGGGGTGCGCGGACTTGGCCGCGAGCATGGCGGCCATCTCGTCGGGCATGGTCCACATGCCCTTGCCGATCTGGGCATGACCGCGCAGTCCGCAGGCCAGACCGATATCGACGTTCCAGTCCTCATAGGCGCGTAGCCAGTCGGCGCCCTTCATATCGCCCTTGCGCAGCACGGCCCCGGCTTCCATGTCGGTGTGGATCTCGTCGCCGGTGCGGTCCAGGAAACCCGTGTTGATGAAGATGAGGCGCTCGCGGGCGGCGCGGATGCACGCTTTGAGGTTGAGCGTGGTGCGGCGCTCCTCGTCCATGATGCCGATCTTGAGCGTATTGCGCGGCAGGCTCAGGGCGTCCTCGATGCGGGCGAAGAGGTCGACCGCGAACTGGACTTCCTCGGGTCCATGCATCTTCGGCTTGACGATGTAGACGCTGCCGGAGCGTGAGTTACGCCGCGCGCCATGCTCGGGGTGGATGTCATGCAGGGCGCAGAGCACCGTGATCATGCCGTCCAGCATCCCCTCCGGAACCTCATTGCCCTCGGCGTCGAGCACGGCGTCGGTGGTCATGAGGTGGCCGACGTTGCGCACCAGCATCAGCGAACGGCCCGGCAGGGTCAGCGAGCCGACGCCGATCCGGCTGTAGGTACGATCGGCGGCCAGCGCCCGCTCGGTTACCCGTCCGCCCTTGCTGAAGCAGGCGGTGAGATCGCCCTTCATCAAGCCGAGCCAGTTGCGATAGACGCCGACCTTGTCCTCGGCATCCACGGCGGCCACCGAGTCCTCGCAATCCTGGATGCTGGTCACCGCCGATTCCAGCAGCACGTCGGCCACGCCGGCCGCGCTCCCCCGGCCGATCGGGTGCCCGCGATCGATCCGGATCTCGATGTGCAGCCCGTTGTTCACCAGCAGGATGGCCTCAAGCTGGTCGGGGTTGCCCCGGTAGCCGACGCACTGAGCGCGATCCTTGAGGCGCGTCTCGCTGTTGTCCGGGAGCATCGCCGCCAGCTTGCCGTTTTCGAGCCGGTAGCCGCAAACATCCGCGTGGGAACCGCGACTCAAGGGGACGGACTCATCCAGAAAGACCGCCGCGCGCGCGATCACCGCCTGGGCGCGCATCGGATTGAAGGCGCCTCCCCGCTCCAGACCCGCGTCATCGGCAATCGCATCCGTCCCGTAGAGCGCGTCATAGAGGCTGCCCCAACGCGCATTCGCCGCGTTGAGCGCATAACGCGCGTTGTTCACCGGGACCACGAGCTGCGGACCGGCGATCTCGGCGATCTCGGGATCCACGTTGGCCGTGCCGATCGAGAACTCCGGCCCCTCGGGGACCAGATAGCCGATCTCGCTCAGAAAGGCGCGATAGGCGTCCAGATCCGTGGGCTGACCGGGACGCGCCCGGTGCCAGTCATCGATCCGCCGCTGCATCTCATCCCGCCTGGCGAGCAGCGCGCGATTGCGCGGGCCGAGGTCACGGACGATTTCCTCGAAAGACCGCCAGAAGGCATCCGCATCGACCCCGATTCCCGGACAGATCTCGTCCTTGACCAGGGCGTGCAACGGCGTGGCGACCCTGAGGCCACCGACATCCAGGTAGTACGTCATCTCATCGACCTCCATTCCCCTCGCAGACCGAGGGTCCGTCAAGCGCGGATGGGGCGCGATCAGTCTCGCGCGAAACCCACAACTTCAGGCCGTGCTTGCGCGAGTGCAATACGAAATCCATTGATTCGGTTAAAGGTGACGATTGCGGAAACGGATACGGCAAGACCCCGAGCCATGCGAGGGACCTGTACCCAATGGCGCTGGAACTTGCGTCAGTGAACCGTGAATCGGCGATCTGGGTGAAGCGCCGACGTTGCTTGCCAGCGTTCTGGAGCACCGCGCAGCGGATGATGTTGTCGCCCGTCAGGCTACCCAGCCAGAAACGCGCCGAAGGGGAAGGTCTCCGCCGACACCACTCGCGGCACCAGCCGCCCGCTCTTCCCTGCCACCATCAGGACGATCTGGCGATCCCGGTTCGGCCCATGGCTGACATGGATCGGCCGGTCATCGCCGTAGAAATAGAGCCGGTCGAAGGGCGTGTTGGCGACGATCCATTGGGCCACTTCCAGCATGCTTTCGTCCTCGACGATGAAATCCACCGCCGCGCCCAGACGCTCGCAGACGGGCTTGCCCAAGCGGTTCAGTTCATGCGCGGCGTGCTGGTCGCGCTTGGGGTCGATGCGGCCCGGAATCGCCCTGGCCAGCTCGGCGAACAGAAGCCATAGGTCAGCCGGATCATGCCGAAATAGTCGATGACGGGATCGAGCACCTGCTCGGCCAGATCGATGAGCGCGTTGTAGCTCTCGGGCTGCTTGGGGAGATTGGCCAGTCCGGTGCTGTGCCTGGGTCTCGCCACACTCGATCAGTTGGCGAAAGGTCAGAAAGCGTCCGCAGGGGGCATCCAGCTCCGGGGGTATCCGGGATCGAACCAGCGCGAAGCCCTCGATACTCCAGCGATGCCGGGCCAGGCTGTCCAGGAAGGCGTCTGGCGGTGGACCATAACCCGACCAGATCGAACAGCCCCAACTCGTCGAGTGCCTGCTCGAAGGCGACCTGTTCGGGATAGCGCGGGAATTCCTCGTTGATATAGCGCGACTTGTGGAAGAGAAACGGCGGCGCGTATTCCTCGCCATAGGCGAAATAGTCGATGTCCAGATCCCGCAGCTTGATCTTGACCCGCTCGACCAGGCGCGGTAGCGGCTGTCCCTCGAAGTCGTCATAGCGCATCAGGCTGACCTTGCCGGAACGGATATGGATCTTCACCAGATCCGCGTGACGATAATCGCCATAGAGCACCGCCGCGCAGCCCACATAGATCCGCAGCAAGGGCGGCAACTGCTCGACCAGACTGACATGCAGTTGCAGCGATCGGCCCGGATCGAGCCAGCCCAAGCCATGCTCGGCGGCGACGCGGCAGGCGTCCGTCGATGGCGCCGATGTCGGCGATCTGGAACAGCCGCTCCAGCGCCCGCCCCTTCGCCGCCGCGTAGTCGCCGAAGAAGACCTTGATGTCCCGTTGCAGACCAGGCTCCAGATGGCTGTAAGGTTTGCGTCGCTCGAACTGCTGGAGGGCAAGATAGACCTCCAGGTCAGCGGCACGCGCGGCGGCGGCGCGCGCGATCTCGGCGGGATCCTGGCGTTCCGCCAGGAAACGCAGCGCCTTGGGCAGGGAGCCGAAACCTTCGGTCAAGGCGATCAGATCATCCGACCTCGCACTTGTCCGGCGCGCGCCCCAGACTCAGCCAGCGTTCCCATAGCCGCTCCAGCGGCTCCCGGATAGGCGGCGTACTTGCTCCGCCGCGCGATCAGGCCGCGCTTTCGGTGCCCGCTCACGCGGACGCTGGGACGGGTCGCGCAACAGCGTGCGCCGGCTGCGATAGCGGTCGACCAGAAAACGCTGCTCGGCGTCCTTGTCGCGGAAGACATAGAGCACGCCGGGGGCGACGGCAATCGCCTCCTCATCGAGCGTCTGCTCCAGAAAGGTCTTGATCTCGGACTGGCTGAAATACTTCTGGAAGGTCCCGCGCTGGGTCATGACCCCATCGCGAAAGCGCTCGCCCGCGCGGTTCGTTCTGATTGGACAGCATCACCGAGACCACCAGCAGCCGTTCCGCCAGCGACCAGGCGCGGGTCAGGGCCTCCAGACGCTCGTCGAAGTCCTCGATGACGTTGATGACGAAGCCAAGATTGACGATGTCGGCGGACTGAATGGGCTGGTCCGGGGCATGGTAGGGATCCCAGCCGGCGGCGCTCAGGCCGTTCTCGACCAGCCCCCGCACATCGTCACCGCGCCCGCAGCCATAGTCGAACAGTCGATAGCACCCGTCGAGAAAACCAGCGCGGGCCAGGGACTGAATCGGCGCGGAAAAGCCATAGCGCACCAAGGCGGTCAGATGGCGGGAGGCATCCCAGCCAAGCGGTCGACCGGCGCCCTCCTCCGCTATCTCAGTGCCCGAATCATCGTTGCCCAAGGGCACCAGCCTGTGCCCGTCGAGGCGATAGCCACTCTCCCGGATCAAGGCCAGCCATTGGCGTCGATAACCGATCCGCCGAGGATCATCGAACAGACCGACAGACTCGCAGGCGGACGTGAGGGCCAGGGCCTCGGCGCGACCTGGATGCTCCGCCGCGAGCAACAGTTCCTTACGGTGCAGAATCGGTGGATTCAGAGAATCGGCATAGGTGCGATAGCTGACGGTTCCCTGCTGGAGATCCACCAGCCAACTTTCCCTCAAGGCCGGAAAAGGGTCGTCGAGGAGCGCCGGATAATTCAGGAGCGCGACGCAGGATCCCTCGTCATCAAGGCGGACCAGATTGAACTGGACCCGCTCCGCCGCCGCCAAGGCCAACCCTTGGGCCTGCGCCACATGAGCCGCGCGCTCCACGTCCAGAAGGGACAGTGAGTCGCGGTGCAGGTAGGTGCGGCCACCCACCGACTTCATTGGGATAGGCGCCATCCTGAGACCCGGCTCCTGTAACCCCGGTTACCGCGCCGCGCGTCTGGCAATGCACCCCGAGTTGGTTTGATCTGCAATCCCGAGCGCTCCCGCAAGCCTCGAGCTATCTTCGTCTCAGCGCGGGTCGGCCGAGCGCAGTGTCTCGATTTGCTCAAGCGTCAGGGCCGTGGCTTGGGCGATCTGCCCGTCGCTGAGCACCCCCAGCTTGATGAGGTTGCGAGCGGTTTCCCGAGCTGCTTCAAGGCGACCTCTGCGGACCCCGATCTGCTCCCCTTTCTGTATCCCGATCCGCTCGCCTTTCTGTATCCCGATCTGCTCGCCTTCCTCCCGTGCCTCCTTCATCAACGACACCTCGTCGCGCAACGCCCGCTCGCGCACGAACGCCAGGCGTCGCGCCTCTTCATCGGCGCTGAGCTGACGCACCCGGCTCAACGCTTCCTGGATCGGTGCATGCTCTATCCCGGACATGGTCGGCTCCTCTTGCCAATGCTCGAAAAAGGTCACCCAGGCGGACAGGGGATCGGACCCCAGCCCGAGCCGGTCCGCCTTCTTCAATTCGATCAGACTCAGTTGCAGCAGGTTCCCCAGCGTCACCGCAGGCTGGCCCGCGTCGCGCATCTCGAAGCGCCAGAGCGCTTGGGCACGCTGCTCGGCTGTCTCCGTGAAGAGGTCGAAGTCCAACAGGTGGATGCCTACCGCCGCGCGCAGCACCCCATAGTCCTCGCCCTGGCCCAACTGCTGACCCAGCATCCGCGCCAGATAGAAGAGCGCCCGCTGGTGCCAGGCCCCGTAGCGACGCACCTGGATCTCGATGTTGTAGCTGTGCCCAGCCGCGTCGCGCGCCAGCACGTCGAGGATGATGTACTTGCCGCGCAATTCCTCGGCGTTGATGCCCGGATTGAGGATCTCCACGGAACGGATCTCGGGCAGGTCCGGGCGCAGATCGTTGATCAGACACACCAGCAGCTCCGGGGCCTCGCCGAACACGCGCTTGAAGACATAGTCGTTCTTGGGATCGAGCAGTTCGTCAGCCGGCACGCAAGACATGGAAAGCTCGCTGGGAGTGGGCGCGGGGTCCGCGAGCCATCACGTTAGCACGGCCAATGGGACGGGTCAGCCATGTTCAGGCGACTCGCCGGGCATTCGGTGAACTGTCCGCGAAAGCGCCGGAATCGCAACCGATGCCCAACGACATGTCCCGGAATCACACGTATCAACCATGCCCGACCGTCTAACTCAAGAGCTTGAATTCATAAATGTATTTTGCGATCTCCACTGGAACGGCGCCAGCTTCGAACAACCGACGCGCGAGCGTGGCGCGATTGTCGTCAAACGGCGTATCTGCCCGTCGGCTGAGGTACTTGAAAGCGGCTTTACCGTCGAGCATACGAATCAGACCCTCCCAGCGCTGTGTCGGAGGGGCAGCGACAGGATCGAATCGATCGATGTTCGCGCGTGCGTCTTGCATCGCCTGATCCGCTTCGTTGACACCCTTGTTGGTCAGGTGAAGCTCCAAACCAGCGGCAAGCTGGATGCCGCACAGCAATGGATTGCATCCGTAAGCTGGTGCTGGTGGCGAGACATTCTCGACTCTAGCCGCAACGGTTACCGCAGTTCTGTCTTTCAGCTCGTCGGCACATTCAAGGCATGATGTCACTACGGTTTCGATCGAATGCCTCGACGTCATCCCCGCATCGTTCGCAACAGTGGACATGGCACCGGGGTCGAGCAAGTAGTTTTCCAGCTCCCAACGCAGCAGCACGCGGATGTGATTTCCATAGGGACGAGCCGCCAGAAACACATGGTCCTGATGCTCCCACCATAAGGGCCAGTCCTGGTCGTTCAGAAGAACATCGCGATCGACAATGCCAAAGGCCCTGACCCCATCCGACCTGGCTCCCTTGACCAGATCGATCACCGCGCGGCAACCGCCACCGCCCGTGCCTTTCTCGTAGGAGTCGGCGGGCTGAAACCAGATGTCCTCGCCCTCGTTGAAGAACCACCGGTGGGCAATAATCTCGAAATCGTCATTCGATTCCAGGAAAACGACCGACCCGCCGCGCTGCTTGAGTACCAGCCGATCTGTCTGCTCCAGCTTCTTGAACGCACCCATGTTCCTTGAAGTCTCCTACTAACGCAGAGTGTCCTCGATGATCCATCCGCCCTTGATCAAGCCCTCTTCGTGTATATCAACCGGAAAAGCCTCCAGAATCTCGACAGAGTGCGTGGCAGCTATGACTGTCGTTCCCGGTTGCCGACGAACCTGCTCCTTCATCAAGTTCAGCGCCTTGTGCTGCCAGCGCACATGCAGATGGACATCGAGTTCATCCACCAAGATCCAGGTATTGCGGGTACTGTGAGCGCCGATCCGCAAGAAGAGCTGAGCCAGATTTTTTTCTCCGCTGGAGAGTCTGTCTAAACGGTGGGACTGGTCTCCGCTGCGTACAACGGCCTCTGGCGGAACCCGGCGGATCACTGGGGCCAGAAATTTGTCGGCCTTCCCGAACACCGTTTCGTTGACCGTCTTCACCGCATCCTCGTAACTGCCGTTGTCCAGCCAGACAAGCCAGACGAGGAGATTGTCCAGCGATGCGGTCCAGTGCGTCCCGTGGGCAGCAAACTCCTGAGCCGAACGGTAGCCCCAGTGTTCTGGCTGGATGATCGGCCGTTCCTCAATGCCAAGAACTGGTGGGATGTCGCGGTAGGCAGGGAAAAACAGAGTCGTCGGCAGACTCAAAGTTGAGTTGGCGAAACCCTCCGGCGCCATTCGGCTGGCGTCGATCAGGGTATGTCGCAAGTCTTGAACGAGGTCGTCACGGCGTTCGATTTCCACCAGCCGGCCGCGTGCTCGCTGCCGATACCCCGTTCGGTGCCAACGCTCCGCCCCGTACCGCTTCAGATCCGCGTCATCCCAAACCTTCAGAACAGTCTCCTCGCCAATGTCCCCCGCCAGCAGGGACAGGACAATGCGATGGTCGCTCCCCTGCCAGTAGATCCGAGTCAGCACGTCGAGTTGAATCCGCCCCCGGCCTTCGTCGAGATCCTCATGGCCAAACCGCTCGGGATCGACCTCACCGAGCTGCCGCATCAGCAAGGTTATGCAGTCCAAAACCGTGGTCTTGCCGCGCCCGTTCTCGGACATCAAGAGGAAGATGTTGCATGGGCGGTTCTCTTCGTCCGTGAAATCGATCTCGTAAGGTGGTCCCTGGAATGGGCCGACCCGATCCAGGGTCAACCAAAGTGGTTGGAACTCATAGACGGTCATGTCACTCATCAGGACCTCCCGCGAACGCTTTGCAGACAGAGCCGGATGTCGTCGCTACCGACACGCACCCCATGGGCACGGCGCGCCGCGACGCCGGCTTGGGGACGCAGCAGCATATCGCCAGCACCGAGCAGCTTCTCCGCGCCGGTCTCATCAAGGATGATCTTGGACTCGGCCGCCGTGCGCACCGAGAGCGCAATGCGCCCCGGTACGTTGCTGCGCAGCAAGCCACTGAAGGTTTCGGCATCCGGACGCTGAGTGGCGAGCACCAGATGAATGCCGACCGCTCGCGCCTTCTGCGTGAGGCGCACCAGAGGTTGCTCAGCCTCTCTGGACTGGAACAGCAGGTCCGCCAACTCCTCGACCACAACGACTACGAAGGGCAGATCTATCCGCCCCTGTTCGCGCCCCTCGACCAGGTTCGCGACTCCGTGCTGCCGCAGCAGAAGGGTGCGCCTCTCCATCTCATCGACGAGTCCATCCAGAGCCTCAAGGGTGTCACCGATATCCTCGATGATCTGACCGCCCGTTAGATGCGGAAAACCCGCGTAGTGAGCCAGCTCCACCCGCTTGGGGTCGATCAGCGTGAGTTGGAGATCTTGTGGCCCTAACCGCCAGAGGAGGGATAAGAGCAATGCATGCAAGCAAACGCTTTTCCCGCTGCCCGTGGTGCCTCCCACGAGCAGGTGCGGCGCCGCAGCCAGGTCGAAGCTCACCGGTTCTCCCAGTACGTCTACCCCCGGCCAGACTGTGAGGGTCGGAACCTCGGTCGCCTGAACGGCCCAATCCCGGAGCCGAGCGCCTGGAACCGTATGCCAGCTTTCCCGAGGACGGGGCACGTCAAGGGCCAACACCCGCGCCTCGCGCTCCCGGTCCTCGTCTTCTTGAAGGAGTATGCCTTGCCGCGTGGAGAGACCCAGATGCAGACCAAGCTTGTCCAGGCCCCGCTTGACTCGATCGTAGTGATTCACGTCGTCGAGATAGACGCGGTAGCGGCTGATGCGCGGGCCATCTTCGACCCCACGAATTTGAGCTGAGACGCCAATTTCGCGCAGCCCTGCGAGGATTTCCTGCCCCAGGTCCGTGCGCGCCGGACGCGGTGCAGCGCTGACGAACAGCTCGTGGTAGAGGTAGCCGTGAAAATCATGACCCGGACGCCAAGTGGTGCGAATTTCCTGGAGTCCTCTTCGGACATGGCGTTGCAGATAACGACGGTAGCGTCGCTCAGACTCCTCGCCTTGGAACATGTCTTCGCCATGGTAGACGCTGAGCAGAGCGCGCACGGCCAGATCGTAGTCCTGACGACCTTCCTCGTCCGCCGCAAGGCCGACACCTGTGATACGCGCCAAGGCATATTCGCTGCCACCTAGACCGCTACCATCCAAGTCTCCTGGTGGCGGCGTCGAGATCTGCAGCGACCGGGCCAGCGCAATTCGTAAGACACGCAGTTTCGGAGCGCGCGGAGTTCCGAGCCCATGGAGCACATCCTCGATGCTCTGCTCGTCCCGGGCGTCGGTGTAGAGATCGGCCATCGGTTAGCCTCCCTGGATCAGGTCTGCTACGGCCACCGGCTCGGGGACCGTGTGCTCGCCGTCAGGATTGGTTAGGCGATAGGCGCGATAGACGTGTGAGGCGATAAGTTTAAGCTTACGCGCGTCTAACTCGGCGTCGGTGGGCAAGACGATGACTTGCGCCGCAGCATTGGGGTAATAGTGCTGCAAGATACCTTCCTGGTGAGAAAGATCGATGCGAGCCAGAGGGGTATCGATCACAACTGGAACTTGTTTGCCAGAAACTTCGCTGAGCGCCCAGAGCAAAGCGGTCGCCATGAGCTGCTTCATGCCGGCGGAAAGAACGCCCATCCCGATAGGCTTACCATTGCGATCCAAGTAGGACAGGCCAAAATCTTCATCCACCTCAACTCGATCAATCAAATGATGAGAGGTCATCAGAACTCGAAAGTGGCGGTTGATAGCCTCCTCCAACTCGCCTCGTCGTTCCTGCTTTCGCTTGTCCTTAAGAGCGGCGAATAAGCCGCCAAGACGCCGTGCAGTAGCAATTCGATCCTCAATAATTACATTCTGGCCGATCTTAGCTCTAATTTGGTCTGCACGTCTCCGCGCATCGTCCAACTTCCGTTTCAGGCCATTCGATTCCGCCTCAAGCTCTGTTTGGCGTTTCGTCTTCGCTGTCAGGTTTCGTTCCAACTTGTCGCGTTCCACCACATAACGGTCATAGCGTGTCCGCTCATCTTCCGAGAGCGAGCCAACGTTCAGCAAATCTGTCTCTAATTGGCGAAGCTTGGCGGCGGATTCCTGTAGGTCGCGCAACTTTTCGGCCCAGGCGGCACGCAGCGCATCTGACTGAGCATAGGGTGAGAGTTGGTCGCGGGCAGCACTTGCCACTTGGGGGTCTGGCGCGAACGCGGGATCAAGCGTATCGCTGGCTGCTTCCGCTTCCTGCTCAAGGACGCGCATCAGCTTGTATCGATAGTAGGCCCGCTGACTATCGCGGATATCCGGATCAGGAAAAGCAGGTTGGTCGAACAAGCGCGCTGGCAGAGTCTCCAGCAAGGCGTCCAAAACGCGCGAACGGGCGTTGGCATCGCTGCCAAGTACGTTGTCCAGCCGATCCAACGCCCGGGCGATCAGCGACGGGTTGGCTAGCAATACGACATCCCGGGGGAGTTGAGCCGAGAGACGATCCAGAGACTCGGCCCGCTGTGTTTGTATGCGCGCCCGAGTTTCTTTTAGCTGAGCCTCATCGTGACGATGAACAAAGGCGCTCAGGCCCTCGATGCGACGTCGGATTCGTCGTAATGCGTCCGTGTCGTTCTCGATCTCCTGCTCCAGGCTTGTTTGCGTCCGGCCCAGCAAATCCAGATCAGCCTCGGTGCCCCTGATCTCGCCCTCCAAACGCTCCAAGTCGGCTCTTGCCTGAGGTTCAAGCTCGTCGCGCTCCCAGCGACCGATGGCCTGGTTCAGACTCCCCCGAAGGGCATCGATTGCGCCGATTCCAAGGAGGCGCTCCATCTGCCGTTGTTGTAGATCCCGCTTTGACTCAGCCAACTCCTGAATCTGTTCGCCATCGAACAGAAAGAAATACACATAATCTTGAGGTAGGCGACGATCAAGAAACTCCTGAGCTTCCTCGTCCTTGAACGTCTCGGTCGCGGTCGTAACAGTCAAGGACTCCTCGTTGTCCCAGAGGCCATTCTCGATGCACCAAGCGCGTTCAACGGTGACTTGCCCAATCTCCTCATTCCATACCAGTCGGACAGAGCAACGGGTTTGACCTTCGTTTCGCGCCCGCCGATTCATGATGCCCCACCAATCGTTGCCAGCACCTTCAACGTATTGTTTGACCGTGGGCATGCGTGTGCGCTGCACCGCGCGGCGCAGAGGTTCGTAACGCACTCCGGTGAACAAAAGTTTGAGGCTATTGAGGAGACTGGTCTTGCCGAAACCGTTACGTCCCATGATCAAGCAGACATTACGGCCTGGTTCAGGGGTACCAAGTTGGATCTCCTGATGCCCGTAATAGGAGAATAGGTTTGTGAGTCGAATGCTCTCGAAGATCATGCGGCCGGCTCGGTCCGGTCGGCTTGACGCACGGCGTTCTCGACAACCTTGATCACGTCATCCAACAGTTGCTGATGACTGCTCGGGCTATCTAATGACGGGTAGCGCTCGGTTACCAAATGATAGAGATCCGTTGCCCAGATACTTTGTACCTCGAAGCGAGGAGCCAGCTCCTCGATCAGGGCGAGGTCGCTGGAAGTGTCTTCAGGTGTGACTTTCAAGGAACCAACCTCCCTTCCGAACTCTCTGGCGATTGCCAACGCGCTATCCGTGACATCGAACTTGTCGCTCCATTGTTGCTGAATATAAGAGATCTCAGCATCCTCGATCAGTCGGCGTCCTACAATCTTCTCCAGCTCCAAGAGCCGGCGCAGAATGGTCTTGCGTGCCTCTGAATTAAAAGGGCCAGGTCCGATGGAGTCGTTGCGGCGGACCCCGTCCCGCATGCTCGTCTCTTCGCGAATCGCTTTGAGCCAGTCCCGGAATTCATTGAGGGGCTGCATCCAGGCAGCCCCTGAGTCGATGAATCCACGCATGGACTTGTCTTCCTTGACGACGGTACACGTCCAGCAACCGAATCGGCTTCCCCCGCAGGAAGGCGTGTTGAGGTCCAAGACGACAGGACATTCGCCGCCACTCGCCTGCCGGTAGAGATCGAGCATGAAGTCGTGGGTTCCGCCCCAGGGCGGTGGGTTGTGCGTGAACAGATATTCCCAGACCTGATCCGTCGTCCAATCCGCGATCGGCGTCATCACGAGTGCATCCGGGATTTCGCCGTGGGGATTGAGCCCCCGGCTGTTGGTGGCGCGTCCTCCATCCGCTGCGCGCGACCCGCGCTCTCATCCAAACGGGTTCCCAAGAGCAAGACGACGCCTCCATGTTTACGCACGATGCCGTCGATCACCGCCCGAGAGGGCTTGATCTTCATCTTGGTCGTACACCAGCGAAACCAGCGCGTCGGTGACGGATAGCCTTTGCCGATCAGGTTGCCCCAGAAGCTTTGCTCGGGTGTCGGCTGAACCCGATGCACATGAATGGGTAAGCCGTTGGCGCGTGCGTGGCTCTCGATCCTCGACAGACGGTCCGCAAGATACTCCTCGACGTTCGGTGCCTCGACGCGGGTATCGGATGCCACGATATCGATCGGCTTGGACGCGCCTGATCCGATATCCAGGATCAGATCGTAAACCAGTTGCAGGACAAGGGTTGAATCCTTCCCGCCCGAGTATGCGACGACCCAGGATCGCTGATCCGCGAAATAGTGCTCACGGAGAGATTCCTTGGTTTGCCTGATGTGTTCTGGTTCTGACGACACATCGGTCACTGATTTGCCAAGCGTTTGCATCGAAGGTTTTTGATGTGCACGGGAAAAGGTCACGATTCTACGCTGGCGACAGGGTTTAAGGTCATTTCAGCAACTCGTCCGACACGGCCTTGATTGCGCCACACACTATTTTTTCGGATTATGAACGAACGCTGCCCCGCTGCGGTCAGCCAATACCCTTACCTCGGGCTCCTTGGCGCCTCCGGATGGGTCATCGCCAGCCAGCCACCGGCGAGAGCGGGTTGCAGATAGTCGTAGAGAAAGATCGGTCGATGCGAGATCCCGACCAGGGCCATCAGCTCTCTGGTCGAATAACGGCCATCCCCCGTCCGCGACAAGAGGCGCCGAACTTGTTCGGTCGCTTGTTCGGTTGGCTGGGCTACCAGGGCATCCCGGATGACCCCTAGCATGAAGAGGACGAAGGGCGTTGATGCCCCCTGCTGGGTGCTGTCGGCCGACGCCCGGTAGTAGGCGTCCTGATGCGCGTGGATGATGCTCTCGACAGGCAGATCGGCGAGCAAGGGCTTCCAGTGGCTCAGGATCAGCGTTTGCCACAGCCGGCCCATGCGTCCGTTCCCATCGTCGAATGGATGGATGAATTCGAACCCATAGTGGAAGACACCACTCGCGATCAGCGGGAGGGCGTCGCCGGTTCCCAGCCAGCCGAACAGATTGGCCATCAAGGTCGGAACACGGCTGGCGGGTGGGGCCGTGTGAATGACATCCGTCCCCGACATGACGCCGACTCCGCTGGCGCGATAGGCGCCTGGTCGGTCGACCAGCGCGGCCATCAGGATGGCGGTGATCTGTTGTTCGCTGAGGGTTTTGCCTTCGATGGCCAGCGAGCCCTGGATCCTGCGAATCCGATTGATGCGCCGCAGGCGCAGTGCTGCGGCCGACTCGGCGGTCAGGGCGGAGCGGCCCACGCCTTCAGCGATCTCGGCGATGAGGGCGACGATTGCGGGAGTGGTCACCTAAGGCGGCGAGTAGGAGGGGCCATGGACTCCGATCCGATTTCGCTTCAAGACACCCGACGATACCCATCGGCAAGAGATGACGACGCCGCGTCGGCCACGAACCATCCTAACCGGCGAGCGTCAAGCTCCGGCCGGTTCCGCGACCGCCGTGACCTCCTTCCTCGCCCGCAGATCCGGCAGGAAGACCGCCAGCAACCCGATCAGCGGCAGGAAGGAGCAGAGGCGATAGACCTCCTCGATTCCCCAGCGATCCGCGACCTGTCCGAGCACGGCGGCGCCGATGCCGGCCAGCCCGAAGGCGAGCCCGAAAAAGAGCCCGGAGACCATCCCGACCCGGCCGGGGAGCAATTCCTGGGCGTAGACCACGATCGCCGGGAAGGCGGACGCGAGCATGAAGCCGATGACCATCGTCAAGGGCGCCGAGGTTCCGAGACCGACATAGGGCAGCGCCAGGGTGAAGGGGGCGACCCCGAGGATGGACACCCAGATCACCTGTCGTCGGCCGATGCGGTCGCCGATGGGACCGCCGAGCAGGGTGCCGGCTGCGACCGCGAAGAGGAAATAGAAGAGGTGAAGCTGCGCCTCCTGAACCTCGATGGCGTAGTGCTGCATCAGATAGAAGATCAGGTAGCTGGTGATGCTGGCCAGATAGAAGAACTTGGAGAACATCAGCGCCAGCAGCACCGCCAGCGTGCGCCGCACCCGGCCCTTGGGGAGGGCGGGGCCGGCGGGAGCCATCGCCGGCTTCGGTCGCCGGTTCTGGCGGCGATACCAAACGCCGACGCCGGTCAGCACGATCATGGCGAGCAGGGCGATGAGTGAGAAGAAGGCGATGCTGCGCTGGCCGTTCGGCAGAATGATCGCGGCGGCGAGCAGCGGGCCGATGGCCGCGCCAACGTTGCCGCCGACCTGAAAGATCGGACTGCGCCAGGCCGTGCTGTCCGCCCGAGGCCATGCGCGCTACCCGCGAGGCTTCCGGATGGAAGACCGCCGAGCCGGTCCCGACCATCGCGGCGGCCACCAGCAGCATGGGGAAGCTGGAAGCGAGCGAGAGGGTGAGCAGTCCGAGCAGGGTGCAGCCCATGCCGGCGGCGAGCGAGAAGGGTTTGGGGTGACGATCGGTGTAGAGGCCCACCATCGGTTGCAACAGCGAGGCGGTGAATTGAAAGGCCAGGGTGATGAGGCCGATCTGGGCGAAGCTGAGGTGAAACTCGGCCTTGAACAGTGGGTAGATGGCGATCATCACCGACTGCATGGTGTCGTTGAGGAAGTGGGAAAAGCTGATGGCGCCCAGCACCCGGAAACGGGTCTGGTGGGTGGTTGAATCGGTCATGGTGCTCGGACGATGTGGCGAAGGTTGAGTGGTCAAAGGAGTCGCGAAGGGCGTCGACGGCGAAGAAAGGATTAAATCCGCGAGGAGGTCTCTTTAGCGTCTCCCCCTCCCCTGGCGGGAGGGGGCCGGGGGAAGGGAGTCTGAACGGTTGCCATCCAATACATCCTTCACAACCGAATCCTCCCGCGAAACAGACCACTGAAACCGATGGATGTCACGGCGAGGGCGGAGGGTCGGTCAAGTTGTGCAGCCTATCCAGTGCCGATTGATAGTCGAAGCGCTTGATCTCCGCCCCCAGTTGTCTGGCGCGGTCGCCAAAAGCCAGGATCAGGAGCGACTGGTGACGATCATAGGTATCGTTGGCCGTCGTGTCGTCCTCGGTCAGCAATGACTCCAATCGTCTCAACACCTCCGACAGGGCTTCCGGGTCGGCCCCGCGCGGCGTCGGCGCGCTTGGCGGCTCGTCGCGCAGCCACCGGCTTTGCCGGATCTCCTGGAGGAGTTCATCCAGCGCGTCGGCGAGTTGGTGCGCGGCCCGTGCCGTCTCGGTGCGTTGCGCGCGGGCACTCTCCTCGGTCGTGACAGCCAGGCGATGGAAGCCATGGGCGAAGAGATTGCCGGCGGTGCCTTTCAGCCGATGCGCGATGAAGGCTACCTGAGCCCAATCGCCGCTGCCCGCCGCGTGGCGCAGGAGCGTCGATTGATCCGGGTTGGACTCCAGAACCGCCGTCAACAGCTTGGGCAGGAACTCCAGGTTGTGCGCGTAGCGGGCCTCGAGCGCGGACCAGTCGACACAGCCATCGGATGGCGATTCGGCCTCCGGCGAAGTCTCGTCAAGATTGGCGGAAACCGCCCGCCCCCGCTGCGGCGCCAATTCGGACGAGGACGCGGAGTCGGCCCCGCCCTTGAGTCGGGACATGTCGGACGATCGTCTCGACGAGCAGATCGAGATCGACCGGCTTGGCGATGTGAGCGACCATGCCGGCCGCCAGGCAGCGGGAGCGCTCGGACTGCATGGCATGCGCGGTCAGGCCGATGATCGGCAGCGCGGGCGCCAGCCCGTGGATGCGGCGGGTGGCTTCGAGGCCATCCATCACCGGCATCTGGATATCCATGAGCACCAGATCGAAGGCATCCGGGCCGTCCTCTCGTACCCGTTCGACCGCCAGCCGGCCGTTCTCGACCTGGACCAGCCGGCACCCTTCGTCGCGCAGCAACTCCTCCAGCACCATGCGATTCGCGGCATTGTCCTCGGCGACCAGAATCCTGAGTCCGAGCAAGCGCTGACCGCTCCCCGCCATCGGCAAGCGCGCGTCCGCCGCGCGCCGCGCGCCGATCTTTCCCTGAGGGGCGACCAGCGGCAGACGAACCTCGAACCTGGAGCCCTCACCGAAGCGGCTGCGCGCCTGGATCTCCCCGCCCATCATCTCGACCAGCCGCTTGGTGATGGCCAAACCCAGGCCGCTGCCGCCGAAGCGACGGGTGATGGAGCCATCGGCCTGCTCGAAGGGCTGGAAAAGGTTCGCGAGCTGATCCTCGCTCAGGCCGATCCCCGTATCCGAGACACTGAACAGGAGCCAGTCGGCCTCCCGAGCGATTGCGAAGGTGACCTCGCCCGCCTCGGTGAACTTGATGGCGTTGGAGAGCAGGTTCCCGAGCACCTGGGCTAGCCGCAGGTCGTCGCCGATCAGGGACGCGGGCAGATCCTCGCCTTCCTCGATGCGGAAGCTCAGCCCCTTGTCCTTGGCGCGGGTTCTCAAGAGGTCGGCGGAGCGCTCGATGACCTCGCGCAGATCGATCTCGCCATCCGCGATCGTGAGCTTACCGGCCTCGATCTTGGAGAAGTCCAGGACGTCGTTGACGATACCGAGCAGCAGTTGCCCCGAATCCATGATTCGATTGAAGAAGTCCCGCGCCTTGCGGCCGTCGCTCTCGCGCACCCCGACCTGAGCGAAGCCCAGGACCGCGTTGAGCGGGGTGCGGATCTCGTGGCTCATGTTGGCCAGGAACTCGCTCTTGAGGCGTGCCAGGCGCTCGGCCTCCGCCAGGGCCGCCTCGCGCGCCGCCTCGGCCTCCTTCTGCGCGGAGATGTCGAAGAAGCTGATGACGGCCCCGATGATGACGCCGTCGCGGTAGATGGGGTGGGAGGAATAGGACACCGGGAAGGCCGAACCGTCGGCGCGCCAGAAGACGTCCTCGTCCTGACGCAGCACCCGCCCCGCGTGCAGGGTGTTGTGGACCGGGCACTCCTCGCGCGGATAGGGCGTCCCATCGGCGCGCGTATGGTGAATGAGGGCGTGCGTGGAGCACCCCAGAACCTGCTCGGGTTGGTATCCCAGCATGGCGCAGGCGGCTGGATTGATGAAGGTGGCCCGACCCTCCATGTCCATGCCATAGAGGCCATCGGCGCTCGACTCCAGGATGAGACGACTGCGCTCCTCGGCCAGACGCAGCTCGCTGGTGCGCACCTCGACCAGTTCCTCCAGGTGCAGGCGATAGCGCTGCAGTTCCTCCTCGGTGCGCTTGAGATCGCTGATGTCTTCCTTGACCGCCAGATAATGGGTCACCCGCCCATCCGGCTGACGCACCGGCGAGATGGTCGCCAGCTCGACATATTCGGCGCCGTCCTTGCGGCGGTTATAGAACTCGCCGCGCCAGATCTCACCCCGGCGGAGGGTTTCCCAGAGGTCATCGTAGACCATGCTGGGGGTGCGTCCGGATTGCAGGATGCGCGGATTCTGCCCCATGGCTTCGTCCAACCCATAGCCGGAGACCCGCGCGAAGGCCGGATTGGCGTATTGGATACAGGCATCCAGATCGGTGATGACGATGCTGGTCGGACTCTGCTCCACCGCCAGCGAGAGCTGGCGCAGCGACTCCTCGGTCTGCTTGCGGGCGGTGATGTCGAGGTGGGTGCCGGCCATCCGGATGGGTCGGCCGTCGGCGTCCCATTCCACCACCTTGCCGCGATCCAGGATCCAGACCCAGCGGCCATCCTTGTGGCGCATGCGCGCCTCGGCCTCGTAGTACGGGGTTTTCCCGAGAAAATGCCTTTGCAGTTGCTCGCGCGCGAGTACCAGGTCGTCCGGGTGACAGAGGTCGATCCAGGTCTGGATACTGGTCGGCTCAAGATCCTCCAGCCGGTAGCCCAACATCGCCGCCCAGCGGTCATTGAGGCGCGTCGCGCCCGTCTGGACCTGCCAATCCCACATGCCCAGCCCGGATGCCTCCACAGCCAATTCCAGGCGTTCCCGGCTCTCCTCCAGGGCCAGCTCCAGGGTCTTGCGCTCGGTCACGTCCTCGTAGACGGCGACCAGCTCGCCATGCGGCAGGCTATAGACGAAGTTCTCGCGCCAGCCTGAATGGCGCGCGTCGCTGTACAGAGCGGACGGGACGTGCTCGGGTTGGCCGGTGCGCCAGACCCGTTCGAGGACCGCGAGCAGGCCAAACTCGGCGACGCCGGGAAAGACCTCGGTCAGCCGGCGCCCCAGCAGGTCGGCGGCGGTCACCCCCTCGATGCGCTCCGCCGCCCGATTGAGGTCGCGGAAGACGAAATCCTCGCCATCGTCCACTGCCTCGTAGATGCAGACCCCGCTGCGCATGTTCGCGAAAAGTGCGTGGAAGCGCTCCTCGCTCTCGCGCAGGGCATCCTGTGCCCGACGGATGCCGGTGATGTCGCGGGCGATGCCGAGCACGCCGATCAGCCGGCCCTCCCGGTCGCGCATTGGGGTCTTGATGGTCTCAAGCAGCGCCCGGTGGCCATCGTCGACGAAGGTGACCCATTCCTCGTTGACCCTGGGTCGCCCGGCGGTCATCGCGTTGCGGTCATGCTCGCGGAAGAAATCGGCCAGTTCGGAATCCACGAAGTCGTAGTCGGTCTTACCTCGCACCTGCGTCTCGGGCGCGCCGAAGAAGCGCTCGAACATGGGATTGCAGGCCAGATAGACGCCCTCGGGATCCTTCAGCCAGATCAGATCGGGGATGGTGTCGACCAGGGTGCGCAGATGCGCCTCGCTCTTGCGCAGCGCCTGTTCGGCGCGCCGCTGGCGCACGATGCGCCAGACTTCGTTGGCGATGAGTTGAACGGTCTCGACATCCAGCTCGGTATAGGGCGTCTCCTTGTTGCCGACGCCGGCCATCATGCGCACCTGATCGCCTTCCATCACCGGCAGGCTGATGAGGCGCTTGAGCTCCGCGTGGCCCTCGGGCAGACCGTGTTTGTTGGGTGCCGTCGGATAGTCGTTGAACACCACCGGCGCGCGGCGGCGCAGGGCATCCGCCCAGATGCCGGCCTCGCTGATCGGGTAATGACTGTCATAGACGGCCGTGCAGTAGCCCGCAAGCGTGCGGCGCGACCAGGCGACCAGCTCGATGGTCTCCTGGTCCTCGTTGACGAAGTGGATGAAGGCGATCCGGCTCTCGGTCAGCTCCTCGGCCAGACTCCTGGCCGAACTGCATGAATTCAGCCTCTTCCATGCGGTCGGCGGCGCGCGGCAGCTCCAGCAGGGCGGTCGCGCGACGTGTCTGTAACAGCAGCGAAAGCTCGTTGCGCTTGCGCTCGGTGATGTCGCGGTCGACCCCGCGATAACCGAGGCAAGCGCCATCCGCCGCCAGGATCGGCGTGCCGCTGGTCTCCAGCACCACCGGGCGACCGTCCTTGTGCAGACAGGTGTTCTCCAGCAGTGCGAAGGGCCGTTGCGTCGACATGATCTCGGCGAAGATCGCGCCGACCCGACTGGCTTCCTCCGGGGGCATGAAGTCGAGCGGGCTGCGTCCCAGCAGCTCGTCCGGCTGATAGCCCAGGAGCTTGACCGAGGCCGGACTGGCATAGGTGTAGACACCCCTCGGCATCGACCTCCCAGATCCAGTCCAGCGTGGTCTCGACCAGGGTGCGGAAGCGCTCCTCGCTCGCCTTGAGCGCCTGTTCGGCGCGGTGCAGATCCTCCCACTGCCGCGCCGAGGCCAAGGCGCGGTTCAGCGCGTCGGGCAGGCGCGACAGGCGGTCCTTGAGGATGTAATCGTTGGCGCCGTTGCGCAGCAGCTCGACCGCGCCCTCCTCGCCGAGTGCGCCGGTCACGAAGATGAAGGGCAGATCGGCATGGCGCTCGCGCAGCAGGCGCAGGGCCGTGAGACCGTCGAAGCGCGGCAGACCGAAGTCGGCCAGGACGGCATGCGGGCGGAAGTCGTCCAGCGCCGCGAGGAAGGCGTCCCGGTCCTCGACCCGGAGCTGCTCGAACTCCAGGCCGGAGCGTCGCAGCACCCGCGTGTTCAGCTCCGCGTCGGCGGGGTTGTCTTCCAGCAGCAGGATTCGCAGCAGGTCGCTCATCAGGCGGAACGGATCTCCGGCGGGACGCGGTTGACCAGCACCCAGTACATGCCCAGATCGGCGACGGTGCGGGCGAACTCGTCGAAGGAGACCGGCTTGGCGACGAAGCTGTTGACGCCGAGTTCGTAGGTGTCGACCAGATCCCGCTCTTCCCGTGAGGAGGTGAGGATCACCACCGGCAGTTCATGGGTATCCGGGCAGGCGCGCACCGCCTTCAGCACCTCGATACCATCCACCTTGGGCAAACGCAGATCCAGCAGCACGACGCGCGGCAGGGTGTTGGGACGCCCGGCGTAGTCGCCGCGATGGAAGAGAAAATCCAACGCGGCGGCGCCATCCTTGACCCACTCCAGACGATTGGCGAGGTTGTGCTTGCGCAATGCGCGGATGGCCAGCTCGGCATCGTTCGGGTTGTCCTCGACGAGCAGGATATCGACGATCATGTCAGTGTTAACCATGCGGAACTCCGGGCTCGGTAGCCGGTTGGATCGGCAGGCTGAAGCTCAAGGTGGCGCCAACATCCACCGCGCCCGTCCCCTCCACCTCGCCGCTGTGTTTCTGGACGAACCGCTTGACGATCGCCAGCCCGACCCCGGTACCCTCGAATTCATCCATGCCGTGCAGCCGCAGGAAGAGTCCGAAGAGCTTGCTGGCATAGGCGGGATCGAAGCCGGCGCCATTGTCACTGACACTGTAGCGGATCATATCGGCGCGCGTTTCCGCCTTGACCTCGATCACGGCCGGGTCACGTCCGCGGGTGAACTTGATGGCGTTACCCAAGAGATTTTGCCAGACCTGCCGGATCGCCCTCGGGTCGCAGATGCAGGTCGGCAAATCCGCGCGTTCAAAGCGGATCGCCCGCCCGGCGTGCTGCGCGGACAGGTCGGACCAGACCTCGTCCACCAGCCGGTTCATATCGACCCCGACCCACTCCAACTCCAGGCGCCCGGCGCGCGAGAGGGCCAGGATGTCGTCGATGAGCTGTTCCATCTTCTTGGCGTTGGCGCTGACCACGCCGAACAGACGCAGACCCTCCGCGTCCAGCAGGGGCGCGTAATCCTCTTGCAGGATGCCGATGAAGCCGTCGATCGCCCGCAGCGGAGCACGCAGATCGTGCGAGACGGAGTAACTGAAATTCTCCAGATCCTTGACGGCCGTCTCCAATTCGCGCGCGCGCTGTTCACGCGCGGCCTCGGCGGCGGCGAGCTGGCGCGCCATCTGGTTGAAGTCGCGCGCGAGCTGTCCGAGCTCGTCCTTGCCAGCCAGGGACAGCTCTTGCGGCAGTCCCTCGTCCCCGCCGCCGCGCATACCGAGACTGAGCGCGTGCAGTCCTGTCCCGAGCCGGTTGAGCGTGGGGTAGGTCAGGAGCAGTGCCAGCAGCGCGGTGCCGGCGATCAGCCAGAACTCCATTTCCCAGAGTGCATCGCTGTAGGCCACCGCGGCGCGGTGGCTGCCCATGTGCAGCTCGTGCAGGACCGGTTCGAGCTCGTCAAGCTCCGCGATCAACCGCTGTTCGGCCGCCTCGGCCTGCGGCAGCACCACGTACTTGAGCGCGGGCACTGACAGACCATCCAGGATCATGTAGTACACCCGCGACATCACCAGGTGTTGACCCAGGTCGGTCAGCGTCGCCGACACCTTGGGATCCGCTAGCCAGGGAGCGAGCGCCAGCATCTGGGCATCCAGTGCGTCCAGCCGGTCGTAGCCTTGTTTCCTGGTCTGCGCCACGCGCGTCGCGCGGAGATGGCGGCTCACCACGCGCAACTGCGCCAGCTCACCATGCATCCCGTCCGCCAGCATCGAGCGGTCGCGCAGCGCGTTCAAGCGATCCTGTCCGCGATAGACGGTCAAGCCGAAGACGACCGCCATGATCAATGGCAGCAATCCGATCAGCTTCAGCTTGGCCTTGATCCCCATGACGCCCTCCGCCGGTCTGAAAGATGACCCGACATCATTGAGGTTAACGGCGGGAATGGGGGAAACGGGAGCCCCGTGGATGACGGCGAATCACTCAGAGAATGCCGCCCAACGGCGGCTTTCCAAGGCCCGAGCGGAAGGGTTCGCAGCGAGGGTAGGGTTTCGTGTATGGGTCAACGCGATCCGCTGGGATGATGGCTCTCGGACAGTAGCCACCAACCAGCGGAACAGTCGGAAACTCAGCGTTTGCCGCCGAAAAGCCGCCCCCATCCCTTGGGCGCGGGTGCGCTCGGCTGACGCGCCTGGTCGGCTTGCGTCTGCGCGACGGACTCCTCGGCACGCGCGGCTTCCTCGGCGGCCTGCCAGGCGGCGCTCACCGGCCGCCACTCGTCGTCGCTGACATCCAGGCCCCAGACGCGGATGGTCTTGTCGACGCTGCCAGAGTAGAGCCAGCGCCCGTCCGGGCTGAAGGCGACGCTATAGACGTCCTTCTCATGGCCGGTAAGACGCGACAGCTCCTCGCCAGTCTCGGCGCACCAGAGCACGATGGTCTTGTCCGCGCTGCCGGAGGCGATCAGCTTGCCGTCGGGGCTGAAGATGGCGCTCCAGGCCGGATAGGTATGGCCTTCCATCTCACGGATCAGGGTCAGGGTGGAGAGATCCCAGAGACCCACGGAGCCGTCGACATTACTGAGCAGCAAGCGGGAGCCGTCCGGGCTGAACTGGGTGCTGTTGATGCCGTTGTTGATGACGTCGAAACGGGCCAGCTCCTCGCCGGTCGCCACGTCCCAGATGGCCGCGGTGCAATCGCGGCTGCCCGAGACGAGCCGGGCGCCATCCGGGGTGAAGACCACGCCCTGGACGTATTGCGGGTGTCCCTCGATGGTGCGGACCAGCTCTCCGGTCTCGACCTTCCACAGACAGATGGTGCCGTCCTCGCTCGCGGAGGCCAGCAGCTCGCCCTGGGGCTGGAAATCGACGCTGTAGACCAGGCTGGAGTGACCGCTGCGGCTCCACAGCGCCTGTCCGCTGGCGGCATCCCACATCCGCACCTGGGTGTCGGTGCCGCCGGAGGCGAGCCGCTTGCCATCGGGGTGGAAGCGCACCGTATAGACGCGCCCCTCATGGCCGGAGAGGCTGTGCTCGATGCGGCCCTGGGCGACATCCCAGAGCTTGACCAGGCTGTCCCAGCTCGCCGTGGCCAGCCGCTTGCCGTCCGGGCTCAGCGCAACGCCATAGATGGTGTCCGTTCCAGCCTTGCGCTGCACGGAGCGCCATGTGGATGAAGGCATGTGGATTTCCTCTGACAGAATTTCGTTCTTGGTTCGCCGTTCAGGATTCGATCATCTGCTCCAGGGTATGCCCTGGGCGGACCATCGGGATGACGTTCTCGGCCTTGTCGACCCAGACATCCACCAGCACCGGACCCGGCTCCGCCAATGCCTCGGCGATCCCCGCGCGCAGGGAGTCCGGATCCTTGATCCGCAGGGTCTTGAGACGCGGATAGACGTAGCGCAGTCCGGTCAGGTTGGGGATCTGACGCCGGCAGGTCTGGTCCAGATGGGTGCAGTCCGGATCGCAGTCGACGTTGCGCGCCAGGCAGGTCTCGTAGTGATGGCCATCGTCCATCATGTCCTCCCACTGACGCACCATGCCCAGAAAGCTGTTGTTGAGCACGAACATCTTGAGCGGGATGCGGTTGGCAACGACGGTCCCCAGCTCCTGGATGTTCATCTGGAAGCTGCCGTCGCCGTCGATCAGGACCACCGGACGGGAGGGATCGGCGTACCAGGCGCCGACCGCCGCCGGCAGTCCGAAGCCCATGGTGCCGAGCCCGCCCGAACTGACCCACTGGCGCGGGCGCTGGAAGCGGTAGTACTGAGCGGCCCACATCTGGTGCTGGCCGACCCCGGTGACCAGTGTCGCGTCGCCCTGGGTCAGCTCGGAAATGATCTCGACAGCGGCCTGGGGCTTGATGAAGTCGCACTGGCCATAGGGCTTGGGCATCTGCTGACGCCATTCCGCGATCAGAGCCATCCAGGCGGAGTGGCGGGCCGAGCGCCCGGAGGCCAGGGCGTGGGCCAGGAACTCGTCGAGCCCGGCAACCAGGTGGAGCTGGGTCGGGATGATCTTGTCGATCTCGGAAGGATCGATGTCGACGTGGGCGATCCGCTTGCCGTCCGCGAAGCCGCGCACCGCGACCCGATCGTCGAAGCGTCCGCCGAGCGTGAGGATCAGATCCGCGTCGCGCAGGGCATAGTTGGCCGGGATGGTCCCGTGCATGCCGGGCATGCCCAGGTTGTGCGGCATCTCGAACGGCAGGGTGCCGAGCGCGTTGAAGGTCGTCGTCACCGGCGCATCGAAGCGCTCGGCGAACCGCCGCAGGGCGAGGGATGCATTTGCATGAATGATGCCGCCGCCGGCCTTGATGACCGGGCGCTCGGCGCTCGTCAGCGCCTCCAGGATGGCGTCGGCCCGCTCGGGATCGAAGGCGATGGGCTCGCGGTGGCGGGTTCGGGGCGGGTTCTGCTCACCCACCGGCGCGAGCTGGACATCCTTGCAGATGTCCACCACGACCGGGCCGGGCCGGCCGTGCATGGCCAGCGCGTGGGCCTCGCGCAAGACCCATTCGAGATCGCCCACGTCCTTGACCAGATAGTTGTGCTTGGAGATGGGCCGGGTGATGCCGACCGTATCCACTTCCTGAAAGGCATCCGAGCCGATCGCGCGACTCGGCACCTGACCGGTGATGAAGAGGGTCGGAAGCGAATCCTTGTGGGCGTCCGCGATGGGCGTGGTCAGGTTGGTCGCGCCCGGCCCCGAGGTCGCGAGCACCACCCCGACCCGGCCGCTGACCCTGGCGTAGCCTTCCGCCGCGTGTCCGGCGCCGCCTTCCTGCCGACAGAGCACGAACGTTGGCGTCGGCGCGCCCCGGCGCAGACGCTTGTTGATTTCCACATGAATGGGGATGACGGCCCCGCCGGTGTGCCCAAAGATGCAGGAGACCCCGAGGTCGTTGAGCACATCGAGCATGAGGGCGGCCCCGGTTCGAGTCGGAGTAGTCATAGGGGTGCCATTTGACGGACTAACTGGATGACGACGAAGCGGCCAATGATAGCGCGAACCGCCTCGGGACCAACAAAAACGCCGCCTGGCGGCGGCGTCTCGGTCATACGCGATCGACGAGCTAGATGTAGAGACAGATATCGCTCTGGCCAGCGAACTCGAAGAAGGCCGCCGCGCCGGCATACTCAACCCCGTCGATGAACTCGGAGGTGTTCATGTCGAAGAGATCCACCGTCATCTGACAGGCAATCAGCTTGACCTCGGCCTCCTGGCACAGATCACGCAGCTCTTCGACGCTCGCGACGCCCTTGCTCTGCATCTTCTTCTTCATCATGGCGGTCATCATGCCCTGCATGCCCGGCAGGGTGAGACCCAGCACCGGGAACCACTTATCCATCCCCATCGGCATGGGCATGCCGGGATTTCCGAGTGGCGTGACCTCGAGCGCCAGCTTCTTCTTCAGCAGCTGAAGACCATAGAAGGTGAAGAAGATCTGCGTCTCGTACCCGAGCGCCGAAGCGGTGGACGCCAGGATGAAAGGCGGATAGGCCCAGTCCAGCGAGCCTTTGGTGGCGATGATCGCCAGTTTTTTCTGTTCCATCGAGTCCTCCTCGCGGGTCTTTGACAGGCTCGCGGGTTATGCAAAATGTAGGTGAATGCGGTCGGGCGGGACAGGACTCTCGGGAATCAGGACTTCTTGATCAGGAAGTGGAACTTGCCGCCCTCTTCCTTGGACTCGATCAGTTCGTTGCCAGTCTGCTTGGCGAAGGCAGTCGAAATCCTTGACCGAGCCGGGATCGGTCGCGATCACATGCAGCACCTGGCCGCTGGCCATGGCGTTCAGGGTCTTCTTCGCGCGCAGGATCGGCAGGGGACAGTTCAGGCCGCTCGCGTCCAGTTCTTGATCGAAATCTGCCATTGTCGAATACCTCCAGTCTGAGTCTGTTTTAGAATATCAGTAGACACAAGAATTCGCGGTTATAGGCGAAACCAGCCTGAAAAGGCAAGCCGCGCCCGGGGCGCGATCATCCGGAAAAGCCGTTCGAAGATCAGGCCTCGGGCACCCCGATCGGATAGCCATGCCGCGCCCAGGCGATGATTCCGCCGCGCAGATTGAGACGCGGTCGTAGCCCTGCTGCATCATGTAGGCGCAGGCCTGATAGGAGCGTGCGCCGCTGCGGCAGTAGAGCACCACGTCCTTGTCCCTGGGCAATTCGTTCATCCGCAGCGGGATCAGATGCATGGGCAGTCTGCAGGGCGTCGGGAATCATGCCCTGGGCGATCTCCGCGGGGGTGCGGATGTCCACCAGCAGCACGTCCTCGCCCTCGTCGAGCCGCTTCATGCAGAGATCTCGGAATCGATCTCATTGATCACACTCATCGTCCTACCCAAAACAAAGTATTTAAGTATATTAAGGATTTTTGAAAACCAACTCAATGACCCCGCGGGTCGATGCCGCCGAGACATGACCATGGAATTCCTCCCGATCTTTCTCGACCTGCAGGGCAAGCCCTGCCTGGTCGTCGGCGGCGGCGCCACCGCCGCCCGCAAGGTGAGCAGCCTGCTGCGCGCCGGGGTCGCCGTCACCCTGGTGTCTCCGAGCTCTGCGACACCCTCGCCGCGCAAGGCCGAGGCGGGCGAGATCCGCCACCTCGCAGCGCCGTTTCGAGCCGACCGACATCTCGCGGTAACCGGCTGGTCGTCGCCGCCACCGACGACTCTGACATCAACCGCCGACATCGCCCAGCTCGCCGGAGCAGCCGGAGATCCCGGTCAACGTGGTCGACGACCCCGACGCCTGCACCTTTCTCCTGCCCTCGATCGTCGACCGCTCGCCGGTCACCGTCGCCGTCTCGACCGGCAAGACCTCGCCGGTGCTGGCTCGCATGCTGCGCACGCGGCTCGAAGTCGCTCATCCCCGCCGGCTACGGCCGGCTCGCCGAGCTGAGTGGACGCTATCGCGAGCGGGTCAAGGCACGCTTCGCGATCAGCGCGACCGTCGCCGCTTCTGGGACCGCGTCCTCCAGGGTGCCGTCGCCGAGCGCATCTTCGCCGGTCAATTCGAGGAGGCCGAGGCACTCATCGAGCAGGAACTGGCGCCCGACGCGCACGGAGCCGGACATGGGCGAGGTCTATCTGGTCGGCGCCGGCCCGGGCGATCCGGATCTGCTGACCTTCCGCGCCCTGCGCCTGATGCAGCAGGCCGATGTCGTGGTCTACGACCGCCTGGTCGCCGAGCCCATCCTCAAGATGACCCGCCGCGATGCCCGGCGCATCTATGTCGGCAAGCAGCGCAATCATCACGCCATGCGTCAGGAGGAGATCAACCGGCTGCTGGCGGACCTCGCCAAGGACGGGCATCGGGTGCTGCGCCTCAAGGGCGGCGACCCCTTCATCTTCGGGCGCGGCGGCGAGGAGATCGACACCCTGGCCGCCGAGGGCGTGCCCTTTCAGGTCATCCCCGGCATCACCGCCGCCTCCGGATGCGCCTCCTACGCGGGCATCCCGCTGACCCATCGCGACCATGCCCAGTCCGTCATCTTCGTCACCGGCCACCTCAAGGACGGCAGCATCGACCTGAACTGGCCCGCGCTGGCCCAGCCGCATCAGACCGTGGTCTTCTACATGGGCCTGGTCGGTCTACCCATCATCGTCGATCAATTGGTCGCGCATGGCGTCTCGCCCGACATGCCGGTGGCGCTGATTCAACAGGGAACGACCCACTCGCAAAAGGTCTACTCCGGCACCCTCGCGACCATCCTGGACCGGGTTTCGCACGACCCGCCGCAACCGCCGACCCTGGTCATCGTCGGCGAAGTGGTCAAACTGAGAGAGAAACTCAACTGGTTCAGCCCGCCAAGTCAGCCGCCCCAAGGCGCTACCGCCGCCTTCATACCGGAGCGCGAACTTGCCGAAACGCAGCCTGGAGCTGATTGACGCCTGATAGACCATCTTCGTGTCGGCGGCGCGCGACCGCCGCCGACGGCCCTGCCGACGAGGATGCGCGCCCGGTTCGGACCGGACGAGCCGATCACGGGGACTTCAGACCCGCTTGACCCCGCAGCCATAGCGATCGATCCCGACCTCGGCGGCGGTGACGGCGCGGAAGATGGCGCGGCCCTTGTTCATGGTCTCCTGCCATTCCATCTCGGGCACCGAGTCGGCGACGATGCCGGCGCCGGCCTGGATGTGCAGCATGCCGTCCTGGATGACGGCGGTGCGGATGGCGATCGCCGTGTCCATGTTGCCGTTCCAGGAGAGATAGCCGACCGCGCCCGAGTAGATGCCGCGCTTGACCGGCTCCAGCTCGTCGATGATCTCCATGGCGCGGATCTTGGGCGCGCCGGAGACGGTGCCGGCGGGGAAGGTGGCGCGCAGCACGTCGATGGCGCTCAGCCCCTCCTTGAGCGTGCCGGTCACGTTGGAGACGATGTGCATGACGTGCGAGTAACGCTCGACGATCATCTTGTCGGTGAGCCGCACGCTGCCGATCTCGGAGACGCGCCCGGCGTCGTTGCGTCCCAGGTCGATCAGCATCAGATGCTCGGCCAGTTCCTTGGGGTCGGCCAGCAGCTCGGCCTCCAGCGCCTGGTCCTCCGCCTCGGTCTGACCGCGACGGCGGGTGCCGGCGATCGGGCGCACCGTGACGACGCCATCCTCCAGCCGGGTCAGGATCTCCGGGCGAGGAGCCGACGATGTGGAAGTCGCCCAGATCCAGGAAGTACATGTAGGGCGAGGGATTGAGCCCGCGCAGCGCGCGGTAGAGATCCAGCGGCGGAGCCTGGAAGGGGATCGAGAGCCGTTGCGACAGCACCACCTGCATGCAGTCGCCTTCCAGGATGTAGTCCTTGATCCGCTCGACCGCCTGCTTGAAGCCCTCCTCGGTGAAGCCGGAGACGAAGTCGGTCTCCTCGACCTGGCGCGTCTGCGCCGCCGATGCCGTTGGGCGTGCCATGGCGCATGCGCTCGGTCAGCTCGGCGAGACGCGCCTCGCCGGCCTCCAGGGTGTCCCCGGCGGTCGGGTCCAGGTGCAGGATGATGTACATCCGCCCGCTGAGATTGTCGAAGACGACCACCTCGTCCGAGACCATCAGCAGGATGTCCGGGCGTGCCCAGTTGATCCGGGTTGGGGCAGTCGCGCCAGCTTGCGGCTCGATATAGCGGATGGTGTCATAGCCGAAATAGCCGACCAGCCCGCCGGTGAAGCGCGGCAGACCGGCGACCTCGGCGACCTGGAAGCGCTGCTGGAAGGCGTCGATCCAGGCCAGCGGGTCCGCGCTCTCCGTCTCCTCGACGATCTGGCCGTCGCGCTCGACCTGGATCCGGTTGCCCGTGGACCCTGATCAGGGTGCGGCAGGGCAGGCCGATGATGGAGTAACGCCCCCATTTCTCGCCGCCCTGCACGGATTCGAACAGATAGGAATAGGGCCCCTTGGCGAGCTTGAGATAGACGCTCAGCGGCGTGTCGAGATCGGCCAGCACCTCGCAGGCGACTGGAATGCGGTTGTAGCCCTGGTCGGTGAGGGCGCGAAAGGTCTTTGGGGTCATGGGAATCTCCGGGCAATGGGGCGCGACCTAGAGGCTGGTCGCTGGCGTCTGATGGCTATTCGGATCGACTCCGGCGTCGCCATCGCCACATCCTCATCGCTCGCCTCGTCTGGATTCGCATCGCGCGTGCCATCCCTTCCCGCTCAAGCCTCGGCGGCCAGGAGGCCGCGCAGCTCGACGAAGGAGTCCACCACCGCGTCCGGGTTGGCGTCCCGGATGTCCTCGCCATGGTTGTAACCGTAACTGGTGCAGATGATCCTGAACCCGGCCGCCCGCGCGGCGCTGCACGTCGCTCACCGAGTCGCCGATCATGAGCGCGTCTTCCGGCTTGACGCCGAAATGCCCCGCCGCATGGAGCAGAGGCAGTGGATCGGGTTTCTTGCGTGGCAGGGTATCGCCGCTGATCACGATGCCGAAATGATCGAAAATCCCGAGATGCTGGAGCAGCGGCTCGGTGAAACGCGCCGCCTTGTTGGTGACGCAGCCGAGCGGATAACCGGCGTCCTTGAGGAAATCGAGTCCCTCGCGCACGCCCGGATAGAGTCCGGAGCGATTGAAGGTGTTCTCGGCATAGAGTTCGAGAAAGATCGGATAGGCGCGCTGGTAGTCCGCCTCCTCGGGCTCGCCCTCCAGTTGGCCGATCAAGGCGCGCCGCACCAGCCGCTCGACCCCGTTGCCGACCCAGTTGCGCACGGCCGCCTCGCCACGCACGGGTCGGCCGAGCCGCGCCATCATGGCGTCGACGCAATAGGCGAGATCCGGGACGCTGTCCACCAGCGTTCCGTCGAGGTCGAGCAGGATCATCTTCGGCCGCAACATCATTCGGCTATCGCTCCTGGGCTTGGCGAGGGTCAGCGATCGACGCTGGCCATGGCGCGACGCATCTCCGCGATGATGCTGTCGTAGCGGTGGGCATCGCTGTCGCGGCCCTTGCCGAAGATGCCCGGACCCGGAGACGAAGGTGTCCGCCCCGGCCGCCTTGATCTCGGCGATGTTGTCGGCCTTCACCCCGCCGTCGATCTCCAGTCGGATGTCGAATCCCGAATCGTCGATGATCTCGCGCACCTCGCGCAGCTTGTCCATCGCCGAGGGGATGAAGCTCTGTCCGCCGAAGCCGGGGTTCACCGACATCAGCAGGATCATGTCGATCTTGTCCAGCACATAGTCCAGATAGGTCAGGGGCGTCGCCGGGTTGAACACCAGGCCGGCCTTGCAACCCTCATTGCGGATCAGTTGCAGGGTGCGGTCGACGTGCTCGCTCGCCTCCGGGTGGAAGGTGATGTAGGTCGCGCCAGCGGCGGCGAAGTCCGGGATGATGCGGTCCACCGGCTTGACCATCAGATGCACGTCGATGGGCGCGGTCACGCCATGCTTGCGCAGCGCCTCGCAGACCAGCGGCCCGATGGTCAGATTGGGGACGTAGTGATTGTCCATGACGTCGAAATGGACGATGTCGGCGCCGGCGGCGAGCACGTTGTCGACCTCCTCGCCGAGCTTGGCGAAATTCGCCGACAGAATGGAAGGTGCGATCAGATCAGCCGACATGTCGTGTGTCCCCCGGATTGTTTGGCCAGGCCCGAGAACCTCGCCGGAATCAGGATTTGGTGTTGGAATGGGGTGAGGTGAAAGTCGGCAACTCTAACCGATACAGGCGAGATTTTCACTCGCCCTGCCCGGGCTCCCGAGCTCGCCGATCGGGGCGCGGGAATTCGAGGTCAGCCTGGCCACCCCGGAGCGGAATTGACGGGGGCGGCCGGCCGCTCGGCCGGTTGCCGACATCGGTTTCTGTCCGGCCGCGAAACCCCTATACTGGCGAACGCTTAAATAAATACTCAGACGTACCTTAGAGACGAGGACCCGCATGCATAACGGTACCAGCATTACCCAATTCATCATTGAGGAGCAGCGCCACGTCGCCGGCGCGACGGGCGACTTCACGTCCCTGCTCAATGACGTGGTCACGGCCTGCAAGGTCATCAGCAACATGGTCAACCATGGCGCGCTGGTGGGAGTGCTCGGCAGTGCCGGGTCGGAGAACGTGCAGGGCGAAGTCCAGAAAAAAATGGATATCCTCTCCAACGAGGTCTTCATCAAGTCCAACGAGTGGGCGGGTCACCTTGCGGCGATGGCGTCGGAGGAGATGGATGACATCTATCCCATCCCGAACAAGTATCCGCGCGGCAAGTATCTGTTGACCTTCGACCCGCTGGATGGCTCGTCCAATATCGACGTCAATGTCTCGGTCGGCACGATCTTCTCGATCCTGCGTTGCCCGGGTGGCGGTCAGACGCCGACGGTGCGGGATTTTCTGCAGGCGGGCACGCAGCAGGTCGCGGCCGGGTATGCGCTTTACGGACCCTCGACCATGATGGTCCTGACCACCGGCAACGGCGTGAATGGGTTTACGCTGGACCAGAACATCGGTGAGTTCATCCTGACCCATCCCAAGATGACGATCCCAGCCGATACCCGCGAGTTCGCCATCAATGCCTCCAACATGCGTTTCTGGGAACCGCCCGTCCGGCGCTACGTTCAGGAATGTCTGGATGGCAAGGAAGGGCCGCGCGGGGACGACTTCAACATGCGCTGGATCGCCTCCATGGTGGCGGAGGTGCATCGCATCCTGACGCGCGGCGGCGTCTTCATGTATCCCCTGGACTCCAAAATGAAGGAGAAGGGTCTGGGCGGGAAACTGCGTCTGCTCTACGAGGCCAACCCCATGTCTTTCGTCGTGGAGCAGGCAGGTGGCGGCTCGATCACCGGGAGCGAGCGGATCCTGGATCTCCAGCCCGATTCACTGCATCAGCGGGTGCCGGTCATTCTCGGCTCCAAGAACGAGGTCGAGCGCATCCTGGGGTATCACCAGCAGGATTGAGCCAGCGGAGGCGCTCGGGCCGATTGGGCTCGGGCGCCGTATCGACCCTGACGCTAGATCCGCTGGGCGGGGATCTGTAGGCGTCCGGATTCCACCGATGTTTGGTTGCTCGCGCGGGCCCGCGTCGAGTTGTGGTTGAGCCCCAACAGCACCACGCCCAAACTCGCTAACGCAAGAACGAAACTGACATCCTTCCTCCAGCCCAGGCAACCCCGACTCACTCGCTTGCCGATCCAAGCGTCCGCGGCGCCTCAAAAGCAGGCGACGCCGATCTTCTATTCGCGTGGCCACGATATCATGACGCTCAGCGACGACCGTTCGCGTATCGCGGGACGGCGCACGACCGATGGAATCAATCATGATCGACGAGCTACGCCGCGCGCCCTTGCTGTCGCGGTTGGATACGCCACAATTGCAGCGGGTCGTCCAGCATGCCGCCCGGGTGAAACTGGGCGCGGACCAGCTCCTCTTCAGCCAGGGGGACGCCGCCAATCGCTTCTACCTGCTGCTCGCCGGTCAGATGCGGCTCTTTCGGCTCTCGCCGGAAGGTGCGGAGAAGGTGATCGAGATCGTCAACCCCGGCCAGACCTTCGCCGAGGCGCTGATGTTTCTCAACGCCCCGCGCTATCCGGTGTGCGCCGCCGCGCTCGCCGATGCGGAGCTGATCGCGATCGATGCCAGGGACTTTGCCGACATGCTGCGTGAGTCGGTCGATACCTGCTTTCTGCTGCTGGGGGCCTTGAGCCAGCGTCTGCGCGGACTGATCGGCGAGATCGACGATCTCACCCTGCACACGGCGACCAGTCGCGTCGCCCGCTATCTGGCGGCGCGGGTTCTGCCCGGAGAGCAGTCGCTGGAACTCGATGTCCGCAAGGGCGTGCTCGCCTCGCGGCTATCGGTCCAGCCAGAGACCTTCTCTCGGGTCATCAAGTCGCTGATGGACAAGGACATCATCCGCGTGCAGGGCAATCAAGTCACGATTTTGGATCCCGCCGCCCTGCTAGTGATCGCGGAGCTACAAGAAGCCCTTGAGCCCGGACCACTCTCCATCGGCACCCTGGGCTCGCTGCGCCCCTAGCTTGATCCCGGTCAAGGCGCTCCTGGACCCGACCGGCAGACTGTCAGCCATTCGCCTTCGATTGTCTTCGCCCCAGGCGGGAGTCATTCATCATGATCAGCGTCAAGGTTCGGATGAAGCTCGACCAAACGCCTTTGAAGCGCGTCCCGGTCGCGCTGCACTTGGACGCGGAGGACCGCGCGACGCCGCCCGTGCTGACCGATCGCTCCGGCGAGGCCCGCTTCGATCTGCCAGCGTCCTCGGGCAAGGTGCTCGTCGATGGCATCGAGCGCTACGCAGGTCACCTGGCGGGGGAGGTGCTTGTGGAACTCTGGTCGATCACCCAGGGTGCTGGCGATCCGCTGGCGGCCCCCGACGACCTGCCGCACGGCAGCAACGCCTATCCGAGCATGCAGATCCGCACCCTGATGGTCGAGGGCAGGGAGATCCAGACCGATGGCGAAGGTTACCTGGTCGATCCCGCGCACTGGTCGGAGGGTTTCGCGCGGGCGCTCGCCGAGCAGGAAGGACTCGGACTCACGGACGCCCACTGGGAGGTGATTCGCTTTCTGCGTCGGCGCTATGCCGAGTCAGGCACCCAGGCGTCGGTGCGCGACATGGTCAAACACTTTCGCGGTGCCTGGGGCGAGGAGCGGGGAAGCAGCCCGGCCCTGCATCGTCTCTTCCCGCGCGGCGGGCCGCAAAAACAGGGCAACCGGCTCGCGGGTCTGCTGCGCACCAAGGGCGAACACTGAGGCGGCCGACCGATGAAGCCGCCCAGTCGCCGCCTCGTCCGTGAACGCAAGACCATCCGCGCCATGGTCCGCCTCTATTGTCGCGACCAGCATGGGGCGCGGGCCGGTCTATGCGACGACTGCTCGGGTCTGTTGGAGTATGCCCTCCAGCGCCTGGAAACCTGCCCCTTCCAGGAAGCCAAGCCAGCGTGCAATCTCTGCGCGGTGCACTGTTACAGCGGCGGCAAGCGTGAGCGGGTGCAAGCCGTCATGCGCTACTCCGGGCCACGGATGCTGTTGCCTCATCCCTGGCTGAGTCTCGGACACCTGCTGGACAAGCTCCGGCCCGTGCCCAGGCTCCGGCGGAAATAGGTCACTCGGCGAGCGGTGGCTGGCCAGGGTCGGCCCCGAAATAACGCGCCTGAAAGACATCTCTGTCCACCGGACGGCCCAGGTGGAATCCCTGGCCAGCGTCGCATCCATAGCGCCTGAGGAGGTCATACTGGGCGCTGTGCTCGATGCCTTCCGCCACCACCGGGTACCCCAGATGTCTGGCCATGGTGAGGATGCAGCCGGTGATGACCTCCGCCGCCTGATCCTGGGTCAGATCCCTGACGAATTCGCGATCCAACTTAATGCCAGTCGCGGGGTAGTTCTTGATCGACTTCAGGGACGAATAGCCGGTGCCGAAATCGTCGATCCAGACCTCAAATCCGGCTGCGCGCAGCTCCCGGATCGTGGCGAGCGCCTGCTCTTCATTGCGTGCGATCGCCGTCTCCGTGATTTCGATGTGCAAGCGTTCCACCGGAACCCGCTCTTGTTCGAGGATAGAGCCGAACCGCGCGGCCAGATCGGTGTGATTCAGCTCGATGGCGGAGACGTTGATGGAAAGCGGGATGCGCGCAAACCCGAGCGCATCCCAGGCATGGATCTGACGGCAGGTTTGGCGCGCGACCCATTCGCCAATCTCGACGATCTGACCCGTGCTCTCCGCGATCGGAATGAAGCTGGAGGGCGGGAGCGGAGTGCCATCGCGACAGGTCAGCCGCAGGAGTACCTCGGCACCCAGCAGGCGCATGTCCGCAAGACGAAACAGCGGCTGGAAATGCAGCCTGAAGGCGTCATTGCGCAGTGCATCCTGGAGCAGGGACTCGGTGCGCAGATGGGTCGAGCAGAGTTCCTCCCAACCAGGTTCGTACACCGCGACCTGGTTGCGGCCGGCGGCCTTGGCCCGCTTGAGTGCCGTGTCGGCGTTGCGCAGCAGCACTGCGGCGGAGGTGGCCTCGGCGAGGTTCTCGCAGGAGGCCACGCCGATGCTGACCGACAGATAGAGCCTAGCCCCCCCTTGGACGAAACCCTCGGTGATGTGGCTGTGCAGATGGGCCGCGAGGTCGGGCAGCCGCTGCGGACAAGGCAGATGACAGAGCACCAGTCCGAATTCGTCCGCCCCGGTCCGGGCGAAGCAGAGATCGCGCTCGGCGATGCCAAAGGTGTCGCGCGCGAACGGGGAACGCAGCGCGCCGTCCAGGCGCAGGGCGAGCTCGCGCAGCACCTGATCGCCGGTCTCGTAGCCATACTCGTGGTTCACGCGATGGAACCCATCGATGTCGAGCAGAATGGTGGTCACGGCCGTTCGCGGGGCGCGGTCGAGGATCGCCTGCTGGAGAAAGCCGATGAAGTAGGTGCGGTGGGCGAGCCCGGTCAGTTGGTCCGCCGGGATGGCGATATCCATTCCGGGGTTCGCGCCGTTCGCCCCAGGAGAATCGGCCGGGCTGGAAACCAGGAAGGACACGGCGCCACCGTGCAGGCGGTCCAGGCAGAGTCCCGCCAAGTCCACCAGGGTGCCCAGGCCCTGTTGGAGATGCTTGGGAATCCTCTGGCCGACCCAAGCCGCCACGCCGTAAATCCGGTTTGCTGTCGCGATCCTGAAGAGAAGCGCGGTTTCATTCGCTGGCGATGCGAACCAGCATGTCCCCTGCTTCAATGCCAGGGCGAAATGACCTTGCTCGATCAACTCGTCCATCAGTCCGCGCAGCGACGCGGCGCAGGCCGCGGGCGCGCAGTGGACCAGCTCGAAACAGGCGTCGGGCTGGCGCAGCAGCACGCCCATCCGGGCGGTCGGCAGCAACGCCCGCGCGCACTGGTCCAGGACGCTGAACAGCTCGGCCAGGGTGCGGCAGGCGGGGAGGCGTGACATGGCCTCGCGCACGACACTGAGTATCAGCGGGTAGATGTCCGGCGTGGAACCGCTGGAGTGCTCGCCTGGGGTTTCGGCCGGAGACTGGAGTCTTGGATGCGGGGCCAGCGTCATTCAGTGCTCCAGAAAAGCGGATGTGACGTCCCGCGCGGTCGCGATGGTGGTCTCCACGATCGCGGGGAGCTGATCGATGTCGAGCCCGGTCGTCCGCCAGGCCAGGTCTTCCAGGCGCGGAACCCAGCGCGTTCCACTGGTGCCGAGACGCAGGCTGTTCACGATGAGATCGGCGACATGGGTGGCAGCGGTCTCGACGGACAAGGGATGTTCAAGTGTCGGCTCATGATGATGGGCCCCGGCCGCGCTGAAGCGCTCGGGGATCCGCCATTGCCGCAGCAGTGCTTCCCCGATCTGGGCATGTGTCATACCGAAGTAGCGCCGTTCGAGTTCGTGGAGGTGGCCTTGGCGCTCGCGATGCGCTTGCAGGGCCGCGCTCATGAGACCGGGCTCAAGAATGTACATGGGCAGGCGGCCGATGTCATGGAGCAATCCAGCCAGATAGGCATGCTCGGGGCTGCCGCGACCGCCCTGGTGTGCGATGAGGCGCGCGGCGACGCCACAGGCGATGCCGTGTTCCCAAAAGGAGCGCATCGACACCGCGCCGAGCGGGATGTCGCGGAAGACCGAGATCAAGGTGGTCGCGAGGACGAGATGGTGCGTCTCGACGCTCCCGATGATGGCGAGTGCCCGCGACACGCTGTCGACCCGCACCGAAAGCCCATAGAGCGGGCTGTTGGCGACCCGCAGCAAACGCGCGGTGATGGCGGGATCGACCTCGATGAGTCTGGCCACCGTTTCCAGGGATCCCTCCGGATCCTCCAGTGCCTCGCGGACGCGGTGATAGACGGATGGCAGTGAGGGCAGTTCGCCCAGGCGCTCGATGATATTTTCCGCGCTCATTCCTTGAGACTCCTTCAGTGCTGGTGGAGTATCCGTTGCAGGCAGAGCGCATGGAGCGCCTGGACCACGGGATGATCGAGGTTGCTCAGGCTGAACTGGCTGTCGAGCAACTGTCGGATTTCCGCGATGGCCTTGGGATCGCGGACCTCGCTCCTGGGCGGGCCATCATCCGAGCAAATGGGGATGTCATGGATCCCCCATGACTTGAATGCCTTGATGTGGCGTTCGGTGATACTGACGCCAGCGCGAATCAACACGTTGCCGTTGGGGTCGTGGATGTCCTTGGCGAGCCGCATGGCGGGCCGGATGTCCTCGATGCGCATGCGGTTCTCCTCGGCTAGCTGTCGGAAGCGGCGCGCCACGGGACGACGCTCGCGGGGGGTTCTAACGGGTCAGACGCTCCTCGGCCTCCTGATACTTGGCGGCGGTGCGGTCGATGATCGCCTGGGGCAACTCTGGACCGGGCGGGGTCTTGTCCCAGTCCAGGGTCTCAAGATAGTCGCGCACGAACTGCTTGTCGAAGCTCGGCGGACTGGAGCCCGGATGATAGTGGTCCGCCGGCCAGAAGCGCGAAGAGTCCGGGGTCAGCACCTCGTCGATGAGATGGAGCCGGCCTTGATCGTCCAGCCCGAACTCGAACTTGGTATCCGCGATGATGATGCCGCGTTCCAGGGCATAGGCCGCGCACTCCGTATAGATCGCGAGACTGGCGGCACGGACCTGCTCGGCCAGCTCACGGCCCAGCAGCGCGACCGTCTGGTTGAAGTCGACGTTCTCGTCGTGCGCGCCCAACTCGGCCTTGGTCGAGGGGGTGAAGATCGCCTCGGGGAGCCGATCCGCCTGGCGCAACCCACGCGGTAGGCCGATGCCGCAAACCGCGCCGCTGGCCTGATAGTCCTTCCAGCCCGAGCCGATCAGATAGCCGCGCACGATCGCCTCGACCGGCAGGGGTTTCAGCCGGCGCACGACCATGGCGCGGTCGCCAAGCTGTTCCAGCGCCTTGGGGTCCGTCACGATCGCCTCGACCGGGATCTCGGTCAGGTGATTCGGGATCAGCCCGGCGGTGCGCGCGAACCAGAACCGCGAGAGCCGCGCCAGAACCTCGCCCTTGCGGGGAATGGGTTGGGGCAGGACGACATCGAAGGCGGACAGACGATCGCTGGCCACCACCAGCAGATGGTCGGCACCGACCTGGTAGAGATCGCGGACCTTGCCGCGTCCGAGCAGCGGCAGGCTGGAGAGATTGGATTCGTAAAGGGCGGGCATGGAGGTTGATCCGGAATGGGCAAGGTTGCGATTATATCGAGACATCCCGGAGGAAGCGCCTATCGCCACCCAGATTCCCACGATGACCAGCGACCCGGATCCGAGCGACCCCTTTCTCGCCGCCTTTCGCGGCAGCTTCACCTCGGCACTGCGCTGGCATCAGCTCGACGCCCTGTGGGAACGCATCCGGGAACGCGCCGACGCCGGTTGGTATCTCTACGCCATCGGCGAGACGCCGCCGGCGAGCGCCGCCAATCCGGATCAAGTGTTGACCTTCATGGCGGAAATCGACGCCCTGCTGCGGGCCGAGCACGACCACGACTATTGCGGGATCGTCTATGCCGACGATCCGGGCAAACCGACTTTGGTCAAGATCTACGATCCCAATAACCTTGGGGTGTCCTGTGGCTTCAGCACGAACCCACCGCTGCCAGGGTGGGTGATGAGCCTGCTGCCGCCGTGCGACCTGCCGACGAGTCGAGCCGCGCCAAACAATCGTCGCCGCTGGTGGAAACGCCTGTTTTCATAGCGCGCGGCGCCTCGCCAACCTTCCATTATTTTCGGAGCCTTCGCCCATGACCAGGCAGATCATCCGCACCGACCAGGCCCCCCGCGCGATCGGCACCTACTCCCAGGCAGTCAGGGTTGGCGACACCGTGTATCTGTCCGGCCAGATCCCGCTGGTCCCCGAGACCATGGAACTGGTCGCCGGAGAGATGGAGGTGCACATCCGCCGCGTGTTCGACAATCTGCAAGCCGTCGCGCGCGCCGCCAACGGCAGCCTGGCCGATATCGTCAAGCTCAACGTCTTTCTGACCGACCTCAATGATTTCAGCCTAGTGAATCAGGTCATGGCGGAATATTTCCAGGAGCCCTATCCCGCCCGCGCCGCGATCGGCGTCGCCGCCCTGCCGAAGGGCGCGACGGTCGAGATGGACGCCGTGATGGTGCTGGATGACTGACCGGATTGACGACCAGGGTAGCAATAGGCGGTCGCGCCAGGAGCGCCGCCCGCTGAAGACCCGAAGCGCGCCCTGGGCGCAATGGCTGGCCCGCTGGCTGGCGGCACGGCGGGTCTCCCCCAATGCGATCTCGCTGGCGAGCCTGGTCTTCGCCGCCGTCGGCGCGCTCGCCATGCTGGCGGCGCCCCTGGCCACGGCCGGCGCGCGATCGGCCTTGCTGATGCTGGCGGCGGTCTGCATCCAACTGCGACTGCTCTGCAATCTGCTGGACGGCATGGTGGCGGTGGAGGGCGGCTTGGGATCGAAGTCGGGCGACATCTTCAACGAACTGCCGGACCGCATCGCCGACCCCCTGCTGATCGTGCCCGCCGGTTATGCGACGGGCCTCGCCTGGGGGCCGGAGCTGGCCTGGATCGCGGCGGTGCTGGCGCTGCTCACGGCCTATATCCGCGCCCTGGGTGGTCTTGCCGGATTGCCGCAGGGGTTCCAGGGTCCGATGGCCAAGCCGCATCGGATGGCGGCCATGACGGCGGGTCTGGTTGCTGGCCGCGCTGATGGTGCCGCTTCGGGTTGGACGGTGCGGTGCTGCTGGTCACGCTGGCGCTGGTCGCCTTGGGGACCTTGATCACGGCGATCCGCCGCACCCGCGCCATCCTGCATGCGCTGGAGGCGCGATGAACCTCGAAACCCTGGCGGCGGGTGGTCTGACGACCCTGACCCGATTGGTGACCGGGGTGCGCGCGCGCTGGCTGGACGCGCCCCCGAGCACCGCGCAACGGGTCTATTTCGCCAACCATTCGAGCCACCTGGACACCCTGGTGATCTGGGCCTCCCTGCCGGCCGTGCTGCGCGCGCGGACCCGGCCGGTGGCGGCGGGCGACTATTGGGACCGCCCCGGCGTCCGACGCTGGCTGGCCCTGCGCGTCCTGCGCGCGCTGCCGGTGGACCGCACCGACGGCTGCGGCAAACGCGATGCGCTGCGGCGCCTGATCGAGGCGCTGGATGAGGGGGATTCGCTGATCCTCTTCCCGGAGGGCACGCGCGGCGACGGGTCGGCGATCGGCGAGCTGCGTTCCGGGCTCTACCATGTCGCCAGGGAGCGGCCCGAGGTGGCGCTGGTGCCGGTCTATCTGGAAAACCTGAGCCGGATCCTGCCCAAGGGCGAGTTCCTGCCGGTGCCGCTGATCGGCAGCGCGACCTTCGGGGCGCCGATCCGGCTGGAGCCGGACGAGACCCGGCAAGCCTTCCTGCAACGGGCGCGCGAGGCCCTGATCGAGCTGAGGAACCGGCGATGACACCTGGTGTGGGACCGCGAGATTCTGATGCTCCTGGGCGGGGTCGGCGTGCTGCTGGCGCTCGCGAGCGCCATCGGGCTGGTTCTCGACCGGCGGGTGACCAGCGACACGCGGGCGCGCGGTGGTGGTCAACCTCAATGCCCGCGTGCGCTCCTGGTGGGTCATGACCGCCGTCTTCATCGCCGCCCTGGCGACCGGCGGCATCGGCTCGGTGATCCTCTTCGGGCTGCTCTCCTTCGTCGCACTGCGGGAGTTCATCACCCTGACGCCGACCCGGCGCGGCGGACCACCGAACCCTGTTCTGGGCCTTCTTCGTCTTCGTGCCGATCCAGTATCTACTGGTCTACAGCGCCTGGTACGGGCTCTTCGCCATCTTCATCCCGGTCTACGCCTTCCTCTTCGTGCCGGTGCGCAGCGCCCTGGCCGGGGACACTCAGGACTTCCTCGCCCGCACCGCCAAGATCCAATGGGGTCTGATGATCGCGGTCTACTGCGTGAGTCACGCCCCCGCCCTGCTGATGCTCCAGATCCCCGGCTATGACGGCGAGGGCGCCAAGCTGCTGCTCTATCTGGTGATCGTGGTGCAGTTGAGCGACGTGCTCCAGTATGTCTTCGGCAAGACGCTCGGGCGGCGCCGGATTCTGCCCAAGGTGAGCCCCAACAAGACCTGGGAGGGCGCGCTCGGCGGCATTGGCGCCGCGACCCTGGTCGGCACCCTGCTGTGGTGGGCCACGCCCTTCAGCCCCTGGGCGGCGGCGGCCATCGCGCTGCTCATCAATCTCGCGGGCTTCGCCGGCGGGGTCTGCATGTCCGCGATCAAGCGCGACCTGGGGGTCAAGGATTTCGGCACCCTGATCGAGGGCCACGGCGGGGTCCTGGACCGCATCGACTCGCTCTGTTTTGCCGCGCCGCTGTTCTTCCATGTGGTGCGGTACTTCTATACCTGAGCCCGGACCGAGCGCGCGCTTGACCACCCGAAGCGGCGGCTGCCGCGCACGTCCGGGTTCGGACCCGACCCATTTCCCATCAACCAAGGCGGACAGCATGAGCGTGATTCATTTCATCGGCGGCGAAAAAGGCGGGGTCGGCAAGTCCGTCCTCGCGCGGCTCCTGGCGCAGTACCACATCGACAAGGGCCTGCCCTTCACGGCCTTCGACACCGACCGCTCCCACGGCGCGCTGCTGCGTTTCTACGCGGACTACAGCCGCCCCATCGTGCTCGACGACGTCGAGAGCGCGGACCTGCTCATGGAAGCCGCGCTGGAGGCCGAGCAGAGCATCCTGGTGGATCTGGCCGCCCAGACCTCGGTGCCGCTGCATCGCTGGATCGACCAGACCAACCTGCTGGCCCTCGCCCGCGAGGAGGGCGTTCGGATCGTCTTCTGGCATGTGATGGACGACGGCGCCGACGGCATCGCACTGCTCGACGCCCTGCTGGAAGGTTACGGCAACGCCGCCACCTGCGTGGTGGTCAAGAACCACGGACGCGGCAAGAATTTCGCCGCCTTCCTGGCATCCCCAGTTCACGCCAGGGCGCTGGAGCAGGGCGCGCATGTGATGGATCTCCCGGAACTGCACGCCGCCTCGATGCGCAAGATCGACCACGGCAACGCCAGCCTCTGGGCGGCGGCACACAACAAGGAGGCTGGGTTGGGGCTGATGGATCGCCAGCGCGTCAAGGTCTGGCTGAACCGCGCCTATCAGCAGATCGCGCTGGTTGAGGATGCCCTCACCGGACAAGGCGGCGCCCGAGTCGCGTCTGATCTGGTTTCATAACCCGTCGAAGCGCCTCTCCCCCGAGGGGGAGAGGCGCTTCCGCGATTCCAACCCTGCCGAACTGCAAGGGCGCGCGCGGGAGTGCGCAATTCCCGTCACACCCGCCAATGCCCGATTCCGACGCCGGCCCGCGGGCATCACGAGCGCGGCCGCGACACTCCGGAGACCAAGGGTTTCAAGTCGTGCCGTAGCGGAAACCAAAACCTGGAAAATATCCTTGCCATGGCTTTGCGGACAAAGACAACCGCGACGACAATCAGAATGCCAATACCGACGAGCACGGGATTATGCCAAAGCAGCAACGCCAGCTTGTCCAGCAGACTGTCGGGGGCAACCAATGTCTTGACCGCCGCGAAAGCCCCTCTAAGAAAGCCTTTGCCCGCCACGTCACCCCGCAGCAGCCAATAGAGCGTAAAGAACGTATAAGCCAGAAAAATGTAGTACAGGCCGCGTCGCAATTGGATATGGCGCGCGGCTCGGTCCAGCAATGACGGCTGACTGTTGGCGGTCGTCATGCCGGCGCTGACAAGATTCTTGATGGATGCCGAATTGGGATGCGGACCCTGATTATCCACGACATCGAATTCCATCGGAAGGCTCCCCGGCGCATAAGCGAAAGTTCCCTGAGCAATGCGCTGGAAGGCGCCAACGTGGATCAGTGGCACTGCAATGGCGTTCTCGGAACAGATTTTCTGAATATCGCGCGGCTGATACCGGTAATAGTTGCCAAAACCGGAGCGGGAATCATAAAGCTTGTCATGCACGTATTTTCGATCGTACACAAATTCCTCGTCATTCTTGACGAATTGCAATCCGGCTTCACGCGCCTTGTCCATCATCCAATCAAGGGCCACAAGAGAGAGTCCTTGCTGTGGATATCCGCCTCCCACATTTGAATGGACGCCGGGGAACCAAACCTGCTCGATACGCGGATCCTCTTCCCATAGAATCGGACGAAAGGACTGACGCTCCTCGTCGATCGAGAGGGCATGGCAGGCTTTCTTGACGCGAGGATTCAGGACGTTATTCGTGAACTTGAAACGAAAAATGACATCGTTCCAGAATTGAGTCGCTTCGTCGAACGGCAGACCAACCGCATCCACCGTGTCCCAAACGCCAACGAACTCGATATCCGCAATCTCTGAAGGAATCAACCGGGTGCTTGGCGCCATAGACTTTGAAGACCAACTCCATCAGTGGTTGGTAAATATACTTTTCAAGAATAGCCGTCTGCTGCGCGCGATAATCTTCATAAAGCCGGGAAACGGCCAATTTAAGCTCGTCGTCGGTCGGATAGTCGGCGGCGTTCAGTATTCCCTTATAGGCGATTAAGGCCGCCAGGGTTCTGACTGTAAAGGCGCCTCGGCTGAAGCCGAACAGATAAATTCTGTCTCCTGGCTCATAGGCTTGCGCCAGCCATTTGTAAAGACATCTCACGTTCCGCGCCAAACCCCATCCGAAAGCCCCGCCCAATATCTTGAGCGCCTTGAAGCCCTGGCTGCCCACGCCGTCGTCATAGAAAGCCACCTGCTCCTTGGGATCGGGCGACATGCGATTGAAGTCGATGGCTTCATAGAGCTTAAAGACGTTGGTGCCCCGGTTCTTGATATTGGAATTACCGGTGCCATCGGACAGCAGGATAATATTCTTCGACATGGGGGAGGTTCCTCTTGCCATTCATCGATGAACCGAACCTCGTCCATTCGGTCCATCGATGCTTTCTGATTTGGCTGTCTGGCCTAGTTGCTCTTACAGATTCCGGGGCAATCGGCGCCCCCGTGATTCGGATCGCAGCTATCGCTCGGGTCATCCTCACAGACCTGTCCATAGGGGCATTGAATCCCCGCGATTCCACCACATGCCTGCGCTTTCGCTGGAGTACATCCCCCTTCGTGATCGATTGAAATTCCCGCTGCGGCGGCGGAGCAGGCATTTCCATAGGTCTTGCCATCGCAGCCGCAAACGGGCCTGAATTCCCTTGTGCAGATACCTGGCTTGGTCTTGCAAGATCCTTGCGCATCAGCAACCTTGCACTGTCCAACTCCGAAATCGCAATATTGACCCTCGGGGCAAGAGAGACCTCTGATGGTCCCGCAAACGCTCTTATCTGGCACTTGGGGTGGCGTCGACGGAGCCCTTCCATTGCCCGAGGCAAGCGAAAACACCAAACAACACCCAATGAACAGCGCGATAGACCGATTCATGGCATTACCTCCGTGCGGTTAATATAATTGGTGAGCCGACCATCCTACCGGGGGAGCGGAAACGAACAGACCAAATTGAGAAAAAACCGCCTTGAGAGATGAAGCGGGAGAGGCATTGGCGGTCAGCAGCGCGGCGGAGTGCAGATCGATCGGATCACTGACCCCATGTCCAGAAGCGAAAATGTAGAGCCTCTCCCCGATCCGTGCGTCCTGGCCCTGCTTGTAAAAAGGCCGGAACAAGGCATCGACCTCGCGGGCCTTGGGGTGGGCATCGCCCGGAGCCGGCCGCGCCGGATCGTCTTGCGAGGGCTCGGATAGCAGGGACCGGACGTTTTTCGCGGGGAGATCGCCGCCCGCGGGATCTTCAAGCCATTGAATAAAGGCGCGCGCATCGTTGACCGGCCCCTTGAGGTTCCGATCGGCGAATCCGGGATAGCGGTCGATCGCCACAACCACCGCAAAGTGTTTGTCCTTCGACATGCCGCGATCCCTCGAATAGCGAGACTTGGCAATCTGAAGAGGCGGAAATGGGACATCCGTGAGTGGATGTCGAGTTTCAGGATAGCCTATCGAGGATGGGTTTGCTGGTCGTTTTGTGTTCCAGGAGAGCGCGGAAGAGACGCCAATGCCGGGATGGCTTGCTCGACTCGATGGAGGCCGGCGGGTACCCAGCATCGGTCCTGCCCGCCCCTCCTCCCCAATCCCGTCGCAAAGGAAAGGGGGCCGGGCGATGAGGCGCGCCCATCGCCCCCCATTCGATCGCTAGGTCGGGTCGATCCAGACCCGCCCGTCGACGACCTTGACGGGGAAGGTGCGGATCGGGCTATCGGCCGGCTCGTCCAGGGGCGCGCCGGTTTCCAGGCTGAAGCGGCTGCCGTGCAGGGAGCACTTGATGCGATCCCCATCCAGACAGCCGAAGGACAGGGGATAGTCCTCGTGACTGCAATTGTCCTCGACAGCATGAAAGCGGCCGTTGACGTGGGCGAGGATGAAGGGCCGCTCGCCGATCATGACCTTGATAAATTTTCCGTCCGGGATGGCGTCGCAGGCGGCGACGGCGATGAAGGGCGCCTCGGACATCAGCGAACCCTCAGGGCGGCCCGGCCCGAATTCAGCACGTCGCGGATGCGGTCGCCCGCCACTTCAAGCGACTTCTCACGGCCCAGATGCCAGAGGATGAGCGCGCCGGTGAGCACCAGGCTGTCATAGGTCGGACCCTGAGCGCCTTGCAGCGCCGCCACGCCCGCCTCGGCGGCGGCCCTGGCCGTGGCCGGGACGTCGATGGCAATGGCGATCTCGTCACCGGGCCGGATGGTTTGCGGAAGATCCTCGGGCAGGGGGACGGAGCGCACCGACTGCTCGATGCCGAGCGCCATCGGATCGATGTCGAAGGACTGCTCCTCGGAATGATGCTGATAGCTGAAACAGGTTCCCTTCTGGCGCAGCGACGGAATGACGCCGCCCTCGGTGCCCCGGATCAGCAGCGCGGAGTCGAATCCAGCGTGGCGCGCGAGCATCGCGTAGATGCGCGGGTAAGGTTTGTGGACGTAGCCCGTCACCAGATGGGTATGCTTGCGGCCGTGGATGGGGCGGGCCAGCACCTCGGCCGTGGTGATCGCCTGCCGCTTGACGATGGTTGTGCGCAGATCCGCGAGATTGTGCAGAGGGGCGCAGTAGGCGCGCTGGTCGATATAGCTCCAGCCCAGGGTCGGGTCGGCCAAGCGCTCGGCGGCCTCGATCGGGCTCAGGTCGACCGGAACCCCGGCGGCATCCAGCACATGGCGATGGGTGACCCCGAACTTGGGGCCGACGGCGTGCGCGCCATGGCTGATGCTGGCGACACCGCACTCGGCCAGCACCGGCATCAGAAAGGGCGCGGCCGGCAGACAGCGATTGTAGCCGTCATAGGGATCGCCGATATCCACCACGTCGTCGACATCGGCGACCACATGGCCGGTGGCCTCGCGGATCGCGTCCAGGATGCCCTTGAACTCGTCGTCGGTCTCGCGCTTCATGCGCAGGGCAATCAGGAAGATACCCGCCTGGACCGGGGAAACATGGTTGTCGAGGATGGCCCGCATGCCGGCGCGCGCCTCTTCCATGGAGATGTCCTTGGACAGCTCGGGGCCGGTGGCGACTCGCTGGATGATGGAGCGCATCTGGAGCTTGGCGTCGTCGGAAGCGTTGTGGGTGCTCATGGGGTGTCCTGGATGCTCTGATTCAAGTTGTCAGCGGAGATTGCGGCGCAAGTCTTGATTTGGCAAGACGCCGCAAGAATTCAAAACCGAAACAGCCAATACCTATCCGTCAGGCTTGTGCCAGAGTCAGCCCACGCTGACCACTGACGACTGCCCACGAGGGAGAATCCCGCTGGGATCCTCAATCACGATAGCGACGGCTCAGATCGCCGTAGGCATCGATGCGTCGGTCGCGCAGGAAGGGCCAGACGCGGCGCACCTGCTCGGTCCGCGCCAGATCGACCTCGGCGACCAGGAGCTTGGGCGCCTGATCGTCGGCTTGGGCGATGATCTCGCCTTGCGGGCCGCAGACGAAGGAATTCCCCCAGAAGCGCGCGCCGGAGGTGACTCCGCTCGAATCGGGCTCGTAGCCGACGCGATTGCAGGCCGCCACGGGCAGGCCATTGGCGATGGCGTGACCGCGTTGGATTGTTATCCAGGCTTGGAGCTGGCGTTGCTGCTCCTCGGGAGAATCGTTCGGATCCCAGCCGATCGCGGTCGGGTAGAGCAGGAGTTGCGCGCCAGCCAAGGCCATGGCACGGGCCGCCTCTGGAAACCACTGATCCCAGCAAACCAGGATCCCCAGCCGCCCGACGGCGGTATCGACCGGGTTGAAACCCAGGTCGCCGGGGGTGAAGTAGTACTTCTCGTAGTAGCCTGGGTCGTCCGGAATGTGCATCTTGCGGTAGATGCCGGCGAGCGAGCCGTCCGTGTCCAGCACCACGGCGGTATTGTGGTAGAGACCGGGGGCGCGGCGCTCGAAGAGCGAACCCACGATCACCAGCTCAAGCTCCCTGGCGAGCGCGCTCAAACGCTCGGTGGTGGGTCCGGGGATGGACTCCGCCAGATCGAACAGGCTGGGATCCTCGGTCTGGCAGAAGTAGGGGCCGTTATGCAGCTCCTGCAGCAAGACCAGCCCGCACCCTCGGATCGAGGCGGCGCGGATGGCGGCCTCGCCATCGTCCAGGTTGGCCGCGGTGCTGCCCTGATCGGATTGCTGGACGAGCGCGAGGGTCAAGGATGAGCGGGACATGGCAAGCAAGCCTCCGTGGATAGGGCGACCCGACAGAACGCATGCGAACCGCCAGGACGCAACGGCCATGCGAAGTGCCGCCTATTATCAGCGGATTCGTCCACTCATGGGGATGTGATTTGACTGCCTGGCGGAGGTGGGATGGCTCCACCTCCGCAACCTTGACGATCCGAGTCAGTCCAGATCGACCGCCAGCGACTCCCGAACTCCCGCCGACACCTCGGCCCGATAGCGGTAGTCCGGATGATCCGTGCCGCACCCAATCCCCGCGCCGGATTTGACCGCCGCGATCATGGGCGCTGTCAGCTCGAAGCGCAGGAAGTGGACCGATGAGGTCTTGGTGCCGTCCTCGCGTTCCATGTCCTCGTCGGCGATCGCGAGGATCTTGTCGAAGCCCTCCACCTGGACCCAAACCGAGTCCTCGACCCCCCGCAGTCGCGCGAGTGCGTCGCGACGCTCATCCTCGTCTCCGTACTCGATCATCAAGGTCGCCTTCCAATTGCTTCCATCCGGGATCAAGGGGTTGTAGGCGTCCAGCTCGTCCTGGATGCCTGCGGCCTCGAAGATGCGTTCGACGCGCAGCATCTCCTGAATCTGGTATTGGATGGTCAGCCGGTCCTCGAAGTAGAGCGTCGCGTGCGCGCCGATCGGCACCCGGCGCTGCTTCTTGTGGGCCATCACCCGCGCGCGAAAATCGCCGCGTATCTGGGCGTACTGCTCCAGGCTGTAGAGGTCATCGCGAGTCAGTTGCATGCTCGTCTCCAGGTTCTGTCTGGCGGCGTCACAGGCCATAGGCCAGGCGCAGCAGGGTCATGGGGTGTTGCTGTTGACCGTCCCGCCCTAGCGCATGAGCGATGTGCGCGCCCGCCATCGGACAGTCGCTCCCGAAGTGATCCGGCGCCGCCTTCTCGACCCGCCCGGCGACGGGCCGCGCGATCTTCATGGAGGACTCGTGGAACTCCTTCTTGACCGCGTAGGTTCCGTCATGACCCGAGCAGCGCTCGATGATCTCGACGGTCGTCTCCGGCACCAGCGCAAGAACCTCGCGGGTCTTGGGTCCGATGTTCTGGACCCGTTGATGGCAGGACGCCTGATACACCACCTTGCCCAGCGGCTGTTTGAAGTCGGTGTTCATCCGGCCGTGCCTGTGACGGAGCATCAGGTACTCGAAGGGGTCATAGAGATGCTCCTTGACCAATTGCACATCGGCGTCCTCCGGGAACATCAGCGGCAGCTCCTGCTTGAACATGAGCACGCAGGAGGGGATCGTGGCGACGATATCCCAGCCGTCCTCGACCAGGCGCTTGAGCACCGGGATGTTCGCCTCCTTGGCCTTGCGCACCGCCTCCAGATCGCCCAGTTCCAGCTTGGGCATTCCGCAGCACTGCTCCTTCTCGGCCAGCGTCACCGGGATGCTGTTGTGCTCGAAGACGCGGATGAGATCCAGGTTGGCGTCCGGCTCGTTGTGGTTGCCGTAACAGGTCGCGAAGAGCGCGACCTTGCCGGTCGTCGGGCCAGCCGGCTCCCCGGACGCGGAGCGGCCGATGCGGCCCTTCTCCAGCGCGCGGAACGACTGGCTCTGATAGGGAGGCAGGCGCGCGTCGCGGTGGACCTCCAGAACCGCCTCAAGCGCTTGTCGCCCCAGCGGGTTGCGGTTTAGTGCATTGACGATGCCATTGATGACCGGAATTCCGGCGAGGGTGCCGACCTGGTCGGTGCTGGTCAGGATGCGGTCGCGAAACTTCACCTTGCCCTGTTTGAACTTGACCGCCTTGGCCCGCAGCATCAAATGCGGGAAGTCCAGATTCCACTCATGCGGCGGCACATAGGGACACTTGGTCATGTAGCAGAGGTCGCACAGATAGCAGTGGTCGACGACGTTCCAGTAGTCGGCCTTGGCCACGCCATCCACCTCCAGACTTTCCGAGGCATCCACCAGATCGAACAGGGTCGGAAAGGATTGGCAAAGACTGACGCAGCGCCGGCAGCCATGGCAGATGTCGAACACGCGCTCCAACTCCGCGAAGAGCGCCTCCTCGTCATGGAAGCTCGGGTTCCGCCAGTCGAGCGGATGTCGCGTGGGCGCTTCGAGATTCCCCTCCCGAGGAGTTGGTGTCGCCATGATGTTCACTCCCGTGTCATGAGGTTGATCGGTCGCGGCAAATTGTTTGCGATCCACCCCATAACCTTATTCGTGAGCGGGATTGCGCTCCAATCGCCTGAACGGATTGCGATCATCGAAACGACCCATGATCTTCAGAGCAATTTCTCGATCGCCTTCACCACCTTGCCACTCTCGGGCGTGGTGATGCTGGTGTAATAGTCGACCAGATTGCCATTGCGATCGATCAGATATTTGTAGAAATTCCACTTCGGATAAGGCGCGCCCGCCGCCGCCAGCCGGTCGAACAAGGGTGCCGCCCGACCCTTTTTGACGCTGACCTTCTCAAACATCGGGAACTCCACCGAATAGGTCAGGCGACAAAAGGTCTGGATCTCCTGCTCGCTGCCCGGCTCCTGACTGGCGAAGTCGTTCGAGGGGAAGCCAAGGATGACGAGCCCCTGGTCCCTGTACTTGCGATAGAGTCGCTCAAGCCCTTCATATTGCGGCGTGAAGCCGCATTTACTGGCGGTGTTGACCACCAGGATCACCTGCCCCTGGTAGGTATCGCACAGATTCACGACCTCGTCCCCGGCGAGCCGCCGGACGTCGAGGTCGAGCAGCGGGGAGCAGGTCTTGGGATCGGCGGCGCTGGTCGCGCTCATCGCGGCCAGACCAAGTAACAGCAGGGAATGTTTCATGCGCGACTCCAGTGTCTTGGTGAAGACTTGCACCGAGAGCTAGGTAGAGCAGCCGACTCAGGATTGCAATGCCTTCGCGAGCACCGATCATCTTAAGAGGAGCGCGTATCCTCTATCGCGCACACACTCATCCAACACGCAACGCAGGACAGGCTATGAACGATTGGGTCAGAGCGAAGGTCATCGGCAAACATCAATGGGCCGAGGGTCTCTACAGTCTTCAGTTCGATGCGCCTATCGCGGACTACGTGGCGGGCCAGTACATCAAGGTCGCCCTGGACATCGAGGGCGAGCGCGTCGGCCGTCCCTATTCGCTCGTCAACGCCCCCCAGGATCGTCCGCTGGAGATCTATTTCAACGAGGTTCAGGGCGGACCCCTGACGCCGCCGCTCTCGGCGCTGAATCCGGGCGACGAGGTGTGGCTGACCGCCACCGCCAGCGGCATCTTCACCCTGGAGACGGTCGCGCCGACCGATCATCTGTGGATGCTCGCCACCGGCACCGGCCTGGGCGTCTACCTCTCGATCCTGCGCTCGCCGGATCCCTGGGAGCGCTTCCAGCGCGTCGTCCTGGTCCACGGCGTGCGCCTGGGGGCGGATCTCGCCTACGCCGAAATCCTGAGGGAGATCGCCCGCCAACGCGGCGAGCGTTTCACCTTCATCCCCGCCGTCAGCCGCGAGCCCTGGAACGGCGCCCTCGCCGGGCGCATCACCGACCTGCTGACCAGCGGCGAACTGGAGGCGCATGCGGGGCTCACCATCGACCCGGCGACCAGCCATGTGATGCTGTGCGGCAACTCAGCCATGATCAAGGATGCCAAGGTCATCCTGGAAGCGCGCCGACTGATCCGCCATCGCCGCCATGCTCCCGGACACTACACCACGGAGCAGTATCACTGACCCACCCTACCCCGGCGACCAGCCGGGGGCGGGGACGCGATCATCGCTCGTGCGGCGCCGTCCGCATGACGAACTGGGCTCCATCCTGGTCCTCACCCCCTTGTGACCAGCGCGCGATCGACAGGGTGGCATTCTTGCCATCCGCGCCCCGATGCTTGTGTTTCTCGACCAGCAGATCCGTGGCCGAAGCCCCGGCCGCGAGCAGCGCAGCCGCCTCCGAGACGCTCGGCGTCCCCATCACCCGCAGCACCGTGGCCGACGGATTCGGCACCTCGATCCTGGCCAGTTCCTCGGCGGGAAAGAGCCGCAGCGGCCAGCCGTGGCGGGCTGACAGGGCGAGGATGGCCGGTTCGTCGCCCTTGCGATCAATGGTCGCGAGACAACGCACCGCGATCTGGCCCAGGTTCCGGGTCGCCTCGGCGATGGCGGCTTCCAGCGTCTCCAGACTGGTATCGCGATCGCAGCCCAGCCCGATCGCCACGGGAATGGGTGGAGTCGCTTCAGCGGGTCGGTAGACGACCAGCGGCCCCGCAAGCCCTTGCCGCGCATCGCGCGTCGAGTCGGCGGCGGGTGACCCACAGATAGGCGGACGCCGTACCGGCTTGCTCCAGGCTGCCCACGCACCTCAGGTTGGCGGGGAGCGGCCGGTCATGCGGCCACCACTCGCGCCCGCAGTCTTCCTCGATCACCACCACCGGCTCGCCGTTGACGACGGCCGCTGCGGCACGTAGGAGCGTCTCAGGGTTGGCCTCGACCCGCCAGCCCAACTCGCGGCCGAGCAGGTCGACGGCGATGGTGCCCTGCACATCCGAGGCGGTGGTCACGACCGGCGTCGCGCCGATCAGGCTGGCGACCCGCTCGGCCAGCACGTTGGCGCCGCCGAGGTGGCCGGAGCAGACCGGGATCACAAAGCGCCCGGCCTCGTCGATCGCCAGCACGGCGGGATCGGTCCGCTTGCTCTGGAGGTGGGGAGCGATCAGCCGCACCACGACGCCGACCGCGGCGATGAAGATGAGCGAGCGATGGGCCTGGAAGAGGTCGCCCATCCGCTCGGAGAGCGGGCCGTCGTAGGTCAGGATCCGAGTTGATCCAGCATCGGCGAGCAGCGCCCGGAAGCGCGACGGGATGAGGATCCGGGCGTGACCGTCCAGGTGCGCAGCCAGCGAGCCAGACAGCAAGACCCCGGCCTTGGTGATGGCGAGGATGAGGGTGCCGTCCCGTTCCGGCGGGCCGCCAGGATCCTGCTCAGGCATGGCCCAGGGCGTCCGCGCGGGCGTCTCGCCTGGCCCCGAGTCCGCGTCCGCGCTCACGCCGGATCAGGACCAGCGAGAGATAGTGGACTCGCTCGCCGCGCAGCTCGCTCAGGTCGCGGACGATGCGCTCCTCTGGCGTCCCCACCCGCTCGATGAAGACGGCCGAGGCCAGCAGATCGCGCGCGGCGAGCGCCGCGATCAGATCGTCCAGCACCGGACGGACCTTCAGCAGCACCAGGGCATCGAAGGCGTCCAGGATCCGGTCCAGGTCACGCATCGCCTCGGGGGCCGAGTAGATCGCCAGCGGCTCCTCCCCGTCGGCCAGCGCCCGCCCGATGGCCGCCGCCGCCGCGTTGAAGGAGGGCACGCCAGGGATGATCTTGACCTCGAGGTCCGGATCCAGTGCGCGCACGGCCCGCGCCAGATGGCCGAAGGTCGAGTAGGTCGAGGCGTCGCCCTCCACCAGGAACACCACGTCCTCGCCGCCGTGGAGATGGGCCGAGACCAGCGCCGCCGCCTCGGCCCAGGATTTTGCCAGCGCCTCGGGGTCGCGGGTCATCGGGAAGTAGAGCGCGAGACCCTCCGGCGGGCGCCGACAAGCCCGGCGCGTTCGACGATCGAGAGCGCGTAGCTTCCACCGTCCTGATTGATCGGCCAGGCCCAGCAGGCGCTCGATGTCAGGGCCGACCAGGCGGCGCGGGTGATGAGACCGGGATCGCCCGGTCCCAGCGAGGCACCGATCAAGCGTCCGGTCATGGTCGGGCCTCTCGGTGTCTGAAGTCGTTTCTGTGATTCCGCATGGATCATCCTAAAGGGACGGGTTGAACCGCATTCCGCGCCTGTCAACGTTTCAATGCCGACGCACCTGCACCAGCCACACCGGGTTCTCGGCCTGTAGGCGGTGCAGGTCGAGGATGGGCTGGCTGCGGGCGGCCTGGATCTGTGTCAGCTCCCAGATCAGCCCGCGCCTGTCGAGTATCGCCAGCGTCCGCGCCAGGTTTTCGAGCGCCACCAGCGCCAGCACCAAGCGCCCGCCGGGTCGCAGCCGCGCCAGGACGCTATCGACGATCGGCTCCAGTTGCCCGCCGCTGCCGCCGACGAAGACGGCATCCGGGATCCGGCCAGCCGGCGCAGTCGCTCGGGGCGAGTCCGGCGCGGACGCTATAGTTGGTCACGCCGAGCCGGCGGCGATTGTCATCGATCAGCGCCAGGTCGGCGGCGTTCTTCTCGATCGCCCAGACATGCCCCTCCGCGCAGAGCCGAGCCGCCTCCAGTCCGACGCTGCCCGAGCCGGCGCCGAGATCCCACACCCGGTCGGTCGGGCACAGCTCCAGCAGGGCGAGCGCGGCGGCGCGGACCTCGCGCTTGGTGATGAGCCCCTTGTCTGGCCGACGCTGCTGATAGGCGGTGTCGGGCAGGCCGATGAGCGGATGTTGGCGCGATCGTTCGGATGCAGCTCCGGCGCGGCGGGTCAGGAGCACCAGGTTGGGTTCGGCGAAGCGCATCCCGGCCAGCTCCGCGAGCGGAATCCGGTCGATCAGGCGCTCATCCGATTGCAGCAGGCGTTCGGCGACGCGCATCTCGTAATCGGCGTCCAGCCCCTCGGCCAGCAGCAGCCGGGCGATCCGGGATGGGTCGTTCGCGGGACCGGTCAGCACGCCGAACAGATGGGTCTGGCGCGGCGGTCGCGCCAGCGTCTGGACCAGTTCATAGAGCGCGTGACCGGGCTCGGCGCCGGGATGCCAATCGCCGCTGTCTCCCGTGTGGACCGAGAGCCAGAGCGCCTGGTTCCAGGGCAGCAGAAAACGCGCGCAGGCCAGTTGCAGGGTCGAGAGATTGGGCAGCACTCGCAGCCGTTCGGCCGGTAGACGTTTGGACAGCAGGCTGCCGATCCCGAAACAGAGCGGGTCGCCGGTCGCCAGCACCACGGCCGATTGCCCTGCTTTCAGTGTCTCTTCGATCCAGTTCGGTACCTCGCAGATGCGCCCGGTCAGGTCCAGGCACTCGGCGTCGGGCTGGATCAGTGAGTCGCACAGCGCCAGCACCCGCGTTGCGCCGATGACCCGATGCGCCGCACGGATGCGCCTGGCGGCTTCCGCGGTCAGCCCAGCCGGACCGTCGTCCAGTACGCCGATCAGCCAGCAGGCGTTGCCAGCCGCGCCTGGATGCATCGCGTCAGTCATGGCGGATCTCCGCGCGCGCCAGGCGTTCGCCCTCAGGCCCCCAGGCCAGCAACTCGACCTGGGTTCCGGCCGACAGCCGTGACGCGATCGAACGCGCCGCTGCCAGCGTGAGTACCTGGTGGAAGCGCTCGGTGAGACCGACGCCCTCGATCAGCTCGGCCGCCCAGCGGGCGGTCGTGCCCTCCAGGATCCGCCTGCACAGGAGGGAATCGGCGCCCGCCTCGGCGGCGAGACGCGCCAGTAGAGCCATGTCGACCGGCGCCTTGCGCGCATGGGTGATGCGCAAGCCTTGGGCGATCTTGGTGAGCTTGCCGGCCATGGCGCCCACCAGAACCCGCTCGATCCCGGCCGCGCGCGCGGCGTCTAGCGCGGCCCCGACGAAGTCGCCCATCTGCACGAAGCAGACCTCCGGCAGCTCCGGGTGCGCGGCCATGCAGTAGGTCTCGGTGCGGCGTCCGGTGGTGAAGCAGACCGTCCGCTGACCCTGGGCCACGGCCACTCGCACCCCCTGGATGACGGTCGCCTTGAAGGAGGCAGTGGAATAGGGATAAACGACCCCGGTGGTTCCCAGGATCGAGATCCCGCCCAGGATACCGAGCCGCGCGTTGAGCGTGCGCAGCGCGAGCCGTTCGCCATCGGCGACCGAGACCCGCACCAGCAGGCCGCCCTTGGCCAGGAGACCGGGCGCGGCGTCGCGCACATTGGCTGCGATATAGCGGCGCGGATTGGGGTTGATCGCCGCCTCGCCGACCGGCAGCCCGAGCCCGGCGCGGGTGACGCGGCCGACGCCCTGACCGCCGTCGATCCGGACCTCGCCTGGACCGATGCCGGGAGCCGCCGGCAAGAGGCTGACCTCGACGATAATACGTGCCCCATTGGTGGCGTCCGGGTCGTCGCCGGCGTCCTTGATGACCGCCGCCAGCGCCCCATCGGTCGTCATTCCGGAATCGACGATGGGAAATCGGGCGATGCGGTGTTCCGGCAGCCGGATCTCGATCTCATCCGGGATGACGCCAGTCTCCAGTCCACGCGCCGCAGCCGCGGCCGCGGCCGCCGCGCAGGCGCCGGTCGACCAGCCGGTGCGGTTGCCGCGCTTGGCGCGCGCGGGCGACTCCGTGGCGGGTGAGGGTGTTGGATCCGTCATCGAGGGTGTCAATCGACAGGATTCACGGAATCCTTCGCAAGCACCATGAGCGCATTCACCGCCGCGACCACCAGCGTCGAGCCGCCCTTGCGGCCCTCAATGGCGATCCAGGGAACGCCGTCGGTCGCCATCAGCGCGGCCTTGGACTCGGCGGCGGAGACGAATCCGACCGGCATGCCGATCACCAGCGCCGGGCGGATCTCCTCGTCCGCGATCAGCCGGATCAGTTCCAGCAACGCGGTCGGGGCATTGCCGATGCCGACCAGCGCCCCATCGAGCAGCCCCTCGCCAGCGGCCTGACGCATCGCCTGCACGGCGCGCGTGGTGCCCTCGGCGCGGGCGCGTTCGATGACCTCGGGGCGGTCGATGAGCTGATGGGCCTGGCAGCCGAATTCGGCCATGCGAACCTTTGAGAGGCCCGCGCGGATCATCTCCACGTCACAGAGGATGGGCGCGCCCGCGCGCAACGCCGCCAGTCCGGCCACGATCGCGTCCGGATGGAAATGGGTCAGGCCGTTGAACTCGAAGTCCGCGCTGGCGTGGATCATCCGCCGCACGATCGCCCATTGCGCCGGGTTATAGCCATGCGGCCCGGCTTCGGCGTCGATGGTCGCGAAGGACGCGCGCTCGATGCCCGCGCCGGTAGCGGTCAGCAGGGCGCCGCCCTCCGCCTCAGTGATGATGGTCATGGTCTACCGCCAGGGCCAGTGAGCAACCGTCGCAAGGCAGGCAGCGCGCTGCCATCGCGGCATTGGGCCAGGGACAGATCCATCTGATCGAGCAACGCCTCATGCGCGCCGATGTAGCCGGCCTGGGCGATGACTCGGGTCGGGTATTGGGTGCGCAGGCGCTCGACCTGTTGGGTGATGCGTTTGATGAGACGCCCGGTGAAGAGATAGTAGGGCAGGACGACGATCTGGCTCATGCCGAGCCGGTCGAGCCGCTGCACCACCTGCTCCAGCCGTGGGAAGCAGATGCCGGTGAAGGCCGGCAGGACCAGCTCGTGATCGGTGGTCTCGAACAGCCAGTGCGCCATCTTAGCGACCTCGCCGGTCGCCTCGATGTCCGAGGCGCCGCGCGCCAGCAGCACGACGCCCGTGGTGCGCGGATCCGGCATGTCCAACTCGACCATGGCCTGGTGCAGACGGTGACGCAACGCCTTCAGCAGTAGCTCCGTGGTACCGATATGGCGCCCATAGAGAAACTCGACCGCCGGATGGCGCTCGCGCGCCGCAGCCAGTGCCTGGGGGATATCCTCCCGCACATGGCCAGCCGCGTTCAGGATCAGCGGCAGCACCAGCACGCGGCCACCGTCTCCGGCGGTCGCGGCGGCCCGCTCCAGACCCTCGTCGAGCAGAACCTGCGCGTACTCGATCCAGCAGAGCTGGATCTCGGTGTCCGGGTGGCGGGCGCGCCAGAGGTCGACGAATGCCGCGACCTCCTGGTTGCCTTCATTGCCGGGGTCGCGGGCGCCATGCGCGACCAGGAGGATGACTTCATTCGTCATTCGATCTGACTCCAATGGTGTGTCGATCTAGGATGTTCGTTTTTCCGCGCCGAAACCCGTGCCCGAACCCGGTGTCGTAGAGGCGCGAGACGGCGGCCTCCTCGCGCGATCTCGCGCCGAGCGCCGGGCTCGCGAGGATCATCGCCTGGCGGTCGACGCCGGCCTCGCGGCACTGGCTGGCGATGCTGGCCAGGGTGCCGCGCAGGATCCGCTCCTCGCCGGGCCAGGTCGCCTTCTCGACCACGACGATGGGGGCGGATTCCGACCAGCCAGCGGAGCGCAGTTCGGTCGCCACGGCCTCGATCCGATCGATCGAGAGATAGATGCAGAGCGTGCAGCCGTGGGCGGCGAGCGCCGCCAGTGATTCGCGCTCCGGCATCGGGGTACGGCCGGCGATGCGGGTGAAGATCAGCGTCTGGGTGACTTCCGGCAGGGTCAGGGTCTCGCCAGCCGCCGCAGCCGAGGCCATGGCCGAGGTCACGCCGGGCACGATGCCGACCTCGATCCCGGCGGCATCCAGCGGTCGGGCCATCTCGGCGAGTGCGCCATAGAGGCTCGGGTCACCGGTTTGCAGCCGCACGACGGTCGCGTGACGCCCGGCGCGTTCCATCAACCAGTCCGTGATTTCCTTGAGATCCATCCCGGCCGAGTCCGCGATCTCGCAGCCCGCCGTGGTCCATTCCAGCGCCGCTTTCGAGACCAGCGAACCCGCATAGAGCACGGCGCCGGCCTCCGCCAGCAGGCGGGTTCCGCGCACCGTGACCAGATCCGAGGCACCCGGACCCGCGCCGACAAACCAGACCTTACTCATGTGAGATGCCCCAGCGTTGTCAGTTGTCAGTGGACAAGTTGAATCCGCGACATGGATAAAGCCCCGCGTACTGCCCGCTGGCCTTCCGTCCCGTGAATCCCGAAAATCCCAGCACTCCCGACCATTCGGCCAACCGATCCAAATGACCGACATACGCCGCTGTCCCGCGCTCTTCCTCGCCGCCCCCGCCTCCGGTCAAGGCAAGACCACCCTGGTCGCTGGACTCGCCCGCTATCACGTCTCGCAGGGGCGACGGGTGCGGGTCTTCAAGACGGGACCGGATTTTCTCGATCCCATGATCCTGTCCCAGGCATCCGGCGGGCCGGTCGCGCCGCTCGATCTCTGGATGGTCGGCGAATCCGACTGCCGCGCCAAGCTCCACGCGGCGGCCGGCGAGTCCGACCTCATCCTGATCGAAGGCGTGATGGGCCTGTTCGACGGCACCCCGTCCGGCGCCGATCTGGCGGAGTGTTTCGGCGTGCCGGTGGCGGCGCTGATCGACGCCCGCGCCATGGCCCAGACCTTCGGCGCCCTGGCCTTCGGGCTGGCGCGTTTTCGGCCGTCGCTGCCGTTCGCTGGCGTCATCGCCAATCGCGTCGGCAGCGAGCGTCACGCCGGCATGTTGCGGGCGTCGCTGCCGCCGGACATCCCCTTCCTGGGTGCCCTGCCGCGCATCGCCGAGGCGGCGCTGCCGAGCCGGCACCTGGGGCTGGTCCAGGCCGGGGAGATCCTCGATCTGGATGCCCGCCTCGACGCGACCGCACGCGCCATCGGCGAGACGGATCTGGCGCGCCAGCCTGCCCCAGTCTCCTTCGCGCCGCCAGAGGAGAGGCCGAGCCCGCCGCGCCTTTTGGCCGGACGCCGCATCGCGGTGGCGCGCGATGCCGCCTTCTCTTTCCTCTACCCGGACAATCTGGCCCTGCTGAAAGCCATGGGGGCGGAGCTGATCGAGTTCTCGCCGCTCGTCGATGCCGGCGTTGAGGCGGATGCCATCTATCTCCCCGGCGGCTACCCCGAGCTGCACCTGGACGCCCTGGAAGCCAACGCCCCCATGCGCGCGGCCCTGCATGCCCATATCGCGGCGGGGCGTCCGATCCATGCCGAATGCGGCGGGCTCCTCTATCTGTTGGAAAGCCTGACGGACAAGGAGGGGCGGCACGGTCGCATGGCCGGTCTGCTGCCCGGACATGCGCGGATGCAGCAGCGGCTGGCCGGGCTCGGGATGCAGTCGATCGAGTTGCCGCAGGGCCGGTTGCGCGGCCACAGCTTCCACCACTCGCTCACCGAGACCCCGCTCGCGCCAGCCGGTTACGGGGTACATCACCCGGACGGGGCAAGGGGCGAGCCCTTCTATCGAGAGGGGCCGGTGCGGGCGAGCTATCTGCATCTCTACTACCCGTCCGCGCCCGAGGCCGCCGCCGCGCTCTTTCTGCCGTGAATACCCCCCGCAATGCATGGCTGCGGATCCGCGCCGCTGGGCCGCAGCAGGGCGAGCAGCTCCGCCTGGCTGCGGGGTGGTCGGCCACCCGGCCAGGCGTCGTCCGCTCCACGTAGCGCCGTGGCCAAGGCGAGCAGCGTCGGCTGGCGCAGATGGGCCTCGGCCAAGAGGTCCGCGTCGGCGAAGATCTCGGTGACATCCCCCTGACGGCGCATCGTCCCTCGGTCGAGGATCGCCGCTTCGTCGGCCCAGCCATAGGCGAGGTCCACGTCGTGGGTCGAGAAGACCAGGGTCGTGCCGGTCTCCAGCAGATGCTGCAAGGCGGCGAGCAGGTGCGCCACGCCGTGCGGATCGAGTCCCGCCGTGGGCTCGTCCAAGATCAGGATGGCGGGGCGCATGGCCAGAACACCCGCGATGGCGACCCGTTTCCGCTGGCCGTAGCTCAAGGCATGGGTCGCGCGGTCGGCCAGATGGGCGATCCGCAGCCGCGCGAGGGCATCCTCCACGCGCTCGCGCGAGTCGGACTCGGACAATCCCTGATTCAAGGGGCCGAAGGAGACATCCTGGTAGACGTTGGCCGAGAAAAGCTGATCGTCCGGATCCTGGAGCACCAGCCCGACGCGGTCGCGCCAGCGCTTGCGGGCGTTCCGGTCGTAGTCGACGGGCTGGCCGTCGATCGCCACCTGCCCGCGCGCGGGTCGCAGAGTGCCGTTCAGATGCAGGAGCAGCGTCGTCTTGCCGCTGCCGTTGGCCCCCAGCAGGGCGAGCTTGCGCCCCCGGCGGATCTCCAGATTCAGGCCCTGAAGCGCCGCCACCCCATCGGGATAGGCATACTCCAGCCCCTGGGCGGCCAGGATCGACCTCGCTCATCGCGGCACCCCGATCCAACAGAAGCGTGAGTCAGGGTCAGTGCCAGCAAGACCAGACCAACGGCGGCGAGACGCCGCCAGGACAAGGCGCGACGGCTGACTCAGGACACGCAGCTCACCCTCGAAGCCGCGCGCCGCCAGTCCGATCTCCAGTCGCCGTGCCCGTGCCAGGGCGCGCTGGAAGCAGGGTCGCGACCAGTTGCCCGAGCGAGCGCAGACTGCGTCTCAGGGTGGTGTAGCCCTGACGCGCCGCCTGGGCATGCTGGCCGGCGATCGCCTCCTCCATGAAGAGGAAGATGAGCCGGTAAATCAGGAGCATGATCTCCACGATCGCGGACGGCACGCCGATCCGTCGCAGCAGGCCGACCAGCTCGACGACCGGCGTGGTCAGCACGAGCAGGGTCAGACAGGAGAGCGCGGCCAGGGAGCGCAAGGTCACTTCCAGCGCGGTCATGGCCCCGGCGGGCGAGAAGGCCAGTCGGACCCCGTCGCTCAGGTCGAGCGACAGCGCCAGAAAGGGCGCGCCGGTCAGCAGGAAATCCGGCCGGAATCGCCATGACAGGCCTAGCAGGCACGGACCGGGAATGCCCGCGCCGGCCATGGTCGCGAGGGACATGACCAGCAGAATCAGGGGGCCGGCGGTGAGCGGGGGCAGCGTGACTGGCGAGCAGCAGACCGCCGCCCGGCCAGCAGGAGCCGCTCGCCCGGATGATGCGAGCGCCAGCGGTTGGTCCAGGCGTGACGGTCAATCGCGAGCATCGGTCGCCTTGCCGAGGCGATCGCGCCCCGCGCGCCGCTCGGTCTGACCGCGCCGCAGACCCAGGTAGTAGCCGAGCAGTCCGGCGCCCAGTGCGGCTTGCAGGGCGAACAGCAGGCTCTCGATCTCGCCGCTCGGCGGTTCCCACAGTGGCGCGAACCAGGGGTCGTAAGTCCGGATTGGCGGCGGTGATCGCCGCCTCGGCCTGGTCGTCCGCGCCGGCGAAGGGCTCGTCGAGCCCCTTGGTCACCGGCAGCAGCAGCGGCAGAATGGCCAGCGCCAGCACGGCGGCGAGCAGCAGCAGATTGGTCCGTGTCATTTCGCGCCTCCGTGGGCGAAGGCCAGTCGCATCGAGATCGTCGCGGCTGTACTGGGTCAACAGATTGACCACGATCACGGTCAGCAGACCCTCGATCACGGCCAGCGGGATCTGGGTCAGGGCGAAGACGCCGCCGAACTTGGTCAGCGCGCCCAGGAAGCCGCTGGCCGGATCGGGAAAGGCCAGCGCCAGTTGGACGGAGGTCATCAGATAGGTCGCCAGATCGCCCAGCATCGCCGCCAGAAAGACCGCGATGGTCGAGCGCACCGCCCAGCGAGCGGGTCAGCCGAAAGACGCCATAGGCGACCCAGGGACCGACGACCGCCATCGACATGATATTGGCGCCGAGCGTCGTGAGTCCGCCGTGCGCGAGCAGCAGCGCCTGGAACAGCAGCACGATGGCGCCGAGCACCGCCATCACCGAGGGGCCGAAGAGCACGGCGCCGAGTCCGGTCCCGGTGGGATGCGAACAGCTCCCGGTGACCGAGGGGATCTTCAGCGCCGAGAGCACGAAGGCGAAGGCGCCGGCGCTGGCGAGCAGCAGCTTGGTGCGCGGTTGCTCGCGGGTGTCAGGGTGACGACACGACGCGCGCCCACGACCAGAAAGGGAATCGCGACGGCCGTCCAGGCGGCGGCGTGGATTGGGGGCAGAAACCCCTCCATGATATGCACGAGCGATCTTCTCCCAAGAGTGAAGGGCGAGCTCGGTCTTGGGGGAGGAGAGACCCTGCGGATGCGGCCGAACGCCCACTCGGAAGGCAGGCGCTGGCACGTACAGGCTAATCACGAGGAAGGTCTCGCCACCGGAACACCCCGCCCGGATCGACTTTCGACAAACGACACCGGCAGGTCTCCTGGCTTGCAGGTCATCATCGACACTCACCTTCCCAGCCGCGCGGCCAGTGGTCCTTTCGTGTGTCGACTCGCTGCTTACAGTTGCGGGGGCAGCCATGGCCTTGAACCATGTTCCCTTTTCATCCCCAGGGGCGCACAGGCACGCGGGGAACCGATGTCGAATCGGCAAGCATCATAGGTCCGTCCGATTGGCGTCGTCAAACGCTGGGCGACGCGCGCGGATGCAGGAGGCAGCCCCAGCTCAAGCGGGGATATCCCATTCGTCGATGGGCTTGGGCCGCCCGAACAGATACCCCTGAAAGGTGTGACAGCCGTTCTGGAGCAGGAAATCGCGCTGCGCCTCGGTCTCCACTCCCTCGGCGATGATCTCCAGTCCCAGGGCCTGGCTCATGGCAAGGATGGCCATGACGATGGCAGCGTCGCTCGGGTCCGTGGTGATGTCGCGCACGAACGACTGGTCGATCTTGAGCTGGTCGAACGGCAGGCGCTTGAGATAGGACAGTGACGAGTAGCCGGTGCCGAAATCGTCGAGCGAGAAGCCGACGCCGAGCGCCTTGATCTGCCGCATCCGCTCGCCGACCTGCTCGGCGTTTTCCAGGAAGGCGCTCTCGGTCAATTCGAGCTTGAGCCGCGCGGGGTTCGCCCCGGAGCGCTCCAGGCTGGCCCGCACCAGGGACACAAAGTCGGGCTGATGGAGTTGGCGCGCGCTGACGTTGATCGCCAGGCGCAACGACTGGGTGTGCTCGCCAGCCTCCCACGCCTTGAGCTGAGTGCAGGCGGTTTCCAGTACCCAGTGTCCGATCGGCAGGATGAGCCCGGTCTCCTCGGCCAGCGGAATGAATTGCATGGGCGACACCATGCCGTGCCCAGGTCGGTGCCAGCGTAGCAACGCCTCGACACCGACACAGTGTCCATTCAGGTCCATCTGCGGCTGGTAATGGAGCTGCAATTCGTCCCGGCTCAGCGCCTGGCGGAGCGCCACTTCCAGCGTCATGCGCGACTCGATCGCCGCCTGCATCTCCGGGTTGAAGAAGCGCACCGCGTTGCGCCCGGCGTCCTTGGCCTGATAGAGCGCCACGTCGGCCTGCTTGATCAGACCATCGACCGAGGTTCCATGACCCCGAAACAGGGTCACGCCGATGCTGGCGGTGCAATAGTGGTCCGACTCGCCGGGCGTGACGTCATAGGGGACATCGAGGATGGCGCGCACCTTCTCCGCGATCGTCTCGGCCTCGTTGGCCGCGACCGGTTCGTTTTCGCCCAACTCCTCCAGCAGGATCAGGTATTCGTCGCCGCCCAGGCGCGAGACCGTGTCCTGCTGGCGCAGGGCCGACCTGATGCGCCGCGCGACCTCGGTTAGCAGGCGGTCGCCAACATCGTGCCCCTGGGTGTCGTTGAGCGCCTTGAAGTGATCCAGGTCGAGCATCAGCAGCGCGCCATAGCGTCGGCTGCGGCTGCTTGCGATCAGCGCCTGACCCAGGCGGTCCATCAGCAGCCGGCGATTGGGCAGACCCGTCAGCGGATCGAAATAGGCGAGACTGCGAATCTGCTCCTCGGCCTCCTTGCGCGCCGTGATGTCCTGGGCGGTGAAGGTAACGCCCTGATCGTAATCGGACGCATCGATCGGCGAGGAGGAAAGGATCAAATCGATGATGGCGCCATCCTTGCGGCGCCAACGGGTCTCCACGCTGCCGACGCCATGCTCATGGATCAGGAGATATTTCTCGCGCCCGACGGCCTCGTACTCGGCCTCCGATGGATAGAAGATGCGGGCCGATTGCCCGATCAGTTCCTCGCGGCTGTAGCCGGTCATGCGCAACAGGGTGTCGTTAACCTCGGCGATGACGCGCTTGACCACCACCCCGATCCCCACCGGGGCGGCGCGCAGCATGCTGTTCGCGCGCGCCTCGCTGGCGCGCAGCGCGGACTCCGCGCGCAGTTCCTCGGTGATGTCCAGACTCAGCCCCACCAACGCCTCGGGCTCGCCATGATCGTTGCGCTGGGCGAACTTGAAAACCCGCAGGTCGCGCACCTGCCCATCCGCGCCCGGCAGTCGTTCATGGGTGACGCTGACAGCGGGAGCCGCGAGCGCCGTGGCATCCGACTCAAGACACTGTTCCACATATTCCCTGGGAAAGATCTCGGCGTAGTGCGACACGGCCAGGAAGCGCGCCTCAGGGATCCCGACGGCCTCGCAGAAGGCCCGGTTGACGAACTCCACCTTGCCCTTGGTGTCCTGCAGCCAGATACCGATGGGCGCGTGCTCCAAAATGAGCTGCAAGCGTTCGTGCTCGCGTTTCAGCGCCTGCTCGGTGGCCTTGCGGTCGCCGATATCCAGACAATAGCCGATGTAGCCGACGAACGCGCCCGCGCTGTCATAGCGAGGGCAGCCGTCGTTCTGGACCCAATGATAGGTTCCGTCGCGGTGGCGTAGCCGGTACTCCATGCTGAACTTTGCGCGCCGCTCGAAAGCCTCGACATAGGTCTTCAGGCAATGCTCGAAATCCGCTCGGTGGACACCCTCTGTCCAGCCGTTGCCGGCTTCCCGCGCGAGTGTCCTGCCGGTGAAGTCGAGCCAGACCCGGTTGAAGTAGAAACAGAGCTTGTCGGTGCCGGCCGCCCAAATCAGGGCCTGGCCGGAATCGGCCAGGGTGCGGTACTGCTGCTCACTTTCGAGGAGGCGTTGCTCGGCCTCGCGCCGCTCGCCGATGTCCTCGCCAGCGCTGAGACTGCCGATCACCGCCCCATGCGGATCCCGCAGTCGGCTGTTGTGCCAGGCGATCAGGCGGGTCGCGCCCGAGCGGGTGCGGACCTGGTTCTCGTAATACTCCGAGCCGGCCAGATCTCCCGCCAGGGCGTTGCGGTGGATCTCCCGCACGGCGTCGACATCAATGTCAAGCGGCAGGCAGGTCGCGAACCAGTCCTGGCCGATCAACTCGGTTTCGTCATAACCAAGCAGCTCGCAGCCCTTGCGATTGATGAGGGTGATCCGGCCCTCGGCATCCAGCACCACGATGATGGCCTCGACGGTTTGGAGGATATCGCGAACGGTGTCGCGCTCCTGCCGCAAACAGGCCATGGCCTCGCGCTGCGCCATCTCCGCCCCGGCGCGGGCGGCGAGGATGCGCAGGTTGGCCTGGATCACCTCACCCTTGTGCAGCTCGTCCCGGCTGACGCCGATGATGAGCCCCAACACTTGGCCTGCCGAATCCAGGATGGGCTCGCCGACATAGCCCTCCGCGCCCAGACTGAGGAGATCCTCGTCGCGCGGGTAGCGCTCCTGTATGCCCGAGGCGAAGCAACGGCGCGCGCTGGTCAGAACCTCCTCGCACGGGGTTCCGTCCAGGTCATAGGACCAGTTGCGGATCGGCTTTCCGTCCAGCCAGGCCGCCAGGGTCGCCACGCGCGGCCGGCCAGGGACCCGCGTGGCGAGATGGACATAATCCAGCCCCAGGGTCAGGCCAGCATGTTCGACCAGCTCCGCGAAGAAGCCTTCGCGACTCGGCGCTGAGACGAATTCCGCCGTCGCCGCCAAGGCAGACTCGAAACGATCGCGGTGCGTCATATCCCTGTTTCCCGTCAGGTCTTGGATCCACCTCCCAGTATTTGCGGCGGCGGTCCGGAAAGTCCAGCGAGGCGCAACTCGAACCGACCAGATGCGCGGGCCACTGGACGGGAATGCGGCGTCCGCCAGGAGGAATGGGTATAGTCGCCGTCCGCAAAACGCCGCATTTGGTCAGCCTCGATGCCTATGCCCATGACTCCCGCAAGACCCCACGCTCACGGCTTCCAGCGAGCGCCCACTCCGATGCTCCCTGACGTCACTCTCCCCTTGCCGGGCCGCCCGCGCGCGGGAGCGGGCACCGCATGACCGCATCCACCCTGATGATCCAGGGCACCACCTCGGACGCCGGCAAGAGCGTGCTGGTCGCCGGTCTGTGCCGCGTCTTCTGGCGCCGGGGCGTCGCGGTCGTCCCCTTCAAGCCGCAGAACATGGCCTTGAACAGCGCGGTGACGGCGGATGGCGGCGAGATCGGGCGCGCCCAGGCGGTCCAGGCCCAGGCGTGCGGACTCGCGCCGACGGTCGACATGAACCCGGTGCTGCTCAAGCCCAATACCGATCGCGGTGCCCAGGTCATCATCCACGGCCATGCCATCGGTAACATGGACGCCGTGGCCTACCACGACTACAAGCGCATTGCCCTGGAGGCGGTGCTCGCCTCGCACGCGCGGCTTGCCGAGCGGTTCGAGCTGGTGATGGTCGAGGGCGCCGGCAGTCCGGCCGAGATCAATCTGCGCGCCAACGACATCGCCAACATGGGCTTCGCCGAGGCGGTCGACTGCCCGGTGATCCTGGTCGCGGACATCGATCGCGGCGGCGTCTTCGCCCATCTGGTCGGCACCCTGGCGCTGCTCTCGGAGAGCGAGCGGGCGCGGGTCATCGGCTTCGTCATCAACCGCTTTCGCGGCGACATCGCCCTGCTGCAGCCGGGGCTCGACTGGCTGGAGCGCGAGACCGGCAAGCCGGTGCTCGGGGTGTTGCCCTATCTGCAAGGCTGGCACCTGGACGCCGAGGACGCCGTCGCGACCGCTCAGGGGCCGAAGGACGCCGATGCCCTGCGCGTCGTCGTGCCCCGGCTGCCGCGCATCAGCAACCACACCGACTTCGACCCGCTGCGGCTGCATCCGCAGGTCGATCTGCGCTACGTCCAGGGCGGTGAGCGCCCGCCGCCCGCCGATCTCATCATCCTGCCCGGCTCCAAGTCGGTGCGATCGGACCTGGACTGGCTGCGCCGCGAGGGGTGGGAGCCTGCGATCGCGCGGCATCTGCGCTACGGCGGGCGGCTGATCGGGATCTGCGGCGGCTATCAGATGCTCGGCACCCGGATCGCCGATCCGCTGGGTCTGGAAGGCGAGCCGGGCGAGAGCCCGGGACTGGGCTGGCTGGATCTCGAAACGCGGCTGGAGCCGGAGAAGACCCTGGTGAATGTCCGCGGCCATCTCCATCTGGAGGGTGCGGCGGTGAGCGGCTACGAGATCCACGCGGGCGTCTCGACCGGCGCGGCGCTGGAGCGACCGGTCGCGTCCCTGGTCGATGGCGGCACCGGCCGCGCGGAGGGCGCCATGTCCGAGGACGGCCAGATCCTGGGCACCTATCTGCACGGTCTGTTCGACTCGGCCGACGCCTGCGCCGCGGTCCTGCGCTGGGCGGGCCTGGCGGTGCGCGAGACGCCAGATCAACATGCCCTGCGGGAATCCGCGATCGACCGGCTGGCCGATGCGATCGAGGCCCACCTGGACCTCGGGCGCATCGCGTCTTACACCTCGAATCCGTCCTCCGGGACCGTAAAGGCGACATCCATTTCATGACCATCGGAAAGATCTATCTGGTCGGCATCGGTCCGGGCGATGCCGCGCACATGACGACTCGCGCGCGCGAGGCCATCGCGGACGCACAGGTGGTGATCGGCTACCGAACCTACATCCGCTTGATCGACCACCTGCTGGTTGGCAAGGAGGTCATCGAGAAGGGCATGGCCGAGGAGCTCGACCGCTGCGGCGAGGCATTCGCGCTGGCCAGCGCGGGACACTCGGTCGCGCTGGTGTCGTCCGGGGATGTCGGTATCTTCGGCATGGCCGGACCGCTCTACGAGGTGCTATTCGAGCAGGGCTGGGTGCCGGGCGCGGGGATCGAGGTCGAGGTGGTGCCCGGCATCACGGCGGCCTCCTCCTGCGCCTCGCTGGTCGGGGCGCCGCTCACCCATGATTTCTGCGCCATCTCGCTCTCGGACATGCTGACACCCTGGCCAGTGATCGCGCGCCGCCTGGAGGCGGCGGCCCAGGCCGACTTCGTCACCGTGCTCTACAACCCCAAGAGCAGCCGGCGTCCGCATCAGCTCCGCGAGGCCCGCGATATCTTCCTGCGCCATCGTGACGCCGAGACGCCAGTGGCGGCGGTCCGCGCCGCCTATCGGCCGCGCCAGGCGGTCGAGCTGACGACGCTCGCGGGCATGGCCGACGGCGATGTGACCATGCTGACCAGCCTCATCATCGGCAACGCCAGCAGCTTCGTGCGCGCGGGGCTGATGGTGACGCCGCGCGGCTACAGCCAGAAATACGACCTGCTGGACGGCGCGGCCCGTCCGGGGGAGGCGCCGCGCGTCCCGCTCTCCAGCGGCTTCGATGGATGGCGCGGGCAATTGCGGGAACATGCCGAGCAGCAGGGCGTCGACGCGGCCTGCGAGACCCTGTCGGCGACACCCACCCAGGTGCTGGATGCCCTGTCTAGCGTCGACTCGCGGCGCGATCGGGGTGACCCAGGAACCAGACCCGCTGGCATTGCTGCAAGCGGCATTGGCATGGGATGACGCGCGGGCGCGGCTTCAGACTGGACCGGGGGAAGCCACGGCGGTCATGGCAGTGGCCGGATCGCGTCTCGTCCAGGCGGGCGAGCGGCTGACGCTCGAAGGCGATGGCTGGCGGCTCGACCTGCCTTGGTCACAGGTGCATCGGGCCTATCACGTCCGCGAGTCCGACGCCGAATCGGCCTGGTTCCTGGGTGTCGATGGCCGCGACCTGTTACGGATCGAGCGCCGCCGCTGACGCAGCAATGACTCAAGGAGCCAGACGCTCGATCCTCCACTGGCTCCCCTCCTCTCTGACATAGCGGAACCGGTCGTGCAGCCGGCTCTCCCGCCCTTGCCAGAACTCGATCATCTCGGGCACGACCCGGTATCCGCCCCAGAAATCCGGCAGCGGAATCTCGCCGTGCGCGAATTTGCGCGCTATCTCGGCGACCTTGGCCTCCAGCAAGGATCGCGAGTTGATCACCTGACTCTGGGGCGAGGACCAGGCGCCGATCTGGCTGCCGCGTGGACGGGTGGCGAAATAGCGCAGCGACTCGGCGGTCGGGATGCGCTCGGCGCGCCCGCTGATCTGCACCTGTCGCGCCAGCGCGACCCAGGGGAAGAGCATGGCGACCCGTGGGTTTAGCGGTCGATCTCCCTGGCTTTACGGCTCTCGTAGTTGGTGAAGAAGACGAAGCCCTGCTCGTCATAGAGCTTCAGCAGCACGGTGCGGACGGACGGCTGGCCCTCCGCGTTCACCGTGCAGAGGCTCAAGCCGTTCGGCTCGGGGAGATCGGTGCCGATCGCCAGCTCATACCACTGCTGGAACTGTCGGATCGGGTCTGGGTCCAACTCCTGACGGGACAGCCCCCGCGCCATCAACTCCCGTCGCAATGCCTCCGGGTTCGCGTTCATGGAAGCTCCGAGAGACGACCAGGGGTCACGATGATCGGTGCTCGGGCTGTTGAGATTTCAAAAAGGCGGAGAATCTTCATTGAGAATTGTCAATCCAAATAGAAAAAATTAGGATAATTGACTCGTCAAATGCTAACGGTCCCGGTAGGTTTTCAGCTTAAGACCAAGTGCCACGGTCAAATATAAGCCGCCTTGCTCGCGGGAACGCCCTCAAAACGCCGTTCCGGAGCGCTGGAACAACAGGTCACGAGCGGCCCAATCATGACACCATTGAGGAGCAATCCAATGACCCGCCAAGAACAGATCAAAGCCATCGAACAGGACTGGGCCGAGAATCCCCGCTGGACCGATGTGACGCGCGGCTACTCCGCCGCCGACGTGGTGCGCCTGCGCGGCTCCGTCCAGCCCGAGCACACCTACGCCAAGCGCGGCGCCGAGAAGCTCTGGAAACTGGTCCGCGGCGAGGCCAAGAAGGGCTACGTCAACTGCATGGGCGCCATCACCGGCGGTCAGGCGATGCAGCAGGCCAAGGCCGGCATCGAGGCCATCTATCTGTCCGGCTGGCAGGTCGCCGCCGACGGCAACACCTCCGAGACCATGTATCCGGACCAGTCGCTCTATGCCGTACGACTCGGTCCCCACCATGGTGCGGCGCATCAACAACACCTTCAAGCGCGCCGACGAGATCCAGTGGTCCAAGGGCATCGAGCCGGGCGACGCGGGCTACATCGACTACTTCCTGCCGATCGTGGCGGACGCCGAGGCCGGTTTCGGCGGCGTGCTCAACGCCTTCGAGCTGATGAAGAACATGATCGTCGCCGGCGCCGCCGGCGTGCACTTCGAGGACCAGCTCGCGGCCGTCAAGAAGTGCGGTCACATGGGCGGCAAGGTGCTGGTGCCGACCCGCGAGGCGGTGCAGAAGCTGATCGCCGCGCGCCTGGCGGCCGACGTCATGGGCGTGCCGACGCTCCTGCTGGCCCGCACCGACGCCGAGGCCGCCAACCTGCTGACCAGCGACGTGGACGACAACGACCGTCCCTTCCTCACCGGCGCGCGCACCGACGAGGGCTTCTACATCGTCAAGCACGGTCTGGAGCAGGCGATCAGCCGCGGTCTGGCCTATGCGCCCTACGCCGATCTGGTCTGGTGCGAGACCGGCACGCCGGATCTGGGCTTCGCCCGCGAGTTCGCCCAGGCGGTGCTGGAGAAGAACCCCAACAAGCTGCTGGCCTACAACTGCTCGCCCTCCTTCAACTGGAAGAAGAACCTGGACGACGCCACCATCGCCAACTTCCAGGACGAGCTGGCGCGACATGGGCTACAAGTACCAGTTCATCACCCTGGCCGGCATCCACAGCATGTGGTTCAACATGTTCGATCTGGCCTACGACTACGCCCGCGGCGAAGGCATGCGCCACTATGTCGAGAAGGTCCAGGCGCCGGAGTTCGCGGCGCGCGAGAAGGGCTACACCTTCGTCTCGCACCAGCAGGAGGTCGGCGTCGGCTACTTCGACGACGTCACCACCGTCATCCAGGGCGGCCATTCCTCCGTGACCGCGCTGACCGGCTCGACCGAAGAGGAGCAGTTCTGACCAGCCTCGCCGGGCGACTGGAAACAGGTCGCCCGGCTGCTCCCGACCAGCCGATCGATCGGAAAGCCGCCCATGGATTTCAAAACCGCCGATCTCTATGACCGCTACGAAGAGGCGTTGCGCGTCTGCGACCCCCTCTTCCGCGACTTCGGCGGCCACCGTCCGCTTCTGCCGGCCCCATCGTCACCCTCAAATGCTTCGAGGACAACTCGCTCGTCAAATCGACCCTGGCCGAGCCGGGTGACGGGCGCGTCCTGGTCGTCGATGCCGGCGGATCGCTGCGCTGCGCCATGCTGGGCGACCTCATCGCCGCCAGCGCGGTCGAGCAGGGCTGGGCCGGCGTCATGCTCTTCGGCTGCGTGCGCGACAGCGTCGAGATCGGCGCAGATGCCGCTCGGCGTCAAGGCGCTGGCGAGCAATCCCGCGCAAGAGCCAGCGACGCGGCGAGGGCCAGCGCGACATCCCCGTGACCTTCGCGGGTACGCGCTTCGTGCCCGGCGACTGGGTCTATTGCGACGAGGACGGCATCCTGGTCGCAGAGCGGTCGCTCGATCTCACGGACTGACGCCGGACCAAGGCGTCGTCGCCGCGAGCGCCGCTCTGAGATCCCCAGACACTCAACGACGCCGATCACCTGCCCAGCGTGAACCTGCCACTCGCCCCCATCTGGACACCAGACTTCTGACTGGCGCTGGATGCCCGCGCGCGGCATCCGAGCCCAGGCCGCTCCCGCCAGCACCCGCGCCAGCGGGCAAGGCCGGTCTTTTGACCCCGACCATGAGGGGTGATCGCTAGTAACCGGTGACAAGGCGCGAAGATCCGCGCCTTGAAGACGGCCCTTTCCCTATACTGCTCATCGACGACACCTGGGACGCTTACCGTCATTGTCGTCGCTCTCTCCCCCGCGTGGCGTGCAAGCATGGGGTCTCGAACAGCCATGGGACGTCAGCAGAAATCAGAGCCGGCCGCCGGGGTCCGTCCTTGGTCGAGCTGGCACGCGCATTGGCGCGAGATCGGGATCTTGATCCTCGGTGCGCTCGCCAGTAGCGGTCTCGCCTGGCTGGATTGGAGCTGGGAGAGCCGGCAGCGGGCGACGGAGTTGCGCCAGTGGGTGGAGGTTTCGGCCGAGGCGCTGGACCAGAGGCTCCAGCACCTCGTCAATGATGTTCAGGTGCTGGCCCAGTTCTACGGCGCATCGAACAGGGTCGATGGCGATGAATTTGCCCGCTTCACGCGCCCTTTCCTGCAACGCCACCCAATGCTGCACGCCCTGGAATGGGCGCCTCGGGTCGATGCGCGCGAGCGTGACGCCTTCGAGGCCGACGCGCGTGCCCAGGGTCTGGAGGACTTCAGTATCCGGGAACTGGCAGAGGGGCGCTTGCGCCGCGCCGGTGCGCGCCCGAGCTATTTCCCGGTGCTGCGGATCGAACCGCTGGCGGGCAACGAGCCGGCGGTGGGTTTGGATCTTGGCTCGGAGCCACGCCGCCAAGCCGCCCTGCAACGCGCGTGCGAGACCGGCCAGCCGGTGGCCAGCGCCCCGGTAGCCCTGGTGCAGGAGACCGCCAGTCAGCGGGCGCTGCTTCTCTTCGCGCCCCAGTATGCCCCTGACTTGGAGACCGCGACGCCAGCGGATCGGTGCGCGCGGCTTCAGGGCTTCGCCGCCGGGGTGCTGCGCCTGGGCGATCTGGTCGAGTCCGCCCTCGCCCGCCTGCCGGATCAGCCGCTCGATCTGGTGCTGCGCGACGCCGAGGTTGCGGGCGAGGACGGCCTGCTGCACGTCCATCCCTCCCCGATCCGGGCTGCGGACGCCCCCTTGAGCCCGACCGCGCTCGCCCTCGATCCACGAGGCCATGAGGTCGCGATCCGCGTCGCGGGGCGCCATCTGGTTCTGCGGGGTGTGCCGACAGATCGGATCGGACCGAGCGCAACCATCCCCGTCGTCCTGCTCCTTCTGGGCCTGAGCGTCACCGGCGGCTTCACCGCCCTGGTCTGGAATCGCCGCCGCGCGGCACAACGGCTGCGCGCCAGCGAAGCACGGCTGCGGCTGCTGATCGAGCACGTCCCGGCGGCGCTGGCCATGTTCGACCGCGATCTGCGCTATCTCGCGACCAGCCGGCGCTGGAGCACGGACTATGGGCTCGGAGCGGGCGACCTCGTCGGTCGGCCGCACTATGAAATCTTTCCCGAGATCTCGGAGCGCTTGCGGGACGTCCATCGGCGGGCGCTGGCCGGCGAGACGATTCGCGCCTCGGCGGACCGATTCGAGCGCGCGGACGGATCGGTCCAATGGCTGCACTGGGAGGTCTGTCCCTGGCATGCGAGCGAGGGGCAAGTGGGCGGGATCGTCGTCTTCAGCGAGGACATCACCGACCGCAAGTCCGCCGAGGAGGCGCTGCGCCGCTATCGGCAGATCGTCGAGACCTCCAACGAAATGCTGGCCTTCGTCGATCGCGAGCTGCGCTACCTGCTGGTCAATCCCGCCTACGCCGCCCTCTATGGCACCACACCGGAGGCACTCCAGGGCCGCCGGGTCGAGGAGGTCGTCAGCCCCGAGGTCCAGGCCGAGCTGCTGCCCCAGCTCCGGGCGGTCCTAGCCGGGGAATCGCGACACATCGCCCTGCATGGCAGGGACCCCGCCGGGCGGTCGCACTGGATCGAAACGACGCTGCGGCCGTTTCTGGAGCAGGGGACGGTGCTGGGGATCGTCGCAAGCCTGCACGACCAGACCGAGGTGCGCGAGGCCCAGGCCGCCCTTGAGGCCGAGCGTGCGCATCTGGAGGAGCGGGTCGCAACGCGCACGGCGGAGCTGCGGCGCTCCGAGGACAAGCTGCGGGCCATCATCAACCTGGCGCCCGTGGGAATCTCCATCACCGATCCGAGCGGCCGTCTCGTCGACTGCAACCGGGCCGCCGAGACCATTCTCGGCCTGCCCCGCGACGCCCATTTGACGCGGACCTTCGATGGCCCGGAGTGGCGCATCCTGCGCCCGGACGGCAGCGCCATGCCGGCCGAGGAGTTTGCCAGCGTGCGCGCCCTGACCGAGCAGCGGCCGATCCGCGACCTGGAGATGGGCATCGTCACCCGCGAGGGTGTCCACTGGATTCTGGTCAGTGCCGTACCCTCGCCGCACCCCGACTACGGGGTCATCGTCGTCTATGTCGATATCAGCGAGCGCAAGCAGGCCGAGGCGGCGCGTCAGACCGCCGAGGCGGCGCTGCACGCGAGCGAGCGGCGCTTCCGCAGCCTCTTCACGGCCTCCAAGGTTGTGATGCTCATCATCGATCCCGAAACGGGCACCATCGTCGACGCCAACCCGAGCGCCAGCGCCTACTACGGCTATCCGCTCGACAGCTTGCGCGGACAGTCGCTCAGCGTCATCCACACCCTATCGCCCGAGCAGATCGGCGCAAGGCTGGGGGAGGCGGTCCAGACGGGACGGGGTCATTTCCTGGTCCGCCATCGCCTGGCCAGCGGGGAGGTGCGCGATGTCGAGGTCCACTCAAGTCCGTTGGAGCTTGAAGGCCGGACGGTGCTGCACGCCATCGTCCACGACATCACGGCTCAAGCGGCGGCCGAAACGGCGCTTCGCAACACCCTGGCGGACATCGAGCGTCATGATGCCCAAATGATCGCGCTCAACCGCATGAACGATCTGCTGCTCGCCTGCGACACCCGCGCGGAGGCGTATCAGGTCATCACGCGGGCCACCGAGCACCTGTTCGATGGCTGCTCAGGTGGACTGGCCATCCTGGAGGGCGATGACTCCACACGCCTGCGCAGCGTCGCCACCTGGGGTGAGGCGGGGCGGTTGGCGGCGGAGTTCCCGCTCGCGCACTGTTGGGCACTGCGACGCGGGGAGGTGCACGAGGTCGTCGCGACCACGGGCGGCGCCCAATGCCGCCACTTCGCGCAGCCCCCTGTCTCGGGCTATCTCTGCGTGCCTTTGAGCGTGCGCGGCGAGACCTTCGGGCTGTTGCACCTCGGCGCACCGCCGCATCGAAGCGCGCTCCAGCGCCAGGAGCTGCGCACGCTGGCCGTCGCGGTGAGCGAGGCCGTCAAGCTGGCGCTGTCCAGCCTTGCGCTCCGGGAGCGCCTGCGCGCCCAGGCCCTGCGCGATCCGCTCACCGGACTCTTCAATCGGCGTTATTTGGAAGAAACCCTGCCGCGCCTCCTGGCCCGCGCCCAGCACCAGGGCGAGCCGCTGGCGCTGGCCATGCTGGATGTCGATCATTTCAAGCGCGTCAACGATACCCATGGTCACGAGGCGGGCGACGCCGTGCTGCGCACGCTCGGCGCGCTGCTTGCGCGGCTGGGCGCGGGCGGGGGATCTTGCCTGCCGCTATGGCGGCGAGGAGCTGACCCTGGTCTTGCCTGGCTGTCATCAAGAGGCGGCAGGCACGCGCCTGGAGGAGCTGCGCGAGACAATCCAATCGCTTCGGGTGTCTTCACTCGGCCAGGATCTGCCGGAAGTCACGGTGTCCATCGGCCTCGCGGTCAGCAGCGGGGCCGAGCCCCATTGCGCGCTGCTGCTGGCACGCGCGGATGCCGCCCTCTACCAGGCCAAGGCGGGCGGACGCAATCGGGTCGCGGTGGCCAGCGCCATCGATCCGCCACCGACGGTCGCCGGAAATCTTCCAGTGACGCCGACACCCAACGACTCCGAGTGAGCATCCCCATGGACCAAGACACCTCGCCCGCCCTGCCCGACCTCAGCCAATGCGACCAGGAGCCGATCCACATCCCCGGCGCGATCCAGCCGCACGGTGTCCTGCTGGCCTTGCACGGGCCGGCCTTGCGGATCACCCAGGTCTCGACCTCCTGCGAGACCCTGCTGGGGCTGGCGCCGTCCGCTCTGCTGGAGCGTGAGCTGGCCGCCGTGCTCGGCGCGACGCTGGCCGAAGCGGTCGGGGAGGCACTCGCCCGCTACGACGAGCTGCCCGCCGCTCCAGTGTCCTTCACCTGGCGGGCCGCGCCACAAGCCCAGGCGTTCTCGGCGCATGTGCATCGCTGCGAGCCCTTCACCATTCTGGAGCTGGAGCCGTTGGCGACGGCGACCTCGATCTCTCTGGGCGACACCTTCGCGCAGGCGCTGCGGCAGTTCAGCGCGGTGCGCGCCCAGCCCAGGCTCGCGGGCAAGCTCGATGCCGCGGCCCGGCTGTTCCGCCAACTCACCGGCTATGACCGGGTCATGATCTATCGCTTCGATGCCGATTGGCACGGCGAGGTGATCGCCGAGGCCAGGCGCGCGGATCTGGAGCCCTTTCTTGGTCTGCACTACCCCGCCTCGGATATTCCCAGCCAGGCACGCCGGCTCTATCTCGTCAGTCCGACGCGCCTCATTGCGGACATCGACGCCATCCCCGCCGCGCTGGTGCCGCTATGCTCGACCCGATCGCGGGCCGGCCGCTCGATCTCTCGCGCAGCGTCCTGCGCGCCATCTCACCCGTGCATCTGGAATACCTGCGCAATATGGGCGTGCAGGCCAGTCTGTCGGCGCCCTTGATTCGCGAGGGCCAGCTCTGGGGACTGATCGCCTGCCATCACTACAGCCGCAACCTCGCGACGGGGGATATTCGCCAGATCACGGCCTGGATGGCGCAGGATCTGTCCAGCGAGATCGCGCTGACCGAAGAGGTGGACGCACGCCAGGCCGTGAGCGCGCTGAAGCAATGCCGCGACCAGATCCTCACCGCGATGCGCCAGGGCGCGCGGCTGCCCGATCTGCTGAGCGCCCCCCGGCTGAACGACCTCCTGGGCGTGGTGGGCGCCGAGGGTGTGGCGCTGATGCTGGGTGACGTCATCCTGAGCGGCGGGGAGACGCCTCCCCTGGAGCCGCTGCGTAAGATCGCCCAAGCCTTGGGCCTTCGGCCGGCGAGCGAGCCGTCCGGGATCTTCGTCACCGAGTGTCTGGGCGAGCCCTTGGAGGAGGCCGCGGATCTCGCCGCGACCGCGTCCGGCGTCCTCTTCCTGCCCTTGGACGGAATCCGCTCGGTCAGTCTCATGTGGCTGCGTGGCGAGCAGTTGCGCCAGGTGAGCTGGGGCGGCAACCCGGACAAGGCCGCCAGTCTCACCCCTGACGGACGGCTCACGCCGCGCAAGTCCTTCGCCGCCTGGAGCGCCCTGGTGCGTGGGCGCAGCCGACGTTGGCGCGCCGAGGAGCTGGAATCCGCCCGCGAGCTTGGCGCGCTGATCGACATCGAATGGCGCCGCGAGGCCGAGGAGGCGCTGCGCGCGAGCGAGGCGCGGCTGCAAAGGGTGCTGGATGGCACCAACGATGGCTTTTGGGACTGGAACATGCTCACCGGGGAGGTGCTCTTCAGCCGGCGCTGGGCACGGATGCTGGGCTACGAGCTGTCCGAGATCGCCCCGGACGTCAATGGTTGGGTAGCGCTTGTGCACCCCGAGGATCTGCCGCGCTGCCAGACGGCCTTGCAGGCCCATATCGCCGGTGTTACGGCGCATTATGAATGCGAGCACCGTCTGCGCGCCAAGGACGGCACCTGGTGCTGGGTTCTGGGGCGCAGCAAGATCACCGGCCGCGACACGGATGGACGGCCATTGCGCATGGCCGGCACCCTGACCGACATCAGCGATCGCCGCCGCGCCGAGGAGGCCCTGCGCGCGAGCCTGGCCGAGGTCCAGCGCCACGATGCGCGGATGGTGGCGCTCAACCGGATGAACGACCTGCTCCTGGCTTGCGACACCCGCACGGAGGCTTATCCGATCATCGCGGAAGGCGCGGCGGCGCTCTTCGCGCCCCATGCCGGCGGCCTGGCAGTTGGCGGGGGTCAAGCCTCAGAGCTTCAGTGGGTCGGCGTCTGGGGAGCACCCGCACGGCTGCCGCCCAGCTTCCACCCCGACGACTGCTGGGCGCTGCGGCGCGGCGAGACCCACGCCGTGGCACCTGATCGCGCGGAGATCCATTGCCGGCATTTCCTTGGCGATCCCCCGACCAGCGCGCTCTGCGTGCCCCTGAGCGTGCGCGGCACCCTGCTCGGCCTGCTGCACATCCACACGGAAGCCGCGCTCGACGCAACGGCACTCGAAGATCTGCGCATGCTGGCCAGGACCGTCAGCGAGTCGGTGAAGCTGGCCCTATCCAATCTCGCGCTGCAGGAAGCGATTCATGGTCAGTCGAGCGAGTCCAACAGCTCCCAAGTTCCGGGAGCGAGATCGACGCATCACGAAGATCCAGCATCGTGACCGAAGACATGAGACATGGTTTACTCGTGGCACCGCTCCGCGCCTGCAACTGCGCACTGCCCACTGCCCACTGACAACTGACAACTGATCCCAATGGCCTGGACCGAAGCCAAACTCATCGCCGAAGCCATCCTCGAAGGCTTCGAGCGCCACTACCGTCTCTTCCGCGAGATCACCCTGGATGCCCAGCGGCGTTTCGAGGAGGCCGACTGGCCCGCCGTTCAGACCGCCGCGCGCGATCGCATCGGCTTCTACGACCAGCGCGTCGGTGAGACGGTCGCCCTGCTGCGGCGCGAGTTCCATCTGCGCGATCCGAGCGACAGCCTCTGGCGGCGGATCAAGATCGAATACCTGCGTCTGCTGCCCCAGCTCAACCAGCCGGAGCTGGCGGAGACCTTCTACAACTCGGTCTTCTGCCGCCTCTTCGACCGTCACTACTACAACAACAGCTACATCTTCGTCTGGCCGCTGATCTCCACCGAGCATCTGGAGGCCGAGATTCCGATCTTCCGGCCCTATTACCCGGCGCGCGACGGCTTTGCCCGCGTCATCGCCCGCATCCTCAAGGATGCTGGCTTCAAGCGCCCCTTCCGGGACATGCGGCGCGACATCCGCTGTCTGATGCGCGCCATCCGCTCGCGCTTCCCGGCCAATCGGGCGATTCAGCAGAACTTCCAGCTCGCCGTGCTCTGCGCGCCCTTCTACCGCAACAAGGGCGCCTACATCATCGGCAAGGCGATCAATGGCGCGGACCAGATCCCCTTCGTCATCCCCATCCTCAACGACGAGGCGCGCGGGCTCTATGTCGACAGCCTGCTGACCGGCGAGGACGAGATCTCGGACGTCTTCAGCTTCTCGCGCGCCTATTTCATGATGGATACCGAGGTGCCGGCGGCGGTCGTCGATTTCCTGCGTCCCCTGATGCCGCGCAAGGGCAAGGCCGAGCTCTACACCGCGATCGGCTTCCAGAAGTTCGGCAAGGCCGAGTTCTATCGGGATTTCCTCAAGCACCTGCGCTACTCGTCCGACGACTTCGTGGTCGCCCCCGGCATTCGCGGCATGGTGATGTGCGTCTTCACCCTCCCCTCCTTCCCCTTCGTCTTCAAGGTCATCAAGGACCGCTTCCCGCCGCCCAAGGAGATGACGCGCGAGCACGGTCAAGGAGAAATACCAGTTGGTGAAGATGCACGATCGGGTCGGACGCATGGCCGACTCCTGGGAGTATTCGCACGTCGCCTTCCCGCTCGGCCGCTTCTCCCCGGCACTGCGCGAGATGCTGGAGACCGAGTGCGCCGCCAGCATCGAGCCGGTCGGAGACCAGCTCATCATCAAGCACCTCTACATCGAGCGGCGCATGTCGCCCCTGAACCTCTATCTTCACACCGCCGACGACGAGGACATCCGTCATGCCATCCGCGAATACGGCGACGCCATCAAGCAGCTCGCCGCCGCCAACATCTTCCCCGGCGATTTCCTGTTCAAGAACTTCGGCGTCACCCGTCAGGGCCGGGTCGTCTTCTACGACTACGACGAACTCTGCTATCTCACCGAGTGCAATTTCCGCGAGATCCCCGAGGCGCCCTATCCCGAGATGGAGATGAGCGAGGAGACCTGGTACAGCGTCGCCCCCAACGACGTCTTCCCCGAGGAGTTCGAGACCTTCCTGCTCACCGACCCGCGCATCCGCAAGGTCTTCCGCGAGCTGCACAGCGAGCTGCTCGACCCGGCCTGGTGGCGCGAGCGCCAGGAGCACATCCGCGCCGGACATCTGGAGGACGTCTTCCCCTATCCGACCGAACGCCGCTTCCGCAAGGACCGGGAGGAGTTCCCGCGCAGGTATCCGCATCTCACGGGCTGACGGCGCGCCTCACCAGCGCCTCGGCGCGAATCCCGGCGGACTCATCACCTCCATGAGCGCGTCACCCGTCGCCAGCACCAGAAATCCCGTCTTCGTCGCATGATTCAACACGCTCTCGTCCACCCATAGACTGGCGAGGATCCCGATCACCGGCGTCTCGCGATACTCGGGAAAGAAGACACGGAAAAGCTCGACCTCCTCGACCAGGGCATCCACGTCGGCGCTGCGCAGCGTCGCCTTGGTGCTGTTCAGACACACCAACTCGGCCGTGACCGCGATGGCGTCGAACTCCCGCACCCGCCCATCCGCGAGCTTGCGCTTGCGCCGCACCGACAGATCCAGCACATCCATCCCCAACACCTCCTGGATGATGCGCGGCAGGCTCGGGGCCACGAGATCCTCCACCAGAGTCCCCAGCTTGTTGGCGAGATCGCCCCATTTGCGGTTCATCTCCCGATTTTGCTGGCGATTCTCGTCCTTGAATTCCCGCACTCGTCCTTGAACTCCCGCATCTCCTTACTGAGCCGAGCCAGTTCCATCTCCGTCCGCATGGACTGGTAGCTCAGCTCCCTCATGTACTCTTCGAGCGAATCCACCCGACGTTCCACTGCCACAGTCGTCATTCTGAGTCCCTCCGATCAAGAGTTGTCGCCTCTGGGATCCATACCTCCCGCCAAGTTAGTCACCGACTCCCCGTGGAACATCCCGTCGAGAGCAGAATAGATCGGGTAATCGGCAAAATTCAAACGCGATTGGAAGCAGTTATAACGTAGAAGTAGGCGAGCGATCAAAGCCCAGAAACCAATGCACGCGAAGTTCCCAGACGCCCGCTCAGAACTGCCGGATGGATAGATCGAAGTGAAGCCCACCAACCCCCGCGCCGACAGATCAGGTTCTCACAACAAAAAAGCCCCCGGTTTCCCGGAGGCGATCAATCAGGCCCCGAAACGATGGTTTATGGATATCACAGCCCAATAGGCGACCATGTCAATTAACAACGTCATACCCTCGCCATCCACTCCATCTCGCTCAAACCAGGGTCTTTGTTCATCTGCATGCTTACCAGCAGTCGGTTACCGAACCCGTGCCTGACTCAGTTCGATTGCCGACATTGTCGATGCCCAAGGTTCCACACGTCGTATCATTTGTCTGCGCGCCTTGGGGTACGGCCTGAATCGAGAAGGTTGCTGCGGTAACAGCGGCTGGGAACGAAAACGTATAATAACTCGCCAGGTCTACCCGGCAGGCGGTCGCCGGTAGAGTGGCGCCCGTATACACCATCTTGGTTGTGTAGTAGCGCTCCATGTATTGCGCGAGCTCGACGAGACATCCGGTGGCCGACGCGCGCCGCGTTTTAAGGATGTGCTGCTGATAACTTGGGTAGGCAATGGCCGCGAGAATTCCGACGATTGCAACCACAATCATGAGCTCGATCAGTGTAAAGGCTCGTTGAAACTTCATCGATCAATCCCTCATGATTTCGCGCCAGGACATGCGACCCAATTGCTTAGTCCCCAGATTGATGCGGATGCTGGCAATCTCTCCGGTCGAGCCGCCGACCACCAGACGATCACCAACGAGGGTAGCTTCTCCGGGCATGCCGAATTTCGTTGTGGACGTCGTCTTATTTGGATCGAATGACCCGACCACGTTGCCTGATAGCTTATCGCTATCGTCAAATTTTGCGTCATTATTCAGATCGAACACCGGGTATTCCAGCCGCGCACCAGTGAAGGGACTCATTGCGTTGACGTAACCGCTGCCGCCGGCTTCGCAAGGATCCGTATCTGGAATGATGCTGCTCGCCATCAGGACCGGTACGATCAGGCTATAGAGGTTCGAGCGGGTCACGATCCGCTCTCCGCCCGCAGACGGGTAGTTAAGATCGATGTACCAGCCCTTCTTGCCGCTCATATCGCCAGCGGTCGCCGCGGAGAAGACGCGAACACCATAATCCGAAACCGTGCCACTCGCTGTGATAGTGCGTTCTTTAAGACTGGACTTAGAAATATTTGACGTGTTCTCGTCGATCAGGCCATACCAGCTCTGGACCTGCTTGTTGGTGAGGTCAGCCGTATAAACGTAGCTGCCGGTCCCGAAGAACACAAATGTCTTCCCATAATTAAGGGTATCACTCGTATTGGTGTCCTTCGCCACGGTCAACTGAGCCGTAATCGGCTGTGGCGCCGGGGTGCTTGCCCCATCCACGGCAGTGAAAAGTGGGAGAGGGGTCGTTCCGGAGAGAACTTCGAATCCCAGGCGGTGGAACTGGCACCGCTGACATCGAAACGCCAGACATTGCCTTTTAGATCGCCGGCATAGACAGCGTTGATTTTGCCATTTCCATCGCTATCCCAAAGTGCTGGCGTCGACATGCCATTGTCACCTCCGATTTTCGTATCAATTTTTTTGATGATCGCTCCCGTCTCTAAATTGAATATATAGAGAACGGCATGGCCATTGGCGCTGTTGTGACCATTGCCCACCACGACCACTGGGTCGCTGTAATTTTCTAGCGTCGCAATCTGCGGGCGTCCGAGCACATAGCCAAAATCGTTATCCGTGGCGCCGTCGTATTCCCATTTGACGCCCGAGGCCGCGAATGACGCTGGCGTCGTCACATCCAGCGCGAACAACCCCTTGGCTCCGCGCCCGGTGGAAGCCACTAGAGTGTTCTTGCCTGGCGTCTGCGCAAGGGACGACACCGCAATATCGCCGTCGACAAAAAAGGTGTGGGTGTAGCTTGGTGACGACAGATTGGCGACCTTGTTGAAAACGAGCCCAGGGATGTAGCCAAATAGCTCGACACCAGTGCTGGCCGAGAAGGCATGCAGCATGCCATCGTTCCCACCGACATACACTGTGTTGGTATCTTTTACATAATAGGGCGAGGAATGGACAATATCGCCGAGGAGCTTCTTGCGTGTCCGGAAGGTTCCCGCGTTCTGAATTTCCTTCGACTGATCACCGCGCAAATAGTTGAGAACATTGCTGTCATTGCCCAGTGTTGTTTTCTGCGCCGTTAATAGATTGGCCCAGGTAAACTCAATTCCTTTGGTCGTCGCGTCCTTCCAGGTAAAGATTTTTCTAAGCGACACGGTGGGAATGTGCTCGGAGGCTTTCCAGGAGTAAGCGGTACTCACACCCGAGGACGAGATGGTGTACGGCGAACAGCTCGCCATCCCAGGTCGCGCTATTGAACTGGCACTGGAATACCGTGGTACCGTCCTGATCTCCTGACCGTTCGAGGTGATGTTGCCGAGAGCTCGCGCTCCGTTCATCTACGGTGTCGAAGCCTTGCAGGGCCTCACGCAACTTGAGCGGATTCTGAACCAGGAAATAGGTATCGGGTGCGCCGTTATCATCCGAGTCCCACTCGCTCGTGAGGTCTGGCTTGCCGTCGTCGTTGTGATCGACGAAACCCCCCCATTTGGATGCGTACCAGAGTGGATCCTTAAGTAGAGTGGCGGTGGAAGCGCCTGTGGCGAAGGTGCGCTCGCTGTACGCGAGAGAGTCGGTTCCGCCGACGTAAGGGAGTTTCTTGCACGCGGCCGGCGGGCTTGCGACGGTGGACCCGCCCCGGCTCATCCCCGCCGGTACATTGAGATAGTAGGGGGCCTCGACGTTCTCATCCTGAACGACCAGATAGACGCCATCTTTGTTGGTACCCGAGATGATGTACCCCATGTTGTGTCGGATGCCGCCGGCCTCATATTCCGGGGTGAGCCTGACGATGAGCTTGCCGTCGGCTGGCCGTGATCTCAAAGACGATGATCGCATCCATATCGTGGTCGGCACCCTGCTGACGTCCTCGAAGTTGATGCGAAACTTCGCGTAACCGCCCACCATCGACCGAAGCGCCATAGTAGTGGGCCGCACGATTCCGTCGAATTGGCGATGGTGTCGACATAGAAGTCGACGATCTGGTCGGTCGGCTGGAAATCGTCCTTTGGCCGAAATGCCGCACCCGTCCACCGACTTTGCGAAGGTAGCAAGGTGATGGCCTCCCCGTAGGCGTCGGGGCCTCGATGCGAGGAAGCGGCGAACTTAGAACCACCGAGTAGGTATCGACCGTCTGGCTTCCGGTGAGTCCGTGCGTAGGTCGGTGGTCTTGCCGAAATCGGCGACCGAAGCGGAATAGTAATCCCTTCTTGGTCGGTTCCTCCGGTGCCAAGCCTCGGATGTTGCCGAGGATGCCGCCGTTTCTCGCGGTCGGTGCGCCGTCTAGGTTCGCCGGACTGGCCGATGAAGCGAGTCCCCGTGACGTCCGGTCTCACCGTTGGTGATCGTCTGCCCAAGGGAGCGGCGTCGAGACCTGAGATCGCCCGAGAAAGAGCCGAAACCGCTATAGCAACCGGGTACCTGATCCGAATCGAACGAGGGATTGATCCCAGAGACAACCAGCATGTTGGGACGCGCGCACCAATAGGCCTTGGCGGTGCTGGTCGCGGCGTAGGGGCGTCCGAGGTGGCCACCGGCAGCCCGACCTGTCCGTCGTAGCTGCCCGAGGTGGCGAACGCCGTGGTGGCCGAGGACTTGCCGGCAAAGTAGCGTAGCGTCTCGTACATCATTTCACCGATCGGATTACCCCAATCGATGAATTCTCCCTCCGTCATTGATCGCGTGGTGACCCAGCCGCCCGATATGAATTGCCGGTGGTGCCGTTGTCGAAGTCACGGATGCGCAGATTATCCAGCGCTCTGACGATGGTCGCGTTCGGCGAAAAGCCCTGTGGGATGTCGACCTCATCCGCGAACGATGACACCACCTTACGCAACACACCCCCCGACATGTTCTTGTTGTAGCTGCCGGTCAACAGACCAAAGAGCATGGTCCCGTTTTCGCCGTACTCATGCAGGAGGCCGATCGGTTTCAGACTGTTGTTCGGATAGCGCTTGCAGCCGTTGGAGTAGGTCTCGGTGCAGACCTCTACCCGGACGGTGTAGTCGTCCGCGAATCTCCGCCTGATCTCGGCGCGCAGTACCGGCCGTTCCGTGGATGCCGACGCCCACACCCGTCTATCGCTGTTGAGGACGACCCGAAGCTAGGCGCTCTTGCTGCTGCAGTCTGAGAGGGTTGAGCAATCCACCCCCGCTGTATCGGTCAGATTGCCGAAGAAATGTCGCCGATGGCGTTGGGCAGCGAAAGCGGAGTGTAGTCGCTGATGTCATAACCATCGACGGCGACGCTGGTGTATTCCTTGGCCCAGGAATGGGCGTCCTGCGGGATATAAGCCCGCCTTAGAATGGTTTCCGAATCGGTATCCACTTCGCGATAGCCGCCGTAAAAGACCTTGCGCAGGGCGTCGATTCGGCTCGTGGTTGCATAATTCAGCCAGTTTCCAGACCAATGGCTGCTGCCAGAACACGGTCCCAGCGAGCGGCCATCGGCACCTGGCGTGAATTTGTCGGTGATATACGTGTCTTCGCCCGCGATGCGAATAGCACAAGGTCGAATCGAATAACCCATAGTAGGTGATGGCGGGTTTGAAGCGTGTGTCGAGTGTACCGTCGCCATCGATATCACTTGCGTCGTTATAAGCCTCATAGAACAGCGTGTGGTCTCGCCCGACAACCATCATGCTCAAGGGAATGGCGGACTGCGTCGTAATCAGCGGAGTCGGCGGGATGTCTGGCGCGGCGGACATTGCCGCCAGCGTCACGCCAAAGCACGCGAAGAACAGAGTCCAATTCGCGACACGCGAGCGACGCAGCGGGCGGAGGAAACCAGCATGGGCAATGGTGTTCATCAAGCGTCTCTCATTCGGTTGCGTAGATGGATTGCAGGATCACCATCGAGCGAGCGGATGTGCCGTCATGACTGCGGGCCGTGACACGATATCGATTGCAGTCCTGCGCGCCGGTATCGGGGTTTTCAACGTTGCAGGGAAAGTTAGCGCCTAGAAATTCAACGATATATTGCGGCGTCGATGCGAGCGAGGTCAGGCTGAGCCCAGAGGCATTCACCCATCCGGTGAAACTGTTATCGAACCAGCGCACCGTGCAGTCCTTGTCGGGTATCGAACAGAGGCCATTCTGGCAGGGCGAGTTTCCGCAGGTGCTGTTCGCATCGTTATAATCACCGTAGACCAATCCGAGGAGAACGAACCAGAATTCAGCGGACCAGCATCCGCCTGGGCTTGGGCCGCCGCTTCGCCGGCCCGCAACGCCGCTTCGGCGCCCTCGAAGGCAAGACCACGATCGTAGCTGTTCGAGGTCATACGCTCTTCGAATGCGACCATGCGCACGCCCGACAAGCCGAGCAGCGTCATCACGACGAGCAGAATCAGAGCAACGATCAACGCCACTCCCCGTTGCCGCCTCAAAGGCCTTGGCGCTTTCATTAAAGGATCTCCCGATATCCCCGCCGAGTGACCACATGGATGAGCTGACGCTTGAGTGTCGCCGCATCGGTGCCTACGGACTCCTTCGATTCCAGGTCGAGGACAATCCGGACAGCGATCACGGTCGCGGGGGCACTGTTCGTCCACGACGCAATGGAAGAGGCATCCACATAGTTCACCGCTGGAGTCGTGCCGGTCCGCGTGAGGTATTGAAGTTGGATGTCCGAAATCCCTTCCGCGATTTCTTGCGGACGTGCCGCCGTTTAGGATGCGGAAGAGCGAACGGCCGCCCCGGCCGTTGTTCCCGATGTACCAGAGCCGTCACCGACAGAGGCGTCACGAATCCATTTTTTTCAAAGCTATGCGCCGAGCCGCCGGAGGAGCAGTCCAAGGGAAAGTCGGTGACGCAATTCCCGGGTGTTCCGCCCGTGCCATGCCCGATGGCGGCGGTTGAGGTGCTCGTTGCCTGAAAGATCGCCGCCTGCTTGTAGTCACAGGCCACTCAGGATCTCGCCGTTCACGAATCCGTGGCTGGCGGTATTGACCGTGATCGCGCTGGCGCTGGCCGCATGAGCGGCGATGACCGCTCCGGTAAAGAGCGAGCCCGAGCGCAGGATCACAGCATCCGTCCCCGCGATCCGCTGCGCCGTGCCGGTGCCGTCCGTTACGTCCGGAACCGTGGCGTTTCCCTCGTAACCCACGATGCCGCCGGCACTCCAATTGAGCCATGTCGATGAAGGTCGAACCGGTGACGACATTGCCAACGACGCGGGAACCGCAGGGGGTCACTCCCGATTCGCGGATCTCCCGCGCCATCAGCTCGAAAGCCACCCGCGCATTGTTTTGCAGATGCGCGAGGTTCTCATTGGTCCGATACGCCTGACGTTGCGCGAGGAATACGTTGGTCAAGCCGAGCAACAGAAAGAGTCCGAGGGTCATCGCGATCATCAATTCGATCAGCGTAAAGCCCTGATGGATGATACGACCGGTCCTTGGGATGGTATTCATAGTCGTGTTGCGATCTCGAACTTTTCAGCGGCATTGCCGCCAGTGCCCCGCGTATCGTCCCAGTAGACGGCGACCTTGCACAAGGTCGCCCCCGACGTGCAGTCGATCTCACCGCAGGTGGTGCTTGCGTCGCCGATATTGTCCTTGAGGGCCTGAAGCCAGGAGAGGCGGTCGTTGGAGACCAGGCTCGTGGCCAGCCGTCGGAACGGCGCAGGTCTTGCCCATGTCGTAAAGTTCGTTTGCCGCGTCCGCGCGGTTTGCGCGCATGGCGTCGAGCATGTAATAGATCATCGTCACCGCCTGAGTCCGCTGCAGGCTGCTCTGGTTGCTCTTCAGGGCATTGACCTGAAGCGCGGCCACTCCCAGCATGCCGACGCCCAGCACCACGACGGCAACCAAGACCTCCAGGAGCGTGAATCCCGATTGCCGACTGAAGGGCAGCATGGGAGTCCTTCTCTCAGCTACTAGAAACATTGAGAGCCCCCGTCTTCACATGGATAACCCGGCTACCGCCTAGCAGCGTCAAGGTGATACTGCCATTCGAGATCAGGGCGTTACTGCTGCCGTAGGAGAGTCCGTCCGAACGAAAGCGCACACAGTCATGATCCGCCACCGAGGTCGTGTCTAAATTGGCGACTGTCGCTGTCAAATTGCTGGGCAGGGCGCCAACCCGCATATCAGTGCCCGCCATGGTCGTCACTTTCCATGTCAATGCCGTGGGATTCAGACAGAAACGAATCGAGGCGTTCTGGCGTATCGCCTCGATCTTTGCCGCGCCGAGGCCAAGAAGCACGTCATTCGAAGCTGTCGCGAGCCGATTGCTGGCGATCACGTTCTGAAAACTCGGCACACCGATTGTCATCAAGATCGCGGCGATTGCCAGCGTGATGATGAGTTCGACCAGCGTCACGCCAGCCATTGCGCGCAACCGCTGGCGACCTCCGCGCGGATGGCTTGCGACGATCCGAGAGCTCTGTGTCGTCATTGTCTGCGTCGACCTGAAGTCTTGTTAATGGTCTAAGTGTCTGAATTATTAATATCGCTGCTGGCAATCCATCGCCTGTTTCTGGCGAACACCCAGACTCGCATTGGCAACTGCCGCTCGCGCCTTGACCGAAGCTTAGCCGACGGCACGCCACAAAGTTGCGGAGCGCCTCACAGTTCAATATCGTGAGTATGCGGATCCGCAAAGGCACGTTGAGTGGCAGAGGTGAAGTGGGATCGCGACCAACCCGAAAGCCTGACGCACCGATGACGTTGTGCGCCTACGGCCTGTCTGGTCACCCCATCCACTCGGGATCGTCGGCGGCCCACCGGCTACACTCGCCGCCATGACCGAACACGATTCTTCCTACAAGCTGCTCTTTTCCCATCCCGAGATGGTGGCCGACCTGATGCGCGGATTCGTGCGCGAGGAGTGGGTGGCGCAACTGGATTTCAGCACCCTGGAGCGGGTCAGCGCGAGCGCGGTGAGCGATGATCTGCGCGAGCGCGAGGATGACATCGTCTGGCGTCTGCGCTGGGGCGAGCGTTGGCTCTATCTCTATCTGCTGCTGGAATTCCAGTCCTCGGTCGACCGCTTCATGGCGGTGCGGTTGCTGACCTATGTCGGACTCTTGTATCAGGATCTGATCAAGGCCCAGGCGATTGCCCCAGGCGCCAGGCTGCCGCCGGTGCTGCCGATCGTGCTCTACAATGGCGAGAAGCGCTGGTGGGCTCGCCAATCCTTGGCGGAGTTGAGCGAACCGGACCTGCCGGCGGCGTTGGCCCGGTATCAACCGCGGTTGCGCTATCTGCTGCTCGAAGAGCGCGCCTACGACGAGCAGGAATTGGCCGGGTTGCGCAACGTCGCGGCCGCGCTGTTCCGCTTGGAGAACAGCCGCCGCGCCGAGGATATCGAACGGGTGCTCGCGGCCCTGGTGGAGTGGCTCGGCGATCCAGCGCAAACCGGTCTGCGCCGGTCTTTCGTGGTCTGGCTCAAGCGGGTGCTGTTGCCGGCGCGCGTGCCTGGCGTGGACATTCCCGATGTCATCGAATTACAGGAAATGCGTACCATGCTCGCCGAACGGGTGAAAAAGTGGACCGAGGAATGGAAGCAGGAAGGGTTGCAGGCGGGTCTGCAGAAAGGTCGGCAGGTAGGCTTGCAAGAAGGGTCGAGCAGGAGGGGCGCCGAGAGGGCGTGCTCATGGGCGAAGCGAGACTGCTGCGGCGTCAGCTTGTGCGGCGTTTTGGCGATCTGCCCGAGTGGGTCGGCGAGCGGCTGAGCCAAGCCACTGAAATCGAGCTGGAGCGCTGGTCGGAACGGCTCCTCGAAAGCGACTCGCTGGAGGCTATCTTCGAGGACGCCCGCTGAGTCAGCCGGGAAGACCCATCCGCCGCGCGACAGGATAACGGGGCGCCAAGGTCGCAAGCTGGGGTGATGGGCACGTCCGCCAACCTCTGGCGTCCTGCGGCCCGGCTGGAGCGCGGATTTACCCACCCACGGAAGACGCACCGGCTCCTGGCCGTTGGTCGCCGCGAGATGCGGTGACGGAGCGATCGTCGTACACTTGCCCGCTCACTCGGCGCCGAAAATAAGGGTGCGCGCCTTCCGTGCATTCCACGCCGCGCTGGCTGAAGGACTCCAGAGCTTCTCCTCGGTAGGCGGGCCAGTCGGTCAAGAAATCCATGCGTCGTCACCCCTCTCCCCGCTTCACGGAACCACCGCGCGCATGTCGGTTGGCCTTTCGCGCCCGATCGCTGGCTTCACCCTCATCGAGCTGATCATCACTGTCGCCGTCATGGCGATTCTGATGACGCTGGCCGCGCCGAGCTTCCAGCGCATCCTGGCCAAAAATCGGGTGGAGGGTTTGGCCAGCGAGTTGAGCGCCGCCCTGAATCTGGCGCGGTCCGAGGCGATCAAGCGCGGCGCGACGGTGACCGTCTGCAAGTCCTCGAACACCTCGGCGGCCGTGACCGCCACCGCGCCGGCTTGCGATACCAGCACGACCGCGACCTGGCCCGATGGCTGGCTGGTCTTCGTGGACCGGGGGACGCACGGGATTCGCGACGGACGGCGGACGACCTGCTGAAGGTCGGACAGCCCGCCACGCTGAATGCCATCCAGACAGGCGATAATTTCAAGCTGTTCGTCAGTTTCCTCCCGAACGGCGGGAGCTCGGCGACCGGCGCGGAAGCGGACCGCACCCTGACCCTCTGCGTCGCGCCGGAACAACGGCGGATCATCATCAACCGGGTCGGGCAGATCAGGATCGTCCAGGGGACATGCACATGAGACCGCCAGCCTTGTCGGCCGCGTCGCGCGGGCAGCGAGGCGTCACCCTGATCGAAGTCCTGGTGACCATGGTGGTGATCGCCCTGGGACTGCTCGGCTTCGCCGGCCTGCAGACGGTCACGATGAAGAGCAACCGCGCGGCGCTCTACCACAGCTACGCGACCATGTACGCCTACGACATCATCGACTGCATGCGAGCCAATCGTGCCGCCGCGTTGAAGGGTAACTACAACATCGCCATCAGCGCATCCGCGCCCAGTTCGCCATCGACCGTCGCCCAGCGGGACATCCACGATTGGCTGACGACCTTGGGCGCGAACCTCCCCAGCGGCGATGGCGCGGTGACGGTCAGCTCGGCGAACGGAGCCGTGACCATCGACGTCCAGTGGGACGAGGGCGCGGCCACGGTCTCGACCTTCTCAACCCGCTCCAGCCTTCGCCCATGAACAGACGCCCGCCCAAAGCCTTTGGGGCTCGACCAGGACAGAGCGGCTTCAGCCTGATCGAGCTCATGGTCGCCATGACCCTCGGACTGCTGCTGATCACTGGTGTCGGCTATGTCTACCTGAACGCCAAGGGCAGCTTCAACAGCATGGAAGCCCTGGCCAGTTTCCAGGAAGTCGCCCGCTTCAACTTCGAGTACATGGGCGAGGACATCCGGATGGCCAGCTCCACCGGCGGCCCGGCCAGCGGCGGGTCACCCATCAACGCGGTGAATACGCCGACCAGCTTCGACCCACGTCTGATCGACCTCTTCGATCGGCCATTGATGGGCTACGAGCAGGGCGGAACCTTTCCGACGGGATTGAGTCCCGAGCCCCTTGACCGGGACCGACGCCGTGACCCTGGTGCATGCGGACACCGATCGAGAACTGAGTCTCTGTCTCGATGGCGACACGAACGCCACCTGTCTCGCGGCGAACCCGGCTGGAACCTTCGAGCTTCGCTTCGCGACCTGCCCCACCGCACGACCTCCCGGCAGCGGGACAGATCTTCGTCGCCGCCGACTACACCCACGCGGCCGTCTTCCAGATCACCTCGGCTGGCGGTTGCAGTGGCGGCGCAATGACGCTCGGTTACGGGACGTCTCCGGCACGCCAGGCAACTCGACGACCGATCTCGGCGCCTTCACCGGCGCGATCAAGGCGAGAAAGCTCTATCCGCTCAAGGCATCGACCTACTACGTCGCGAACAATGCCGATGGCGTGCCGACACTCTATGCTCAGGAACTCGTCGGCAGCGGCGGCACAGCCACGACGCGCACGACCGAGCTGGCCGACTGGGTGACGAACATGCAAATCCAATACGGCGTCGACGCGGACGCGACCTTGCCTCTCAGTGTCGATGCCTATTTCACTGCCGCCCAGGTCACGGCCGGAACCAATGGCACGACGACGATCACCGGCGTCACCACGGTTGAACGGCTACTGGCAACGTGTCCTCAGCGTGCGCGTCACGCTCACGCTGACCTCCCGCGCCGACCTCAAGGTCACCACCACCGGCACGGCCCTGACCAAGACCTTCACCACCACCTTCGCCCTGAGGAACCGTCTGCTGTGAAGACGCGACGCACCATCGCCCGATCCGAACGCGGGGCCGCCCTCATCGTGGCCCTGATCTTTCTGCTCGCCCTAACCCTGCTCGGGACCAGCGGCACCCTCAACAGCACCATGCAAGAGCGCATGGCCAGCAACACGCGCAACCGCGACCTGGCGTTCGAGGCCGCCGAGCATGCGCTGACGGAGGCGGACAAATGGATAAGGACCCAATCCGCGGCGACGCTATCAGCGGCGGCGGCGTCCACGAGCACCAGCGACGGCGTTCGAGACAATGGCGACCTGCACGCCAACGACCTCGCCTTCTGGACCACGACCTTCGACTGGAGCTCGACCGATCTGAAGAGCCCAGCCCTCACCGGCGTGGCGACGCAGCCCAGCTATGTGGTCGAGCGGATGCCCTCCGGGCGCTGTCCCGGCAAGCCGACCGCCACCTGCTCCTTCTATCGCGTCACGGCCCAGGGTGTCGGCGCCGTCACCGAGGCCGTCGTCATCCTGCAGACCATGTACGCCATCTGACCTAACGGAGTCACCACGATGCCAAGGATTCATTGGAAGAGACTCGCGAAGACCGGATCCGCTTTCATCATCGGCTCTGTGCTGCTCATCGATCGGCGTGGCAGCCCCCCTGGTCATTCCGGATACGCCGCTGTTCCTCAGAAGCCTGGGTGTCGATCCGAACCTGATCATGACGATCGACGACTCGGCGAGCATGATGTCGGCCTTCCTGCCGGATAATTGGCGGGTCTATCCGGCCTTCGACTGCTCGACAAGCTGCGTCGATGTCACCTATGGCGGGACCACGTTCGGCGTCCGCTACGCCGCGACGAATCGCTACAAGTCGGCCGCCTTCAATGCGATGTACTACAACCCGTTCGTGGCCTACCGCATCCCGACGCGGCCCGATGGCGTGACCTATTCGACGAGCTTCGACGCAGCCAAGAAGAACGGCTTCCTCGCCTCCTCGGTCACCCTGGATCTCAACTCCAAATACCGGGCACAGATCGACTACACGCGCGACGGCGGAGCCGACTGGACGACGGACACCAGCGACGCTCCAGCTTATTACTACCGCTACTGCGGCGATACCGATCACCCATTGAGCTGTCCGGGAACCTGCAACGGCACCAAGGACGACGATGACTGTTACATCGGATTCAACGTCAGCGCGACCTCCGGTCCCTCTTCCGCGATTGGCGCCGACGAACGACAGAACTTCGCCAACTGGTATTCCTTCTACCGCACCCGCTCGCTCGCCACCGTGTCGGCTGCGATGCAGGCCATGGGACAGGTCAAGCTCGATGAACTGCGCTTCGGCTGGCAAACCCTGAATTGCTCGGAGAGCGGAGCGAACTGCTGCAACACACTGCGCCGCGAGCGGATCCTACAATTGCGTAGCGCGCAACGATTGCGTCAACACCTACGACAATCGCATCCACAACTACACGCAGCGCCGAAAGAACCAAGTTCCTGAACTGGCTGGAGAATACCGCCCCGCCCACGCCCTCCTACGATACCGGCACGCCCCTTGCGGACCGCGCTCATTCGCGCTGGCGAGTATTTCAAGACCACGGCGATCAACAGCCCCTATGCGGAAGACCCGCAGACCTCAGCGGGCGTACCGAATACAGCTGCCGCCGCAATTTCCATTTGCTGATGACGGATGGCATCTGGAACGACACCGCGATTTCGAGTGCGGGGAATTTCGACGGATCCTCGGCGACCATGCCGGACGGTACCGGCTACACGGCTCGCCCGCCCTTCAAGGACGGGCAATCCGATACCCTTGCGGACATCGCCGCCGCCTATTGGGGGAGCGATCTCCGAGACGGAGGCAGCTCCGACAATGACCTGAAGAACTGTACCGGCCCAACCTGCAATACGCTGCTCCCGCGCAACATCGACCTGGCGACCCCGGCCTCACTCACGAACGATGCCCAGAAGAATGACTACATCTACTGGAACCCCAAGAACGATCCAGCAACCTGGCAGCACATGACCACCTTCACGGTCAGTCTGGGTCTCAGCAGCCTCATGACCAATCCAGCCTGGGGAGGCAGCACCTTCGCGGGCGATTACACGGCCTTGCTCAAGGGCACCAAATCCTGGCCATCGCTCGATTTCGCCACGGACGACCCGAACAAGGTCTACGACCTCTGGCACGCCGCCATCGACAGCCGCGGCAAGTTCTTCAGCGCCGACGACCCCGATACGCTCACCGCCGCCTTCAATGAAATCCTCGACACCATCAGCGCCGCCAGCAGCGTCAGCGGCGGTGCCGGATTGAGCGCCAGCTCCAAGTCTCTGAGCACCACGACACTGGTCTTCGAGGCCAAGAACAACGCCGACTGGAGCGGACAGCTTCAGGCCAGGAATGTCGACCAAACCGACTTCACCTTGAGCACCGTGGTTTGGGATGCCAGCAAACTCATTCCCACCAACCCCGAGCGCAACATCTACACCATCAACGACTCCAAGACGGCAGTGGCACTGACGAGCGCCAGTTGCGCTGGCGACTTGAACACGGCGTTGCAGGCGAGCCCCACCGGATACACCGACGATGGCCATTGGTGCGAACGGCGCGTCAATTGGCTGCGCGGCGACGGCAAGGTGACGAACGCGAAATGCACCGGCTCCGCCCCAGCGACATTGCAGGTGATGGTCGCCAAGCATGGCTTCCTCGACGGTGACGAGGTCACCCTCTCCGGTATCGTGACCGGGACCACGGAGTCCGCCCGCTACAACGGCAGCTTCACCGTCGCGTCCGCCGCGACCGACTCCTTTACCGTCTCCGTCCCAGACCGGCTGCGAGACGCCGGCCGACGGCAGCGGCGGCCGCGCGCGCTACACGGCCTTCCGCGATCGGCAGATCTCGGTGCTGGGCGATATCCTGGGCTCCGATCCGGTCTATGTCTCCAATGACGACCAGGGCTACGGCTGGCGGATCCTCGGCCGTCAGCGGCAGCGGCGGTTACGACGACCTACGTCGCCGGCAAGGTCACGAGCACCAAGCCTCCCATGCTCTATGCTGGCGCCAACGATGGCATGCTGCACGCCTTCCGGGCGGACACGGGCAAGCTGGCGTCCGGCGTGGAGCAGTTCGCCTATGTCCCCAGGGGCGTCTATGCCAACCTGAGCGCGCTGACCGATCCCGGCTATGCCCACAAGTTCTATGTCGACGGCCCGGTCGAGGTCGGCGATGCCTATCTCGGGACCAGTTGGAAGACCTATCTCGTCGGCGGTCTCGGCGCTGGCGGCAAGAGCATCTATGCCCTGGACGTCACCGATGCATCCACCTTCACGGCCGCGCAAGTGAAATGGGAGGTCTCCGACGCGGATGACCTGGGGCTGACCTACAGCAAGCCACAGATCGCGCCCTCAAGTGCCTCGCAGTGGGATGTGCTCCTCGGCAACGGCTATAACAGCACCAAGGAAAACGCCTATCTGTTCGTGGTCGATCTCGCGAACGGCACGCCGGTCACGAAGGTCGCGACCAATGCCCAGACGTCCAACGGCCTGTCCATGCCCTATCTGTACGATAAGCGATGGAGACAAGATCCCGGATGTCGCCTATGCCGGCGACCTGCGCGGCAACCTCTGGAAATTCGTCAACACTGCCGGGACCTGGAAGCTCGGCAATAGCGGCGCGGCCTTGTTCTCCGCCACCAATGCCGCCGGGCTAGAGCAGCCCATCACCTCGCAACCCAAGGTGGCCAACCATCCCGACGGTGGGGTGCTGGTCTATTTCGGCACCGGGCGTTACCTCACGGACGCGGACAACACCAACCATGACCAGCAGTCCTTCTATGCCATCTGGGACAAAGCGGACGCTCTCACGCTGACCCGCGCAGACCTAAAAGGTCACAGCGTGATTGCGAAGACGACCTTTGCCGGCTATAGCGTCCGCACGACCAGCAAGGGCGCTCCGGATTGGGCGACCCAGCGCGGCTGGTATCTCGACTTGCCCCTGGATGGCGTCAAGCCATCCGAGCGCGTCTTGTCGACCCCGCTGGTCCTGGAATTCGACTCCACCAATGTCCCGGACCGCATCCTCTTCGTGACTAATACCCCGACCGCCGATCCCTGCGCCAACGGCGGCACCACCTGGCTGATGGAGCTGGACCTGATCACCGGCGCGCCGACCGCCACCTCGGTCTTCGACTTCACGGGCGGCAAGCGACTCCAAGGGCGACTATGTCTTCGACGAGAAAGACCTGATCGATACCAATGGCGACGGCGTAGGCGACCTGGCAGCCAGTGGCGTGGCCCTCTCCGGCAGCGTCGGGATGACGGGCGAACCCTTGGTGCTCGATGCCACGAATCCAGTGGATGGAAGCACCGTGCTGGCCAAGGAGTTCTCTGGGTCGACCGGTGAGAGCGGTCCAGCCGGAGCCCCGCACCAGCAGGGCAGTGGCGGCGGTTCCATTCAGCGCATCTATTGGCGGCAGATTCAATAGCCGCTGCGTCCATTACCGCAAACGCCAGCCGTGCTGGCGTTTGCCTCACGCGCTGGCGCCCAACACATGAAGACAGCAGACAGACTCGTGAAGATCGCAACCGGCTTCACGCTCATCGAGCTAATGATCGCGGTGGCGATCGTCGGCATCCTGGCCGCGATCGCCTACCCTTCCTATAGCGAATATGTCCGGCGCGGCAACCGCGCCGAGGCCAAGACCGCGCTACTGGAAGATGCCCAGTTCATTGAGCGCAATTACACCGAGGCCAACGTCTACGATAAGGACAAGCTCGGCAACGCCCTCGCCCTCCCCGTCACGGACGCTCCGCGCACCGGAACGGCGCTTTACGCCATCACCGCCACGACGCTGACCGCAACGACCTTCACCCTGACGGCCACACCGGTCACGGGTCAGAGCATGGCGGGCGATAAGTGCGCCAGCTTTACCCTCAATCATCTGGGTCAGAAGGCGCTGAGCGGCAGTCCCACCGCGTCGAGCCAGGACTGTTGGAACCGATGATGCGCTGGCGGCGCGGTCGCCGTGGCGAACCCGCGATGCGAGCAACCCGACCCTGAGCGTCAACCAAGAGACTGTGAATGTCTTCGCTTCCACCATCCAACGGCGGTCTTTCGTCGACTGGGATGAGCTTGCGAATCCCAGCATTTCGGACACTTACGGAGCAGACGATGCTGGGGTTCGTGCCTCACCCCCTACGGGATTGACCTGATCCGCGTAGTCCGTAGGCTGGGATGAACCGTGTGAATCCCAGCGAAGCCCGCGCCGCGCCTGGGGTGCTGGGTTTCGCTCCCGCTCATCCCAGCTACGAAGAATTCTTGCCCAATCTCCAAAGGATGGGCACGCCCGTCCCGCATCGGCGTACACGCTCGTGGCCACTTGCGCGTATACTCGCCGGCCTGCCTGTCGCCGCGCCGTCGAAAGTGCCTTCTCAAGGCTGGCGGGACAGGCTAGGCTCAACCTCCTCAATCGCTTCGTCACCGGTGCACGACCTCGAATCCATGCCATTGCTTGCCGCGATGCCGATGGGCGCGCTCATTCTGGACCGGGAACGGTCGGTCCGTTCTGTCAACCGAGCCTTCCTGGACTGGCTCGGATACCGGGACGAGGAGTTGCTCGGCCGGAGATTCGAGGAACTCCTGCTCGCCGCCGACGCGACGGCCCTGCCGGAGCTACTGGAATCCGCCAGCGCGCACCGCTTCGATCTCGATATCCGTTTCGTCCCCGCCACCGGAGGCTCGATCGGCGCCACGGTCGCCTTCACCCGCCTGGCACACCAAGACGACGCGTCCACCGGACTGCTGGCCGTCGTGCTGCGGCCCGCCGCGCGCGACCCGGCCAATCGCTGGTGGATGCACGCCGACGAGGCGCTCACCTTGGCGCGCGTGTCCAATTGGGAGCTGGAGATCGCCACCGGCCGCCTGTTCGCCTCACCGGGCTGGCATGACATCTGGGGGCTACCCCTTGACGACGAGGTCACGCTTGCAACGGTCGTGGCGCGAATCCACCCGCTCGACCGGGACCTTGTGCTCTCCTCGATGCGTCAGACGAGCGCTTCGGGCGAGCCCTTTCATGTCCTCTTCCGGATCGTGCGACCGGATGGCGAACCGCGCTGGGCCGAGTGCACCGGACGGCTCTATCCCGGCGACGTGGCGCCGAGCACGCGGGTGTGCGGCGCCGTGCTCGACGTCACCGAACGGCGCGACGCCGAGCAGGCGCTCGCGCGCTACGCGGACATCGTCTCGGCCTCCCCCGATCGCATCGCCTTCGTCGATCGCGGCTGTCGCGTCCTGGCCGCGAACGCCGCTTTCGTTGCCGCACTCGCGACGGAGCATGATGCAGTCATCGAGCAGCCGTTCCTCAACGTCTGCGGCGAGAGCGCGCTGACGACGCTCCTCTACCGCAACTTGGGCGCCTGTCTCGATCGCGGCGGGATTCACGTCGAGGATATCCGCGAGAGCCTCCCCGATGGCACCGAGCGCGACCTCGAGGTCCGGCTTTTTCCCCATCATGACGAGCGGGGCCGGGTCACTGGCATCGTCATCAACATCCGGGACGTGACCGACCTTCGCGACGCCGAGCGTCGCCTCCTGCAATCGGCCGCCGTCTACACCGCGACCTCCGAGGGCGTACTGATCACCGACGCCGCCGGCATCATCGTCGCGGTCAACGCCGCCTTCACCCAGATCACCGGCTACTGCGAGGCGGAGGTGCTGGGACAGAAACCGAACCTGCTCAACTCGCACTGGCACAGCCGGGGCTTCTTTGTCGGCATGTGGCGTCGGCTGCTGCGCCAGGGCTCCTGGCAAGGCGAGATCTGGAACCGCCGCAAGGACGGCGAGATCCACCGTCAGCGGCTGACGATTCGGCGCGTTGTGGACGGGCGCGGCAGACTGGTCAATTTCGTCGCCGTGTTCGCCGAGCGCGGCACCTCGCCAAGCGCGCCGCAGCGCACGGATCAACTGATCCACTACGACGCCTTGACCAAGCTGCCCAACCGGCTGCTCTTCGGATCGCGTCTGGAACACGCCATCGAGCTTGGACGACGAAAGGAATCGCTCCTCGCCCTCTTCGTTCTCGACCTCGACCATTTCGCGCACATCAATTCCAGTCTCGGCCACCAGCTCGGCGACGATCTGCTCCGCGCGGTCGCCCTGCGGCTGCGCGAGACGATCCGCCCCGCTGACACCCTCGCCCGGCTGCGCGCCGACCAATTCGGGCTGCTGTTCGAGGAGATCAGTCAGGATGAGGAGGTGGTCGAAATCGCGCGCCGCTTGCAGGATACCCTGCGCGCGCCCGTCTGGGTTCGCAGCCATCAACTCCACGTCAACATCAGCATCGGCATCGCCCTGAGTTCCGGACTGGGCGATGACGCCAATTCGGTCATTGCCAATGCCGAGGCCGCCCTGCGGCAGGTCAAGCGACAGGGACGCAATGGGTTCAAGATCTCGACGGCGGAGCCCGACACCGCCTACCAGGAACACCGGCAGTTGCTCGACCGCCTGCGCCTGGGGTTGGAGCGAAAGGAGTTCCGGCTCTTGTTTCAGCCCGGCGTGGACATGAACACGGGCGACTGCGATTGCGTCGTCGCCTCGGTGCATTGGGAGCAGCCGGAGATGGGGGTCGTGCCGCCGGAACGGTTCCTGCCCCTGGCCAATGAGAGCGGCGCGATCCTGGAGCTAGGAAACTGGGCGCTCGCGAGCGCTTGCAGCCAACTGCATGGCTGGATCGGCCGCGGGCTCGCGATCCGCACCCTCGTGATCGGTATCGGCGAGGCCCAGCTTACGCGCGGCGAGTTGATCCGGACCCTGACTCAACTCCTGGAAACCTATCCGACGGTGGCCAGCCGTCTGGAGCTGGAGTTCAGCGAATGCCTGCTGGCCAAGCATCGCGAGCAAGTGTCCGAGGTGTTCCAGGGACTGAATCAGCTCGGCGTCGGCATCACGCTCAACGAGGTGGGGATCAGTTGGACCGCGCCCGCGGTCCTGCAGCGACTGCCGGTCAGGGCACTCAAGATCCATTCCAGCTTCATCGAGGCGCTGCCGGATTCGCATCACGAACTGGCCGTGGTCGAGGCCCTCATCGCCATGGCGCAATCGCTGAATCTGGAGATCCGCGCCGATGGCGTCCGCACCAAGCAGCAGCAATATCAACTGCTCAACATCGGCTGTCTGCGCGCCCAGGGCGACCTGTACAGCGAACCACTGAGTCCGGCGAATTTCGAATCTTGGTTGAATCCCAAAGGCAAGACCGCGCCCGCGACCCCGCTCAGAAGCTGACGGGCACCCCGGCGCGTCCATCCGGCCATCGCAACCGAGATTGGGCAAGAATTCGTCGTAGGCTGGGTTGAGCGGGAGCGAAACCCAGCATCTTCGGCATCTCGGTGCATCCATGCTGGGATTCACGAGTTCATCCCAGCCTACGACAGACCGCCATTGGATGGTGGAAGCGAAGACTTTCACAGTCTCAACCGCAAGGGCGCGCGGAACGCAAAAGACCCAGACCATCCTGGCCCAGGAAAGGCGCGTCTTCCCCGCAACCACCGGGACTGAGGCGATACCTGGAAAACCCTTGTGCCCCTCGCGCCCCTCGCGGCTCGACCGCCTTGCAACCCCTCTGGATGACGTGTCTAATCCGGGTTCCGCGCACTGCACGAGCCCTTCCCCATGCCCTTACCCGATCTGGCGTCTCTCCCTGACCAACCGGGTCTGGTCGATACCTACGCGCCCCTGGCCGACTGTTACGACGAGATGCGCACGGCCGGGGGCGAGGTGCGCCCGCACTGGCAGTACCTGCTCGACGCCTTGCGCACCCTCGGTCCGGCCGGCATCGAGGAGCGCTGGCGCGAGGCATCGCGCCTGATCCGCGACAACGGCGTCACCTACAATCTGCACGGCGACCCCCAGGGCATATCGCGCCCCTGGGAGCTGGACCTGCTGCCGCTGCTGATCCGCAGCGACGAGTGGGCCGAGCTGGAGCGCGGCCTGATTCAGCGCGCCGAGCTCTTCAATCAGATCCTGCTCGACCTCTACGGCCCGCGCGACCTCATCCGCTACGGCCTTCTGCCGGCCGAGCTGATCGACGGTCAAGCGGCAAGTATCTGCTCCCCTGCCACGGCATCGAGATCGCGCCGGATCGCCCCCTGGTCCAGTACGCGGCCGATCTGACCCGCACGCCGGACGGGCGCTGGCGGGTGATCGGCGACCGCACCCAGAGTCCGCTGGGATCGGCTACGCGCTGGAGAACCGGGTGGTGCTTGTCGCGCGTGCTGCCGAGCCTGTTCCGCGACTCGCACGTGCATCGACTCGCCGGTTTCTTCCGCTCCACCGGCGCACCCTGACCCGCCTCGCACCGCGACCGGGCCGAGCACGCGCGCGTCGTCGTACTCACGCCGGGACCGCACAACGAGGCCTATTTCGAGCACGCCTATCTCGCCAACTATCTCGGCTATACCCTGGTGCAGGGCGGCGACCTCTCGGTGCGCGACGGCGCACTGTGGCTGCGGACGCTTGGGCCGGCTCGAACGCATCGACGCCGTCCTGCGGCGCCTCGACGACGGCTGGTGCGACCCGCTCGGAACTGCGCGAGGACTCCTTCCTGGGCGTTCCCGGCTTGGTCCAGGCGATGCGGGCCGGGCAATCTGGTGATCGCCAACGCACTGGGCAGCGGTGTCCTCGAGCATCCCGCGCTGCAGGCCTTCCTGCCGGCCTGTGCCGAGCACCTGCTGGGCGAGGAACTGCGTGCTCCCGGACATCCCGACCTGGTGGTGCGGCGATCCCGAGTCGCGCGTGCAGGTGCTGGATCGACTCGACGACGATCGTCATCAAGCCTCTGACCAAACGCCTCGGCCAGCGCTGCCTCTTCCTCCGGCACCATGGAGCCGCCGCCCGCAAGGCGCTGGTCCAGGCCATCCAGACCGTCCCGGCAAGCTATATCGCACAGGAGCGTATTCAGCCCTCGACCGCCCCGGCGCTGATCGGTCGGCACCTGGAGCCGCGGCCCAGTGTCCTGCGGACCTTCCTGATCGCCGAGGAGGACGGCTACGCGGTGATGCCGGGCGGGCTCGGACGGGTCACGCCTGAACCAGACGCCGCACTGCAAGTCTCCAACCAGCTCGGCGGACTCGGCAAGGACGTCTGGGTGCTGGCCTCCGAGCCGGAGCGCCAGGAAAGCCTGCTGGTCGATCGACCGAGATGCACACCCCGGCCGTGATCCAGGAAAGCGCGGTCTCCAGCCGGGTCGCCGACAATCTCTTCTGGATCGGCCGCTATGCCGAGCGCGCCGAGGGGCTGGTGCGGCTGCTGCGCATCACCATCTTCAAGCTCTCCGAGCGCAGCGACTATTCGGCCTCCAAGGCCAGCTCGTCCTGCCTGCGCTCGCTGTCTGGAGGCGCTGACCAATCAGACCCAGTCGTTCCCCGGTTTCGTCGGCGCTGGCGCGGAGGAGCGTCTGCGCAACCCGGTGCCCGAACTGCTGTCGCTGATCTCCGATCCGACGCGGATCGGCGGACTGCCGCGCACGCTGGAGGCCCTGGGACAGGCCGCCTATTCGGTGCGCGACCGTCTCTCGGCCGATACCTGGCGCATCATCAGCGACATCGAAGCCATCTGCAGCCAATCTCTCCGACCACCCGCCCAGCCAGCTCTCCCAGGCGCTCGACGACCTCGACCCCTTGGTCACCTCGCTGGTCGCCTTCTCCGGTCTGACCCAGGAGAACATGACGCACAACGAGGGCTGGCATTTCCTGGAAACCGGCCGTCGGCTGGAGCGCGGCACCGCCATCGCCAGTCTCCTGCACTCGACCCTGGTCCCGGTCGCCGGCGAGCAGGACGAGAACATGGTGATCGAGGCGGTCCTGGGCGTGACCGACAGCCTCATCACCTATCGCCGCCGCTATCGCGCCGGCACCCGCGTCGGCGCGCTGCTGGATCTGGTGCTTCAGGACGAGGGCAATCCACGCGCCCTCGCCTATCAGCTGACGGTGCTCGAACGGCTGGTCGCCGAGCTGCCGCGCGGCGACCTCGCGCTGGGTCGCACGTCGGTCGAAAAGCTGGTCCTGCGCAGCCTGACCAACATCCGCCTGGCCGAGATCGACGATCTCATCCAGCTCGACAAGCAGGGAACCCGGCGGGTGGCGCTGGCGCGCATGCTGGTCGATCGTCGCCGAACAGATCGCGGCCATCTCCGACGCCATCACCGCCCAGTATTTCCGTCACGAGGAACAGCCGCACAGCCTGCTGCGTCGGACCGGGACGCCTCTGTCATGAAGTTTCGCATCCAGCACGTCACCCGCTACGAGTACGCCGAGCCGGTGTCGCTCTGTCACAGCATCGCCCATCTCAAACCGCTTGAGCACCCGCTATCAGCGCTGCCTGTCGGCGAGCATTCGGGTCGATCCCTGGCCCGCCGTGAGTCGCGAGCACGAGGATTTCTTCGGCAACCGGGTCAGCTATTTCTCGATCCAGCAGGCGCATAGCGCGCTGGAGGTCACGGCGGTGAGCGAGGTGGAGATCAGCCCACTGATCCTGCCTGAACCCAGCCGGACGACCCCTTGGGAGCGCATCGTCGATCGGCTGCACGACCGGGGCGACGGTTTGATGTCGGATGCCCGGATCTTCACGCCTGCCCTCGCCGCAGGTTCCCATGGCGGCCAGTGCCCGCGACTACGCTGCGGTCTCCTTCACGAAGGGACGTCCGGTCCTGGAGGCGACGCTGGACCTGATGGGCCGTATCTTCCGCGAGTTCGAGTACGACCCGGCCTCGACCACCATCGCCACCCCGGTCGCCGAGGTGATGGAGCACCGGCGCGGCGTCTGTCAGGACTTCGCCCACATCGCCATCGCCGGTCTGCGCGGGCTCGGTCTGGCGATCCGCTATGTCAGCGGCTATCTGGAAACCCTACCGCCGCCCGGACAGATCAAGCTGCAGGGGGCGGACGCCTCGCACGCCTGGTTCTCGGTCCTGATACCCGAACACGGCTGGATCGATTTCGACCCGACCAACGACTTGATCCCCGTGGAGCAGCACATCACCACGGCCATCGGACGGGACTTCCAGGATGTGACCCCGGTGCGCGGAATCTTTTACGGCGGCGGCACCCATGACCTGCTTCGTCGCGGTGGACGTCAACCGGGTGCCGGACAAGCCTGCCGTGGCGAGCTAGGCCGGATCGGCGCGGTAACGTCCGGTGAGCCGGACATAGTTGCCGGCCACGTACTCCAGATATTCCAGCTCCCGATCCGTCAGCGGACGAGCCCGACGCGCTGGCGCGCCGAGCCACAGATAGCCGCCCTCCAACACCTGACCGGGCGTCACCAACGCCCCGGCCCCGACCATGGCGCGCGGCTTGAGGACGGCCCGATCGAGGACGCGGGCGCCAATGCCGACCAGACAGTGCTCCTGGATCTCGCACCCGTGCAGCACGACCTGATGCCCGATGGTCACGCTGTCGTGGATGATGAGCGGCGCCCCGCCCGGCATGAAACGGCTGTCGTGCGAGACGTGCAGGATGCTGCCATCCTGGATATTGGTCTCGGCTCCGATCTCGATGCGATGGATGTCGCCCCGGACCACGCATAGGGGCCAGATGGACGAGCGTGGCCCCAGGGTGACATCGCCGATGACCACGGCGGTCTCGTGGACCCAGGCATCCTCGGCGATGCTCGGCTGTTTGCCCTCGAAGGACTGAATGCGCCTCATACTCATGGCTCTACCCTTGGAGTCGTACCACGCGAGTGAATCCGAGAAGGCGCTGGTGCCTTCCATGGCGTCAGTGGATCGGATGCATCGTCGCGGGCTGTGATGGATGTCACGGGAATGGTCTCGCACCATCCGCTCGGCGATGATTCTCTGTGCCTTTCATGTCGCAAGGGGCCATCCTATCCCCGATTCAGCCATGGAATGTCCTACTCTGATTGGAGTCACACTGACAACGCCCGCGTGTTGGGCCGAGTCCTCGACCAACGGATCCCCCGCATGCGTATTCTGACCAAGAGCCTCCTGTGGACCCTGGGTATCGCCCTCGTCGCCGTGCTGGCGGTGACTCTCATCGTGCTCGTGGATAGCCGGCCGATGGTGGCGAAGGACGCCCCGGCGACCACGGCCGAACGGCTTTGGGTCAGGCGCTGGATCTCAACCCATCGCCATCCCCAGGGACCGGCTGATCGGGTCGACAGCCTCGGCCTGACGGAGCGCGAGGTCAATCTCCTGCTCAATGAGGTGCTCGGCCGCGGCGGCCAGGGACATGGGCGCATCGATCTCAACGACGGCAAGGCCACGCTCGCGGTCTCGCTCAAGCTGCCCCTGGACCAAATCGAGGGCTACCTCAACCTCGAACTCAGGCTGTCCGACGGCGGCAATCTCCCCAAGGTCGAGTCCGCGCGTGTCGCCGGGCTTCCGGTGCCCAGTCCGCTGGTTCAGACCCTCGCCGAACGCGCGCTGCTCGCGGTCGACCGCGCCCAGGTGATCCGCCAGCTCCATTTCGCCCAGGACCGTCTTGCGGTCAGCTACAAGTGGCGCCCGGACATGCTGGAGCGCATCGGGAGCGGCCTGGTCGCGGAGCAGGATCTGCCGCTCGTGCTCGAATACCAGTCGCAACTGCGGGCCCTGGCAGGGAAGCAGCCGAAGCGTCAGCCGCTGATGCTGGCGGAACTGCTGTCGCGGCTCTTGGCCAGCGCCGAGAACGCATCCGGCACGGATCCGGTTGCCAGCAACCGTGCCCTGATCCTGGCGCTTGCCGCCTATGTCAACGGCCGCTCCATTCCCGACCCCGCGCATGGAGCCACCAAGGCATCCGCGGAACCTCGCCCAGTGCTACTGCGTGGACGGCAGGATCTGAGTCAACACTTCATGTCGTCGGCGGTCCTGACCACCCAGAGCAACGATACCCTGTCCAGCCTGGTTGGCTGGTACAAGGAGGTCTCGGATTCCGACGGCGGGAGCGGTTTCAGCTTTGTGGACATGACCGCCAACCGCGCCGGAATCCGTTTCGCCCGGCTCGCGACCGAGAGCCAGACACAGGCGCGCGGACTGCAACGGATCGCGGGGCAAGGATTGACCGAGGATGATTTCATGCCCGTGATCGAGGGGCTTCCGGAGCGCATGACCAAGGCCCAATTCGCCGATACCTACGGTGACGCCGGGCGCCATGACTACCAGCATCTCATCGCCGTGATCGACAGCCGCATCGACGCCCGACGCCTGTTTCAACGCCCGCCGGGTTAGCCTGACTCGACCGCGCCGACCGACGATAGCCGCATACCGCCTTCGCCTTGTCAGGACCGAAGCGCCTCGACATCCCGGTCGCGCATGCCGAGCAGGTAGAGGATGCCGTCGAGCCCGACGTTGGCGATGGAGTGCCGCGCCTGCTGGGTGACGATCGGCTTGGCATGAAAGGCGATGCCGAGTCCGGCGATGGCGAGCATCGGCAAGTCGTTGGCGCCGTCACCGACCGCGATGACCTGTTCCAGACGGATGCCCTCGCGGGCGGCGATCTCGCGCAGCAGCTCGGCCTTGCGCGCTCCATCGATAATCTCGCCGGAAACCTCGCCGGTCAGCCGGCCGGCGCGGAATTCCAGCCGATTGGCATGCACGTAGTCGATCCCAAACCGCCGCTGGAGATGTTCGGCGAAATAGGTAAAGCCGCCGGACAGGATCGCGACCTTGTAGCCCAGTCGTTTGAGCGTCGCGATCAATCGATCCGCTCCCTCGGTGATGGGCAGTCGCTCGGCGATCCCCGCCAGCACCGACTCGTCCAGCCCTTCGAGCAGCGCCATGCGGCGACGGAAACTCTCCTGAAAGTCCAGCTCGCCACGCATGGCGGATTCGGTGATGGCCGCGACCTCGGCCCCAACCCCGGCGGCGGCGGCCAGCTCGTCGATCACCTCGGTCTGGATCAGGGTCGAATCCATGTCGAAACAGACCAGCCGGCGATTGCGACGGAAGATGTCGTCCTCCTGCACCGACACATCGACATCCATCACTCTGCCCCAGCGCCAACAGGGCGCCATGCAGCTCGGTGAGATCCTCGACCGCCCCACGGACCGAGAGTTCGACCGAGGCGAGCGGATGCGGACGCTCCTCGCGTCGCGAGATGCGTCCGGTCAAACGCGCGATGCGGTCGACATTGAGCCCGCGCTCCGCCACCACGGCGGAGACCTGGGCGATGTGTTCGGCCTCGATCTCGCGTCCGAGCAGCGTCAGGATGTGGCGCGGCTGGCCCTGCTCACGCACCCAGCCCTCATAGGCATCGGCGTCGATTGGCGTGAAGCGGATATCGAGCCCCATGCCGTGCGCGCAGAACAGCAGCTCCCGGAAAACGCCGCAGTCGCCGCCCTCGCGCGGCAGCTCGACCAGCAGGCCCAGCGCCAGGGCGTTATGGATGGTCGATTGACCGATATCCAGGATAGGCACATGGAAGCGCGCGAGGATCCGGGTCAGGGCGGCGGTGATGCCGGGCCGATCCTCGCCCGTCACGTTGATCAAAACGATTTCGCTCATCTGAACTCTGGGCTCGAAGTGATGGAAACGCAAAGGCGCAAGCCCGGATGGTTCCAGTCTTGCGCCTTGTCTCCGGAAATTCTATCGCGACGGACGCAAACGCGCCCTTCGCGGTTCGACTGCTTTTTCTCGGTTCACTCCCCCGCGATCGTCATGCGGTCGATGAGCCAGGAGCCGGTGCGGGTGCTGCCGGGGAAGTCGCAGTCGTTGCCGACGGCGACCAGTCCGGCAAACATCTTCTTGAGATTGCCGGCGATGGTGATCTCTTCGACCGGGTACTGGATCTCGCCGCGCTCGACCCAGAAACCGGACGCGCCCCGTGAGTAGTCGCCCGTGACCGGGTTGACGCCGTGGCCCATGAGCTCTGTGACGAAGAGCCCGGTGCCGAGCTCGCGGAGCATGGCGGCGCGGTCGAGCCCGCCCATCTCGATGCGTAGATTGCGCACCCCGCCAGCATTGCCAGTCGTGGGCATGCCGAGCCGGCAGCCGGAGTAGGTATCCAGGACGTAGGTCTGCAGCACGCCGCCGGTGACCAGATCCTTGGCGCGGGTTGCCACACCATCCCCATCGAAGGGGGCGCTGGAGAGACCGCGCGGCAGGTGCGGTTCCTCGTGGATGCGCACGAACTCGGGGAAGATCCGCTCGCCCAGATGATCGAGCAAGAAGCTGGAGCGGCGGTAGATACTCGACCCATTGATCGCCGACATCAGACTGCGCAGAAGCCCCGTCGCGACCTCGGCGCGGAACAGGACCGGAGCCTCCTGGGTCGGAACGCGCCGCGCGCCGAGCCGGGCGATGGTCCGCTCGGCGGCGCGCTCGCCGACCAGCCGCGCCGGATCCAGGTCGGACGCCGCGCGGGCGGTCGTCCACCAATAGTCCCGCTGCATGACATCGCCATCCTGTCCGATCACGGCGCAGTTGAGGCCATGCCGGGTGGTGGGATAGCCACCCATGAAGCCGTGGCTGTTACCGGTGACATTGATGCCGAAATGGGTCGAGAGGCTGGCCCCCTCGGAATTGACGATACGCGGGTCATAGTCGCGGGCGGCGTCCTCGCAGACCACCGCCAGCTCGATCGCCTGCTCGACCTCGATCGACCAGGGATGACAGAGATCGAGATCCAGGATCTCGGTTGCCATCAGCTCGGAGGCGGCGAGATGGGCGCAAGGATCGTCCTGCGTGTGCTCGGCGATGGCGCAGGCGGCCCGCACGGCATCGCGCACCGCGGCGGGGCTGAGATCGGAGGTGCTGGCGGAGCCCTTGCGATGACCGAAGTAGACGGTGACGCCTAGACCATTGTCGCGGGTATGCTCGACCGTCTCGACCTCGCCGAGCCGCACCGCGACCTCCAGACCCGCGCTGCTGCCGACCGACGCCTCCGCGTCGCTCGCGCCCTGGCGCTTGGCCTCCTTGAGCAGGTCGTCGATGATCTGTTGCAGCCGGGCCAGGCGCTCGGCGGTGTCCTCGGTGGTCAGGATGGGCATGATTGGTCTTCAGTCCTCAACGGGTAAAGTACAATGATCCCACGACGCCCGATGCGCGAGGCAACCATCGAATGAGCGGGTATGACACCGATTTTTTCACCTGGACCCAGGAACAGGCGGCTCTGCTGAAATCTGGCCATCTGGATGCGCTGGACATCGTGAATCTGGCCGATGAGATCGACAGCATGGGCAAGTCGCAAATCAAGGAGTTGACGAACCGCCTGGCGGTGTTGATCGGACATTTGCTGAAATGGCAATTCCAGGTCAAACGCACCGAGATGAACGAGCGATCTTGGCGCTTGACGATCGAGGAGCAACGCGACCGCTTGCGCGATCATCTGGAGGATAATCCGGGTCTGAAAAACCCCGCCATCCTGGAGACCGCGCTCACGCGCGCCTGGCGCGATGGCCGTCGTCTCGCCCGCTGGGAGACCGGTCTTGATCAGGATTGCTTTCCGATACAGACGCCATACCGCCTGGATCAACTACTGGATGACGCCTTTTGGCCAGACGACTGAGTTGGGGTCGGGGCCGAGCCGGAGACCAAAGGGCCTCCTCCTCATCTGACCACTCACCGCGATACGACTACTGACTCGTCCCTCCAACGGTCAGCGACTCGATCCGCAAGGTCGGCTGACCGACGCCGACCGGGACGCTCTGGCCTTCCTTGCCGCAGGTGCCGACGCCTTCATCGAGCTTGAGATCGTTGCCGATCATGCTGACCCGGGTCAGCACGTCCGGGCCGTTGCCGATCAGGGTCGCGCCCTTGACCGGGCGGCCGATTCTGCCGTTCTCGATCAGGTAGGCCTCGCTGGCGGAGAAGACGAACTTGCCGGAGGTGATGTCCACCTGACCGCCGCCGAAGTTGACGGCATAGAGCCCCTTCTCGACCGAGGCGATGATCTCGGCGGGATCCCGCTCGCCGGCCAGCATGTAGGTGTTGGTCATGCGCGGCATGGGCAGATGGGCATAGGACTCGCGTCGGCCGTTGCCGGTCGGCGCCGTGCCCGTCAGGCGGGCGTTGAGCTTGTCCTGCATGTAGCCGCGCAGGATGCCGTCCTCGATCAGCACGGTGTTCTGGGTGATGGTGCCCTCGTCGTCCATGTTGAGCGAGCCGCGCCGGCCCGGCAGGGTGCCGTCATCGACCACCGTGACGCCCGGCGCCGCCACCCGTTCGCCGATGCGCCCGGAGAAGGCCGAGCTGCCCTTGCGGTTGAAGTCGCCCTCCAGCCCGTGGCCGATGGCCTCGTGCAGGAGCACGCCCGGCCAGCCGGCGCCGAGCACCACGGTCATGGTGCCCGCCGGGGCGTCCACGGCATCCAGGTTGGTCAGGGCCAGACGCACCGCCTCGCGGGCGAAGGCCAGGGCGCGGTCCTCGATCAGGAAGTAGCCGAGATCGGCGCGCGCGCCGCCGCCGCTGGAGCCCTGCTCGCGCCGCCCCTTGTCCTCGGCGATGACGCTGACGTTGAGCCGCACCAGCGGCCGGATGTCGGCGGCCAGAGTGCCGTCATCGGCCAGCACCAGCACCGTGTCCTGAGCCGCGACCAGGCTGGCCGTGACCTCGCGCACGCGCGGATCGGCGCGACGCGCCTCGGCATCCACCCGCTGCAGCAGGGCCACCTTGTCCTGATCGGGCAGACTGCTCGATCGGATCGAGCGGCGCGTAAAGCCGACGCTCGGTCACCGCCTTGCCAACCTTGACCCGCCCCTCCTGACCACCCCGCGCGATCGACCGCGCCGCCTCGGCGGCTTGCGCGAGCGCGGGGAAATGCAGCTCGTCGGAGTAGGCAAACCCAGTCTTCTCGCCGCTGACCGCGCGCAATCCGGCCCCTGCTCGATGCTGAAGTTGCCGTCCTTGAGATACCGTCCTCGAGCACCCAGGATTGGAGCCGGCTGGACTGGAAGTAGATATCCGCCGCATCCACCGCGGAACTGGTCAAGCGTCCGAGCAGACGGTCGAGTTCGCGATTCGTCGAGTCCGGCGGGCGCGAGGATGCAGTCGCGGGCAATGGCAATGGAATCGTTCATAGCGTGTGACGAAGGGCCCGCGAGAGTGATAAGCGCCAGCTTTCAGAGCAGGCTGAATGATCGTGTTTGCATTGGAGTTGCGGCCTCAAAAGCCACATTTCAAACGGCGGTGATGAATGGTCGGGAAGCTGCGGCGGACCGAATCCTGGAATTCCCGGTCGATGGCCGAGCAGATGAAGCCGGTACCGCGCGGCACCTGCGCCAGGACGGTGCCCCAGGGGTCGACGATCATGCTGTGGCCGTGGGTCTCCCGCCCATTAACGTGGAAGCCGCCCTGGGCCGCCGCGACCACGTAGATCAGATTCTCGATCGCGCGCGCGCGCACCAGCGACTCCCAGTGCGCCTTGCCGGTGATGGCGGTGAAGGCGGAGGGGATGGCCAGGATCTCCATGCCGCTGTCGAGCATCCGCCGAAACAGCTCGGGGAAGCGCAAGTCGTAACAGACCGCGATGCCGAGTCGGCCGAAGGGGCTATCCAGCACCCGCGGCTCGGCGCCGGACTCGATGATGGCCGACTCGTGATAGCGCTCATCGACGCCAGGGAGATTGACATCGAAGAGATGGATCTTGTCATAGCGGGCGACCCGCTTGCCGCTATCGTCGAACACCAGACAGGCCGCGCGGACCTTGTCCGGATCCTCGGCCAGCAGGGGGACGGTGCCGCCCACCAGCCAGATCCCCAGTTGCTTGGCGACGCGCGCCAGGAAGGCCTGGATCGGACCCTCGCCATCCGCCTCGCGGATATCGAGCAAGTCCTGATCGTGTTTGCCCATAAAGGCAAAGTTCTCGGGCAGAACGACAAGCCGCGCGCCTTCGCCCGTCGCCTGCTTGATCAGCCGCTCCGCCTCGAACAGATTGGCGCTGACGTTGGGACCGGTCGCCATTTGGACCGCCCCGATCTTGTATCTATCTTTCATGGCACTCGCTACCGAATCCTTTGATCAACCGGAGACGCGAAGCCCCGAATCGGCCGGTCGGCGACCGGCGGAGGCATTCCCACTGGGAGACCTCGCCACTGCCCCAACGGCCAGGGGCTCGACAGCCGCGCGAAGCAGAGGCTTCATCCCGGCCGGAACCGCGTCACTGTTGCAACCATACCACCAGACCCCCGCACTCGAAACCGGAAGCTCATTCCACATCCAGAAAATGGTTCCTTTCCCGTTTTGGTCGAGCGTCCTTGACCGGCATCTCGCCGGGTTTGGAGGGCCTTTTCAGCGGATCCCATTCGCCGCGGGTGAATTCCGGATCGCTCCAGGGACCCGTGACCCGATACTGATAACGCCCCAGCCGGTCGATTGGATTGCCGGTCACCCGATCGACCAGATAAACGGCCGCGCCGACCGCTGGACCACCCGCCACCGCGCTCGCCAGGGCCACGCTCGACCCCAGTTTTGGCTCGACCGTCACAACCTGCTCGAATCGTTGGGTGGACAGATCCGTGAATCCACCGACGATCACCTTGCCAGCGTTCCCCTCGATGAGAAAGTCGTTGAACTTGGCCTGCCCCTGACCGATCGCGACGCGTCCGGCCATGCGCTCGAAGGCGAAACCCTGTCCGTAGAGGTCGGAGAAATCGAGCGCCAGACGGCGCCCGAGGGCGCTGAGATTCAGGAACCCCAGCAGGCGCCCGACCCCTGGCTCGACCTCCGGAAAGCGTCCCGCTCCGACCTTGAGATCGATGGTCCCCTCCGCGCGGCGCAGCGCGAAGCCTGTCAGACCCCCAGGCCAAGCGAGCGCAATCTTCGCCGTGGCATCCCGCGCCTGCACAACGCTCTTCTCATCGAGACTGGTCAGCATCTTGCCAAGATCCCGCGTTTCCAGCGCCAGATCGATCCGACTGCGTCCGCCGTCGGGACCGCGCATCCAGTCCCCGTCGCCCTTCATCGTCAGCAGCCCGGGTCCGTTCAGATTCACACGGGGGAGCCGGACGCCGGACGCATCCTTGCGGAGCGCCAGATCGAGCCGACCCAAGATGGCATCGCCCCACTGGAGCTTGGCGACACGCAGATTCAGCGATGGGAGTTTGGCGATCGGATCCGCCTCAGCCCGCGTCGGGATCTGTGACGGCGCTGTCCCCGAAGCGGGCAGAAAGGTCTTGAGGTTCAGCCGATCGAGGTCGATCCGCAGCGGTCGATCCCCGTCCCCCCGAGGAATGGCCACTTGCCCGGAAACCTCATTGGAGCGCACCCGCACCTGCCAGCCGTCCGCTCCGGGAACCGCCCCCAGCGAGGCATCCGTCAGGGTCAGCTCGCCCAGGCGCAGACGCTTCACATCCAGCTCGATGCCAGCCAGCCCAGGGTCTCCGCCAGGGCCATTGCCGGCGGAATCCGGCCGCTTGCCCGCGCTATCGAGGGACTCGGACCAGGCCAGCCAAGCGGGGACATCCAGCTCCTTCAGCGAGCCGTCAAGACGTAGCCCATCGGTCTCCGGGGCGGGGGCCTCGACGGCCCCGAGCCGGATACGACCGCCCACGAGGCGCGCGGGCGAGCCCGCCAGGTCGAACCGCAGGTGCGTGGCGAGTTGCCCCAGATGACCCGCAAGCGACAACGTCTGACCCGGCACCAAGGTTCCCGCGAGCGCTAGCTCGCCGGGCGCGCCGACCGCTTTACCCAGGGGTGACGGCATGGCGATCGACACCCCCCGCAACGGCGAGACGAGTCTGAAATCCAGCGGCAACCGCTCCTGATTGACGTCCCGATTGTGCAGACTGACCGCCAGATCCCAGTCGAGCTGACCAGCGATCGAGTTCCAGAGCGGTGAGGGCAGGCGCGCTGCCAGATCCTTGACTGGCGTCCGCGCCCGCGCCTGGATCCGGGTGATGGAGGTATCCGCGTCGCCCACCCCCTCGGTCGAGATGGAGAGATTCATCGCACGCCCCCAGAGCGTCGCCGCCACCGACCTGGCCTCGATGCTCTTCTCGGTGAAGATCACCGACCCATTGAGCCCCGACAAGACAAAGGGCGTCTCCCGGATGCCCAGCGTGGCCGGCTTGGGCCAGGTCAGACGCCCCACGACGCCGAGGTGGTGGTCCTTCTCGAACGGCAGGTCGATATCCAGCGCCAGGTGGGATTCGCCGGTGACCTCCAGAACCCCCGCCAGATGGCCCAGCTCCTTGGCCAGCGGCGTCTCCGCCAGGGTGCGGCGCGCATCGGAAAAAGGCCCCCGCGCCTCGCCATGAATGCTCATCCGCTTGGCGCCCCGCAGCTCGGGAAGATCCGCCCGTCCGTCCGAGAAGACACTGTCGTAGATGCGGCCGCGATCGACCCGGATCGTCATGCCCTCGTCGAGAAACCGCAGATAGCCGGCGGCGGCCTCAATGGGTGGCCAACCCTTCTGATAGTCGAGCAGCAGATCCTCGAATTCGAGCAGCAGCTCGAAGTGCCCTTGCCGCTGGCGGAAGGGGTAATCGGCCAGGATCCCGCGAAAGACCAGATCGGCCTGGGTCACATGACCGGAGACGATCGACTCATCCAACCAGGTCACCAGCTTGGGGTCCATGACCCCGGCCGGCAGATAGGGCCGGACGTGGGCGCCGTTGCCATCTTGGAAGGTCGCGCGCAGATCCATGAAGGGACTGCCTCCCGCCGCCGGAAAGTCCAGGTCCAGCCTGGCCCGTCCGCCGAGATCGGCGTTCTCGAAGGTCATCTCGTGGCCGGACAGATGCCAGGTGCCGTCGGGCTGGCGCCACCACTTCAGCCCGGCGCCGAACTGGTCCAGACTCAGGCGTTGGTTGAACAGCGGAGCCAGATCCAGGGTCATGGCCCGCGAGGCCAGACGCAGCTCGCCCCCGTCCTCACTGGCCAACACCCGCAGATCCAGTCCAGTGAGGCCGGGCAGCGCGGCCTTGTGATCGAAACCCAAATCGGAAAGGGAGGCCGACGCCCGCCATTGCCAGGGAACGCCCGGTCCAGCCACGCGGGGCGCCTCGGCGCGCAAGGACAGATCCTGCAGCCGTCCCCTGGGATTGGTCTCCAGGAGACGACCTACCGGAGCCGGCAGGGTCCAGGGACCGGCCTTGAGGATCCCGCCCAGGGCGGCCAACTCGCAGTGGGCCGCGCTCGCCCCCAGGCTGGCGATGGACCCGTCATCGGCGACGCCCAGATCCAGCCCCACGCCGGAGACATCGGCACCGTTCAGGCTGGCATTGAGATCGGCGACCCGCACCTGCCAGCCCGAGGCCAGGCGCCGCGCCCGAGCAAGGGCATGGAACCGCGGCACCTGCAAAGGCCCGGAGTCGGCGCGCGGCGCGCCCCTTGCGGCGGCAACCGGCGAATAAGTCACTCCGGTCAGATCGGCCCGCGCCAGGGTTTGCTCCAATCGGCCATTCTTGATGCGCAGCCAGCTCTCCAGCAGAACCTTCTCGGTATCGAGCCGCCCCTGCTCCTGCAGCACGGCCGGCATGAGCAGACCGAGATTCGCGCCGCCGACACTGAGGTAGAGCCGCCCGCTCCAGGACCAGGGATCCTCTGGCGGGCCATCGAGCACCGCGAGCAGGCGCAGCCGATTGCCGTCTGGCGGCGCATCCATGGCGCTGGACACCGACGGGATCGTCTCCGTGGTGATCGGAGCCGGGGGAGTCGGCCGCGCGGACAGCTCCAGGCGGTGATGCGTCCCGTCGTTGTCCAAACTCAACCGCGTCTGAGTCAGGTGCAACAGCTTGCCGCCGCGCCCCTGGTCGACGAACAGCACCTCGCTGTCGACCAAGCGGAGCCGGCCCTGTTGCAGAAACAGACTAAGCGCCCTGGGATCGTCAGCCTTCAACGCGCCCAGACCAAGGATCCTCAAGCGCCCATCCTCGGACCGTTCGAGCGTCAGACGCGCGCCCACCAGAGTCAAGGCACGGTACTGGGGTGAGCCGATCCGCAGCGAGGCGAGCACGTCCACGTCCAACTCGATCGCCTTGAGGCTCAGGGCAAGGGTGCCATCGTCGCGGTTGTCAAGCCGCACCCGTTCGAGGGTCAGACGCGGCTCCAATCCGACGAGTCCTAGCCGCAGCGCCTCGATCGACACCCGATAGCCCAAGCGTTGGCCAAGCGCCTGCGCCAAGGCATCGCGGTAGTCATTGGCAAAGGGTTGGAACACTCTCACGGCCGTGACCGCGAGCGCCATGGTCACCAAGAGCACCAGACTGGAAGTCAGGAAGAACGCCGGGAGGCGCTTGAACACGGGCATGGGGTCCGAATCGGGCTGAGTGTGACCGAACCGCTATTGTCGACGATCCGGGGCCGAAGCGAAAACACCCCGGAATCAGGCCAGGCACCCGATCAGGCACTATCAACCGGGCGGACCCTCGACAGGATCGGGACAGCCTCGGCGGACCTCACGCAGGCTTCGGCGATTTCAGGAAGACGATATCTCGGCGGATCATCGCGCGAAAACAAGTGAATGGTAGGATGTTTCTCGGCAATTTAGCCTGGATCAAAGGCTCCCGATGCGCTCGGAACCAACTAACGCGCGAAACGATTGACTGTGTTCGCGGCGAATGCGCCAGGCCGCGAGATCGCCATGCCCTTCTGAAGCGGGGCGAGCAAGCCCTCAGCCGTGAGGGTCATGATCTGCGCCTCCAGATCGCCGCCCAGCGTGGCCAATCGATCCAGGATCTCGCCCAGGGTGCTCTGCCCGTCGATCATGATCAGCAGTCGACGCAGCTTCGCCGGGAGCTTGAGCTCCTTGGTCTCGATCTCATGCCAACCCTTGGCCGTCTTGACGAGCACTTGCTGTCGGCTGAGCGACTGGATGAGAAGCTGATTGGAGTCCATGGTAGGGCGTCGACCTCATCGAAGCAGGGTGTCTTTGAGCGAAGCATCCCGGACGACCCGAGATTCGCCAGGACAGATGCTACGGAGCGCGCCCCTGGGGAACAAGCCGACTGGTTCACGTTTACAGGTCTTGACGCAAATCCATCGAGTGGGCGCGGACGGCCTATCCCGCGCCAGGCGTCAGATCAACACCACGTCGTATTGCTCCTGGGTATAGAGCGCCTCGGCCTGGAGCCGGATCGGACGACCGATGAACTCCTCCAGCTCGGCCAGGTGCGCGGACTCCTCGTCGAGCAGGCGATCGACGACCTCCTGGGAGGCCAGCACCAGCAGGGTCTCGACCTCGAACTGACGGGATTCGCGCAGGATCTCGCGGAAAATTTCGTAGCAGGTGGTCTCGGCGGTCTTGATCGAGCCGCGTCCACCGCAGCAGGGACAAGGCTCGCACAGGACGTGTTCAAGCGACTCGCGGGTGCGCTTGCGCGTCATCTCCACCAGGCCGAGCGAGGAGACCTCGGTGATGTGGGTCTTGGCGTGATCGCGGGCGAGACACTTCTCCAGCGCCCGCAAGACCTGGCGCTTGTGCTCCTCCTCGGTCATATCGATGAAGTCGATGATGATGATGCCGCCGAGATTGCGCAGGCGTAGCTGCCGGCAGATCGCCTGGGCCGCTTCCAGGTTGGTCTTGAAGATGGTCTCTTCGAGATTGCGGTGCCCGACGAAGGCGCCGGTGTTGACGTCGATGGTCGTCATCGCCTCGGTCTGGTCGATCACCAGATGCCCGCCGGATTTGAGGCTGACTTTACGCAGCAGGGCCTTCTTGATCTCCTCCTCGACACCATAGAGATCGAACAGCGGACGCTCGCCCTGGTAGTGCTCGATGCGCTCCCGGATCTCGGGAATGTATTTCGTGGCGAAAGACAGCGCCTTGTCGATCATGGCGCGCGAATCGATGCGAATCCGCTCCACCTCCGGCGTCACCAGATCGCGCAGGGCGCGCAGGGCGAGCGGCAGATCGTCGTGGATCATCCCGATCTCGGTGGCCACGGCGCAGCGGTCCTTGATGCCGCGCCAGAGCTTGGCCAGAAAGGCCATGTCCTTGAGCAGCGCCTCCGCCACGATCCCCTCGGCCGCCGTCCTTGCAATGAAGCCGCCCTCGCCCTGGTGGGCCTCGACATAGCCTTGCAGGATCTCGCGCAGCCGGCGGCGCTCCTCCTCGTCCTCGATCTTCTGCGAGACCCCGGTGCTCGCGAGCGCCGGCATGCAGACCAGATAGCGCGAGGCGATGGAGATGTTGGTCGTCAGGCGCGCGCCCTTGCTGCCAAGCGGATCCTTGACCACCTGGACCACGACCAAATCGCCCTCGCGCACCAGCTCGTGGATCTGATCCCCGCGCGGCTCGCCCTGCGGAGCGATGATGTCGGAGGCATGGAGAAAGGCGGCCCGCTCCAGGCCGATGTCAACGAAGGCCGCCTGCATCCCCGGCAACACCCGGCAAACGCGACCCTTATAGATGCTGCCGACCAGACCGCAACGCTCCGCGCGCTCGATGATGATCTCCTGGACCACGCCGTTTTCGACCACGGCGACGCGCGTCTCGGGCGGCGTTACGTTAATAAGGATTTCTTCGCTCACAAGCTCTCTGGTGGTCAGTCGTCAGTAGTCGGCCAGTCCGAGTCCGACTCATTTGAGACGGGCGAGGGGAAAGCCAGCGGTTCCGGCAAGAATTCAATCGCAGTTCCCAAGCTCCACCCCGGCGAGGATTCGGGAAGGATCCGGAGCCACGTCGTGGATCTGAGCGCGGCATCGTCTCAGAGGGGTGTCAGAAGAAGCTCGATCCCCGCATGCTCCAGTAACTGTCCCGTTTCGAACAACGGCAGCCCCATGACGCCCGAGTAGCTCCCGTCGAGACCCGCGATGAACAGGGCCCCCAAGCCCTGAATGGCGTACCCGCCAGCCTTGCCGATGGGCTCGCCGCTCCGCCAGTAACGGCGCATCTCCTCTTCTGCGAGGTGGCGAAAAGTCACCCGGCTGGCACTCAACGCCATCCACTGCCGCTCCCCGGCGACGAGCGCCACCGCCGTCAGCACACGATGGGAGCGACCGGAAAGCGACCGCAGCATCTCCAGACCATCCTCGCGATCACGCGGCTTCCCGAGGATGCGCTCCTCCACGATTACCGCCGTATCCGCCGCCAGGATCGGCCTGGCATCCTCCGGCGGCAACCGCTCCCGCACCACCCGCGCCTTCGCCGACGCAACCCGCCCCACATAGTCTTGCGGCAACTCGCCGGGATAGACGCTCTCGTCGGTGTCGGCGGCCATCACATCGAAGCTCACCCCGATCTGGGTCAGCAGCTCGCCCCGACGCGGTGAGCGGGACGCTAAGTAGATCCGAGGCCGATGATTCTGCATAGCGAAGGTTCTCGGCGCTTCCGCCAACAGTGAGATCCAGAGGAGAGACCGGAGCGAAGCCAGTCAGCGCTTACGGCCCCCGGTGATAGGGATGTCCCTGGATCAGGCTCCAGGCCCGATAGATCTGCTCCGCAACGATCACCCGCACCAGCGGGTGCGGAAAGGTCAGCGCCGAGAGGGACCAGCGTTGCCGCGCAAGCGCCAGACACTCCGGCGCAAGCCCATCCGGACCGCCAACCAGCAACGCCCGATCCCGGCCGTCGGCGAGCCACTCCCGGAGCTGGCGCGCCAATTCCTCCGTGCTCCATCCCTGTCCGCCAACATCGAGCGCGATGACCGCTCCGCCCTTGGGAATCGCCTTGAGGATCCGCCGGCCCTCGTCCTCCCGAGACTGCGTAGCCGCCGTCGACTTGCCGCGATGATGGGGCTCGATCTCCACCAGGTTCAGCCGACATTCCGGCGGCAGACGCTTGGCATACTCCGCATAACCCGCCTCGATCCACCCCGGCATCCGCCGCCCGACGCTGATGAGTTGAATACGCATGCCAGGGCGCGGTCCAGATGCTAACGAGATCGACGATCATCGCCCATCCGGCCGCCCAGCGTAAACCGCAGGACAGGGCCTCGGCCCGATCTCTCTCGCTCGCACGGGCAATCCCCGCGTTTCAGTGACAGAGTCGCCGAACTCGATCAGCCGACCTACCTCAAGGTAACACGTCTCCCGCGCGGTCTGGCTGACCGCGCATGGCACCCATGGCGCGCCCGAGAGACACCCAGGCGAGAACGAGGCTGGACTCGGCCCCTTGATTCGAATCGGCTCTCACGCAATTGCATTGCGTCCTGATCGGAGTCAGGTATGATCTCCTTTGAGGATCTCGATTCGTGCGCCCTGCGGCCAGTTTCTTCGGACGCTAATCGGCAACAGAAAGATCGCCAGCAGGGTCGATCGGAAGCATGGCTGCGCGGTGATCCCTCGACACAAAACTCGGCCCGCCTCGGGTCGCTCGCGCGGAGGCTCCCATGGGTTTAGGCGGCATCAGTATCTGGCAGCTCCTGATCGTCCTGATCATCGTCCTCCTGCTGTTCGGCACCAAGCGGCTCAAGAATGTCGGCTCGGACTTGGGTAGCGCCATCCGGGGATTTCGCAACTCGATGGCCGCCGGTGAGCGGGAAGACCCAGCCAACGAACCCCGCGATCCCTCCGCCCTCGGACAAACCGACGCACAGCGGGGAGCCGATCCCCAAGGCACGACGCATCGGAGCGGGACAGGGTCCGACCGTGATCACGCCTGAACATTCGATCGACGCATCCAGACTGACACCCAGCCATGTTTGAAGTCGGTTTCTCCGAACTGGTACTAGTCGCGGTCGTCGCCCTGCTCGTTCTCGGGCCTGAGCGACTTCCCAGGCTGGCGCGCGTCGCCGGCATGTGGGTCGGGCGGGCACGCCGCACCCTGGCGACGGTCAAGCAAGAGATCGACCGAGAGATGAAGGCCGATGAGCTCAATCGCGTCATCGGGCAGCAGACCCGCGCGAAGTCGCTCGACTCCATCCTGGAAGATTGGGAAAAGACGCCATCCAAGCCGCTGCCCCCGTCATCTGGGGCAGCGGAAGGTTCCGCCACAGCCGACGCTGGGCCCACGCCCGCCCGCGGGCCGCGCGACTCATCCGGTGGCGTCTGAGTCACTCCCAATCAGATTCCCCAGTATGGCGGCACTCAAGTTTTCGGTACTGGCGCAAACAGATCGGGGCAGATTGACCGGCGCGGCGGAGATGGACTCGGCATACTTCGGTGGACAGGAGCTTGCCTGGCCTACCCCGCCGCAGGTAAAAAGACGCCCGCCGAGCTTCCATCGCCCTCCCGCAAAGGACCCGCGGAGGATCGCGGCTTAAGTGAAGCCCCCATGAAGCGATCATTCCGGATGTGGCGAGTTGACCAAGCCTCGCCCGGCCAGTTAGACTAAGCAGTCTTAATTGGGCGCATAGCTCAGCGGGAGAGCACTGCCTTCACACGGCAGGGGTCCGTGGTTCGATCCCACATGCGCCCACCAATCCTTTCAAGGGTTTACCCCTCGTTTCCCGCAACGACTCTCAACCCAGCGTGACTCAAACGTGACTCGCTGACATCCAAGGCAGCCACCGCCGCCCGGATATTTTCCGGCGCCAAGTGCGCGTATCGTTCCGTCATCCTGATCGTACTGTGTCCGAGCAAGTCCCGGATCTCCGTCAGCGGCACCCCGGCTGTGACCAGCCACGCGGCGCAAGTGTGCCGCAGATCATGAATGTGCAAATCCTCAATCCCTGCCCGCTGACACGCGGTCGCCCAACTGCGCTTGATGCTCTGCACCCGGTTTCCCTCATGGTCACAAAAGACCCAGGGACTCGCCGGGCAGTGCTGCACCTTGAATCGGGCGCGTGATAGCATCGCCTCCCGAGCAACCCCATTGAGCGGCACACTCCGCCGCTTCCCGCTCTTGGTGTGTTGGCCCTCCAGGTGGATGAGCCCCGCCTGAAGGTCCACACGCCGCCACTCCAGTTCCAGCATCTCGTTCCGTCTGCATCCCGTATTGAGCGCCAGCCGAATGAAGTCGGCGAGATGCGGCGCTTGCCCTTCGCGTTCGGCCATCCTGATAAGCACTTGCGCCTCGGACTGGGTGATCCAGCGCATGCGTCCCTCGGGTTCGCGCAAACGGCGACCTTGCGCCGGGTTCGGGATGTCCCAATCCCATTCCTTCTTGGCGTAGTTGATCGCGGACGAGAGCAATCCGAGTTCTCGGTTGATGGTCCCTGGACCTGCACCAGCCGCTTTGCGCTGGTCGATGTAGGCTCGGATGTCCACCGGCGCCAAGGTGCCAAGCTCGCGGCCTGTGAAGGCCGGATAAAGTCGTTTGGCGCTGTATCGATCGCGCTCGCTGGCTCGCTTCTCTCGGCCCGGCCCTTCCAGGTAAGTCAACATCAGCTCGTCGAAGGTCCGGCTTGGCTGCGCGTTCCAGTGCTTGACGTTGTGGGCTTCGAGCTTCCACTTCGCGAAGATGGCTTCTGCTTCTTTTCGGTCGTGAGTCCCAGTGCTGCGGCGAGTGCGTCGGCCGCTGGCGTCGATGTAGGACGCCCACCAATACGCGGAGTCAGGGCGGCGATAGAGCCCGTCCTGATCCCGCTGCTTGCGCTTCGGCATGTGCTTGTCTCCCGCACATCCGGCCCCGCGCGACCGGGATTATTACTCTCGGGAATGGCGCGGTCCACATACCCGCGCAGGCTGTCGGCGGACACCCGCACGGCGCGACCGATCCGCACCGGCGTCAGTTCGCCGGCGTCGAGCAGGCGGCGCACGGTGCGCGGGCTCACGGCCAGCGCCTCGGCGGCGCGCTCCAGGGTGAGCAACAGCGGCGCGGTCATTCGAATTCCCGATCTGTTTCCAGGGCTCGCGCATTGAGCCAGGCGATACCGGCTGCGATCGCCTCCGCTTCAGTCTCGGCAGTGATGGGCAGCATCACGTCCCCCACGGCAGCACGGGTCACAAGCTCCAGATTTTCGATGGTCACGCGGGCCGTCACGCCGAGGTTAAGCAGGAAGGCTGCGCGCGCGGGGATGGTGGGTAAGGCTTGATAGGCCGCTTTCTGCTCGGGAGTCACTTCGATTCCTCCTCGTCTCTGCTGTCGGGTGGCTCAGGCAAGGGTCGCCAGTGGGTCGGCGGACAGGTCTTTCTCATGTAACCGCCAGCAATCCAGCAGCGGCATTTCGGATGCTCGTCCCAGTAGCCGCCGCTGACCTTGACCCGTGCCGCCGGCACAAATAACAGGAGTTCGCGGCCATCACGCGGGGCGGTTTCGATCGGCAGCCAGCCGGTGTCGTGCTGGTGAGTGACGGTCATTCGGATTCCTCCTTGTTGATCGCGGGCAGCTTGCGAACCTCGATCTCGTACCGCGCGCCGTCGCGTCCCCTGATCTCGCGCACGGTGCCGGGCGGAATCCACGTCAGCACGGCCTGGCACAAGTCGGAAACCGCGTCGCGCTTCTGATTCCATAGGGTCGGGTCTTTCTTGCTCACGGTGCCCATGTACACGCGGTCGGTCAGTGGCGAAACGCCGAGCTTGATGTCTTCGAGCTTCATTCCGATTCCTCCTCATGTGATCCGATCGGGCGGCAGCGTGTCCCAATGGGACCATCGTCCAGGGCAGCGGACGCAGCGAGTTCGGACAGCATTGCGCCCGCATACCAGCGGGCGTCCTTCGAGAGCGGCGGCGTCCGCGGCTGTTGTGTCGCGTCAGCCTCGGCGGACTTCGGCGGCTGGGGGCGTTGCGGGTCGCGCCAGTCGGTGTTGTCTGTCGTCACGGTCGATCCTCCTAAAACGGAATGTCGTCGTCGAAGTCCTGGTGTGGCGTGGCTGTTGGACGGGCGCCCTGGCTGCCATTTCCGCGCCCGTCACTCTGGCCGTTGCCGTTGCGGCGTGGCTGACTCGGCGGCGCCTGGACGTCCTGCTGATGCGGGCGTCGCGGGTAGACGTTGACCCAGCCGGTCCAGTCGGGCAGACCGACCGGCAGGCAGTCGAGCTTGATCGAGGTGCCGCCCTCGTCATGCTTAAAGACGGTGCCGATGGTGAGCCAGCGCGCCTTCATCTCGCCGGTTTCACGGTCGGGGTATTCGCCGGTCTTGATGACCAGATCATGCGTCGGGCGGGCGCTCATGGGTCGGCCCTCCGGTGGGCCTGCCGCGCGCGAGCGGCCAGCCGCAGCGGCATCAATCCAGGTTCGTTCATGGCTGGATCCTCGCGTGCTGGCTGATCCAAGCGCGGGCCTCTTCGATGAGGCGCGGGACGGGGACGCCTTGAGCGGCGGCGATCCGGGCCAAGCGGGCGTTGGCGGCGTCGCTCTCCTCGGCCTCGCCGCCGTCACTCGCCAACGGGTCCAGGGGCAGACGCGGCGGTTCGTGGGCGGGCGTCACGGGGACGCCTTCCAGCAGATCGGCGGTGGCGCGCAGCAGCGCGACCGCGTGTGCGGTCGAGCCTGGGCCGGTCTCGATGAGGATTTGCACGCGCATGGGTTGGGTGCTCCATTCCGGTTCGCTGTGGGCCACCCGGCGCGCGGCCGGGTGGTTCATCGGGCGGTGTTGTCATCGGTGCCGCCAACCGGCGTTTGAAATCAGGCCATCATCAGGCGGTAAATCTCGGTGGTGGCGTCGACGTCGATACAGCAATAGGTCAGGATCTCGGCGAGCTGCCCGGCGGCATGCAGGCGCGGAACATCGGCGCCCGAGATCAGTTGCTTCGGGCGCGGGATGCCGAAGGCGGCGCACACGACATCCAGCCCAACGGCGAAGTCGTCGCGGTGCTCCATGCTGTAGCTCTTGAACAGGCTCATGGTGTCCGTGATCGGCTGCGATCCGCTCTCGCGCGGGCGCAGACAGGCGGGCAAGGGCAAGCGATGGCGGACGAATCCGCCGCGCAGCTTCGGCAGGTCGAAGGCGCGGACGTTGTGACCGACCAGGGCGGTTTGCTCATCGGTGTGCGCGTCGAGCCAGGCGCTCAGGGCGGCGAGCATGGCGCGCTCCGTCGCCGTGCGTGTCGATCCGCCAGCCGGGGAGTTCGAGCGGGCCGGGGTCCGTCATGCCGGAGAACATGACGGCTTCGCGGTCGCAGCGGACGCCGACACAGACAATCGGCGAGGCGTCGAGCAAAGCGGCTTTCTCGCGGATCTTCTCGGCGGCTTCGGCGCGCTTGGCAACCACGGTTTCGGGCTTCCAGTTGGACGGCGCTTTCCAGGCGCTGACGGCGGCTTGAATCGCGTCCTCGGGGGCGTCGCTGGTCTCTAGGTCCAGCACGACATAGCGGGCCGGCGCTTGCGCGGTGAGGGTGACGACGTGCGCGGTTTGCGGTGTGGCGATCATGTCAGCGTCTCCAGTTGCCTCGGTTGCTGTTGCCGTTCCAGCCGCCGTTGCTCCGGCCATGACCGCCCCATCCGCCGCCGTTGTCCTTCGGACTCCAGGTGTCGAGCGGCAGGCCAGCGGCGGCGAGCGCTTCCAGGGCCGACATGAGCGCGTCGGGCGTGGCGGCACACTCCGCCGGGAGCGAGAAATAGACGCGGATCGAGCCGGCGGGCGTCTGAATCTTCACCGGCACCGATACCCCATTGATGACAGGCGCGGCGCCCGGCGCGGCAGGCGCGCCCCAGGGCGACGCGGCCGGCGCGGCGGGGCGAAGCGCGGCCATCTGCGCATGCAGCTCCGCCAGTTGCGCGGCGAGGTTGGCTGGATCGGTCATGGGCGGCTCCTGCCCGGTGCTGGGCCGGGCGGTTGGCTTAGTAGGTGATCGAAACGTGCGGGATTCGGCCCCGCGCGATCTCTTCAATCAGGCGCTTGCCTAGGTCTTCCGCGACCTCCAGGGCGACGAGCGCCGCGAGGATGTCCCGGTTGATGCGGGCCTTGTGTTGCCGATTGGCGGCGCGTGCCTCGGCCTCCGCGTGCGCGCGCTGTTGCTCGGCGGCGATCCGTTCGCGCTCGGCTCGCGCCGCGGCTTCGGCGGCTGCTTGGGCGCGGGCTTCGGCCTCGACGGCTTCCCGTTGGCGGCGCTCCTCGGCTTCGAGGGCGCGGCGCTCGGCGTCCTGTTGGGCCTGGACGGCCGCGAGGCGTGATCGCTCCGCCGCTTGGCGCTCCGCTTCGGCCTGGATCTCGGCCGCCTTGGCGGCGCGTTCGGCGGCTTCCCGCTCGGCGGCGGCGCGGGCTTCGGCCGCGCGCGTCGCTTGCTCGGCCGCTTCGCGCGCAATGCGTGCCTCATGCGCTTGGCGTTCCTGAGCTTCCCGTGCCCGGCGCTCCTCTTCTGCCTTGGCGTGGGCCTCCTCGCGTTCCTCGGCGCGGGCGAGTTGTTCGCTGAGCCGAAACAGCGCGGCGTCCTTCGCTTGCGCCGCATCGGTGATGCACTCGCCCCAGGTGTCGTCAATCGGGACGGAACGGATCTCGGCGATTCGAGCGGCGATGGCCTCCGCGCTGGCGTGCGGGTCCATCGGTTGACCCAGGTCCGCGAGCCGCGCGCTTAACCGCGCCTGGCGCTCCTCCTCCGCGTGTTCCCAGGCGGTGAGCGGCTGGCGGATTTCCTCTTTCAGTACGTCCAGGCGCTCGCGCATGGCGCGGCGCTCGGCGTCCACCGTGGCGGATTGGGCCTTGATGTGCGCGACGAAGTCTTTCCCGAGCGCATCCAGGTAGGTCTTGGAGCGCGCCACATTGGCGGCGGCGCTGGCAATCGCCTTGCGACCCTTTGTCGTGCTGATGTCCGGGACGATGGCGCGCGCCTCGCGCTCGATTCGGGCGAGCAGGTCATTCAGTCCGCCCTGGGCGAACAGCACGGCGGGGTTCGGATTGTCGAGGGGTACGAGATCCTTCATGGGGTGCTCCTGCCCGGCGCTAGGCCGGGCGGCTTGGGGTCAGATGGTTGCGATGAGGCTCATCACCTGGTCACACGCGGCGGGGGCGAGGCGATCCAGAAAGCCATCCAAAGGCATGTCGAACTCGGCCTCCTCGGTGATGTGCGCTTCCAGTTGCTGACGCGCGCTGTCGCTCAAGCAGGCGCAGGCATCCTCGACCGTTGCCGCTCGCGCCTCGATGCGCTGGCGGGTGCATTGCCGCTGCGCGTTGTCGTCTTCCTCGGCGGCGATGTCCGCCAACGCCTCATTGCGTTTGCGCGTGATGCGCATCCAGTCTTTGACGAGTGCGGTGAACTCTTCGCGCTCATCGGCGCCCAACTGGTCGTATTCATCCATGCCGGCAAAGCGCAATGCGCGCAGGGCGCGCTTGGCGTAATTCACCGTGTCAGCCATGGCGCGACCCTCCGAGACCGGGACGGACACCGTAGCGATTGGCATTGGCCCGCATGGATTCCGCGTCCTCTTGCGCGTTGAGCCAGGCCAGCCCCTCGGGGGTATCGAGCCAGGCGTCTAGGCTCATCGCCCAATCCTCGACCGGATCGGCTGGTGGGTTGATGTCGTGCGGAAACTCGATGTACATTGATATCTCCTCGGCGTGCCCATGTTGAGGAACCCTAAGCGGCTGGCCAGGTGCGAACTGGTCAGCCGTTTCTTTATGAGCCAGCTCGGCTGTCCAAGTACCGCTCAATCCGAATCTCGTCTTTGTCCTCCTGAGCTTCTCTGCTCGAAATAGGCGTCGATCAATTCGCCGATCGTGTCCTCGTCCTGGCGGGTCAGCTTGCGTCTCCAGCCAATCCGCAGGCCGACCCCGTCGATCCAGTACCGCCCAATCGCATTCCGTGTATCCGTAGTAATCCCAATCACTCTCCCAGGTGCCGTAATCCGGCGCCTGCCGGTCGTAGTGCTCGATCCCGATCAGGCATGGGATGCCTGATACCCGAGTCGGGATGACTGCCAAATAGCCGGACATAGCCTGTCCTCCTTGTCGATCGCCTATAGCTAATTATATAGCTATAAGCAATTATTTCAAGCAATATTACACGAACTGCCATGCTCCCAGGCCCGCGAGTGGACCCGAACGCACCAGCGACCAGGTGCCGCACGCAGTAAACGCGGGCAGCGCAGCGCCCGACACTGGGACCGCCACCACGGGAAGCCCGCGAGCCATGACCGAACGCGCCAGGATGAGCGCGCCGCGCGACCCAGGCGCCAGGACCACAACCGCACCCTCAGTGCATGACCGCGCCACCGCGCGAGTCCGCGCCGCGAGACGCGCGGACAGCGGGACCGACACCCCGCCACCAGCCCAGGAGCGGAGTGACGCACCCGCCGACACCGCACGGTGCACCGCACCGATCGCCGATGCTGGACAGGAACCCAAGGGCCAGCGCCCAGGCGGGACCATTGCACCGAACGCCGAGAACACGGACACCTGAGCCGCAAGCCCAGCACTGGCAGCGACGGAAAGCGCAGCGGCATCCGCGCCCGTGCAGCAGCCGACCACGAGACCCGCGCCCGTCTGGAGCAGCGCCAACGCGGCGGCGCTGGCAACAGCCGACGCCTCCGGCGAGAGCACGCGCGAGCCGCCGAAGGCCCAGACTGTAGCGACCGATGGGGATGGAGACGCAAAGAGTGAAAGCGAAGACTGAGTTACCACCGCGACACCTCCGGATCGTAAGCCGAGATCGATGACGGTGCGGCCGTGCACGAGCCAACCGCGTACCCGCGCGCGGCCAGTGCCGCGCACAGCGGCATGGAGTAGGTGACCCACAACCACAGCGCCAGGACCGCAAACCCCTGGACGAGCAGGAAGCCGGCCGCATTCGCGAGCCAGCGGCGCAACCACGACGGAACCACCAACCAGCGCGAACGCCAACGCACCACCAACCCGATGGCGCGCGGGCGACCACGGAACGCCCACCAGCGCGACACCCGCCGATGCGCGGAGAGCCACACCGCCGACCAGGGCCACAGCACACCCGAGGCGGGCGACGCCCACAGCCACAGCGGCCCCCGCAGCGGCTGAGATTCCCGCCCGCACGCGGCGGGCAAGCGACGCGGATAACGACGGCGCACCACTACCGCGCACCCCAAGCAGCACGCAGGGCAGCCCGTGCCGCAGAAGCGGAAAGCCCTGCGGGTAGCCAGCACTTGACCGCGAAAACTGGACACTGTGAGGCAAGCGGACCGGAGCGCCAGACCGCGCAGGACGAACCAGGCTTGACCTGGACGCGCCAACCCAAGTCACGCGCGCAAGCCGCGAACGCGAGCGCGCGACCCTGAGACCGGGCCGGCAGGAACAAACAGGCGGGGGGCGGACGCTGGCCAGTCCGAGGCGGGCGAACCGCCCAGACCGCCCCGCGAGCGCACACACGGAACACGACGCGACCAGAGAAACGAGCCGGGACCGAAGCGAAGCAAGAAGCCATGACGCACCCCAGATAAATTGCTTATGGCTATAATTATATAGCTATTGGCAATAAATGCAAGGTGAAAATCAACAAAAACAGAAAGATACGACCACGAGCACCGCCCATGCTGATGCGAGCACCCGCTTCCCCTGGGGGACGGGAGGGGGATCAAAATCAGCCAGTGACCGATTCAATGCGCCCTGATGGTGCCGAGTCGGCGTGCGGAGTTTGAGCGCATTGAAGCGGGCACCTCCTTTCCTTGGAGCGAGACAGCAGCCGGGGAGGAAACCATGCCGACGCTTCACACCCGGCAGGATCAGTAGCCGATTGGTTGGGGTGGAGTGGAGCGGAGGGAGTAAAAAATTGCGCTGCTACGAGGTTGGGTCTTGGCAATGGAGGTGGAGCGCATTTTTTTGCGACCGCAGCGGAATGGAACCCCGGCCAATTGGCTACCCTGCCTGAGGGTGTGAAGTGGCGACATGGTTTCCGGGGCTGAGGAAGCGCGTCTCTTCGGCATCGCGGAGCTTGCGGAGCGTTGCCGTCCCCGACCGCTCGGGCCACTCCGACGTTGCCGCGCGGCAGGGCCGAACGAGAGTGAGGCGCTGTGGCGCTGGCTCGGTCCGTGCGGACTGGCGGCGACCTGCGAGCGCCGGGAGCGCGAGCCTCCAGGGACGGACAGCGTCTCAGACTGGCCACCGTCCTCGACCGCGTGAGCGAAGCAGCGTCCAGCCGCTCGACGGCATCAGGACGGCTCGGCCATCGCTCACCGCGCCGCGCGAATTTCCCGAAAAGCGACCGCGATGAATCCGCGATGGCGATGGTTGGGGATCAAGACCGCAGCACAACAGACGCAGCAGGATGAGCGCCGGCCGAGAACGCGGGGCTTGTCAGTCTAAATTCGGTCGTGGCAACCGCCGCCCCCCGCCCTTCAACCTCGCGCGGGGGCGGCGTCTCGAAGGCGAGCGTCAGCGAAGCCGAGTCGCGCGCGGAATAACGAGACAGGGCATCAGGATAACCACGAGCGGGGCGGCGCTCGGCGGAGGTGTCGGGCTGGGCGTCGCTCCTGGAGGGTCGAGCGGACATGCTCAGCCGTAGCGGGGGTGCTCTTGCGGCGGGCCTTCGCTGATCGCGAGGAGTTCGCGGAGTAGCGCTGGGTGCTCGCGCAAGGCGTCGGCCAGGGCCTCTTTGATCGGTTTGTCTCGCGGATCGGGCGCGGAGAGCGATCCCGGACTCTCCGGTAGTTCGCCCCAAGCTCCGACGAATCCGGCGAGCCATTCGCGCTGGACGGCGCGATCGTTCAGCGGCGGGAAACACCCTGGGTCGTCGATGATCCGATCGAAGATCGCCGCGCCAGCCTCGAACCAAGACAGCGCTAGCCCATCCAGCATCGGCATGGCGACACCTCCATGGCAGTTGTTCAGGTGCGGGTCGTGACGCGCGAAGTCGCAGGCGCCTACTGGGCTGAACGGGCGAAAGCAAGGCGGTGTCTCGGGCCGCATCCTGTGGTGTCCCTCACCCCGGCGGCTGATGGTCGCGGGGCTTCTCCCAGATCCCGAGTCCTGTCGAATCGCGTCGAACGGACCCTGATCGGCTCAGGTCGTCAGCGCAGCGGGAACGGCTTGCGTGCCGACGTTCCTGAGCCATTGCTGACCATGACTCGCCGCCCGATCGCGTCACCGAGAGTACCTGGAGATGCCAGATCAAGGCGCGCGCGGCCAGGTCAGGATCGGCAAGCGATCGACTCGCCATCGCGGTTCATGAGTCAACCTTTGCCGGCGTGCGATCATCGTCCGTCATCGCGTGAATCAAGCCGCGATCGGTGCCGAACCTCGGGGATTCGCTGACGAACCAGTCAAGCTCGTGGATCGAATCAGGCGCCGCGCTGGTCCGCGTTCAGATTGGAGTCGTAATCCCTTACACAAGAGGTCGTGCCATTTCGATGCAGACAACCGCCTGCCGAACCGCCCTCAGTGTTCCGCCCGACGCTGCAACCCGAGCCGATACGCCCGAAGCTGACGCAGCAACTCCGGCCGGTCGCGCAAGACCAGCGCCAGACGCAAATCGCATGAATACATAGAGTCCTCGGGTGGGGGCGAAGAACAGGCGACGACAGGGAGTGAAGTGGCGGGATGGCGACGCTTCGGCAGCGCGGAGCGTTGCCGTCTGCGGGCACTCGGGCGGCACTAACACCGGTGCACAGCAGGACCGCGCACGGTTGCGCGGCGCTGTTGTGCCGCGACGTCAATATGGGCTCGCTGGCGATCTGCTCGCGCCGGGAGCGCACGCACTCCAGCGTTGCCGCTGGCGGGGGCTGACACACCTGTCAATGCGGAGAGCGTCGGAATAGACGCCATTCGAGAAAGTGCAGGAAGGCGAGCGCGACGACGGCGAATCCGAACAGAATCTCGGCGGCGGCGAGGAAGAACCGACTCAGTGAATGGGCATGGCCGATTCCCCAGTGCAGCGCGATAGCAAGGCTCGCGAGGACCAACGGGATGTCGCCCCAAAGCAGCCGGCGGATCTTCCGCTCATTCTTCGACAAATCCTCTGCGTCCTGCTGGTAGAGGGCAGACGCCTCGGAATCCCTCGGGGCCTGTGTCTTCGCCATGCTCCTTTTCAGTTCGCTGCAACGCTTCGCTAAATCTCTGCGAACGTTGCTCAAGTACGCCGACAGCGCCACGCAAACCGCCATCAGCTTCAACGCATCATTGGCATCGAGACTCATTGCCCGCTCCTGTCACGCGAAGTGACCGAATCGATTTGATCGAGAAGCCTCCTTTGCACAGCGCGATCACCGCGCGGACGGTGACGCTTGTCATCACAAGGAATAGACCGGGCTTCGCGACCGCTCAACCATCGTGATCACACGGTTTGAGGCAGCGCGTGAAAGCAGCCGCCGAGCGCGCGTAGGGCGCTCCCCTTGAGATGGACAAGGGGAGATGACCACACTAAAGCCCTGGACCCGCATGCGCCGTGAACGGCACGCTCCCACGCGACTAAGGACGAGTCGAAGCACCCAGTTCCAGGCGGAGGTGCCTATGGCGATTGTTGGCTCAGTGCAAGCGCTCAGATTGGGCGCCATACGAATCGAGAGCAGCACGCCCGGCAGCTCAGTGCGGTCACGCAATGCGCGCGCAAGCACTTCCACGAGCGGGCGTCGCGGGCGTCGCGCGGGCCGTCCACGCCAGAAGGCTCAGGCAGCTAAACATAAGATGCCGAACATTCCCAAGAGTAATATCCTCTCCGGTATCCTGAAGGGATTGGTCAAGTCGTTGCCCATAAGTGGTGTCTGCGATAGGACGATTGATAGCAATGACAGGCGACTGTGGGTACAGGATGGACCAACGAATTCAAGCTGATGCATTTGGAAAACTCGAGCTCGCCAAGAGCGGTAGCGTTACCGGCTGGCATCCACTCATCGACCATCTCATCGACGTTGCCGCATGCTTTTCTCGTCTCTGCTGCTGTCGCTCCATTCGTCGATCGCTGGAGCGCACGGCTGGCCGCGAGCTGAGTCCACAGGATCTGGCGCGTCTGGCCGTGTTGGTCTTTCTCCACGATCTCGGCAAAGCCAACAGCGGATTCCAGGCGAAGCGATGGGATCGAGTGGCTATCCCGCCAGGATGGCCGAATCATGCCGGGCATGGCCTCGAAGCAATCAAGCTCTTCGAAGATAAGCCATTTCTCCAGGCGTTGGTCGCCCTGCTGCCGGTCGACACGCTTTGCACCTGGGGCGAGGGCGTTGAGCCGCTGTTGAAGGCGAGCATCAGCCATCATGGTCGGCCGATCATCGACAACCCACATAACTGGGACCCAGCGATCTGGAAGCCCGTCATGGGACGAGACGGGCAAATCCTCTACGATCCGGCTCCCGTGCTTGCTGAAATAGGGCAACGCGCCCTCGACCTCTATCCAGAAGCCTTCGCGCCGGGCGGTGATCCTCTCCCTGACGCCCCGGCTTTTGGTCATCTGTTTGCCGGTCTGGTGCAACTGGCCGACTGGCTCGGTTCCGATACCGCTTTCTTTCCGTTTTCCGCTGCGGGCGAAGATCGAGCCAAGGAGGCCGTCGGCTATGCCGAGCGCGCGGTGATGTCGCTCGGCCTGGACGCGGAGGATTCACGCGCGGCCCTGACGACACACTCACCGAGCTTCGATCAGATTTTCGGCAATCCGCCCTATCCGATTCAGGACGCGATGAAGGCGGTCGACCTGGGATCGCTGGTGATCCTGGAGTCGGAGACGGGGAGCGGCAAGACTGAGGCGGCGTTGTGGCGATTCGTCGATCTCTTCGAGCGCAATCAGGTCGACAGTCTCTATTTCGCGCTGCCGACCCGCGTTTCCGCCAGTCAAGTTTACGAGCGGATCCTGCAAGCCGTTGGCCGCCTTTGGCCAACCAATCCGCCTGTCACGGTGCGCGCCCTGCCGGGCTACGCCAGCGCCGACGGCCAGGAACCCAAGGCACTGCCGGACTTCAAGGTGTTGTGGCCGGACAACCCGGAAGACCAAGCCGCGCACCGCCGCTGGGCGGCGGAAGCACCCAAGCGGTTTCTCGCCGCACCGCTCGCCGTCGGCACCATCGATCAAGCCCTCTTCGGCGCCTTGCAAGTCCGCCATGCCCACCTGCGCCATGCTCTGTTGGCGCGCAGTCTCTTGGTGGTCGACGAGGTCCATGCCTCCGATCCCTACATGACTGTCCTCTTGGAGCGCCTGCTGCAAGCCCATCTTGGTTGCGGTGGTCATGCCCTGCTGCTGTCGGCCACCCTTGGCGCCAGTGCCCGAGCGCGCTATCTGGCGGTCGGACAGGGCTCGCGGTCGGCCGTGCCGACCTTCCAGGCGGCGTGCGACGCACCCTATCCAGCACTCTCCGACCGTCTTGCGATGCGCCAAATTACTTCGACGATGCGCGCCAAGACGGTTGCCTGGTCGCTGCGCGATCTCATCGACGAGCCTGAAGGCATCGCCCGCCTGGCCATCGAGGCGGCGGCCAGCGGCGCCAAGGTACTGATCGTGCGCAACACGGTCCCCGGCGCGCGCGCCGTCTTCCAAGCCTTGGAGGAAGCGGTTCCCGATGTCGGCTGGCTATTCGATGTCGGCGGTATCCGAACCCTGCACCACAGCCGTTTCAGTCGCCAGGATCGGCCCGCGATGGATGCCGCGATTCAGGCCCAGCTCGGCAAGGATCGCCCGCCTGGCCCTCGGATCGTCGTCGGGACACAGACGCTCGAACAGAGCCTGGATCTCGATGCCGATCTGCTCATCACCGATCTTTGCCCCATGGACGTGCTCTTGCAGCGCATCGGCCGCCTGCATCGTCATCCGCGCCCGGTCGAGGAACGCCCCGAGGCGTATCGATCGCCCCAAGCCTGGATCCTGACGCCACCAGGCCATGATCTGTCACCACTACTCAAGGCGTCTCGACATGGCCTGGGGCCGTTTCGCGATGGCGATGGGATCTACCCGGACTTACGGACCCTTGAAGCCACGCGCCGCCTGATCCTGGAGCGCCCAACCATCACCATCCCCGAGGACAACCGGGAATTGGTCGAGGCCGCGACGCACCCCGAGCGATTGCTGGAAATGGAAGCCCTGGGAGACGACTGGAAGCAACTCGGACAGAAGATCGAGGGCCTGACAGGCGCCCAGCGATCGATCGCCCACCTGCACGGCTTGGAAATCGACAAGCCCTTCGATGCGCAACAAGGCTTTCCGACCGATCTTGATATCGCCACCCGCCTGGGTGTGCGCGACCGTCTCCTGACCTTCGATCCTGCTCCGACCGGGCCATTTGGCCAGCCACTGAAACAGTTGCCCGTTCGGCATTTTCTGGTTCCAAAAGGGATCGACCCAGATGCCCAACCGTCGGCGGTGGAAATCCAGGACGGCGCGATCCTGTTCAGTCTGGAAACAGCCCGCTTTCGTTATAGCCGTCTCGGGTTGGAGAAGATCGACGGCTAATCCTCAAGGAGTTTGCGATGACGCTGCGTTATTCACTGCTCGACGAACCGCTCATCAGCGCCCGCTTGGCGGCCGATGGCTCACGGGTTCACCTCAGCCTGCCAGCGCTCTTCGTCGCTCTGGCCGGCGATCAGGTTCGCGATTTTCCCGCCCTGCGCCCGCATCAGCGCCACCCTTGGCATGCCTTTCTGGTGCAACTGGCGGCGATGGCCCTGCATCGGGCCGGCCAAACCGAGACTGTTGACCGATGAGGCTGACCTGGAAAGCCGCGCTGTTGGCCCTGACGCCGGATGATTCGGATGGGGCGGCCTGGTGTTTGGTGACGCCGCCCGAGCGGCCCGCAGTGATGCAGGCTCCCGTGCCAGATGGAACGCTGTCAGCATGGAAGAACCAGCTTCATGCGCCAGACGAGTTGGACATGCTGGTGACATCCAAGAACCACGACCTCAAGGCGGCACGCATGAAACGCTGCATGCCAGAGGATTGGCTCTTGGCCTTGATCAGCCTGCAAACCCAGGAAGGATTTCTCGGGGCTGGGAACTACGGGATCTCGCGGATGAATGGGGGGTTTGCGAGCCGTCCAGCGCTCGGCGCGGTTCCCCAAGGTGGCTGGGGGCGGCGATGGGTACGCGATGTTCGTCGCCTGCTCGCGAGCCGAGGCGAGATCGTCAGGGACATGGGTCTGTGCGAACAGGGCGGCGTTGGCTTGGTGTGGCTGCGGCCCTGGAACGGGACCGATAGCCTCGCTTTCATGGCGTCTCGATCCTTTCTACATCGAAATCTGCCGGAGGATTCGCCTCGTCGAGACGCCGGATGGAATGGCCGCGCTGGCCACGGGCAGCAAAGCCTCGCGCATCGAGGCCAAGAGTCGAAACGGCATCACCGGTGATGCCTGGATGCCAATCGAAATCGCTGTCGGCAAGGCGCTCACCATCAGCAGCAAGGGGTTCGATTACAAACTCTCGTCCGAACTACTCTTTGGTCAGACAAGTACCGCTCACCAATTACACAGACGCTGATCGAAGAGGATGGCAAGCAGGGAATCGTCATCCTGGCGCGCGGGGTCACGCGCGGGCAAGGCAAGACCGAGGGCTACCACGAGCGGCGGATTCCCATCTCCCCGAAGGTTCGCGCCTTCATGATTCAGAAGAAGACCGATGGACTCGCGAAGATCGCCGATGAGCGGGTGTCGGACATCAGCAAGATTCGCGGAGTGTTATGGACCGCCTTGGCGACCCTCTTCGAGAACGGAGCGCCGAAGGACAAATTCGGTGACAGCGCCAAGGACAAGGCCAATCTCTTCGCCAAACCGTTCGAGCAGGTCGAAGACGCGCGCTTTTTCGATGGCCCGCTGGGTCTGAACGAGGAAATCGAGTCAGAACACCCCGAGAACATTCGTCTGAACTGGTATCTGGACGATGGCCAAGCGCGCCGAGGCCATCCTGATCGACGCCTTCGCGGCTGGCCCGCGCAGCGGCGAACAACGCTATCGCGCCCGCGCCGCCGCCTTGAGCCGCTTGCATGGCGGGCTGCGCAGCGAAAAGACCCTGCCGACCCTGGCGCGACTACTACAAAGACGCAAAAGGACGCCAAGGAGACGACGCATGTCCAACCCTGATTCGGAGCCCCAGACACCCGCCGACGCGGAGCGGGAAGGCTCGCCCATCGCCAAGCTCGCCCAACTCATCGGCCAGGCCGCCCGTTTCAACGGCGACCTCTATGGCTTGGGCAACGGCGAGCGCGCGGCGCTGGCCCGCCTGGACCCGGACGGCGAGCTGCGCCCGCATCAAATCGCGGCCCTGGCGCGCGCGCTTCATTCATGCCGATCTGGAACCCGAACGCTGGCAACCCGACACCTGGCGCCGCTGGGCCTTGATCGCCCACGGCATGGCGCTGGCCGGACACGCCAGCGGGCCACTCGGGCAATCAACTCTGCGAGGCCGGTGTATCGGAGTCGCGGGTGACCAAGCTCCTGACCTCCCGGGGCGATGCCTTTCGCCAGCTCCTGCCGCGTCTCCTGCGCCTGCTCGCCTCCAAGGAAGTGGCTCCGAACTGGCATGAACTCGGCGGGCTGATCCTCTCGAAGGCCGGGATGAAGCAAAGGCCGAAGCCATCCGCATGAGAATCGCCGGACGCTATTTCTCCGCGCTCGCCAAATCCGACCAAACAAGCCGCCTGAATGACCCGACAAGGAACCGTAACGCCATGACGACCCAACCCCGTTTCATCCAGATCCACACCCTGCACACCTATCCCGCCGCGCTGATCAATCGTGATGATGCCGGACTGGCCAAGCGCCTGCCGCTGGGGAACGCCATGCGGACGCGGATTTCCTCGCAATGCCTGAAGCGTCATTGGCGGATTGCCGACGACCGGTTCGCCTTGTCGGGCTGGCGGTTCCGATGGCAGTTCGCTCGCGTCGCTCGAGAGATTGCAGAGACGCTGATCCGCCAGCGGATCGTGAGCAAGTGCCGGATCATTGCCGAGCCACGTGGCGCAAGACCGAGCGGCGAAGCCTCTGCGCGATGGCGGCCATGGTCGATAAGGCCGGCAAGGAGAAAGAGAAGGGAGAAGATGCGCTCGAAGACCGGACAGGCCGTCTTGATGGGCAAGGCCGAAGATCGACTTATCTGGTCCAGCGGTGCATCGCATTTGGCCCAGGAGATATGCCGAGGTTGGAGAGCCGCGGACTTCCAGGAGAACGGCCGTGCTCAAGATGCTCAAAGACGAAGAAGCAGAATATCGCCGCGCTCAAGCATGGCAGCGGCCTGGAGTCCGCGCTGTTCGGTCGGATGGTGACCTCCGACGTGCTCGCCGGCCGTGATGCGGCGGTCTATGTCGCTCACGCCTTCACGGTGCATGAGGCCCAGGTCGAGAACGACTATTTCACCGTCGTCGATGATCTGCTTCAAGAGACCGGTGAACTGGGCTCGGCGGGCATCTTCGATACCGAACTGGCCTCGGGTCTGTACTACGGCTATGTGGTGGTCGATGTCCGCCAACTGGTCGAGAACCTGGAAGGCGATCGCGGCCAAGGACTGCTTCGCCGCCACGACGCCGCCGGAGCAGCGCGAGCTGGCCGGCAAGGTCGTCGAGCATCTGCTCCATCTGATCGCCACCGTCAGTCCCGGCGCCAAGCGCGGCTCCACCGCGCCCTTCGATTGGGCCAAGTTCATGCTGGTGGAGGCGGGCGACTGGCAGCCGCGCAGTCTGGCGGGTGCCTTCCATGATGCCCTGCCGCTGTCGGCCCCGGATCGACGAGCCGATCCGCGAGCGTGCCGTCGGCCTGCCTGAGCGACGAAATCGCCAAGATGGACGAGGCCTATGGCGCCCCCCTGGTGCGTCGTGTCATGGCGCTCGATCCGGTCGAGATCCCCCAGGCCGAACGCCTCAACCTGAACGACCTGGCGCACTGGGCGGCGCAAACCGTCATCCAAGGGGTCTGCTGACATGCCCCGTCACCTGCTGCTGCGGCTGGAGGCGCCGCTGATCGCCTTCGGCGGGGAGACCATCGACAACTATGGCGTCATCCGCGACTTCCCGGCCCTGTCGATGGTGACCGGCCTGCTGGCGAATGCCCTGGGCTGGCGGCGCGAGGAGACCGAGCGGCATCACCGCTTGCAGGAGCGTCTGGTCATGGGCGCGCGGTATGAGCGCCAGGGGACGCGGCTTGCGCGATTATCAAACCGCGCTGTCTGTACGAGAGACGATCAAGGATGGACGACCCAGGGCATGCCGGAAGGACGAGCCAAGAGTCCGAGTTACGCCATGCAGCCGGATGGGCGCAAGGCGCTGACCTTGCAGCGTTACCGCGACTACCACGCCGACCTTTCCATGCTGATCGCGCTGCGCCTGGAACCCGCCGCGGAGTCGCCGACCCTGGATGACCTGGCCGCCGCACTCGATCACCCGGCCCGCCCGCTCTTCATCGGGCGCAAACCCTGCCTGCCCAGCCGGCGGCTCTTCGCCGGCTGGCACGAGGGCGAGAACATCTTGCAGGTCCTCCAGTCGGTGCCCTTGCCGGCCGATCTGCACGAGGGCGCGCGGCTGCAATGGCCGGATGGCGAGGGGACCTTGCCGGGTGATCGCGCGCTCGATCTGTGCGACGAGCGCAACTGGACCAGCGGCGTGCATGGCGGTTGGCGGCCGATCCGGGAAGGCCGGCTCGGCACGCCGGGAGCGGCCGGCATGAGCCTCTATCTGCTGCAATGCCAACCCGATCCGGCGGCCCTGATGACCTGGGCGACCCGCCATCGCCTGCTGTCTCCCGATGGGGATGATGGCTATGCCCTGCATGCCCTGCTCACCGCCGCCTTCGGCGAGCAGGCCCCCAAGCCGTTTCGCTACCTTGGCGCGCGGCAGGGACTCCTGGCCTATACCGACCAGTCCGCCCGACACCCTGCGCGACCACGCCGCGCTGGCGACCCCGGACGTGGCGCGGGCGCTGGGGCTCGATCAGCTGGCGCATACGGACCTTTCCGAGTGCCTGGCGCGCGGGTCAGTCGTTCAGTTTCGAGGTCCGGGTGCGGCCCGGTCATTCGGGCCAAGGATGGGCGCGAGCGCGATGTCTTCCTGCATGCCGTCGAAGCAGCAAGCGGCAACCTGAACCGTTGAGCCGCGAGACCGTCTATGCCGACTGGCTGCGCAAGCAGTTTGCCGAACAGGCAGCGGCCGCAGGTGCTTCAGGTCGGCATGGAAGCCTTTCGCCTCAGTCGCGTCATTCGCCGTGCCCAGACCGACGCGACCGGTCAGCGCAAGCCGCACGCGCCCGTCTGGTCCCGATGCCGTCTTCAAGGGTCAGTTGCAGGTTGGCGACAGCGACGCCTTCACCCGTCTGCTGACGCGCGGGATCGGCCGGCACCGCGCCTTCGGTTTCGGGATGCTGTTGCTGAAGCCGGCCCGGCCATGCTGAAAGGACGGCTCGGGCTGGAAACCTCGCGGATGCCGCACGCCGATCGGCATGGACTGATCTGGTTCGAGCGTGGCGAATTGTGCGTCATCGACGGCTGTCTGCACTTCTTCCAGGGCAAGGACTCGCTCACCCCGTCCGCGGTGCAGATTCCGCATCAGACCGTCTCGATGATCCTGCTCGGTCCGGGCAGCACCGTGACCCATGACGCGCTGCGCCTGTTGGCCCGGCATGGCACCCTGATGGCCGCCGTGGGAGAGGACGGCGTGCGCTGCTACACCGCGCCGCCGCTGATGCCCGACCGCTCCGATATTGCCCGCCGCCAGGCCGAGCTATGGGGCAATCCGCGCCGCCGCATCAGCGTGGCCCGCCATATGTACGCCCTGCGTCTGGGTGAAATACTGCCGCATCGCGATCTGGATACCCTGCGCGGCATCGAGGGCGCCCGGGTCAAGGCGACCTATCAGTTGATGGCGCAACGCTATGGGATCGACTGGAAGGGGCGCCATTACGATCGGGCCAATCCGAACGCGACGGACATCCCCAATCAGGCGATCAATCACGCGGCAACCGCCGTGGAGGCCGCGGCGGCGATTGCCGTTCAGGCGGTCGCCGCGATCCCGCAACTCGGGTTCATCCATGAGGACTCGGGGCAGTCGTTCATCCTCGATATCGCCGATCTGTTCCGCGACACCATCACCCTACAGATTGCCTTCACGGTCGCCAAGAAGGCCGAGACCGACAGCCAGACGATCGATCGCTTGATCAGGCGCGAAGCGGCCACCGTGTTTCGTAAGCAGGATGTGATCCCGTCGATGATCGACAGCATCAAGAAAGTCATCCGCATGGAGGAGACCAGATGCCTCTGGTCATGATCGTGACGCGTGATGTCGCTGACCGATTCCGGGGATTCCTCGGATCGCTCATGCTGGAGGTCGCGCCGACGGTCTACATCTCCCCGCGCATGAATCCGGGTGTGCGCTCGCGGACCTGGGGTGTCTTGACGGCCTGGCACACCGCGGAGCCGCGCGGAAGCATCGTCATGGTGTGGCGGGATGTGAATGCAACCGGCGGGATCGGCATCGCGACGCTGGGGACGCCGCCGAGAGAGTTGGTCGATATCGACGGACTCTGGTTGGTGCGAAAGCCGTTGTAAACCGCTCTTTAAAAACTAGTCTATTTCCCGTTTTTCTCTTGCAGGGCATGGCGCTTAACTGCAAGAGGTTCCCCCGCGCTCGCGGGGATAGGCCCTTGAAGGGCTCTGGCGATCTGGAGCAGAGAGGCGGTTCCCCCGCGCTCGCGGGGATAGGCCCCGCTCCAAGGCTGTCCAGCCTCCCTGACCCTGGGGTTCCCCCGCGCTCGCGGGGATAGGCCCGCATCGGGCGGGACAGAGGCGACAGCGGACGTCGGTTCCCCCGCGCTCGCGGGGATAGGCCCGATGGTTTGGTGAGATGCCCAGCGGTGTTAGCGGTTCCCCCGCGCTCGCGGGGATAGGCCCGCGAGGACGAGCGCATCCGTGAGGCCCTGCGGGTTCCCCCGCGCTCGCGGGGATAGGCCCCCGGTCACGGGCGAAGAAAGCGCGCGGCCACGGTTCCCCCGCGCTCGCGGGGATAGGCCCTTGAGCTTGCCGTCGACCTCGCGCGCCATGGAGGTTCCCCCGCGCTCGCGGGGATAGGCCCGGAGCATGTCAGATTATATCTTCTGATGGCTCGGTTCCCCCGCGCTCGCGGGGATAGGCCCTACGAGCACCCTGAAGCCAGGGGCGAGCCGATGGTTCCCCCGCGCTCGCGGGGATAGGCCCGGCTACTCAGACGCCCTGAGCCATCCTCTGTCCCGGTTCCCCCGCGCTCGCGGGGATAGGCCCGCAGCCTGACGCCACGGAACTGCGACACCGATCCGGTTCCCCCGCGCTCGCGGGGATAGGCCCCCACATGCACCGCGTCGAGCTTGCGCGCCGTACTGGTTCCCCCGCGCTCGCGGGGATAGGCCTTTACCTGAGCTGATATCGCCGATTCTGTTGAGGGTTCCCCCGCGCTCGCGGGGATAGGCCCCACCATCTCGGAATTCTCGCGCCCATGTCGACGGTTCCCCCGCGCTCGCGGGGATAGGCCCGGATCGACACGAAAACGAGCATGGGCAATGTAGGTTCCCCCGCGTTCGCGGGGATAGGCCCACCCTGACCTCAGCATCGGCAACGGCGTAGTGCGGTTCCCCCGCGCTCGCGGGGATAGGCCCACTCACCGCGATTGCAACGGCAGTCGGCGAGGGTTCCCCCGCGCTCGCGGGGATAGGCCCGAAATTGCGTGTTGGTATTGTCACGTCCGCGAGGTTCCCCCGCGCTCGCGGGGATAGGCCCCTCTCGGATCAGCTCATCCAGCCGCAGGTGAGGTTCCCCCGCGCTCGCGGGGATAGGCCCATCAACCGTGCAAGCGGGGTTGTTTCTAGCAAGGTTCCCCCGCGCTCGCGGGGATAGGCCCTGGAAGATCCGCCCGGCCGCTGGCCTCTACTTGGTTCCCCCGCGTTCGCGGGGATAGGCCCTGGAGTCCGCAATGGCGAAGGCGGACGCGATAGGTTCCCCCGCGCTCGCGGGGATAGGCCCGGTGACGAGCAATTGCTTGGCGGCGATCTCGGGGTTCCCCCGCGTTCGCGGGGATAGGCCCATGACCCCTCGATCTGGAATGGGTCGAGGCGGGTTCCCCCGCGCTCGCGGGGATAGGCCCCCTAAGGCTGTCCGCTTCGTGCTTTCCTCAAGGGTTCCCCCGCGCTCGCGGGGATAAGCCCATCTGGAGTCGCGGATCGGCGTGGTCGAGGCGAGCGCGAATCCCAACATCACCCCGTCACCTGCTTGTGGTTCGTCAACACACCTCTATCGGCACGTGCTGGAATCGTCAACGAGAAGGAAAAACATGCACAACCAACGCGCGATCATGCTCCTGGCGCTTCTGCTGGCGTTCCCGCTAACCGCCAGCGCGGGCGAGACGATTCCCTATCCCCCACGCACCAAACTCGGCGGCGCGGCAAGCTATTTGGGCACCCTCGATCACGATCCGTCACCCTATTTCAGCCACGCCGATGTTTATAACCTGGGCAATACCGGCTCGCGGGTCGTGCTCCCGTACTTCCGCACCTATCAGCAGACCACCGAATACACCTGCGGCCCCGCTGCCATCGTGATGGCCGCCGACTATCGCGGCGTGCGCCTGAATGAACTGGACGTGGCGCGTGCCGCTGGCAGCAACGCGGATAAAGGAACCTCCACGGCGCAACTGGTCACCTATCTGACCTCGCACGGTTGGACCGTCCGCTCAAGTCTGAGTGAGCCGAAGATCGCTTCACTCAAATTTCTCAAGCGGGAGGTTGGCAAAAGAAATCCGGTGCTGGTCGAGTGGGTCGATTGGGCGGGCCACTGGGAGGTCGTCATTGGCTATGACGATATGGGAACCCCGGACCAGCCGGGGGATGATGTGCTGATCGTCGCCGACCCGTATGACACCACCGATCATTTCCAGGATGGGTATGGCTTCGTCCCGGCAGACCGCTTCCAGTATATGTGGTTCGATCATGATCTCCTGCCGGAGGGGCAGCGCGAGAAGCAGTGGATCATTCTGTCAACGCGCCCATGAGCGAGGTCACGAGGATGGTGCAAGCGCAGCGATCGCTCACCTGGACGTGACGCGGGTATCACGCCGGCCTGCGCGAGGCGATCACCTGGCTACACGCGCGGGCGCAAAGAAAGGATGAACGATCCCCACGCCAAGGCCATCCTCAACACAGCGGCCTTTCACCTCAGTGTCGAAGCGGCCGACGTGCGACGACAGTCCCCGATGGCCGAGGAATCAGTGGAACGGGGAAGCCAATAGCGAAGGCGGCACGCCGGGTGCGAACCCAACGTCGCCGCCAAGACCTGAAGCCAGGGAATTATTCGTCTGCGCAGAGCTTTGAGCCGCCGTGGTAATCAATGCTGGCCATGATATCCGGTAGACCGTCATTGGTAATATCAAATTTCACCGGGCGCTTCGCATCACGAGGGAGCCAATCGCAGAATTCACTCTCGACATTGTTATTGAGAGATTTCTGCGTGTAACAGAGGAATAGACGATGCACGTCTAACAGGTCATCCGGAACGTCCCAACTAGAATAGGGAAGGACAGAGGGGTCAGGGTCATTCACCCAGTAGGTTGGAGTAAAGGTAAAACCCAGTACTTGTGGCCCCGCTTTGATGGCCATCGTAAGGCTCCCCTCATGGGTGCAGTCGCGATGCAGCAGAGCGCCACCCGCGAGGTTGATTTCAGCATCCGTCATGAAGTATTGCCCAACCAAATCAGGTTGCTTGAGTGCGTCCTGACCGGCGTTTGCCGGCGCCATAAATTCGGTTCCCAACGTCAAGAGCGCGGCGAGACCAAGCAAATGACCCCGTCGCGCGGAAGACCATGATTCTCTGTGCATCGAAATAATCTCCGTTGAATGTGCATGGGAAAAGGGAACAAGGGAACGGATGTTTTTTTGGAAAACCGCCCATCATGAACAGGCGGCTCAATGTTCAATGCAACGGCGGCAGCTCGCGTTGCGCGTCAAGCTGGCGAAAGTAGTAGAACTCCACGGTCTCGATGTCGAACTTACGGGCCAGATACTTGACCATCACCCCGCCCACCGGATCGGGGAGAAACTGAACCTCCGCCACCTCGTCGGAAACGAGCGTACAGCAGACAGTTCCATCCGAGGCGGGTTCGGTCGTGACGCTCACATTTTGACGGCGCAGCACGGTGAGGACATCCTCAAGCGGTAAGCGGCCTTCAATGTCGCCCTGCGGGTCATCCTTGGGCGGCAAGCGCATGGTGGGCTCTCGTCTCGGGGAGATAGGCGATGCGATCGAACGGCAGACGTTGCATGCCGCTTCCCAAGGCGGACAGATCGTGGACCGTCATCAGGCTGAAATCGAACGCCTGGGGCGCCTTGAGTTGGCTCCAGACGCTCTCGGGCGCGAACTTCAACAGCCGTTCGATCGAATCGAACTGCCGCAAGTGCAAGATCAACCGTCGCCGATAGCCCGCGCTCGAAGTGCCGTTGCGCCTCTTCCAGTGACCAACCGCTCGCGGCGTAGTCGATTTCGATCCCCTGCGCGAACCACTCGCCCTCTTGCTCGGTCACCAGCACCCGCAGGTTGCCGATCTCGACCACATGGCGATCCTCGTCGTAGCCGTGGACAGCTTCCGCGTTCATCGCGATTCACTCCGTTGTCTTGTGTGTCGAACGTTACGCAGAACACAACATCTTGTACTTGGGTGTTCGTATCTAAACGATTGATTTTGCTACTTTTCAAGTTAGCACATGAGGTTTGCCGCTGCATCGTCAACCTCCCCAGTGGAGGCTACGGCGTCAAGCCATTTAGCCGGCCTGTACCCTTGGCAGTGCCGTCCAGCGCGTGGTGGAGATCGGCGAGATCAGCCCCGCGCGCCGATGCCAGCCGTTCCCGACCAGCTCACCCGCAAAGCGCAAGGTATCCCGCCCGAAGCGGCGGTTGATCGCATCCAGCGCGGCCATGCGCCGCGCGGCGGCTTGATCGGCGCTCGGGTCGGCGAAGAGGTCCGACGGGCCTTGATCCGCCGCGTGGAGATCCGGCAGCAGCACCCCCGCCTTGCGGTAAGCGTCCCCCGCCCGAAACAGCCGCTCGACGCCGCGCGTGGCGCTGGCGGATCAGCGTGCCGCTGTCCTGAGTCGGCGCGGCAAAAGGCAAGGTCAGCGCATTGGCGTAGAAGGGCCGGGACGGGTCGAACGGATCGGTCTGGATGAAGACCGTCAGCGCCGGGGCGCTCAACCCCTGGGCGCGCAGCTTCGCGCCGGCGCGGGTGGCGAAGCGGGTCACCGCCGCGCGCAGCTCGGCCCGGGTGGTCACGGCGCCGCCGAAGCTGCGCGAGACCAGGATCTGTTGCTTCTGTGGATCGACGGGCATCAGCGGCAGACAGGCACGCCCGCGCAGCTCCCAGCCCAGCCGCTCCAGGACCACGCCGAACTGCTGTCGCAGCCAGCGGGGTTCGGCCTCGCGCACGGCCAGGGCATCGGCGATGCCGAGCGCGCGCAGGCGCTTCCCCCAGCGCTGGCCGATGCCCCAGACGTCCTCGACCGCAATCCCCGCCAGCGTCGCCGCCGGATCCGGCAGGCGCGACCAGTCGAGCACCGGGCCATCGGGACTCTGCCCCTTCTTCGCGAGGCGATTGGCGAGCTTGGCGAGCGTCTTGGTCGGGGCGATCCCGACCGAGACCGGGATCCCGGTCCACTGGCGCACGGTGCGGGCGATGCGCTGCCCTTCGCCGATCGGGTCCGCGACGCCGCTCAGGTCGAGGAAACACTCGTCGATCGAATAGACCTCGATCCGGGGCGCGAAGCCCGCCAAGCACCTGCATCACGCGCCGCGAGAGGTCGCCATAGAGGGCGTAGTTCGAGGAGAAGACCGTCACGCCCCGGCTCAGGGTCTGCTGGTCGAGCTTGAAGAAGGGCGCGCCCATCGGGATGCCCAGCGCCTTCGCCTCGTTGCTGCGGGCGATCACGCAGCCGTCGTTGTTGGAGAGGACGATGATCGGCCGCCCCTCCAGGTCGGGGCGAAACAGCCGCTCGCAGGAGGCATAGAAATTGTTGCAGTCGACCAGCGCGAACACGGCCGGCGCTCAGAAGGAGCGCACGGCATGCGCGACCACGCCCCAGAGGTGCAGCGCCATCCCGTCGCGGATCTCCAGCGGCGGATAGGCCGGGTTCTCGGCCATCAGCCACACCCGCTCGCCCTCGACCCGGAGCCGTTTCACCGTCAGCTCGCCATCGACCACCGCCACCACGATCGAGCCTGATTTGGCCTCCAGGGCGCGATCGACCACCAGCAAATCCCCATGGTGGATCCCGGCGCCGATCATCGAATCGCCCTGCACCCGCACGAAGAAGGTCGCGGCCGGATGCTGGACCAGGTGTTCGTTGAGGTCGAGGGTCGCCTTCCAGGTCATCATCGGCGGGCGAGGGAAAACCGGCGGCGATGCGCGAGCCGATAGAGCGGCAGCGGCAAGGGGATCGGTCGCGGGGTGAAGGTCAAGGCATCGCGACTGACCGCAGTCGAAGCGCGCGCGGCGAGCCAGGCGCGCACCGCCGGAACGGCGCTCACCGGCAGGCGTAGCGGTTGCGTGGGCTCGCCGTAGGGGCCGGTCCCAGGTTTGCGGCCGGCGCCAGGGCGCGCGCCGCCACGGGTCTTGCTCGGAGCGTCGGGCATGTGTCGAAAGACCAGAATGATTTATGTGCGATAATCATAACAGCATCCTGGTCGCGGGCGCGCGCTGATCCAGCCGACTGACATTGCCCTGGGATCCGGGGCGGCTAGACTTGCGGTACTTCCTCGCCCCCGTCACATCACCCTGCATCGCGGAGTCATCACATGACCCAGCTCGTTTACCTGATGCCGAAACGCACCCGCTTGGTCTGGGATCCGATCCTGGAACCCTTCGATGTTGAAACCGAGCCGGGGGTGGAGATTCCGCTGTTGGGCTATGTGAGCGCCGGGCGTCCGGTGGAGACGCCCGAGGATCACGAGACCGTCACCGTCCCCAGCCAGATGGTGCGCAAGAACAGCTATGCGCTGCGGGTGCGCGGGCATTCGATGATCGACGATCAGATCCAGGACGGCGACATCATCATCGTCGAGAAGCGCCAGACGGCGGAGAACGGCGAAACCGTGGTCGCGCTGATCAACGGCGAGCGGGTGACGCTCAAGCGCTTCTACGTCGAGCCGAACGGCATCCGTCTCCAGCCGGCCAATCCCGACATGGAACCGCTCTATCTGCGCCATGACGAGATCGAGATCCTGGGCATCGTCTCCGGTACGGTGCGGCTGCACGACTGAGGCGGCGAGACAATCTTTTGAGGTGGCAGGATCGGCGCCATCGCCGCGAATCAAACCATGGTTTCTCGCGGGCAATACCGAACTTGATCTTGTTGGGTCAGCCCATCATCTCTTTTTGGCCTAGCATAAAGCTAGGTTATCGGTTTCCCCACCATGCGCGACGAGGAACACCCCATGAAAGAACAGGTCATCGAGATTCTGGAGTCCTATCAGCCGGGTAGCCGGGTACATGCCCTGATCCACAATCCTTGCGACGAGGGGATCGACGAGGGTTGACCTGGAGTAGGGTTCTTCTGCACGTTCCGGCAGGCTGCTGCAGGAGGAATGCCGGACTCAAACAAGCCGGGGAGCGTCACGATGGCGGCACCACAGCGGATCATGGCCAAGGACGGTTGGATCACTCCTTACCCGGCGTGTCCGTGCATCCGCCTCATCGTGCCGACGGCCTCGTTCGCCGCGAGCATGCGAAGCACCGGCGTCGGCGACAACCCCGTCTGGGTCGAGAGGATGAAGGAGGGCTGGGAGAAAGATGTGCTCGCGTTACTGGATACCTTTTTCAACGGTACCTGGACCCAGAAAGCGATCTTCTCCGAGATCAAGGCCCGGTGCGAGCTGAAAAAATTCGAGGTTTTGATCTTCCCGCGCGTGTACCGCCCGGAGAGGCTTCCATCGAAGGGCGCGGACGAGGGCGAAATCGTCAATCTGTACATGAACGCCGTCACATCCGGGCCAGTGTCCCCGAACGGAGAGAATGCGTTTATCTACTTCGATCCGGACACATGGCGCGCCGAGAGCATCATGCGTCAGGTGGCCGAGATCACCAACCCCGGGCGGTTCGGCGGCGCCGGCATGGAGCCGGGGGACAACCTGTTTCACGAGTTGCTCCATGCGCAGCGACGCTTGAAGGGAATTAGGGACAGGACCGCGACGCGCACGCCGGCTTATAACTGCGTCGAGGAGTTTGCGGCCGTCCTGATCACCAACATCGCCATGAGCGAGCAGAACCCGCACAGGGTGCTGCGTTATTGCGAGACCACTTTCATGCCCATGCCGCCGCAATACAGGACGTCCAAGGGCTACCTAGAGAACGCGGAGCATGTGGAACTGATCAAGAAAATCCAGACGCAGGATGCCAACCTGTTCTTTCGCGTCGCCAACTCGCCCAACCTGAACCCCTTCAACCCGATCCGGCGTTTCCAGCGAGGCGCATTGTGGAAGGGCCAGATGGCCGACTGGTAGGGAATGCGCTGGTTCGCGCCCACTGCGGCGGCGGCGGTGTGGGGCTTGCCGTCGATGGCCCGGCGCTCCAGGTCGAGCCGCCGCCCGTCACGCGCGCGGTTGCGTGCTCGCAGCGCCCAGCCAGTCGCGCACGTCTTGCAGCCCGTAGGCGGTGGTGAACGAGAGTGAACCCCAGCAGCGACGTTCCGCGTCATGCTGGGGTTCGTTCCTCTCCCCAGGCCTGGTGGGGTTGTGTGTCATGGGATGCGTTTGACCCTCCCGATGCGTGACTCGCCACCCCGCGATTCAGCCCAGGGTGTTGTGATGCGGGAATGCTTAATTCATCAATAGCCAGTGAATCGCATGGGCAGCAACCTTGCCAGCATGTGCCATGATCAAACCCATTAACAGCGAAAGCGCATTTCCGTAAATGTAAAGATAGAAGGTCGTGATCTCCTTGGTGCTCTCGGAGGCGAGAGAGCGGGCGATCTCCGGCTTCTGAATCCACCCATAAAATGCTTTAAGAATGACCCATGCGCTTAACAGGGTGAGCGCATTGAACATAATGGAATAAATGTAAAAGACCCTCTCGATTCGGCCAATTCTCTTGCCGAAATCCAGATCCAGTTTGTTAGCAAGATCAACCTTCCCCCGTTGAATGTCCTTGCCCGTCAGATTTTGATCGGCTCCCATCATTTCATCGAAACGCTTGCTGTAGAGCCGTTGGATGATCGAATCCGCGAAATACCACGACAGCAGACAGGCAAACAGGAATCCGAAAAAGCTGGGAATATCGATGCCTAAGCTTGCGATGATGTCCATTGGGATCTCCAAGCAGGTACAGTCTGTCAAGCACCACGGCCATGAAGAAGACTAGCCATGCGGAAGGAGAAATCTACCGGAGACTGAGTGCGCCTATTCATCGGCTACCGTTGCCTGAATACCCACGGCCGGTGCTGATCGCCGGGCTTCTCCCAGATCCAGCACCGCGCCGCCCGCGCTTGGCGCTGCGCCTCGAACCCGCCGGGTCGAAGACTTCACCGACGATCCGCCCGTAACGGCTGCGGTTGTACTCGCGGATGCTGATCTATGGCAGGAACGCGCATAGGTCGACGGTACGTCCCGGATTCACCGATGCGGTTGGTGGGGCGAGCGTGAGTGACTGCCAATGACGACCGCTTGAAGGAAAAATCAGAACCTGATGTGCTTGGCAATCGCGTCGTCAAGTTGCTGGATGCTCGGGTCATCCGGCAACCCATGCATTTCATCTGCGATATCCGACAATTTGCCTTTGAGGAACGATTCTTCCACGAAGGGCGTTGTGATTTTCATCCTAAAGAGAAGTTTCTTCCGTGAAATGGATGCTGTCGTAAAATTGGATGAAGACCAGGCACCAAGACGAACCCCGGCGTAAAGTATTCTTGCCTGGCTTGGACTGCATCCTCCAGCTCTGCAGGCATGAAAGAACATGACGTCAGCGTCTTTTCTTAAGATCGTTGGTGAATCACAAGCGACGTCATGTACGACTGATGCCCGACGATAACGATCCGTATAGGGGCTACCGACCGTTGACCATAAGGGTCGTGGGATACTGGCGCCATTGATCTCGGATCCTTTTGGTGCAAGCCAAATTCGTCCGTCGGGGTCCGTATACGAAAAATCCTCCAAGAGTTGCATATTACGATCTTCATCCGCCGGGGAAGGAAGCCATTCGGTCTTTGGGTTGCCAGAAAATGATCCGTGCGATGGCATGGAATTTTCCTCTCAGGTGCTCAATGAACATTGTCGCTTGCGCCACGGGGTCATCGCCCGGCGCATCCGTTTGGGTACTCCCACCGCGCTGGGCTCACGCCCGTTCATGTGCCTGGCCAGCGTGATCGGCATCATCCAGAACGTAGCTTTCCCGCCACCAAAACAGGGGCGGCCTGCGTGGAACTCAAACCTCCAACAACCAACGCGATCGCCTGGGTAAAGGAGCGTGAACCCCAGCAACGATGGTATGGGGCAAGCTGGGACTCTCGGTGTTCATGCCGCTGCGGCCCTAGAAGTCCCGCTCGATCAGCTTGCGCCAAGTCAACGGGCCGACGATGAGATCCTGTTTGAGGTGCGCTGCGGTCTGAAAGGCGTGCACGGCCTTTTTGGTTTCTGGGCCAGCGTCTTCCTCAAGCATCGGTTGAGGGATCGCCTCGCCGTCTTCACCGCCATCTCCAGCGGTGAGGAAAAGATTGAGAAGCGCCTTGAGCGTCTTGACGTCCTTCCCGACAACAGGCTGCTGATCGGCTTTTCGCAAATCCAAGGTCCGCAGCGTGGCAACAACTTGCGTCATCGTGAAATCCTCCCGTGAGTGGCGGCGTGGCGTTGGTGACTCTGACGGCGGCACTGCGCGAATGACAGATGGCCATACACAAAGCAGGCTGTGCCAAATTATTTCTAGCAGAAATATTGTGGATGTCCACGCCGCTTGAAGAGTTCTCCGTCGACGATCGCGGCGGTGACGAACACTTTAAGTCGGAAATCATGACTCGTGCACGTCTCCGCTCACCGCGCCGCCCGTTGCTCCTGCCGATACGACCACGGCTGCTGCTGCTCCCCCGGTTTCTCCCAGATCCCCCGCCGCTCGGCCTTCGCCTGTTGCTGCGCCTCGAAATAGCGCGCATCGTGGCAATACTGCGGATACACCGCCGCCTGTCCGGCCGCGACCATGGCCAGGTTCACGCTCTTTCCGGCCGGGCCGAAGACTTCGCCGACGGTGCGCCCGTAGCGGTCGGTGTCGTGTTCGCGCACGCTGATCTGTTGCGGGAGGAGCTGACGCAGATAGGTGCGGCTCTCCGGTCCCCAGGGACGTTGGGCCAGCTCCGGGGCGTCGATGCAGTAAAACCGAATCTTCAGCGCCTTTCCGGCACAGGTCGCGCGCAGGGTGTCGCCGTCATGCACGGAGTCGACGTGACAGGCAGTGCCGGGCGGCTCGCTGGGAAACCAGCGCACGCCGCCGTGACCGACCAGCCAGGGGGCGGCGATGCCGAGACCCGAGAGGATCCAGAACGCGACCACCCGTTGATGTCGTGGCAAGAGTCGGTGCCAGGGGATGCGCCACATGCTCGAAAATCCTTGTTTGGTGAGATTGAGGTTGTACGCTGCCGCGCGTGCGATGTTGGCAGATCAGGGTGGGCGTGTGCCAACCCAGAACAGGGCGAAGACCCTGCCTACCGGGGTGGTCACGTCCGGTCCAGGGTCTCGTCGAACGACGAGGCGGTGGCGAGCGCGGACCGGCGGCCTCTGGACTAGACTGGAAATGGACTTCATGGCGCGAGACGGCGGTGGCGTCCGTCAACGACAAGAGGAGATGGCCATGCTCCAAGTGTATTCCATTCGGATCGCGACCCTCGCCGCCCTCGGCGCGTGGTCGGTCCTGTGCGGGGCCGCATCGGCTGAGCAAGCGCCGGGTGCGGCGGCAACGCTTGAGGTGAAGGTGCTGGAGGCCCAGGTGGCGCCGGACTCGGGACAGGGGGAGCGCGACGAGGTGCGCTACCAGATGGAGATCATCTCGGTGCTGCGCTCCACCCTCCGGGTGAAGCCGGGGGACACCATCGTGGTGCGCGCCCACGCCGTGAGCAAGGAGGCCGTGGATCAGGGTCTCAGGCCACGCGGCTGGATCGGGACCGCTTATCTCAACCCAGACCCCAAGGCCAGCGGCCCCGAGGCACGTTGGCAGTTCGTCGAGGCCACCGGCAACGGCTTCGAGGATCTACCGCCCGCACCCCCTTCCGCGACCTGGATCGAGTACCCCCGCGAGGGCGCTCAGTGAATCGGCGCCGCCTCGGGCCATGGGTCGCCCCTTCGCGCTGGGGTCCGGCTTGCCCAGGCGAGTGCCTCAGTGCGGGAGCCCGCGCCGCCGCGCCGCATTCAGTCGCGTTGCTGGCATGAGATCAATCGCCCCGTGACCGCCCTGTCCTCGCGCTGGACACTGGCGCGTCAGCGGTTGAAGACGGCAGTCGCGCTGACAGCCGACGCTCAACCTGTTCACGAGTGACAGATCCTGTCCCAGGAATTGCCTGGAATTGAACTCGGTACGAACGAAGCGAGGAGAAGCAACATGGCTGGAAGAGATGGCCTGGAGTATGAATACTTAGACCGATCAAACTCGGATCCCAACACGCTCCGACGCGAGGAGGATACCTACTGGTCAAAGCACTTCCTTCGACAGGTCGCCACGCCCCTGTGGGAGACACGCCACGAAAACCTTCCGACGCTCGCCAACCCCGCTGACCTCCACCGAGTGTGGAAAATTTCTTGGGGAAGCGGGGACATCAAGGCCATGAAAACCTTCGCCTTTGAGGTTGGCCCCAAATTCGTGACACGCTACATAGGCGTCGTCACGCCCACGGAAGGACGTCCTGTGGCCTGGCTCATTTACTTTCGGCACACCGCCCAGAAGAAAGACTTCAACGGCAATCTGCTGGCGATGGGTGTCGGTGACTACTTCATGGGCAGGATGCAGGTATTGAAGCAAATCGGTTTGTCAAAAAAGAACGTTGGTGTGATTCTGCCGGTGGCTATCGACGGTCCGGGAGAGTTCGCGGGAAACCAGGGCTTTGTTACGCAGTGCCTGCACGAAATCGAGGTGACGTTGTTCGGTTCCCCGAGTTCGGTCCCCCTGCTTGCTGCCTCCAACAGTGACGGTATTCTCGGCCTTGACGGATTTCTGAAGGGCTGCCCGACGCTCAAAGCGCGTTTGAAAGGCGTTTATGACTTTGACGGCGAGTTGGTCATTCGAGCCAGATCGGTAACCTTAAACGGTGTGCCTGGCCGGATCTTTCGATATGTCGGCACAGGGTCGCCGCACCTTGACAGCTTCAACCTGAATGAGACCGAAGAGAGCTTTCTGTTCCGCACCATGAGCAACAACCCTTGCCGAGTACCGCTCGCGCTCAGCCGCTGGCGAGCGCATCCACGCTTCGGCGAGGTGCGCCCTGGCGTCCACCCCGAGGCCAGGATGAAGCGCGGCGATCCGATGAACGAAGCCCGCCCTGGAAACTTACAGGACCAAAACTACCTGCACCATTACATCCCAACGTGCATGCTCCATCATGGTCTGATGCACACGCCGGGCATCTAATTTGCCTGACCTACGAGAAAAGGGGACGGATTTGTTTTCGGCTTTTGCGAAAGCCGACGGGATCGTGCCGTCTGCGAGCGCCCTCGGTTTTCACTTTCGTCTTTGACGGAGTCGTGCCGGCGGACGTCGACTGCGCATCGGATACGGTGCTAGATGTCGGCGAGCTGACAGTGTCACTCGCTACGGAGGCACGATTTTCCGCTGACCGCGTGAACCGGTCCCACCTCATCTCAGCCAGCGTTGCAGGAGTGCGGGCGTCGCCGCCGCTGGCGGTTCGATCGATGCCAGATCGCGGATTTTGTCTGCCGGATCATGCCTGATTTGCACCAAGATATCGATGTGCATGAGGGCGCACCCGCGCACCCGACAGGAGCGCCGGCGCGGCATCGGCGAAGGTGAGTATTTCGCCCGTCACGTCCAGCGTCAGCGGATCTCCGGGATCTCGCGCGGATCCGCAGCCCCGCCCATGAAAACGAAGGTCGGCGTGCCTTCCCAGCGCGGCCAGCCTCACGACGGGACGCCAGGCGGGCGCGGCGTTGCGGGTCGCGGTCGCGCGTTACAATCGGCGCATGTCATCGCCGCCCCTTGCCACGCCCCCGCGCGAACGCCTCTCCGGCGCCATCGAGCGCGTCACCTTCCACAGCCCCGAAAGCGGTTTCTGCGTGCTGCGGGTCAAGGTCCGGGGCGAGCGCGACCTGGTCACGGTCATCGGCTCGGCCGCCAGCATCGCGCCGGGCGAGTTCCTCGAGGCCGAGGGCGTCTGGATCAACGACCGCGAGCATGGGCTCCAGTTCAAGTCGCTGGCAGTTGCGCGTCATTCCGCCGCGCACCCTCGACGGCATCGAGAAGTACCTGGGCTCGGGCATGGTCAAGGGCATCGGGCCGCACTTCGCGAAGAAGCTGGTCCAGGCCTTTGGCGAGGCGGTGTTCGAGGTCATCGAGCAACACCCCGAACGGCTGCGGGAACTCGAGGGCATCGGCCCCAAGCGCCAGGAGCGGGTCACCCGCGCCTGGGCCGAGCAGAAGGTCATCCGCGAGATCATGGTGTTTCTCCAGTCCCACGGGGTCGGCACCGCGCGCGCCGTGCGCATCTACAAGACCTACGGCGACGAGGCCGTCGAGAAGGTGCGCGAGAACCCCTACCGCCTGGCCCTCGATATCCACGGCATCGGCTTCAAGACCGCCGACACCATCGCCGAGCGCCTGGGCATCCCGCGCGACTCCCTGATGCGGGCGCAGGCCGGGGTGCGCCATGTGCTTCAGGAACTCGCGGGCGAAGGGCATTGCGCGGCCTGGAACGAGCCGCTGGTCGCGCAGGCCGTGACCCTGCTGGAGATCCCCGCCCCGATCATTGAGGACGCCATCGCCGCAGAGCTGGCCGAGGAACATCTGATCGCCGAGCCGATCGCGGAGCGCCCGCGCTGTTTCTGGCGCCCCTGCAACGCGCCGAGCTGGGCTTTGCTCGCCATCTCGAGCGGCTCCAGGCCGATCCGCCGCCCTGGGGCGTCCTCGATGCCGACAAGGCGCTGCCCTGGGTCGAGACCCAAACCGGGCTCGCCCTCTCGGACTCGCAGCGCGTGGCCATCCGCGCCGTGCTGCGGCCAAGGTGGCGATCATCACCGGCGGGCCCGGGGTCGGCAAGACCACGGTGGTCAACAGCCTGCTGCGGATCCTGCGCGCCAAGGGGGTGGAGGTGTTGCTCTGCGCGCCGACCGGGCGCGCCGCCAAGCGCCTGTCGGAGTCCACCGGGCAGGAGGCCAAGACCATTCACCGGCTGCTGGAGTTCGACCCGCAGACCATGGGTTTCAAGCGCGACGCCGAGCACCCGCTGGACCTGAGCTGCTGGTGGTCGACGAGGTGTCGATGGTCGATGTGGTGCTGATGAACCAGTTGCTGCGGGCCGTGCCGACGCGGCGCGGGCGTGCTGCTGGTGGGCGACGTCGACCAGTTGCCCTCGGTCGGCCCCGGCGCGGTGCTGGCGGACCTGATCGACTCCGGGCCAGATCCCGACCGTGCGGCTGACCGAGATCTTCCGTCAGGCGGCGGCGTCGCGGATCATCGTCAATGCCCATCGCATCAATGCCGGCGAGTTGCCCGAAGCCCCCCACACGGAGCGTCCCGACGCGACTTCTACCTGATCCACGCCGACACCCCGAGGCGATCCACCAAGCTCCTGATCCGCGTGTCACCGAGCGCATCCCGCAACCTTCGGCTTCGATCCGGTGCGCGACATCCAGGTGCTCACCCCCATGAATCGCGGCGGGCTGGGGGTCCGGGCGCTCAATGTCGCGCTGCAAGCGGTGCTCAACCCCCACCCCCAACCGCGCATCCAGCGGTTCGGCTCCACCTATGCCCCGGGTGACAAGGTGCTGCAGCGGGTCAACAACTACGACAAGGAGGTGTTCAACGGCGACATCGGCTGGATTCAGACGATGATCTCGAAGAGGGCCGCTCACGGTCGACTTCGAGGGTCGCGCCGTGGTCTACGAGTTCGGCGAACTGGACGAACTGGCCCTGGCCTATGCCACCAGCATCCATAAGTCCCAAGGCTCGGAGTACCCTGTGGTCGTCATCCCGCTTGGCCATGCAGCATTACACCCTCCTCGAACGCAACCTGCTCTATACCGCCGTGACGCGCGGCAGCGCCTGGTGGTGATCATCGCCACCCACGGGCGCTGGGGATCGCGGTCAAGCAGACCGGCGGCGGACGGTTGACGAAGCTCAGGGAGCGGTTAGCGGGCGGGAATGACCGCCATGAGTGATTTTTCCGAAGGGACATTGGATGGACAAATAGGGACGCGGACAAATGGGACAAATGGGGGGGGACAAATGGGGACGGGGGACAAATGGGGACGGATTTATTATTTGCAGACCGCAAGAAATAAATCCGTCCCCATTTTTTCCAATATCGGAGTGTTCAGAATACGGGGATCTTCGGCAGACGCTTCAACCACTCTCCTGGCTGCTTAATCAGCCATGGACCAACCGTCCTCAAGTGCTCAATCGTCTGCCCGTTGACGATAGGGACACAAAACCCGTCGACACAGACCTGGCCTTGCTGAATGTGGTCGATATGAAAATCGCTATAGGGATACTTCTCGTCGGTTCGGGCGCGGCCGACCGCGTTGGTGATGCAGATATGCAATCCCTCACCCTGTCTCACGATCTCGCGAAAGGAATCCCGATCCCCATGGACGTTAAAGGTGTCGCGACAGAACTTCGAGTCCGTTATCGGCACTTTGATGCGCGCCAAGTAGGGGTTGATCGGCACGATCGGCCCGCGTGTCAATCCGATCATGTGAGACAGCGCCAAAGCCGGATTGACGACGGTGCAGAACATGCCATTCGAGCCCGTTCCTGAATAGACGCTTTCGATGAGCCCTACCAGAGGCCAGATACCGAAAGGGAGCATCCGGCGATGGAGCCGGCGCAAAGTCGCTGAAGAATCAGGGTTCGCGGCAAAGCGCTTTGAGAGTTCATCGTCATCGAGCGGGCCTTCATGTTTGGCGACGTAGGGGTAGAGCAACATCTTTCCAGGGGTCTTTGCCGCGTTGCTGCGCCGTATGACCGCTTGAATATCGCCCGGCAGATCAGACAATGGCGGCTTGTAGCCGCTACCACTCGACGCGCGCGTCGTCGACGCAGGCGTTGCGGTCCCAACGGGCTGAGCGCCGAGGGTCGCGACGCTGGGACTTACCGGGTGGAGATGGCCGAGGTCGACCAAACGGGGTGGCCCGCCCGCCCCATCCAGCACCCAAATCGCATGATCGAGCGAGGCGATGGTCATGCGTCCCACGACATTGTCGGCCTGAGTCTGGTAGAGTCGATTGATGACGTCGAACTGGCGTTTGTAGGCGAGCACCGCATCGGCCGTCTTCGGGCCGTACACCCCACGCTCCTGGATGGCCGCTTCCGGGACAAGATACCGAAGCCGCACGAGTGCGGCCTGGATGCGCGCCACATGCTCGCCGCTGGATCCGGGCACGACGTGCGCGGCGTCATTGACGAGACAAGCCTGAAGCGCTGAATTGTCGGCGAACAGTTGTGAGCGCAGCGCCATCGGTTGGACTCCCATCGCATGCCAATTCAGGGGACAAGAAACGACTGATATCGTCCTCATCATAGCCCCGAAGATGCCTGTACGCTCTGCCAGCCCGACGCTTCCTAGCCTGAGCGGTCCACCAACATCCAGAAACAAGCTGACCTTCTGAACTGGAAGTAGGCCGGGTCTCAGCAATCCCGGCTTTGCTGAAAGATCAACACGTCTGTTTGCCGCATCAGGGCAACCAGCGTTTGAGGAGTTCGGACGTCTGCGCGCCGCGCGACGGAACAGGCTCTAACGCCGGCAGCGTCGCCCCCGGTGCGTGCCGCACCTGAAGCACCAGATCGACGTTGGTCAGGGCGCGCCCTTTCAGCGCCTCCAGAAGCGCGGGCGCGGCATAGGCGAAGGTCAGCCCGTCGCCCGAGACCTCCAGCGTCGGCGGCTTGGGCTTGACGCCCTCGGCTTGCGCGGTGCCGAGCAGATAGACCGGCCCGGTCTGGCTTAGGGTCGCCGCCCGCGCGGCGAGCGTTGCCACGTCGATCTGCGCCGCCTTCACGGCCACGGTCGAGGTGCGGATGGGTTCCCCCTTCGCGAGTTCGGCGTGGCTGCTGTACCAGTTGCAGGCGCTTCCGGCGCACAGCGAGCGTGGGCCGTCCTGGGTGTCGAGGATCAGCCCGGATTCGCGCCACGGGCCGATGATCGGATAGGTGCCCGAGATGTCCGCATCGGTCAGATTGTCGCGCCCCTTGATAATGACCGAAAAGCGCCAGTCACCCTTGTCCCGATCGTAATACTGCCGGACCTGTGACAGATCCCCGATCGCGCCGCGAATCAGTGCCCCGGTGCCCTTGCCGGTCGCCGCCAGCGGCATCAAGACCACGCCGAGCAGGGCGACGACGAGCAGGAACCCCAGCTCGCCGCCCTTGGCGACCTCCATCCGGTAATCCGGGTTGCCCGGCAGCACGCAGCGCACCCGCGCCGGCCAGAACCAGGCGACCCCGCCCTTGGTCATCATGTCCGCCCAGGAATGGCTCACCCAGCCGGCCATCAGCGCCAGCGCGAAGCCGAACGGCAGCAGCCACAACGCCAGCCCACCCGCGAGGAGCTGCACCAGCGCCGAATGGGTGAACGACCGATGCCCGAATTGCCGCTCCAGCCAATCCGAGGTGTGCGGCGCGAAGCGCCCGATATAGCTGGCCTTGCTATCCAGATCCGGCAGCAAGCCGCCCAGCAGGGCCAGCGCCGCCTCCTCCTGGGTCGGGCGCATGCGCGGCGACCAGACAGGCCGCCAGATAGGCGGTCTGTGCGTAGACGAGGTGCGTCGGGGTCAGCATCAGCGGCGGCTCGACAGGCGGCGCACGAAGAACAGCAGCACCGACATGAAGGAGGTCGCCACGCCGGCCAGCACCATCAATTCCATGGCGCCGACCCCGCGCGAGACGTAGCGCAACGCCATGAAGCCGGCGACGACGATCACCAGCGCCGGCGTCATGTCCAGATAGGCCCGCGCCGCCTCGTGGCTGATGTCGCGCAGGGTCGCGCGATTGACCGAGCGTTCCACCAGGGCCAGCTCCAGCATGCCGACCACGGCGGCCGGAATCCCGCCCGAATCGCGCGCCACGGTGCGCACGAAGGCGTTGCGGATCCGCCGGGACTCGAACGCCAGCGGATGCTGCTCCAGCCAGGTCTCGACCCACGCCCGGACCTCGGGGCGGACCAGCGGTTTCAAGTCGACCGTCAGTTGGAATTTCCACAGCAGGCGTTGAATCCGCGCCCGGCGATTGTCGGCATCCAGCGCCGCGCAGAGCTGCACCTGCTCGGCGAGCTGGGCCAGCATCTCGGCCTGAGTCGGGCGCGACCTCCAGCGAGGCGACGAAGACGATCACATCATCCCGGCGCGTCAGCGAGCGCAGCAACAGCGCCATCTGATCGGCCACCGGCTCGCGCGAGAGGCTGCGCTGGATGTGGCGGAAGTCCACCGATCCGGTGCGCTCGGCCAGCGCGCGAAAGCGCGGCGGGATCAGCCGCTCGGGCACCTGCAACCCAATCGCCGCGTGGATCTGTTCGGCCAGATCCGCCGCGAGTTGCTTCGGCGTGCTCACCGACGGGGCCAGGCAGATCCGCTGCCCGTCCAGCCCGGCGCGGACCTGGTTCAAGAGGGTGCGCTTGCCGATCCCGGCACGGCCCTTGACGATGACCGAGGATCCGGCCAACAGCGCGCGGGTGATCTGGGCGATCTCCAGCCGACGGCCGACGAAGATGGGCGGTTCACGGACCGGCTCGTGCTGCTCCGCCTCGGTCTCGGTCTCGGGCGCCTCGATCGGATCCGGTTCGGCTTGGCTCATCGCGTCATCGCCTCGAACAGCGCTTGCAGCCGCGCCCACTCCGCGCCGCCATAGTGCCGCGCGAGGACGAGCCGCTTGGTGTCGAGCTTCGCCGCTTCCTGCTCCGCCAGGTGCTTGGCAACCTGAAACGCGGACGCATCGCCCCACAGCGAATCGGCCGAATCGATGCCCTGGTTGACACGATCCTGCCGGTAAGTGAGGCGATCGCGCGCGAACTGGTTGGCGGCGTCCAGGGCGCGGACCTGGTGCGCCTGCTCACACAGCGCCTGGATGTCGGCCAACAGCGCGGCGCTGGTCGCGTCCTCCTTCGCCACCGCCTCCGCGTGGTCCTTCGCCGCCTGGATCTTGGTGGAGTGATCCCAGAGCGGGATTTTGACGCGGAGCGCGGCGTTCGGCCCGGCCGCGCCGCTCTCGAAGGTGTCGGTGATCGAATAGCCGACGGTGACGCTGGCATCCCAGGGTGGTTTCATCCGCTGTTCGGTGACGACACCGCGCGCCGCCTGCAACACCGGGTTGACCTGGCTGATCAGGGTCAGCGCCTCGTCCAGCCGCGCCGATCCCGGACACTCCGCCCCGGCCAGCGGGGCGACGATCAGCAGCCCGACCGCGAGCGGGCGAGCACTCACCATGCCCGCGCCACCCCCAACGCCAGGATGTCGGTGCTGCCGCTGTAGTCCACCGCCGGATGCAGCCCGGCGCGATCGGCGAACCACAGATGCGCGTAGCCGAGATCAAATTGCCACGCCGCCCACTGATAGCCCACGCCCAGGCTACCCCACACCCGGTCACTGTCGGGCAGCCGCGCCGAGCGGTGCGCCGCATCGGCGACCGGCGATTGATCCCAGGCGGTGCCGAGCCGCCAGATCCAGGGGCCGCGCCGATACTCGCCGCCGAGATCCAGCCGCCAGGTGTCGCGCCACGCGTGATCCTCGGTGAGCGTCCGCCCGTTGGCCAGCTCGACATCCAGCGACTGCATCCGGCTCCAGCGGGTCCAGGTCGCCCCGCTCAACAGGGTCAGATCCGGCCGCACGTCCCATCGGACCCCAGCGGTCACGCTCTCCGGCGTGGTCACGGCCACCGTCGAGGCGACCGACCCGGACGGCAACCGGGTGTGCCCGTCGAGGTCGTGATGGACGGCGGACGAGTAGGCCAGCCCCACGGCCACGGCTGGATGGGGGGCCCACAATCCCCCGACCGACCAACCGAGCCCGGTATCCTCGCCCGCGATCTTGACCCGGCCATCGCCCGACTTCAGCCGATAGGCGTTGGTCAACTCCGCCTCGAACCGCTGCACGAACACTCCGGCGCCGAGACGCAGCGTCGGCGTGACCGGATAGGCCCCGGCCAGATTCACCCGGGCGGTCTTGATCTCGGAATGGAGCGCCGAATAGCGCCCAACCCAGTCGCTTGGGTAGTCGGTCGAGAGGCCGAACGTGGAGTACACCCCGGCCCCGAAGGTCGCCCCGGCGACCGGGGTTGAGCCGTAGAGCGTCGGCACGGCGGCCGGCTCGCCGGCATCCTCCGGCTGGATGTCGTTCTGCAGCAGGTGAAGGGAGGCGCTGACCTCGGTCCGCTCCGGCAACGCGGCCGGATTGAAGCTGACCGCCGCAGGACGCGCTGACCGCCGCTTGACCGGCATAGGCGCGCCCGAGGCCCGCCGCATCGCGCTCGATCAGGGCAAAGCCGTCCCTGGCCGATCCCAGCGAGCGGGATGGCCAGCCAGCGACCAGGGCACCGATCCGCCGTGTGTTCATCTCGCCACCTCCTGGCGGCTTGCCCTCCCACCAGCGCGGCTCGATCGGTTTGCCCTGCGAGCGCCGGCGCGAGTTGCGCAGGCGGTGATCCGCCCCGTCGGCCAGATGCGCCAGCGCGAGCGCCTTGCAGTTCGTCGATATTCGTCGACCTGATCCAGCGGCGCCAGGCGATCGGAAATCGAGGTCTGAAAGCGCCAGTAGTTGTGGGCCGGCAGCAGGGTGCGCGCGGTGACGTGATCGGTGCCGGTCGCGCCGGTGATGAGCGCCTGCAGGATGGCGCTGCCGTGGCCGAAGATCGTCTTGGGCGCCGTGGTCTGCCCCTCGGGCGGCGCGCCGGTGCCGAAGCTCGCCACCACGACATTCCCCAGCGTCGCGCTCTTGGCCTTGCCGCTGGTGTGTGCCATCGCCTCGGTGATCGCCAGCACCACCGGGTTATTGGCGGTCAGCCCGCCGTCGGCCATCGGATGGCGGATGCCGGTCTCGTCCAGCACCATCAAGTGCGGATCGAAGAACAGCGGCGCGGCGGTGCTCGCGCGGCACACCTCCCACACCGGGATGCGCGCGTGATCCTCGCGCGCGGAGGAAAACACATGGACCTGCATCGCCTGCATGTCGTAGGACAGCGCCAGGGTTGGCGTGCGCAACTCGCCCATGAGCAGCTCGCCGAAGATGTCGCGCAACATGACTTCGAGCCCGGCGCTGTCGTACTTCGCCGCCAGTCCGGCCTTGCTCATGAGCTGCCGCCCGTGATCCTTGAGGCTGGTCGGCTTGGCAAAGGTCAGCGCCGCCGACCGGACCCAGAGTTGATCGACCTGCGACCGCCGTCATGCCCATGCTCAAGGCACACGCCAGAATGGCCCCGATGCTGGTCCCGGCGTACATATCGAAGTGGGCATGGACCGGGCCGCCGAGGTGCTGTTCCAGGCGCTCCAGCCAGACCACGGGAATGATGCCGCGCACCCCGCCGCCGTCGATGGTGAGGATGCGATAGGGCACCTGCCGCAGACCCAAGGATTCCGCGAGGTTCATAGGTCGAGTTCTCCCTGGGTGCTGGTGAACGAGGCCGAGACCGGGCCGCGCTGCGCGAGCAGCAGACCGCGCACCTGCTCCAGCACCGTTTCGTCGGCGACTTCGCATTCGAGGGTGATCCCGAGCTTGCCGTCGTCGGTGATCGTGACTTTCTTGATGCGGGCGTCCAGCTCTGCGGTGCCCCGCGAGGGGAAGGGCAGGACGCGACCAGTGCTGGTCCCGCTGGTGTTGTAGGTGCGTTCGCTCATGTCGCTGATCTCCGGTGGTTCGAGTGGGGTTAGTGCCCGTTCTCTCCGGGCGGTCACGCCTGTTCGCGGGTCGGGGTGCGTGGGCGGCGTTCCCCAGGGGTGCTAGCCGCGCGTCCCACGCGGGGACTGGAATCCGGGCGTGATCGCGGTCGCTGGCAGTTCCTGCACGTTCGCGCGCGTTTCGCCGAAGAACGCATCCAATCCGCGCTGCACGTCGGCGATGCTCCGGGCCAGGATCGCCAGCCCGTTCGCCCGCTCGACCTGGGCGAGAAAGGCCGCTTGCTCCTCGGTCGGCGCTTCCCGCTCGCGCTTGCATTCGATCGCCAGGAACTGGCCGGTCACGAGCTGGCCCAGCACGTCGGAGCAGCCGGGGAAGGCATAGCGGACGAAGCGGCGCGTCGGCCGGCCCTTCGCATCCGTGCCGCGATCCGCTGCGCGCCGGTGTTGAAGCGACGCGCCCAGGCCACCCGCCGCTCCACGGCGAGATAGCGCAGGATCGCGGACTGGATGTCGCGCTCCAGGGGCTCGATGGGACGCAGACGAAACGGGCGGCTCATGCGCACTCCTCGGCTCGGGTTGGCAAAATGGCACTGAGATGATGGGTATGGGCACCCAAAACAATAGCTTTAAGCGCTATGCAAAGCTAATGGCAATAGTCGCGGACATCATGACGGCTTCGTTTTGGGTTCTCAGAGGCTTTCGCTGGCACTGGCCACGCTCGCGCGTGCCGCGCCGTCCAGAGCGGCGCGGACCACGGTGGCGAAGCGGCGCGCGTTGCGCGTCTTGAGATCCGGTAACGGCTGCACATGACCTGCCAGCAGTCCGGCCACGGCTTTCATGTCTGACGCCTCGGGACTGCTCGGCTCGAGACGCCCCAGCAGCGCGACAGCCTGATGCGGGGATAACCGCTGTTGCTCGACGGCGCGGGCCAGCGCCTGACGGCGCGCTTGGGGGTCGTGCCCCAGGCTCACCTGCCAACGGGCGGGAACCAGCTCCCGGCGGGCCACGCTGACCAGCCGCTCATAAGCGGCGATGAAAGCCTGACGCGCGCCTACCTTGTCGCCGGCCTCCAGCACCGGACGGGCAATCCCCCACGCCTCCGCGATGTCGTCAGTCCAGACAACGGTGAGGGCCTCATCGGTCGCGACGCTGGCAATGGACCACGCCTCCTCGGGCGCGGGGCGGCCATCGAGTCCGCGAATTCGCGCCACCAGATCAGCAGGCGTCGGGGCAAAGGGACAGTCGGCAGCATGCGTGGTCAGCGCCTGCCGGATCACGTCCAGCGGGTAGAACTCCAGGGTGCGCCACCACAGCGCCAGCGCGGCATCCGTCGGCGCGGGTTTACCATACAGCTCCAGCACGGCCAGCAAGTCGGACTCGAAAGGGTCAATGTCTCGGTCGATCACGGGATGATCTCGCAAGTTGAATCGATCACGCTCGCCCCAAGCAGACTGGCGAGCCGACCAGGCTTATTATTGCCATTTGCTATTGTAGCATGCTGAAAGCTATAATTTCGCTCGCGTAAAACCCACAGTCGCCACTCGGCATCCCAGGTCTCGGGGCTCTTGGTCTTACCCTGGTGGTAGAGGCGGAATTTCTGCCAGCAGGGTTCCGGCTGGATATCGGGCCGGATCTCCTCGGCGATTCCTCGCCAATCAATCGCCACCGCCTCGATGTGAATACCCGCACCGCGGATTTTGCCCCCCTCGTGGGATTGAGAGAGAGTCTTACTGTTCGACTCGGTTTTTTCGCGCGCGGGGACTTGAAGACTCTCTCTACCCCCAAGGGGGTTCTCTTCCTGGTTCAGTATTCCTGGTTCTCTTCCTGGTTCGGGTCTCATGGTGAGACTACCTTGGTCTCGTGGTGAGACTACCTCTGGTCTCATAGCGAGACTATCTGGTCTCATGGTGAGACTACCCCTAGTCTCATGGTGAGACTGCCCGCCGACCTCTTCGGGGTGCATCGCAATCCGATACCGGGTCGATTTCTGGCCAGCGGCGCGTTCCCGGCTGACGAGTCCCGCCCGGTCCAAATCGTCCAGCAGACGACACACACTGGCCCGCGAGAGGCCTGTGATGATGGAGAGATGAGTCAAGCTGGGCCAACAGACCGCCCCCTTGCCATTGCAGCAGTTCGCTAAAGACAGCAAGAGCAGCTTGGACGTCGGTGAACAGCGTTGCTCCCAGGCCCAACGCATCGCGTCAAGACTCATCGGCGTGACCCCCTTCAGGCGGCGTCGGAGACCTCGGAGATCAGATCGGACACCGTCACTCCGGCGGATTGCGCGAGGCGGCGCAGCGTACCCAGGCTAGGTGTCCTCGCGCCCGCTTCAATCTGTGACAGGTAGCACTGAGAGAGGTTGGTTTGTTCGGCAAGCTGCGCCTGCGTGAGTCCGGCCGCAGCTCGGGCGGATTTCAGGGCGGCGGCCAGGGCCGCATTGTCGGTGCTCTTCATGATCGTCCCCGTCTGATTACTAACAGATATACAAAAAGCTGACAGCTATAAATATGAGAAAAAATAAAGCTCTATGCAATACTAATCCGCATGAGCACTCTCCTCGGACAACGCCTTAGGTCGTCGCGCGACGCGCTTGGGCTATCTCAAGCCGTCGTCGCAAAAGCGGCCGGGATCTCTCAACCCTATATCGCCCAAGTCGAGCTCGGCGACCGCGTGCCTTCGACCGAAGTGCTACAAGCGCTCGCGCGGGCAGTGAAAACCTCGGCGGCCTGGCTGATGGGCGATGAGATCCAGGATGAAGCTGAGATCTTCCAGAAGGATCCCCGAGTTGCGATCATGACTGATGAACAGATCGCTCCGGGATTGCGCGCCCTGGCTAACGATGAGCCTACCTGTCAGGTTCTCGACATCCAACGTGACGAATGGGTGTCGCTGCGTTCGGTCAACCTAAAGACCCCACCGGATAAAGACGGCTACCTCCTCTTGCTCCATGCGTTCCGGGCGATTTGCCCAAGACCTGACGTGACGCGATCGTGACGCGCTCCAGTCACGCCGAGTTCTTCCGAGTCACGTAGAGTCACGATTGCGCGGGGCGGATGTGCAAACGTGTTGATTTATAAGGAGTCTTAAGGCGGGAACAGGATTCACACGGCAGGGGTCTGTGGTTCGATCCCACATGCGCCCACCAATCCTTTCAAGGGCTTAGCCCTCATTCCCCGCGATAACCCTCCACCCGACGTGACTCGTTGACCTCTAAGGGCCGCCACCGCCGTCCGGATATTCTCCGGTAGTCATTGCGCATAGAGCTCCGTGGAGGAACAAGCACGCCTAATCCGATCGCTCGCCAACAACACACGGAATCCGTTCGTTCTTAGCCTTCGCCATCGAAACCGGCGTGCGCAGAGGCGAGATGGGCAAGGTGCGATGGAACCACACCAACCGGCAGTCTCAGACTCCGCACATGCCCGAGACCAAGACTGACACCCAGAGCACGATCCCACTCTCAGCGAATGCGATCGAGACGCTGAAGAATCTTTGAGTCACACTGGGAAATTGAAGATGGTGGCGAGCGCCAGGTAACCGCTTGATTTGATTGGTGGAGCCGAGGGGGATCGAACCCCTGACCTCCGCATTGCGAACGCGGCGCTCTCCCAGCTGAGCTACGGCCCCTCTGAACTTGCTTGAGGGCGGGCGATTTCGATCGCTCCGTGACCTAAATTTTGCGCCCATTCGGCGCTCCGAGGCAAGTGTGATTCGATCCTGGGCGTTTTGGAGCACCTGAGGCGCGGATCAAGAACCTGAATCAAGCCCCACCACGGCACGCCGGCAGGGCATCACCCCGCGCGATGCAGGACGAATTGCAGCACGGCCTTGCTGCCGAAATAGGCCAGGATCAGCATGACGAAACCGCCGAGCGTCCAGACGATGGCGGTGCGGCCACGCCAGCCATTGCGAAAGCGCCCGATCAGCAGCCCGCCGAACACCAGCCAGGCCAGGACCGAGAGCACGGTCTTGTGCACCAGATGCTGGGCGAACATGTTTTCCAGAAAGGCGAAACCGCTCAGCAGCGCCAGCGTGAGCAGGACGAAGCCGGCGCTGATCATCTCGAACAGCAGGCTCTCCATGGTCTGGAGCGGCGGCAGGGTGCGGACGAAGCCGCCGGGGTGGCGGTTGCGCAGATGACGATCCTGAACCGCCAGCAGACATCGCCTGCACGGCGGCGAGGGTCAGCAGGCTGTAGGCGAGCATCGAGAGCAGCACATGAATCTTGAGCGGCCAGCTCGCCGAGGGCCGCATGAAGCCGACCTCGGCCAAATGGGTCTCCAGGATCAGGCTCAAGCGCCGCTGCGGGCAGCAGGATCAGCCCCAGGTTGTCGACCGGCTTGTTCAGGCTCGACACCAGCAGCAGGGCGACGATCGTCCAGGCGGTGAGCGCCAGCGCGTGATAGAAGCCGAGATTGATCCCGGCGCTGCTGAAAATGCTATCCCACAGCAGCCAGCTATGCAGGAGCAGACCGGCGAACCCGACCGCGAGCGCGAGTCTGCGCTCGGGAATCCAGCCCTCCTTGCGGAGCAGGCGCATCCCGATGAACGCCGAGGCGGCCAGATAGCAGAGGGTGGCGATATAGGCGAGGAAGGTATGAGTCATAGGCTTGACGTCATGGCGCTAGGATAATCGTGGCATCGGAGTGGGTGGCGTGGTCATATCGTCCGACATTGGCCTTGCATTATACTCATAAGTCATGCCGCAAACCGACGTTCATAGCATTTTCTTGGAATCGCGTGGCTTGAATTCATGGTGCCGGCGCGGGCACTCAGCTTGAGGTCAGATCATGTTCGAGAATCTCCAGGACCGCTTTGAGCGCGTCCTGACCAATCTGCGGGGTCAGGGTCGCCTGACCGAGGATAATATCCAGGACACCCTGCGCGAGGTCCGGATGGCGCTCCTGGAGGCCGACGTCGCGCTGCCGGTGGTCCGTCAGTTCGTCGACGATGTCCGCGAGAAGGCGCTGGGCGAGGCCGTCACCAAGAGCCTGACCCCGGGTCAGGTGCTGATCAAGATCGTCAATGACGAACTGGTCCAGCTCATGGGCGAGGCCAACGAGCAGCTGGATCTCACCGCCCAGCCGCCCGCCGTGATTCTGATGGCGGGTCTGCAGGGCTCGGGTAAGACGACCAGCGTCGCCAAGCTCGCGCGCTGGTTGCAGGAAAAACAGAAGAAGTCCGTCATGGTCGTGAGCTGCGACGTCTATCGTCCGGCCGCGATCGAGCAGTTGCGGACGGTCGCCGCCGAAGTCGGGGCCGAGTTCTGTCCGAGCCAGGGCGACGAGGATCCGGTGGCCATCGCCCGACGCGCGTCTGGATAGCGCGCGTCGGCACTTCAAGGATGTGCTGATCGTCGACACCGCCGGTCGTCTCGCACGTCGATCTGGCGATGATGGACGAGATCAAGGCCATCCACGCGGCCCTGAACCCCATCGAAACCCTGTTCGTGGTCGACTCCATGACCGGTCAGGACGCCGCCAACACGGCCAAGGCGTTCGACGATGCCCTGCCGCTGACCGGCGTCATCCTGACCAAGACAGACGGCGATGCGCGCGGCGGTGCGGCCCTGTCGATCCGCCAGATCACCGGCAAGCCGATCAAGTTCCTCGGCACCGGCGAGAAGACCACGGCGCTGGAGCCCTTCCATCCGGACCGCGTGGCCTCGCGCATCCTCGGCATGGGCGACGTGGTCTCGCTGGTGGAGGAGGTCCAGGCCAAGGTCGATCGCGACAGGCCGAGAAGCTGGTCAAGAAGCTCAAGAAGGGCAAGGACTTCGACCTTGCCGACTTCAAGGAGCAACTGGAGCAGATGAACAAGATGGGCGGCATGATGAGCCTGATGGAGAAGCTCCCCGGCATGAGCCAGATCCCGGAGCATGTCAAGAACCGCGCGAATGACAAGGAGATGGGCAAGCTGGTGGCCATCATCAATTCCATGACGCCACAAGAGCGTCAGTTTCCGGCCATCATCAAGGGCTCGCGCAAACGCCGGATCGCGGCGGGCTCGGGCAGCCAGGTACAGGACGTGAATCAACTGCTCAAGCAGTTCATGCAGATGCAGAAGATGTTCAAGAAGATGAAGGGCGGCGACATGGCCAAGATGATGCGCTCCATGCAGGGGCGCCTGCCGCCGGGGTTCATGCCGCCCGGTGGCGGTTTTCCTCCAGGTGGAATGCCGCCCGGCGGCTTCCCGATGTGAGGGACTTGGGATGCCCCATTCCCCTATCGCTCGGTTCACCAGGATCAGGAATTTCAGGATGTCCGCTTCCACCGCATCGACAAGCCACACTTCAATCAAAGGCGTCGGCTCAATGGCGCTCGGCGTGACGCTGAGCGCGGCTCTCGTCGTCCTGCCGGCCGTCGCCTCGCCCTGGTCGGAGGTCAAGCTCCCCTCGTCGGGAATGCCCCAGGTGATCGGCGGGGCGTCCAATGGCTGTATCGGCGGCGCCCAGACGCTGCCGGAAGCCGGGCCGGGCTACATCAGCGTGCGCCGCTATCGCAACCGCTACTACGGACACCCGGAGCTGCTGCGCTTCATCGCTGACCTGGGTCGCGCCGAGCATCGCGAGGGCGATCGACTCGTCATGATCGGGGATCTCAGCCAACCGCGCGGCGGGCGCATGTCCTCTTCTCACCGCAGCCATCAAAACGGGCTGGATGTCGACATCTGGCTCACGCTGGCATCCTCGTCCGCCGACGCCCATCGGACGATGGACGGTAGCGCCGATCCGCCGAGCATGGTGGCGGCGGGCGGGCGCGCCGTCAGCCGCGCTTGGGGCGAGGATCAAGCCGCCTTGATCGAGGCGGCGGCGCGGCACCCCAAGGTCGATCGCCTCTTCGTCAACGCGGCGATCAAACAGGCGCTTTGCCAGGAGACCTCCGGCGACCGCTCATGGCTGCGCAAGGTGCGCCCCTGGTGGAGACATGATGCCCACATGCATGTGCGTCTCGCCTGTCCGGCCGGGAGTGCACAGTGCGATGACCAGGCGCCGATTCCGTCCGGCGACGGTTGCGGCAAGGATCTGGCCTGGTGGCTCAGCGACGAGGCACTGCATGGCGGCCACAAGGGCGGAGGCGAGAAATCGACCGAACCGCCAGTACCATCCGCCTGCATGGCAATTCTGTCGGATTCCTGAGCGGCGGTCTGGAGACCTTCGGGGCATCCTCAATCTGGCCAGAACCAGCTCCAATCATATGTCCTAGGACCAGTTTCTGGCGCAGTCAGACGGCTTCCGGCTCCCCCTCCTCGGACGGCGCCTGATCCAGTTTCGGCACGAGCAGCGCGCTCAGATTGTCTTCGTAGAACTGGATGCGCGTCTCGGTCGTGGCGAGCCGGGTGTCCGCCTCTCGCACCTCGCTGTCGGTGGCGAATTGGCGTAACTCCAGGCCACGAAGCTCGTCGCGTAGCCTGCCAAGACGCTCGCTCTCGGCACGCTCCGTCTTCTCGATGGCTTTCAGGTCGCGCATCAACTCACGGGCCGTCTTACCCTCGGTGACCAGTTCCGAACGAGACCAGAAGCCCGTCCTCCGGACGCCCGCCATCTCGCTGGACTCGATCTCATGCCGCGCGAGGATCTCGGCCAGTTGGGTCGACTGTTCATGGAGCGCGGCAAGTTCGGCCTCACCCCCCTCAACCCGCGCGCGCGCGTTATCAATGGTCTCGCGCAGCTTGCGGTCAGTCTCGCGCAATGCCTGGCGTTCCGCGCGCTGTTTTAATTCCAGCGCGCGCAGTCGGGTCAGCTCCTCGCGGATCGCGACCAGCCGCGCCTTCTGACGCTCGCCCTGACGCCGGTTGTCGATCTCGGCGAGCTTCTGCTGATGGGCAAGCTGTCTGGCGACTTCGACCTGGCGGATGCGCGCCTGGCTGCGCTCACTCACCTGCTCGATCTCGCGCTCGCGCAGACGCAACTCCTCGGCGGCCTGGTGCTGCTCGCGCTCGAACGCCTCACGACGCTGGCGTAGCTCCTCCTCTTCCTGTTCCTTGCGCCAGGACCAGTCCGCGCGCGCCCGCTGGAGTTCGGTCGCCAGCTCGATGCGGCGCTGATGCTTGAGAGACTTGGTCTCGTTGCCGAGCTGGGCCTGGAGTTGGGCGGTTCGCAGACTCAGCTCACGCTCGAAGGCCGCCAGCTCGCGCTCGCGCCGTCGGCGCGCGAAGACCATTTCGTGCTCCAGATTCTCCCGCCGCTGAGCGAGCATCTCCTGATCGAACGCCTGCTCGGCCAGGTACTTCAGCAGGGGCTCGCGGACCTCGACGAGGGATTGCCGATCGGCGAAGAAAGATGCCGGATCTTTCTCGTAGGCCAGCCAGAGCCGCGTGAACTCGACCGGATTGAGCCGCTGGCCGGGGTCCTCCGCCAGCTCGAAACCGGGGATCGTCGCCCAGACCGCCATCCAGATATTTACGGTATTGCATCTGGGTGGTCTCGCTGAAATAGGCGCGCACGGCCGGCGGCTCGAACAGTTTGAGCGCAATCAGGGAGAAGAAGAGCACGCCGAGTGCGGCTTGCGCGAAACCCTCGACCGTCTCGAAGTGGGGTACGCCTTGCTCCTCAGGGCTATTCTTGAGCGCCTGCAGCGCCTTGGAGCGCGCCGCGAAGGTCAGGCGCGGGGCGAACGCCCCGACCTGCTCGGCCGCGACCGCTGACCTGACCTCGTCGACCCGCGCCTGGTGCTCCCGGCCGAGTCGCTGCAGCTCCTCGGAGCGCGTCCGCAGGGTTTGCTCCAGCTCCGCGATGCTCCGCGCGACCTCCGCGCCACGCTGGTCCATCGCGGATTGCTTGGCCGCCAGTTGCGCGGCGAGCAGGTTGGCGTTCCCCTCCCACTTCCGCGCCTCGGGACCGCGGCCCTCGGGGCGCCCTTCGCGCCCCAGGATCTCGTCGCCGACGCGTTGTCGCGCCGCCGCGAGATCCTTGCGCAGGATGGCAAGTTCGGGCGCGGACTCGGCCTCGATCTCGCCGCGTCGCTCGCGTTCCTTGGCCAGCGATTGGGTCAGGCGCTCGATCTCCTGGACCAGCGGTTGCGTGCGCTCACGGTAATTCTGCTCGATCTGCGCCGTGCGCTCCCCGACCTGCGACTGAAGCCTGGCATCGCGCTGCTCGAAATAGCGCTCGACCTGGTGCTGATGGTAAGACGCGATGTCGTCGGCCCGGATCAGCTTGGCGAGAAAGGGGGCGGTGACATAGAGGGAGATGCCGACGATGAGGAGGCGCGCGAGAATCCCGAAGACCCAGCGCAAGACGGCGCCGGCGCCCTGATTGAACACCCGGATTCCAGCGCCGCGCCCGCGCGACCGGCCGCTCCGACATCACCAGGGAGGCATCGACGATCCAGATGACGGAGAACATCAGCGCGAACAGGAAAAGCCCCGCGATCGGACGCAGCCAGGCGGTATCCTGAGGAACGATACTGCCCCCGACCAGCCCCCAGACGATGCCCTCGACGCTCGCCATGAGCAGGATGATCACCCAGGCGAAGCCCAGCCAGACCCGAACGGCCGGCGTAAGTAGGCTATCGCCATAGGGTCGCAGACGCAGAAAGCGCAACGACGCCTTCTGGAACAGGATCATGCGCGGTTTGGATTGCGGCATTGCTCCCTCACGATCGGCCTCGGGTCCGAGATCCCATTCTATACCCAAGGTGCCGGGCATTCAGGCCGCGAAGACAGGGTTGCGCGTCGCGACTTTGGCTTGCGTCTGGCCGGTCGAGCCACGCATCATGGCGGGCTAAAGTCGCGCCCGACCGGCCGGGACGGCCCGGCGTCAAAATCTTGCGACACCACCCCTAGCCCAGGACAACCCGAGAGGCTCGCATACCCATGGATCGCCTGACGCGGAACTCCATCATCATCTCCGCCATTCTTTTCGTGCTGCTGATCGTTTCGCTGGCGGCGCACAAATACGAGCTGCGACCGAGAGTCTGGCAGCTCAACCAGTTACTTGAGGAGGATCCGGTTCTATCCGGCGCTCCCTATCAGTTCCGAGTGGTGCTTTTCATCAACGGGGTGGTGACGCTCACCAGCCCGCATGCCTCGGAGGTGCCGATCGAGCCATTTCTGGTGGCGACCGATCCCGCCCTGGCCGGCAAGCCCGCCACGGATCCGGAGATGCTCGCTGCCGGGCAGGGCTTCCGGGAAACCGAGATGCGCGCGATTCAGATCATGGTGGACCAGCCGGACGTGGATTCCGTCGTCTGGTCGCTGGACCGCGCCTGGTATCACAAGCATGGCGTTCCGCTGGCAAAATAGCGACCGCCCTCGGCGCTCCGCCGATCGAGCGGCGTCGCTGATGGCGCCGAAGGCAAAGAAATGGAACACTTCTACTTTCTGATCGGCCTCGGCCTCTTCGTCCTGCTGGCCGCCCTGTTGAGCCTGAGCAAGAGCCTGAAGCGTCGTCGACAACTCCCCTACGTCGTCGACGCAACCCTGTTCAACCCCGCACAGCGCGCCTTCAAGGCGGTGCTTGAGCGAGCGGTGGGAAAAGAGTACGAGATCCACGGCAAGGTGCGCGCGGCCGATGTCATGAGCGTGAGGCCAGGTCTCTCACGGCGCGACCGGGAGTCCGCCTACGATCGTCTGGGCGATCGCTGCTTCGATTTCCTGGTCTGTCGCCGCGAGAGCACGGCCATCGTCTGCGCCGTCAACCTAACCGCCCGCTCGCGGCTGCGCAAACGACCGCCGACGGATGCCCTCGACCGCGTCTGCGCCGCCGCCGGATTGCCGCTCCTGAGGTTCAGGGAAAGCGACGTCTACTCCGTCGTCGAGGTCGAGGAACGGATCTTCGCTGCCATACAAGCGCGGGATGTCAGACCTGTCCGGCTGGGAGTGGACGATATCCACACCGAAGAAGCGGCCTCGATGCTGCATCGGCTCGGGCAGGTCATCAAGGACGAGCGCCCCGCCAGCCGTCGGTCGACGCCTTCCGTATCGCGCGATCGCCCCGAGTCGAGTAGAGCGCGTACCCTGCCGGACCGAACCACTGTGACAACGGCGGCCAAACGTCGGGAGCCTATCATTCGCGAACAGCATGTCTTGGACGACGAACCGGACTTCAAGATCAGTGGCGGGTAGTGCCACAACCTATAGGATGAAAAAATCTTCATGCCTTAACTATCAGGATGTTAGCTTGATCGCCATCATATAGGCTGGGGCACTACCCAGTGGCGAACTGGAAGAAGAGCGGCCGATATGGGCAAGGCGTCTCTGATTCAGGGGCAAGTAATTGGCCTGCCTCAGAACCTGTCGCCGAACCGATTCAGATTCAGATTCGCCTCCGAGCAATACTGAAACGATCCGCAGCCGACTTAGACGGAACGCGCTCCGCTCGCACGAGCAGACCCTGCGAGCCGAAACCCAGGCCGCGCTTGCGGCCTCCGTGCATGACGGGCGCGACGAGCAACAGGCATTGCCGCAACAAACTGACGCCTATGAGTGCGTGTGAGTGCGTGCTCGAACTCAGCGTGCTTGTGGCATCAACCCACCAGCTTTAGCTGGTGGTTATCGAGTGAGCCCGCTTCCCTTACCCTACTTGCAATTCAGCCTCTTTGCGTAAATTACCAAGCTATCGCCACGCCCGATAACCTGCTCTAATAAAACTAACGGAGATGTAAATATCATGAATGCAATGGCAACGATAAAAGAAGAAGTGCCAAGCCCCATCCTTTGCGATAACGAACCAGCGGCGGAAAAGAGCGTGTAAGTTCCAGAATATACTATACCCCAGCCATCCTCTTTCAATTTTGTTTCAAGAAGCTTTTTTTGATGGCAACCAATAATGCGTTTCGACTTTGTAAGGCAACCAATCAGATCGAAATATAATTGCTGATAGTGACTCACTATTTGGCGTTGATATCACAAGCACACCATCATCATCTACGAGATCTTCCAGCTTTTTCAAAAATAGATTAGGGAGATAAGAGTGCTCAAGACTATGCCATGATCTAACAATATCAAATTTGTTGTTAATCTGAACAGCTTCAAATGGTCCAACAACAACGTCTAAATCAGAATTGTAGTTAACAATATCCGTTCCTGATCGCAGCCAGCTATTAGGTAATTGTTTCAGAAAAGCGCATCTGCCGCATCCTACATCAAGTATTGAAGATGGCTCAGGCCAATTTATCGTAGGGCGAGCACCCATTAAAGGAGCGAATAATTTTCCAGCAAGACGCCATATCACATTTCTTCCTACAAAAGAATTAGCATTAATAACATTCCAGGTTTTGAATATTTTCCCCATAACCCCGTCATAACGGTTATAGCTGTAATCCGTAAAAGATTCAGAAAATTCAAAATTTTTGATTTTATTTTTTGGCCAGATTGCATCGCAATTAACGCATCGCTCATTAGATCCAATACCTCCGCCACAAAATCCACATGAGTTTCCGAACATAATAATCACCAATTCAATCTTTGATTGCGAAATTGAAGTTATGCTTTTTGAAAATATCAAGTTCGCCAATGACTCTAGAGTCATGAAGTTTCGATATTACGCGCTTGAGGAGTACTCTGTCTCGAGCGATGAATATATCGCGTTCTTTAGAGAAAATCCTGATGCTTCATCCGCGCCCCGTCCTGCTGGTCGTCGATCAGGCGAGCTTTCATCCTTTCATCGGTCGAAAAAAGTCCGGGCTTTTGTGCGTGACCATCGTGATGGTCTTCGGGTCTTCTTTTTGCCCAAGCATGCCCCAGGAATTCAACCCTGATGAGCAGGTCTGGAATGAGATGAAGCACCAAAAGCTGGGGCGCGAGCCAATGATCGACAAAGCGGATCTCAAAAACCGCCTACTTTCAAATTTAATACAGCTCAAATTCGATGCCCAACGCCTGCTCTCATTTCCCCAGCTTCCCAGCTTCCCAGCTTCCCAGCACGAAATATGTATTAGAATCAATTCCTGGCTAACCGGAAATGTCCTTTTGTCAAATGAAACCTCTATATTCCACAGCCTAGATTAACAATCATGACATTCACTATCGCGCTCCTTTTTGAACTAAATCTAAAATATAAGACGCACGATGATGATACGTATGCTCTCTCAAAACCCGCTCGCGTCCAGCATTTATGATTGGCTGTCGCTTTTCTGGGTTTTTTATATAAAAATCGATCATTTCAGCCCATTCGCTTTCACTGTCTGCTACGACAACCTCATCTTTTGGGTTAAAGTATTTTTTTATACAGGCAACATTGTCAACGATTTGAAATCCGCCACATAATGGAATTTTAAATGTTCTTTCATTACAGTCGCCTCCGAATTTTTGTTGATATAATTCATGGACATTGATTGAGATTTTTGACGACGCATAAATTTTTGCTTCGTCTTCAAGGCGTAATTTTGGCTTTCGGATTGTTCGCAAAAATGGGATATTAAAATATTGTCCGCCACGTTGAAGCCATCCTAAAGCACGATCCCTGATCGTCCAGTCCTGCCCATAAATAGACAGATTAAATTCATTAGAAAGCGGATAAACATGACTTCTAAAAAAACCTCTTTTATCTGGTAAATTTGTTCCTACATATGAAATATCCGATTCAAAATTTGGATCAAATATTGGCTCTAGAACTGTTGTATCCGCTGCTAGCGGTATCGTGTGATAGTTATGACCCGTTTCGATTTCGAAGCCATCCATCCTTGGGTCATTTTGTTCTACAACATGGAAAAAAACATCGCCCAGCAAATTTTCGCGAATTAAACGAACTGCTTCCTTATCATTCTTGAGCGAAGGAGCCTCGTTTACACGTAATTTAGAAAGCGGAGATTGCCAGAAATCAATTTTTGTAAGGGTAAACATACCCGCATCCCGATGTTTTTTGACTTCCTTGTAATCAAGATATTTACGATACCAAAAATGAGAACAAGTTATAAAAAGATCAGGCTTATAACTGGAAAATACATCGCCAGATTGATCATCCGCTGTCAGCGGCCTGAACTCATACCCCATATCTATAAATGCATTTCGAAAACCATTGTAAATGCTTCGTTGGGCATAAATAGAATGCAGCGTTGGAATGTGGTAAAGAATTTTCATGGGCCTTATCGATTTCTCCACCAGTTAAATAACCTAATCTTTATTTTTGGCGGAACAACCCAAACTGAAAGAAAGTGAATAAGGTTGTAAAGCTTATCGGCTAAAGAAGCTTCATATGCGGTTGAGTGAGCATGAATCCGTCTGATTTCAAGAGTACTCAGTTCCATTTTGCGGAGTCGCGTAAATGTTGCTGAAGTATCAGACTCTCGATATCGAATCAGTACTTCTGGAATATTAGCGAATTTATAATGTTCCCGCAATACGAAATGTCATATCTAGATCCTCTGCGGGAGGATACTTTAAGTTGTAGTTTCCGGTTAAACGCAATGCTTCTAGTCTTATCATTGCTGTGGGCTGCGCTATCGGAGAATAGCGGAAGATACAGCGTCTAAGTTCTGCGTCTGCTGTTGCATACTTTCTCGTCCCAAGAATTTTATCGTTTTTGAATATCTCTATGAAGCCGCCGACAATCCCTACATCACAATCTAGCTCCAAGAGCTGATATTGCTTTTCCAATCGAAACGGAAGCGAAATATCATCTGCATCTTGCCAGGCTAAATATTTACTGTCCGAAAGGCTAACCCCGCGATTTCTATTTCCGGCAATACCTAAATTGACTGGGTTTCTGTACGCTCTAATTCGATGATCGAGTTTTGAATAATGATTGATTACCTCTGCCGTGCCATCGGATGAACAATCATCGATGATAATCAGTTCAAAGTCAGAAAATGTCTGTCTTAAAATACTCTCAATCGCTGCCGGGAGGTAGGGCTCCGCGTTATGCTGGTATCACTACAGAAATATCAGGCATCATCACTCACTGAAAAATAAATACCTTCTATTAAACCCCAACATTTTTGAGCGTCGAATTTCCAGTGCTATTGAAGAGAAAATCACTCTGCCTTGTTGAAAGGCGAAAGTAGTTAATGGTTTTACCGATTCCCTCATCCAAGCCAATCGTCGGTTTCCAACCAAGTTTTTCGGTTGCCGACGTTAAATCAGGTTGTCTTTGACGCGGATCATCGGATGGCAGAGGTTTATAGATCAGCTTGCTCGTGCTCTCAGGGATAAGTTCTAGTACTTTCTCGGCTAATTCCTCGATGGTGAATTCGCCAGGGTTGCCCATGTTGACTGGACCGGCAAAGCCTTGAGCGTTCTCCATCATACGCACCATGCCTTCGATTAAGTCGTCGACATATTGGAAGCTGCGGGTTTGGCTGCCGTCGCCGTAGATGGTGATGTCCTGATTGGTGAGAGCCTGGACGATAAAGTTGGACACAACGCGACCGTCGTTGGGGTGCATGTTCGGTCCGTAGGTATTAAAAATGCGGACAACGTTAATGTCGAAGCCATGCTGACGGTGATAGTCGAAGAACAATGTTTCGGCGCAACGCTTGCCTTCGTCATAACAGGAACGAATACCGATCGGATTGACCTTGCCCCAGTAACTTTCGACCTGCGGATGGACTTAAGGATCGCCATAAACTTCGCTGGTGGATGCTTGCAAGATGCGGGCGCGAGTTGGCTTGGCGAGACCCAGCATGTTGATCGCGCCGTGGACGCGAGGTCTTCGTCGTTTGCACCGGGTCGTGCTGGTAGTCAACGGGAGAGGCAGGGCAGGCCAGATTGTAGATCCGGTCCACCTCGACATAGCAGCGGAAACGTCACGTCGTGGCGCATGAATTCAAATTTGGGATGGGCCAGCAGGTCGGCAACATTATCCTTGGTTCCCGTGAACAAATTATCAACGCAAAGGACATCATGCCCTTCGGCCAGCAAGCGGCGGCAGAGGTGTGAGCCGACGAAGCCGGCGCCGCCGGTGACCATAACGCGAAGTGAGTGGTGTTTCATTCGTTTCTCAAGCTGAGTTCAAAATACTGCGGTGGTAGTCGCGCCACAACATCCCATAGCCAATCGCCACCAAGACCGAGCCACTCACCCCCATGATAGCCATGACCATCCATAACTGGTCGTGCCAAAGATGGATCGCGAGGACTTGTACCGGTGCCATTGCTAAGAAGAGCCAGGCGAAAAGAACGCGGCCCTTGGCGATGAGGAAATATTCGGCCACCATGACGAGGGCCATGGGCAGGATGGCAAAACCGTACCAGCGCAGAAGCTCACCGGCTCCCGCGTAGTCCAGACCGCAGAACAACCCAGTCAGCCATTCACCCAGCAGCCAGTAGCCCAGGGCAACCGCGCCGCAGAGGACGGCGGTGATGACGACGCTCTGCATCAGCAGGTGGGCGCTGCCTTGATCGCGGGCGTGATTTTCGGCCACCAGGGGGTAAAGCGCCATCACCAACCCGCCCGGCAGATACAGAACAGCCTTGCCAAGTACCGAGGCTGCGGCGTATAGGCCGGCCAGATCGGGTGCGAAGTAGCGGTTGACCAGCACCATGTCCAGTTGGGTCATGGCGGCAAAGGCGATGTTGGCGACCAGCACGGGGAGCACGGTGTTGACAGGGAAAGGTTCCACCAGGCGCAAGCTTGGCCCGCGCGCCGGACAGCGGGAGCGCCTTGATTGTCGGCGAGGGAGCCCCGGCGCGCCAGCGTGGCCGGGAAGACACCCATCGAGGCACCGCTGAACGCCGAAGTAGCGCGATCGGCAGAACCTACCTGAGAGAAGATTTTAAGGGCAACACCCAGCACCCCAGACCGCCCAACCATCGAAAACGCTGCATGCCCTGAAAAAACGCGTTGCTGATCGACAGCATCGCGTTGACAGATGCAAACCCGGCGAAGATCCAAACCGGCGCGATAGCAGCAATGCGGTGGCGCAGATCTGGGCACTCTCCGCGAGAATAGCGAGCGACGCCGGTAGACCCCAGCCGGCCAGGCTATCGCGCCATGGGTGCACCAGGTGCAGATACGCCAGGACATGCAGGTTGCCGCGAGCGCGCAAGGTGGAAAACTCAGGCGCGAAACGACCATGAACATCGCACCCAAGGGTGAACTGAGATCCTGGACAAGGCCATGATGGCGCTGAAGACGCGGACGCCGCCGGGCGTGACCCTCCGCCGTGGAACCTGATGACAAGCATCCGGACCCAGTGAGCACATCGCAGCTAGCCACGTTCCCATCCGGATAGAACAGTGACGCCAAGCGATTGAACTAACACTGAAGGGTCAAAGACGACCACACGGTTCACGCAGCCCGCTCACCGTGACTGCTCCTCGATCGAGGGATGAGGGGTGCAACATTCGAGCCTTTCACGCACAATACGAACGACGTTAATCACTTCGGTATGAATGTCGTTGCAATATTACATCGCCACCAAGCCGATATAGCCATCGAGCACGATGCCGATGAGAAAGGTATTGGCGACCACCACGATGGCGAGGAAGTGCGAGGACCTTGGCTCCACAACGGGTCAGTCGATCGACATCCCCGGAGCATCGATGAAGACCCGCTGATGCCGGAGATTCAGTCCCCCAGAGTAACCCGTATCCGCAGCGACAGGTGACTCGAAAGGGCCGCGGTGATGCTGTTGATCGCCGAAACGCAGCAACTTGCCATACGAGTAGCCGGCTTCGCCGTCATGGGCATCGGCTTCGAATCAACATGAGCCCGGCGGAACCCATCCATCCATGATACGCGGATAACGTCAGCGCTCGGTCACGTGTCTGAAGGCCTCGACCACTTCCATAGAGGCGGAAATCAGTCGTATCTGCGCCACCATCGGCAGTCCCGGAAATTTCCGGGACGTAAGCCAGTGATCGCTGTGGGAGCCGACCTGCAAAGAAAGCCAACGTTGTTTTTCGATGCTGATCCGGGTGCGTGGCAGCGGCTTCGGCGCCTTTCGCGCCATTCTTCAAGCAGCGTTCAGATAGTTCCCGGGGGAATACTTCAAGATCGGCGTCCATACAAATGACGGCATCCGCGCCTTCGGCTTCATGGACACCACCGTGGAATGCCGATCTCCTTGCCGAAGTTGCGGGAGAGATCAAGCACCTTGACATGCAGTTCCGTGAGGCGAGTTCGCGCAAGACATCAAGTTGGTCCATCAGGACTGCCGTCGTTTACAAAGATATAATCGCAATCAATCTCTTTGAGCTTAACTGCAGCTTGTTGAACGTTCGTATAGGTGAAGAATATTACCTGCTTCTCGGAAAACAGGGACGACAATAGTTATTCCGTAGTTAATCGCAGATTTCCTATTTTCTATAGAAAAACAGGCTATATCATTTGAAATGACAATCATGTGTTGGCTCAAGGTCTTTTCGCCTAATGACATCCGCTTTCATCATCCACCTCTTGGCCATTAGTGGTTTTCTGGATGATTCGAATTCTCTTAATCATGACCCCAAGCTCTCTTGTGTCTTCACTTTCGCCTATTGACGCCAGAGATGTAGGCTTCGGTATAATAATGTATCTTTGGCTTCCAGTTTTTCTGTAGCGTGATTAATAGGCAGCAAAACTACCTTATTGCTAGCCACGAACTGCCTTGTCAGCAGGTAGCCACAGGTGGATCAACTGGCAAATAAGCATCCCTTTCCGAAGCCTGCAGCTACCTCGACTAGAATAAATCCCTTTCATCGAATTTACCTGGAAATTCAACCGTTCTATTGGACCCACTGTCCACGTTCCCTGACCTGTCACCGAAGGCGAAACGAAGAGACGGCGGCGCTTCAGAAAATAATAACCATAATCTATTTCTTTGTTGGCCAAGGGATTTTCAACCTTTTCTGAATCAATCTTTTAAAACAATTACATTATTTAAATACGGATGATAAAAGCAGTTTTTGATCAATGGCGACAATATCAAATCTACTTTCTCTAAGACTAAGCACCCTCCATTTAACCATACGTCGCTATAACTAGAAACAAAAGCAATGTTCATTTTTCAATGTATGAAAAAAAGTCATGAGAGACAACGATAAAAGCAACGTATTTAGCTATTGGAAATCTTGAAGAATATGACTAAAAAAAAAATACAGACAATACGCAAATACATATACACATATAAAAGCTGAACAGGATCGAATGCTTGTTTTTCGTCGGCAGACACCGCATGGGCTGAATGCTCATCGGTGACTGCAAACTGCTGCAAAACGGAAGTAGTACTCAAGGAATCCCGATTGCTTCCGAGTTACCCGCCAATCTCAAAGTCAGCCCAGGCTTGTCAATCACCTCGAATAGCAGATTCTTATAACAATCAAATTTCCTTGTTTATTCCTCATTCAATAAGGAAAAACCCAAAAAAATAGAATCATTAAAAAGGAAACCGCTGAAATAAAAGTTTTTCCCTGTCCCCAGAAAGTCGTAAAAAGGGATCGAGGATCTAAAAAAGCCCATAGTTTTGATTTTTAGATACTTAGAAGAGAAAGCCCCTGCTTACCTAAAGCTCCAAACATCATTATGAGATAGTAAAGTATCAGTAGCGACATACAATACGAGTATGAGGAATCGTATGAAATTCACCATAATCGCCCACAGAAACAGATGGCAACGATACTGATCATCGCTATTCGTTATTTCATCAAAATTCGATCGATAACCGCAACCAAAAAACGATTCCGATGCGATTGAAAAACATTAAAAACAAAAACACAAGCAGCCATTTAAGGCATTCTGTAGATTTGAAATCTAAAACTGAAACTGCGAACATGAAAAAGCAAGACAATAGATCTACCCGCCAAAAAAAGCGATCAAGCCATTATTTCTCCAATCTAACTGATGGACAATGATTCCGGAAAACTAGCTATTGCTATCGCGCCTGCCGACCTAAAGCCTAATTTATTTAAAATTGAAAAAATAAGTAGACGTATGCCAGCAGCATCAAAATGTCGCGTGGTGTCAAATTCAGCGATCATTCCAGGAAATGAGATGGTTGCATGTTCCATCAACAATCATGCCATCAACACCTGCAAAACTCTCCCATGTCCTGAACGGCTGCTTAATCATTCGTGTAAAGCCAAGCTTTGCAAAACTAATTCGTCAGTTGTCAAAATGGAAGAGTATCGTTGACATTACGCCAAATAAATTACAACAATCAATATGGCTTCCAAAAACAAAAGCTGCAGACAATTTTTTATTCATAGCGATAAGATTACTTATAATCGATAGCCGTTTCAGGATGGCTTTATGCAATAAAAAGTGATACAGCCGTTCAGTGATATATGATTTTTTTCCAAAATAAAATCTTCATAGCAAAAATTTACCTCTAAATTGCGTACTCCGCATCTCACATACGCCGTATGTGCACTTGATATTCAAACCCAGATCTTCCAGCAGACTCCATGGATGTCACAGGATAGTGTCTTGGATGCAGTGTTCCGGATGAATGAATCCACCACCAACATCATGGATGTGGTCTCCCATCATCAGGCGATTTGGCGTATCTAGGCCAAGGAATGCTTCCACCTTTTAGAACTCTATAAGCAGAACGGCACATTTTCACCTGCATCCAGTGTCACATATTCGATACTGTACAAACCAAGAAACAAAATCGACGCTCTCGCTATAAAGTGATCTTTAATTCGGTCGTATCGCCATATCGGATGATCACCTCGCCACCATCCACAATTAGGATCGACCATGATGTTCCTTGTACATTTCATGCCACATCGGTGGCAAATCGATCATACTCCCTTTGAAGCGATACAAATACCCATTTTGTAGAGGCAAGATCCACCCCCTAAATCTGAAAATTATTCGGGCAGAGGCAGAAGAATTTCTGACCAAATTTATCCGTGCGCGATGGATGAGGTTGAGGTGTTCATTTTCGCAGCTCATTGTTCCCAGAATTATTCATCCGATACTTGACGGTATCGCCAATTGCCAGAGCGACGGTGCGGCTGACCAGATCCGCTGCGCTTACTCTCTTCCAACTTCTATAACTATCGCAACATGGCATACTTTTGCCTCACCATATTGCGTTAGCGCGAGTGGTTTATCGCCAAAACCCATTGTTTCCGCTATTGGTCGCATCAAAATATAAAGCTTGATTACACATTCCTCGCGAAACACCGAAATGTCCCACGAACAATGGTGGACGGATCATGTTGCGCCGCCTCGATTAGAGGCAGGCCAAAGCCTTCGCCGTAGACGCTGCGATCAGGCAGGTGCTGGCAGCATAAACATGATCCAGATATTCGTCGCTGATGCCTTCAGCCAGAAGAGGCGTTTGTTCAATTCGGGGTGGTGCGGCAGGCATTCGACGGTTTTGGGAATGTCGCGTCGCATATCATCCGGCAGACCGATCCAACCTTCTTTGCCAACGATCACCAGGTTGACGTCAATACCTTCATTCCAGAGTTCGCTGAACGCTTCGACAGTTTGCAGATAACCCTTGCGCGGCTCGATGGTGCCAACCATCAGAAAACTGGGACGCTGAAGCTGACGCAGCGTCAGATGCGGCATTTGGCATACCCAGGCTGGGTGAGGAATTGGTGACATCGGCGCCGAGCTGAAACCAGCCAATCCGGAAAGGCCGCCGGTCTTTCCAATCGATGCCGGCTTCCAGCCTGCCAGACGGCCAGATCATCCGCAACCGCTTTCGAGATGCAGATGGCACCGTCGAACGTTGAAACCGTCTGCCAGCCATTGCGCATGAGTCCGGTCTGCCCCCTCGCGGGAATGCTTCGGGCATGCGCACGGGCAGCAAATCGAAAATCACGGCATACACCGCAACACCCGGTTACGATAGGCATACATCCCCGCACGCTCTGCCTGAACCAGCGTGTCACCGGACAGATCCAGTCCGAGCAACACGTCGCCGCACCCGGGTTCGACAATTTCGTCGTCGAGGGCTTCTTGAGGGCAACCCAATAACCCGAGCGCGTAGGGACGTGCGTGTCGATAATGCCATTCACCGCCATCGTCGCTGAGATAAACCGGTTCGATCCGGTAACTGGAGGGGGCATTCAGCAGCGCCAAAAGCAGCGCACGCGCGACGCGTTCAATACCGGTCTTAGGTCGTTACGGCAGGTAGCGGTCACATCCAGAAATAGGCGTCGGCCGGCTGCTGGAGCGGCAGGGTAACGGCAAGGTCTTTGGAGAGGTCGAAAAGCTCGCGCGTCGTGGGGGAAACTGTCTTCTGTGCCGCGATGGCACGTATCAAGGCCGGTGTCGGCGGTCTCGGCACGACGATGAAAACGTTCGATCGCTTCGCATAACGTCGGGCGCACTCGGCCGGTGTGTGGCGGTTCAGGATAATTTCGCGCGCACGTTCGCCCAGGGCGTGGCGGCGTCTCAGGCTCGCGCCATAATGTCTCCAGGGCTTCGACGAGCGCGGCATCGTCGAATTCATCGGGCAGCATCCAAACAGCTTCGGGATCCAATTCCGCCATCGAACCATTGGCATTGACGATGAGCGGCAGAGCATGGTTCATGCAATCCAGAACTGCAGCGGACGTTTCACCCCTCGAATGGGTGCGGAGCTGCACGGCTACATCGGCGGCGGTCAAATACTGCCGGAAAGTGTCCAGCGATACGAAACCCGTAATGCTGATTCGATCGCCGAGGCCGCTGTCGCGCATCGTTTGCAACAGACTTGCGCCATAGTCGCCACCGTGATTCTCACCGACAAAAACGAGCCTGCAACGGTATCCTGAGAGCAAGTCCACTGTTCGAGCCAACTATCCAGCAAACGATGATTCAATTTCGTCGAATCGAGAAAGCCAAAGCTGCAGACGACAAAATCGTTCTTCTCAATACCGAGTTTTTTCCGGGCGCAGCCTTGTCGAAGCGCTTTCACGGGTGATCGAACAAGAGGAATCACGTTCCCAGTGTCTGCGAAATCCTCTCCATACCATTGCCGTGCCAGTTTCCGCGAATACTCCGAATGAACAATCAAGCCTTGGGCATGCTGCAGAACGTGCAAATTAACCGGGTACTTGCGCCTTGCTGCATCGGCGTCGAGATAGCGTTCACGCACAGCACCATAACCGTGGGCCAGATAAAGGGCTTCGGTCCATGCGCAATCCACACCGGCATGAAGCTCGAGCCAAGCCATCAGTCCACTCAGGTAAAAATCGTGCAGCACCACCGTTCCGGGAATCTCTTGCAGCAAGGGCAACATGTGCTGGTGAAAGGGGGAATTGCCGACCTGATAAACCACTCGATCAATGTCGCATGCGTGAGCGCGCAACCATGACACGTCCCGCACCTTGCAATTGCGATTGACCCAAGAATCATCGATCTCGATCCTGCGCAACCACGACTTCGATATCGTAATACTCCGCCAGCGCCGGCAGAAGTTCGGCGCTGTAATCGGCGATGCCGGTCCGTTCTGGTGGCAAGGGGGAAACAAAGGCCAGTCTCGGCTTGCGGCCAGTTGCAAGCTGGCTGGCTGTATTCCTGATTTGTGTTCAGCAGCGACTCCCAAGCTGCAATCGCCCGTTTCGCCGATTTGTCCCACGAAAACTGCTTGGCCTGCTGCAAGCCGTGCTGCGCGCAGCGTGGCGCGGAATGCATCATCTTCCAAGGCCTGGTCCATTTTGGCGGTGATAGCGCCTACGTCCAGCGGATCGAACAGCGCGTGCATCCAGGCCGATGACTTCCGGCAGGCTGGTGGTGTTGGCGCCGATGACCGGGGCGCCGCAGGCCATGGCTTCAAGCGCTGGCAGGCCAAAACCTTCATGCCAAGAGGGGAAGACGAAGAGTTTGCAGAGGTTGTAGAGCTGGATGAGTTCTTCATCCGTCACATACCCTGTGAAGCATAAATCATCCGGCTTAAGTCCGGCCGCTTTCGCCTGATGCTTAAACTTCGCCATATCCCCTTCACGCATCTTGCCGGCCAACAGCAACTGATGGCCTGTGCGCAGCGGCGCAGGCAAGGCAGCGAATGCCCGGATGAGTCGTGGAAGGTTCTTGCGTTCGTCGGCGCCGCCGGTGTAGAGGATAAAGGGGCGGGTCAGGCCGAATTTGTGACGTAGTCGGGTGGCGGCGTTTCGTCAATGTGGAGGGGTTGAAAGTGGGGCTCGATGGCCGTCGAGACATTGATGAACCGGCTTGCGGATCTTCCAGATGCGCCATGCCCTTCCTGTCGGGTGAATTCCGAAATCGCCAGATAAACCGCCGCTTGCTTGAGATGCTCGACCTTGCGTTGGTAGTGCTGGGCATAACGTGGATTGGGCTTAAGGTAGTGATCCGGGTTCAGCAGAGGGATGAGGTCGTAAAGAGTCACGCTCACCGGCGTAGTGCGGTCGAAAAGGCCGATGCTGGTCACCGCATCATCGACATAGCCTTCGAACAGACTGCAGATATGGATGACATCCGGCTGAAGACTGGCGAGAAATGCCTCGCGGATCAGTTCCGCCACTTCGCGGCGCCAGTCGTTGCCAGATTCGCCTTCCGGACCGGGCCGGGGAGCATGCCAGACGCGGATGTTCTCCTGCGGCAACAGGCCATCGAACGCAGCGCGGATGGGCTCGATGGTGTCGGGAAACAGGCCGCTCAGGGCGAGGATGATCTCGTGTTCGCCCCGGTTGCGGACAATGGCCTGAGCGAAGGACAGGGTGTAACGGCCAATGCCGCGAAAGCGGCTTTCGGTTTGCGCACCCTGCATGTCGATAACGATACGCATCAGGACAACTCCCTGTTTTTTTCAACAGCGATCTTCAGGTCGGTATAAACTCGGCGACGCATGCGGGGTGAGATGACCGATCTCCGACGAAGCGCTGAAGCTGCCTTGCGATCTATCGGCGGAGTGGCTGGGCAACCCAGGGATAACGCCATTCTTTAGGGCCAGGCTAAGGATCTGTCTGGTGCAAGTCGGGATAACGCATCAGCCGCTGATTGATCCGGTAGCTGAGGCTAGGGCGACGAAGGATTGCACGCATCAACATGGCGACGGGCCGGTGAAGGACAGCAATGCTGATCCGCACGATGCTGCTTGCACCACGCTTGAGCGGGGTAGCGCCGCCGATAGCGATCCCACCGGCCCAGCGTACAGGCGCGGTGATCCGCCAGGACCAACTTTGGCGTAGTGCGTTTCGTTCGGCCTCCAATGCACCGGCCTGCTGCCACCAGTGATGGCAGTTGTCACTCAGTTCATGGTTTTTTTGTTCCAGCTCCTGGACTCGGCTTTCGGCGGCACGGACTCGTGCAGCATTTTGCTCAACCTGCTTTACCGCAACGACCAATCGATCTTGCAGGTCAGTAATGCGTGCTAATGCATCGCTCATACCGCCAGCCTGGCTTTCTGCATTGCTTATTCGCTGGTTGAGTGCAGCAAGGCGTCGGTCAAGCACTGCATCGTAACGACATGTCAGGTCACTTAGCTCTAACCCGTGCGACTTCTCGAACACCGCGCTGAAAGTTTCCAGAATTACCGGCCCTGCCAATTTTTGTGCGATGACAGCGTAGTCTGGGCTAACGCCAACAAAGACGTCGATCAGGGTGACGTTTTCCTGGACAGCTAACTCATCTGCTTCCTGCAACCGTAGAATCTTCACCCTTTCGAATCCATAATGTTCCGGCAAGAAAGCCATCAGCTGAGGAGGAATCGGGCGTTGGTGAGTGGGATCGAGATAGAAACTCGAGGTGCCCACGACTACGTTTTCCGGATTTGGCGTCTCAAGGATCAGCAAGCCGCCGGGCTGGAGTACACGCAATCCCTCGACAATCAATGTTTGCAATGCGGCGAAGGGAATGTGCTCGGCAAAATGAAAGCCCGACACAATGACTTGACTGGCATCAGGCAAACCTCGCAAGAACTCTATCGCATCGCCGGATTGGACCTTTAACCTGCGCTCGCGGCATGCCGAGAGCATACCGTCATCAAGATCGACACCACTCGCATCAAAACCCCATTCCCCCATCAACTCCAGCCATTCGCCACGTCCGCAACCTAGGTCGACCGCCCTGGAATACCGATACACATCAAGCAGTGGCTCGACAAAGGGTCGGTAAACGCATAGCCGCGACTTGATTAGCTCTCGCGCGCCACGATAGCGATCCTCGAACGCACTGTAAAAGCAGGTTGCATTCATCTTTGGCACTCGACTTGTGGCGGAATCCAACTCACGCCGACAAAATGATCATGGTTGAGATTAACCACATTGAACATCAGCGCGAGATCACGCCATTCGTAATTAGCACCTAGATGGGTATCCGCCACATGAAGCGCCGTGGAAACGGAATACGAACCTAAACCGATGTTGGCAGGAAATGAGAATAGCAGAGTCAACCTTTCACCCTCGCAAAGCCGGCGCATTGCAACGCCAAGGTGATATGTATTCGTTCCGAAAACCGGTTGGCCGAGGCGATCCTTTATCATGTAACCGAAGACCAATTCAGGCAGGTTGGCATGAATTCGGACATCGACTTTCAGCCGCACCGCCTGGCCGACATTGATGAATTCAACGGCTTCATCGTCCTGGTTGAGAAGAGTGATTGACTCGACTTGCGCCTCACCTGTTCCCGACTTGGTTTGCGCCCTGCCATCCTCCAACCGTTTCACCTCGACGGTCGCGTTCTCTTTTTCAGCGATGATGGCGTTATAGAAGTCCATCACTTCTTCAGGATTGCCATCCTTGATGACATAACCGTGCTCTAGCAGGATGGCCCGATCGCACAGGCTCTGAATGGCTGACCGATCGTGCGACACGATCAGCAAGGTCGTGCCCAGTTCCCTAAATTCCCGGATCTTGTTGAAGCTCTTGTGCTGGAAATAGGCGTCGCCCACCGACAGCGCCTCGTCGACGATGAGGATATCCGGGCGCACAGCGGTGGCGACGCTGAAGGCAAGCCTCATCTGCATTCCGCTGGAGTACATGCGCACCGAGTGGTCGATGTAATCGCCAATTTCAGCGAAGGCTTCGATGGCTGGCATGCAAGCGGCAATTTCGTCGGCACGCAGGCCGAGCAACTGCCCGGCCATGAAGGCGTTTTGCCGACCGGTGAAATCGGGGTGGAAGCCCATGCCGAGTTCGAGCAGTGCGGCCACGCGGCCCTGGATGCCGACGCTGCCGGTGGTGGGTTGTGTGGTGCCGGTGATGATCTTCAGCAGGGTGCTCTTGCCCGCGCCATTGACGCCGATGATGCCGACCGCTTCGCCGGGGCTGACCGTGAAGCTGATGTCGCGCAACACCCAAGTCTTGTCATGGCGCGGCTTGCCAGAGATCCATTCGAGCGCGCGCGCCCATTTGCTTGGGTAGCGCTTGTAGGCTTTGCCGAGGTTAGAGACGACGAGGGCGCCCATTAGCGCTTATCCCCTTGCTCGTCTGCATTGGTCTGCCCTGCCGAAAAATCGCAGACATGATCGAAAACGACCGTGGCAATGTGTGAGCATCGTTCTTTTACGGCGTCCCAGCGATGCCAACGCGGCGCCAGGCTTTTGTATTCGGAGAGATCGGTTTCTTCCAGATCATAGGGAAGTGCATTGACCAACTGCACCTGGAGCTGCTGGAGCGGCGACTCGCCATTCTCCTGCGGGTATAACTTATCGAACGGCTGGAGCGCTTGTGCGACATGCCCGTCTCCCATGTGATCGGCAAGCGCCACGAAGTCGAGATAGTCGCGCGTCGCGTTGCGCTTGAGGATCAGAACGCCCTTGATGCGCAAAATCTCTTCTGCGGTCGGAATGGTGATGCGTTCGCCGCAATAGTCCACTTCCATCGTTTCCAGTGGTTCCTCGCGGATCAGTTGTCGCACGCCCGTCTCGATGCCATCGAGACTGCCGAGAATCAGCACCGGCCGCTTGACGCGGGCCGTCTTCCAGCCCGCCACCGATTCGAGCTGCGCCAGAACGTCGTCGAAACGTTGCCGCAAATCGGTCAGCACATGGTCAGCATCGCGCGACAAACGATGTGTTGCATGAATGGCCGATGCCGTGCCGCCAACGAGCACGGCATCCGGGAGAATGCCTTGCAGGCGTGCCGCGGCGGACAGGACAAGTTCCCAGTCAGGCAAGGTCACGGTGTTCTTGGGCATAGTGCATCCAGAAATGATGACGTTGCGCATATGGATCGGTCACATAGGGGCGGCATACCCGCTCAACCTTGTCGAGCAAGGTGCGATCAGCCAGCACCGCGCGCCGCAGATCGGCCCAGTCCTGCCAGCGCCCGCGCGCAATCACGTCGTCGATCGCGGCGAGCGTAAAACCCTGATGGTTGAGGTGGCGGTGAAGCATGACGGCTATTCGGCAAGATTTGACCTGGATCGTCTCAATCGGACAGATTCACAGCTCATCCACCAGTTCACCCACGCGGGCAAGGAAAAACCGACCGCCAAGCGCCAGGAAGAGCACAGTGAGCACGGCGAGTGGGACGAGCGAGATGAAATCAGGCATTTCGCGGGCAAGGAAAACGTCCTGATAGGCGGCCATCAGCGGCTGCATAGGATTGTACCGCATGAAACCGCGCACGCCTTCCGGCAACGAAGGCAGGGTGTAGACGATTGGGGTGAGCCAAAACCAGAACTGAAGAACCACGCCGGTCAGTTGGCCGACGTCGCGAAAAAAAACGTTGAGCGTGCCGAGGAAGATTCCCAGTCCCAGCGTGAACAGCAATTGCAGCGCGAGGAGCGGAATGATGGCAAGCAGTGCCCAACCAGGCCAGTAGCCGATGATGGCGAGAAAGGCGAGATAGAGGCTGAAGACAATGCCGAAGTTGATCAGCGCCGACAGGGCGACGATGGTTGGCAGGCAGATCCGGGGGAAGTTCGACTTCTTGATGAGGTTGCCGTGTTCGAGAAAAACGTTGTTCAGCCGAAGAAGCAGTTCGGCAAACAGGTTCCAAGTGATAACGCCCGCGCAGAGGTAGATGCTGAAGGCGAAGGGCGTTTGTTCATGACCCGGCAGCGTGGGGTGCATGAGCTGGCCGAAAACCACCGTGTAGATGACGATCATCGTCAGCGGATTGGCGACTGACCAGAAGGCACCGAGCAGCGATTCGCGATATTTGCCGTTAAATTCGCGCAGAACGCTGCTCAGAACGAAGTCGCGGTAGTCCCAAAGGGCACGAACAGGGAGAGGTAGGATCATTGGTTGGCTCTTGGGATGCGATAAGAGTGGAATTCCATCGGCGACTCAACCTTCAGGTTTGGCGCACTGTGAAGTGCGACGGGCCCTCCATCACTGCGTGCTAGAGCAACATTTCATACACAGATTCGGTCATCGCGGCGGTTCGCTCCCAAGTGAATTTCTCGGCGCGGATCCGGCCTGCTGTCACGAGACTGGCGCGGAGCGATTCATTTTCGACGAGATCCCTCATGCCGGCGGCGATGGCATCCTGGCTCAACGGGTCGACCAGCAGCGCGGCCTTGCCCGCCACCTCGGGAAGCGATGTCGTGTTGGACGACAGTACAGGCACGCCGGCCCCGAATGCCTCAAGCACGGGTAGACCAAAACCCTCATGTAACGATGGAAACACCAGCGCGGTCGACTGTTGTAGAAGCGGCTTGAGATCGGGCTCGGCCACATAGTTGAGCCAGCGCTGCCGCTGCGGATCGACGTCGCGAAGCAGCTCCAACTCGGTATCGCAACCCCATCCCTGGCGGCCGATGATCAGCAGGGGTATATCCCGCTGCATGGACCCAGGCAGGCTCTGGTGGGCGCGGATGATCCGGGCGAGATTCTTGCGCGGCTGGAGGGTACCGATGAACACGAAAAATCGTTCGGGCAACCGATAGTGTTGCCTCACGCGCGCCGCAGCCAGAGCATCACAGGGAGTGAACCACCTCTGATCAACACCCAAGGGAACGACACTGATGCGCTCGCCGGGAACGCGGAAGAAGTCCTGAATCTGCTCACGCGAGTGCTCCGAGATCGTGATGACATGCGTGGCCCAACGGACCGAACGCGCCCAAAATGAATTCTTTAGGGTTTTCAACCGATAGGCTACCCACTCGGGGTGCGCAAGCGGTATCGCATCCATGATCGTCGCAACCACGGGCAGTCTTCGCAGACGCGGGATAAGATGATCGGTCGCATGCACCAGATCCACTCGTCCTGTCAGCGCCCGTTGCATCGTCGGAAAAGATCGGCCGCCAGCAAGCGACCAGAGTGCCTGCGATGAGAAACGCCCCACATCTATGTCCGCTAGCCCGGGCGCATAGCGGAACCGCTCGACGTTCACAGATCCGCGCTGCGCCAAGGCGGCGGCAAGCTCCTGCGTATAACGGCCGATCCCATCGGTACCTCCCGACGCGCGCCCGTTCTCGAGTACGGTCACGCCTAACGCGATACGCATTGGGTTGGCCCCAGCGTCCCGCGCGGCGCACTCAGGTATGCCATTGCGCTTCGCAGATCGCTGCCGACGCATCATTTTAGATCGTGATTGCGGAACAAGAGTAGCAGCGTGAGGAGTGAGGTCGACTTCATCCTGCTCGACGCGCGACTGTCTCACTCGTGATGATCAAACGCCTTGAAGCCGTGCCTTTTGACCAGATCGTCACGTTCGGTCGCCTTCAGGTCTTCCCTCACCATCTCTTTCACCAGTTCATCAAAGCTGGTTCTTGGCACCCAGCCGAGTTTTTCCTTGGCCTTGGATGGATCGCCGAGCAAGGTTTCCACCTCGGCCGGGCGGAAATAACGCGGATCGATCCGGACGATGGTCCGACCATCTGCATCGGTACCGGTTTCTTCCAGTCCCTGCCCTTTCCAAGTGATGGGCATGCCCAGTTCCTGAGCCGCAGCATCAACGAAATCGCGCACGCTATATTGCACGCCAGTGGCGATCACGAAATCCTCAGGTTGGTCCTGTTGAAGCATGAGCCATTGCATCTCAATATAGTCGCGAGCGTGACCCCAATCGCGCTTGGAGTCGAGATTGCCCAGATAGAGGCAGTCTTGCAGCTTGAGTTTGATACGCGCAAGCGCGCGGGTAATTTTGCGTGTGACAAAGGTCTCGCCACGAATGGGTGACTCATGGTTGAAGAGAATCCCATTACAGGCGTACATGCCATAAGCCTCGCGGTAATTCACCGTGATCCAATAGGCATAGAGCTTAGCCACCGCGTAAGGGCTACGCGGATAAAATGGCGTGGTCTCCTTCTGCGGAATTTCCTGCACCAGACCATAAAGCTCCGAGGTGGAGGCTTGATAGAAGCGGGTTTTCTTTTCCAGACCGAGAATTCGAATAGCCTCCAGTATCCGCAAAGCGCCAAGCGCATCCGAGTTGGCGGTGTATTCTGGCTCCTCGAAGGAGACCGCAACATGGCTCTGCGCGGCCAGATTATAGATCTCGTCGGGCTGGGTCTGCTGGATGATGCGAATCAGGCTGCTGGAATCGGTCAGATCGCCATAATGGAGAATAAATCGACAATCGGGTTCATGTGGATCTTTATAGAGATGGTCAATGCGATTGGTATTGAAGAGCGAGGAACGGCGCTTGATGCCATGCACCATGTAGTCTTTATCGAGCAGAAATTCAGCGAGGTAGGCGCCGTCCTGGCCGGTAATGCCAGTGATGAGAGCGGTCTTTCGATTGGACATGATTAGGCATTTCCTTGGAATTCGATATGTGACAACTGGTCCAGTTCCGCCTGGGTCATTTCTTGGATGAGCTCCTGGAAGGATGTCGTGGGCGACCAACCGAGCAGCGCCTTTGCCTTGCTGGCATCACCGACCAGATGAAGCGGTTCAGCGGGTCGCAGGAGCTGGCTATCGAATTTGACATAGTCTCGCCATTCAAGCTCGACTGCCGCGAACGCGGTTTCGACCACTTGTTGCACGCGATGCAATTTGCCCGTGGCAAAGACGTAATCATCGGGCGTCTGATGATTGAGCGCCAGCCACATGCCGCGGACATAATCGCGGGCGTGACCCCAATCGCGCTGGGCGCTTGTGTCGCCGAGGAAGAGTTCTTTCTGCAGGTTCAATTTGATGGCCGCTGCGGCATGGCAGATTTTTCGAGTGACGAAGTCTTCTCCCCGTCGGGGCGACTCGTGATTGTAGAGAATGCCATTGACCGCAAACATGCCGTGACTCTCACGATAGACGCGCACCATCTGAGTCGCGAACGCCTTGGCGCAACCGTAGGGGTTAATCGGTGCCATGGGGGTCGCCTCGGTCTGAGGACTCTGGGTGGGACGACCGAAGATCTCGCTGGAGGTGGCATGGAAAAAGCGCGGCGGCTCGGGGAGATCGCGCAGGATTTCCAGCAGGCGCAGGGTGCCCATCGCGATGAATTCGCAAGTCACCTCCGGGATCTCGAAACTCAGACCCACATGACTTTGCCCGGCCAAGTGGTAAAGCTCATGCGGTTGAACTTGCTTGAGCACTCGTCTCAGAGTAGTGGGGTCGTCGAGATCCGCGTAGTGCAGAAAGAGTCGCTGATTGTGGATGGCTGGATCGGCATACAGATGAGCAAGCCGGCTGTGTTCGATCGTGCTGGTGCGGCGCACGGAACCATGCACCTCGTAGCCCTGGCCGAGGAGCAGCTCGCTCAAATAGGAGCCGTCCTGCCCGGTAATGCCGGTGATAAATGCTTTCTTTGTCACAGCCGATTTCCATACTGAGGAGATGGGCGCGTTGAGGAAGATCGGATGACGAGCCGTTCAACCGCGTGGTTGGGCTCGCGCTGACCCACCATCTTGGCCGCGATTCTACACCCCATGCGGGTCGTTTTCTCCTGCGGGAAGCGATGACAGCTTTGCCCTCAGTCGCCCTTTTTCTGTCATTCGCGGGCAAAATTCAAATCACGGCCGCCAACGACCAAGGGTCTTCGCGGGTCCAGTGTGCCTTGGATCGGATGCCGTCGCTAGGCGCGGCTGCCGCCGCCTCTGGGGTGCGCCCGTGCCAACCGGCTGAAAGCTCGGCACCAGATGCCGCTTGCCGTTGCCGATCAGATCCGCTCGGCCCATGTCTTTCAGGGCTTGGCGCAGCAGCGGCCAGTTTTCCGGATCGTGATAGCGCAGAAATGCCTTCTGCAACCGCCGCTGCCGCTGTCCGCGCACGACTGGAACCCGTTCGGAATTGCGGGTGATTCTCTTCAAGGGGTTGCGACCGGTGTGATACATCGCGGAGGCGATGGCGAGCGGCGTGGGCAGGAAGGCTTGGACCTGATCCAGCCGAAAGCCGTTGCGCTTGAGCCAGAGCGCCAGGTTCAGCATGTCCTCGTCGGTCGTGCCCGGATGGGCGGAGATGAAGTAGGGGATGAGGTATTGCTCCTTCCCCGCCTCGCGCGAGTAACGGTCGAACAACTCCTTGAAACGGTCGTAGGTGCCGATGCCGGGCTTCATCATCTTGCCGAGCGGGCCGGGCTCGGTGTGCTCCGGGGCGATCTTGAGATAGCCGCCGACATGATGGGTGACCAGCTCGCGGATGTAGGCCGGGGAGCGCACCGCCAGGTCGTAGCGCAGTCCGGAGGCGATCAGGACACGCTTGACGCCAGGCACGGCGCGGGCCTTGCGGTAGAGACGGATAAGCGGCTCGTGATCCGTGTTCAGGTTTCGACAGATCTCCGGAAAGACGCAGGAAAGACGCCGGCAGGCGGCCTCGGTCCGCCGGTCGCCGCAGGCCATGCGCCACATGTTGGCGGTCGGACCGCCCAGATCGGAGATGGTGCCGGTGAAGCCGGGCGTGCGGTCGCGAATGTCCGCGATCTCTCCCAGGATGGAGGCTTCCGAACGGCTCTGGATGATGCGCCCCTCGTGCTCGGTGATGGAGCAGAAGGTGCATCCGCCGAAGCACCCGCGCAGGATGTTGACCGAATGACGGATCATCTCCCAGGCCGGCATCCGGGCGCCGCCGTAATTCGTGTGCGGGCGGCGACTGAAGGGGAGCGCATAGACCCGGTCAAGCTCCGCCGTGGTCAGCGGGACGGGCGGCGGATTGAGCCAGACCCGACGGTCGCCGTGGGCCTGGACCAGCGCGCGCGCATTCCCAGGATTGGTCTCCAGGTGAAAGACGCGCGAGGCATGGGCATAGAGGACATCATCGTCACGCACCTGCTCGTATGACGGTAGTTGCACGACGGTCGATGAGCGATCCCTGGCGCGCGACGGCAAGGCCAAGTCGTCTCCGGGCAAGGATGCCTGGCAGGCTGGATCCGCCCGATAGGGGTTTGGGTTAGGTCGGCGCGGTCCCGGCTCATCGAGCCGACTGGAGTCGATCAGGGTCCAGCCGTCGGGGAGATCCCGGGTGATGAAGGCGGTTCCGCGCAGATCGCGGATCGCGTCGATCGGTTCGCCGCGCGCCAGCCGGTGCGCCAGCTCGACGATCGCCCGCTCGGCATTGCCGAAGATCAGCAGATCGGCCTTGGCATCCACCAGCACGGACCGGCGCACCTTCTCGGACCAGTAGTCGAAGTGGGCGATACGCCGCAGACTGGCCTCGATCCCGCCGATGACGACGGGCACGCCCTTGTAGGCTTCGCGCGCGCGCTGGGCGTAGACGGTCACCGAGCGATCCGGGCGGCGTCCGGGGACCGCATCTGGGGTATAGGCGTCATCGGAGCGCAGACGCCGGTCGGCGGTGTAGCGGTTCACCATGGAGTCCATGTTGCCCGCGGTGATGCCGAAGAAGAGATTTGGCTGGCCCAAACGCCGGAAATCGGCCACCGAGGTCCAGTCCGGCTGGGCGATGATGCCGACCCGAAGCCCTGCGCCTCCAGCAGGCGCCCGATGATCGCCATGCCGAACGAGGGGTGGTCGACATAGGCATCGCCGGTGACGATGATGACGTCGCAACTGTCCCAGCCCAGCAGATCCATCTCGGCGCGCGACATGGGAAGCTCGGGGGCGGTGCCGAACTTGTGCGCCCAGTGCTTGCGGTAGGAGAACAGATCGGGCGCGGGCTGCATCGGGATGGGGTCTCGGAGTGAATGACCCGATTGTATCCCTCTGACAAGCAGGCTCCTACCAGGGATTGACGCGCCGCTCCATGCCCCGCCACTCGCGACAGGGCGCGCGCCGCCGATATTCGCGGGCCTCGACCGCCCGACCCTCGAACACCCGGCCATTCAAGCGGGTGATGAGTTCCAGACCGGCTTCCTGGCTGGCCATGCGGGCCACGACGAAGTGGTAGTTGCGATCGTATTGGTCACGCCCCGCTTCACACTGAAAGTCCGTCCGCAGGTCGATGCCATCCAGAAAGGCCGTGAGATCGAGCAGGGTCGCCGATCCCGGCAGATTGCCAATAAAGACATCCACTCGCTGACTCCTTTTTACCAGTGTCGGATAGGGTTCAGCGCCTATTAAAGACGGTCCGTCGACAGAATGCCATGCCAGATGTCCAAAAGGTGACCGACCGCGCACGAACACGTTTCGAGCCAGGAGATCCACCCGATGGCCGGTCGCGCGGAATCGACAGGCACAAAAAATCCCCGCGCCCGTCAACAGGCGCGAGGATTGTCGGAGCCTCGGTGATCGGCCGCTTCGATACGAGCCCTGGACGCCTAGTAGTGAGCCTGCTAGAAATCGGTCGCGGTGAACGCCCGCAGATAGGCGGAGAATCGCTCGCCAAGCTCGGGATGCGCGAGCGCGTACTCGACCGTCGCCTCCAGATAACCCAGCTTGCTGCCGCAGTCGTAGCGTTTGCCCTCGAAGGGATAGGCAATCACGTACTCATCCTGGAGCAGGTCGGAAATGGCGTCGGTCAACTGGATCTCGCCGCCGGCCCCCCTCGCCGGTGTTTTCGAGCTTCTGGAAGATCCGGGGCGTGAGCAGATAACGGCCGACCACCGCCAGATTCGACGGCGCGTCGGCCGGCGCCGGTTTCTCGACGATGGAGATGACCCGCAAGGCGCCATCGGGGCGCTTCTCGACCTCGACGATCCCGTATTTGTGGGTCTCCTCGCGCGGCACCTCCTGGACGCTGAGCACGCTGCAGCCATGGCGCTCGTGGACTTCCGCCATCTGCTCCACCACGCCCTTGCCGCTGGTGCGGATGAGGTCATCGGCCAGGAGGACCGCGAAGGGCTCGTTTCCGATCACCGGCTTCGCGCACAGCACCGCGTGCCCCAGACCCAGCGCCTCGGCTTGCCGGACGTAGATGCAGGACGCCGCGCCGGGCAGGACGCTGCGCACGATATTCAACAGCTTGTCCTTGCCGGCAAGCTCCAGCTCCGCTTCCAGCTCGTAGGCTTTGTCGAAATGGTCTTCGATCGAGCGCTTGGCGCGCCCGGTGATGAAGACCAGTTGGTCCACGCCACCGGCCTCGGCCTCTTCCGCCGCGTATTGGATCAGGGGCTTATCGACAATCGGCAGCATCTCCTTCGGACTCGCCTTGGTTGCCGGCAAGAAACGTGTCCCCATTCCAGCAACCGGAAATACCGCCTTACGGACCTTCGCCATTGGTTCTTCTCCAAGGAAACTGTGCAAAATTCAGATCAATGATCGTCCAGCGACCGTTCAATGTCGGCGATCGCCGACAGCGGATCGGGCGCCTGAGTGATCGGACGGCCAATCACGAGATAGTCGGCGCCAGCCGCGACCGCCTCGGCCGGCGTCATGACGCGCTTCTGATCGCCGACCTCGGCCCCGGCTGGACGCACCCCAGGCGTGACCAGCAGGAAATCGGCCCCCAGCGCCGCGCGCGCCACGGATGCCTCCAGCGGCGAGCAGACGATGCCGTCCAGACCCGCGTCCCGTGCCAGTCTCGCCAGGGCGAGCACGCGCTCGCCAGGCGTGCCGGGACAACCGATGCTCGCCAGGTCATCGCGGTCCAGACTGGTCAGCACCGTCACGCCGATCAGGAGCGGGGGCTGACTGACCTGGCTCACGCCAGCGCGGGCGGCCTCCATCATACGCCGCCCCCCGGAGACATGGACATTGACCATCCAGACGCCGAGGTCCGCCGCCGCCGCGCAGGCCGCCGCGACCGTGTTGGGGATATCGTGGAATTTGAGGTCGAGGAAGACCTCGAACCCGAGGCGCTGAAGCCTGGCGACGAATGCCGGACCGAGCCGGGTAAAGAGCTCCTTGCCCACCTTCAGCCGGCAATGCGCCGGGTCGAGCCGCTCGACCAGCGCAAGCGCGGGCGCCTCGGCGGCATAGTCGAGCGCAACGATGATTCGCTTGGCTTGGGTCACGGATCTGGATACTCCTCGGCTGGATCTCGATGGGTGCGCTCGGGACGCGCGCGTCAAGTCTTGGGCCGCCCATCCTCAACGAGGATCGGCTCGGGCTGAACCGACACGATCGTCCCCCAGCACTTGCAACTGGGACACTGCCAGTGCAGCGCGCGCGCCTGAAATCCGCATTGCTCGCATTGATACACCGGCTGACGCGACAGGAGATGGCGGACGACCCCAAGCGCGATGCGCGCGCGGCGTCGCGCCAGCTCGGTGGCGTCTTCCGCTTGCGCCTGGAGCTCCAGATAGCGCTCCAGCGCCGCCAGATCGGCATGGCGCGAGAGATACCCGGACAGCCGATCCAAGGCCGCCTCCGGCCCTTCGACCTGGGCCGCGAGATCGCTGAGACTGAGCATCACCGCCGGGCTCGCGTAGCGTCCCGCCAGCGCCGCGACCTGTCCGAGCGGATCGTCCCGCCCCGCGCGCCGCATGGCCTCGATCAAGGCCGGCAGGATTTCGGGCATGTAGGCCGCGCCGCGATCGGCCACGCGTCGGAACAGCATCACCGCCCGCTCCGCATCCCCTTCCTCCAGCGCCATGGAGCCCTCGATCAAGGCGGCGCGCGCGCACTTGGGATCGACCCGCTGCGCCAGCGCCAACTGCTCCCTGGCCGCGAGCGTCTCGCCCTTGCGTCGCGCGTCCTCGGCCAACTCGCAGTGATAGTGCGCGATCTCGACCGCCATGGGTTGATCGCTCAAGGGCTTGAGCCGTTCGGCGACGTCCAGGCAGCGTGTCCAGTCGCGCTCCTGCTGATAGATATCGCGCAAGGCTTGCAGCGCGCGCTGGCGGTGCAAGCCAAGTTCCACCAACTCCTGAAACAGCTCCTCCGCCCGATCCAGCAGCCCGGCCCGCATGTAATCCTGCCCCAGCTCGAAGAGCGCGAACCCCCGCAGCTCCGGCCCCAGCGTCCTGCGTTCCACCAGATTCTGGTGAATCCGGATGGCGCGATCCACCTCGCCCCGGCGCCGGAACAGACTGCCGAGAGCGAGATGCGTCTCCACCGTCTCGCCATCCACCTCGGCCAGCTTCAGGAACATGTCGATAGCCTTGTCGGGCTGCTCCTCCAGCAGATAATTCAGTCCGCGCAGGAAATCCGGATGGGCGGGCCCCTTGCCGTCGGGCTTGGTCCGCGTGTCGCGCCGCGCCAGCCACCAGCCGGAGGCGGCCGCCACGGGAAGCAGAAGAAAGAGCACTTCGATCATATCCGCACCCCATGCGCCATGGCGTTACCGCCATGGATCAAGCGAAGATAGCCCACGACGCCCCGGACTGAATCGAGGGGACGATGGCATACGGCCTTGAGGTCTGGATCTTATATTCACGGGGCGGATCATACAGACAAGCGACAGCGCCCGCATGATGAGAGGAGAATCCTGCCCAGGTCGAGCCAAGGTGCGGGCGATGGGACGTTCCGACCTGGGAAGGGCGTCCCGCACGCATCGCGATGGCGCATCTCCAAACCGCAACCGGAGTCGATGACATGCATGAGCTCGCAGGCAAAACCGTGATCATCACCGGGGCCGCCGGCAACCTCGGCCGCGCGACCGCCCAGACATTTGCCTCGCGCGGCGCGCGACTGGCGCTGGTCGGTCGGGATGCACAGGCCCTGCAAGCGGCGCGGGCGGAACTGCCGGCGGAGACCGACTCCGCCGTCTTCGCCGCCGACCTGCTCGCGCCGGACGAGGTCGCCGCCATGGTCGAGCGCGTCGCGGCGCGTTTTGGGCGCATCCAGGTCGCTGGCGAACATCGCCGGCGGTTTCAGCATGGGGCCTCCGGTCCAGGAGACATCCGACGCCGACTGGGATTCCATGCTGGATCTCAACGCGCGCACCGTCTTCCACTGCGCCCGCGCGATCATTCCGAGGTTGCTGGAGAATGGCGGGGGCCGCATCATCAACGTCTCCGCGCGCGCGGCCACCCACGGCCTTGGACACATGGCGCCCTACTGCGTCTCCAAGGCGGCGGTCATCACCCTGACCGAGAGCCTTGCGGAAGAGTTGAAAGATTCCGGGATCACCGTGAACTGCGTGCTGCCCGGCACGCTCGACACGCCGCAAAATCGCGCGGCCATGCCAGAGGCGGATCCGACGACCTGGGTCGCGCTGGAGGCGCTGGCGGATGTCATCCTCTTTCTGGCATCGCATGCATCCCGTGGCATTACCGGGGCCGCCATCCCGGTTTACGGACGGAGTTGAAGATCAAGGTGCGCGCTCAAATCCACCATCCGCTCCCGCCGACGAAAGCCCTTTGCCACGGGCAACCCGCTTGGCGGGCCTTCACGGGCGTTGCGCGGCGCTTGGCCAGGGGAGCCCCCGGGTCCATCCTCGTCGGCTGCGTCCTCGCGGCGCCCGCCGCCATGGCCGGCCCCGCCTTCGACCCGGAGGTCCAGACACTGTTGGTCGAGGCGGTCGAGGCCGCCGCCGCGCTGGACTTCTACGATGCCCGCTGCCGTGGCGATGTCTCGGGCCGCGGCACGGACAACCTGAACAAGCTGGTCGCGGGCAAGCTCCGCACGACCCTGCTTTCGATCCAGGATGACCTCTTCCCGGAGCGCGACTACCGTCGCGTCCAGCGGCGCCTTGAGGAGGATTCGCTGCGAATCCTGCGCGATGCCGGCGGCTGTCCGGGAGCCAAGGAGTCCGATTTGCCCGCGCGGCTGCGGGCCAGGTACGACGAGCGGCTCAACGCCTTGCGAGCCCTGCCTTAGAGGGCGACCCGAGGATCTTTCGCGGCAGGCAATCGGTGCTCCACTATAATGGCGTCGCGCCGGCTCACTCTTCACCCGGCGTCCGAGGCGATCGGCGGATCATTCGCCCGGAGCCCACGAGGTCGCGCGCTCGCGACCAGCGTGAGGCATGGCGACTGACGCGCGCGATAGCCATCATCACTGAATCATGCTCCACACCATCAGAGGCCGTCTGGCCCTCAATTTCACGCTCCTGATCGCGGGACTCATGGCCGTGATGCTGGCGCTGACCGGGTGGCTCGGCTACCGGATGCTCGCGGAGCTGCGCCCCCGGATCCAGAGTGCCTTTGAAGAGACCCAGACGCTGACCGAGAAGAACGTGTTGCTGAACAGCGCGGGCTATCTGAGCGCGCGCCTGTTTCCCCATCTCGCCAACCAGAACATCGCCGCGCTCGACGAGGAGATCGACCAGTTCAGGGGCTGGCTCCCGATCGAATCCTTCATCGTCGCCGATCTCGACAAGCGCATTCTGACCGATGGGAGTCCCGCCAAGCGCGGCGCCGGCAAGCTCCTGGAAATCCCAAACGACCTGTTGCCGCAACAGCCGCTGCTCGACACCCAATCCGAGGTCAGCCGACTCAGCTTCACCGTCGGCTCCCACGACCAGATCGCCGGCTATGCCGTCGTCACCCTGTCGAACGCCGCCCTGCGGACCTCGCTGCGGATGCTCGATCAACAGGTCACGCAACAGTGGGAGCGCGCGGGTCGCTCGCTGCTGCTCGGGGCGGGCTTCACCGTCCTGCTCATCGGCTTCGTCGCCGTCATCCTCATCTGGCGGCTTTCGCGCGCCTTGAGTCAGCCGATGTCGGAAATGGTCGCGGCCGCCGAGTCCTGCGCCAGCGGCCACCTCGACATCGCTCTACCGGTGCGCGGCAACGACGAGCTGGGTCACCTGGCGCAGGCGCTCAATACCATGGCCAAAGAGCTCAAGGTGACCCATCGGCGCATGCGCCACATCGCCAACTACGACACCCTGACCGGATTGCCCAACCGCCATCTCTTCCAGGACCGTCTCCGGCATGCGCTGCACGCGGCCGATCGCAGCGGCCACCAGGTGGGGCTGCTGTTCCTCGACCTGGACGGCTTCAAGGCGATCAACGACACCCTGGGCCACGGACTCGGCGACGAAGTTCTGAAGCTGGTCGCCGCCCGGCTGCGCGAGAGCGTGCGCGCCAGCGATACGGTGGCCCGCCTGGGCGGGGACGAATTCACCGTGGTTGCCGAGGGGGTCCACGAACGCGGAGACATCGAGGCCCTGGCCGCCAAATTGCTGGCCGTGCTGGTGCAGCCCTATCGGATCCACGACCACCAGCTCGCGCTCTCGGCCAGCATCGGCATCACCCTCTATCCCCAGGACGGCACCGCCCCGGACGCCCTGCTGCGCAATGCCGACACGGCCATGTATCAGGCCAAGCACCAGGGCAAGAACGCCTGTTGCTTTTTCACCCCCGCGCTGGCCACGCAGGCGCACGGCCGCCTCGGTCTGGAGCAGGCGCTGCGAGCGGCCATCGACCAGGAGGAATTCGAGCTCCATTACCAGCCCCAGATTCAAACCCGGTCCGGTCTTCCGGTGAGCGTCGAGGCGCTGCTCCGCTGGCGACGGATCGAGGGAATCGCGCGGCCGGACGAGCTGATTCCGCTGCTGGAAGACACCGGCCTGATCACGCGACTGACGCTCTGGATCCTCACCGATGCCTGTCAGACCCTGGCCGGATGGCGCGCCGACGCCCTCCCGGAGCTGCGCCTGGCCGTCAATCTGTCGCTCCGTCAGCTCGAACAACCGGATCTGGCGCCGCTCATCCAGCGGGTTCTGCGGGAGACCGGACTGGAGCCGGATGCCCTGGAGATCGAGATCACCGAGAGCACCCTGCTCAACGCGGACGGCAGCCACCGGGCCGTGGATCAACTGCGACGCCTCGGCGTCCGCCTCGCCATCGACCGCTTCGGCACCGGCTATTCCTCACTGGCCTACCTGCATCGACTCTCGGTCAAGAGTCTCAAGATCGATCGCAGCTTCATCCAGGATCTCGCCACGGATCCGGACAACGCGCTCATCACCGCGACCCTCATCACCCTGGCACGCCAGCTCGGGATCGAAACGGTCGGCCAAGGCATCGAAACCCCGGCGCAATGGCGGCATCTGACCGAACAGGGATGCGACCGGCTGCAAGGCTTTCTGATCGGCCGACCGCTCCCCGCAGCCCAGTTTCTCGACTGGGCCAGAACACACCGCCGGGGCACGGACGAGGAATCAAGGCGCGCCACGACGTGGCCGGAGAAAGCCCTCGGCTCAACCCCTCGGTAGGACGTGGCCGATCAGGCTGCCCCGGCAGCGGGCGGAATCGCTTGAGATCGGAGCCGCCTCAAATCCAAGTGGAAACCCGGTCGCCCCCGTCGGACAATATGACGCTCGCCCCACGCGGGGCCATCCAGAATCCACGCCGAGCAGGTCGAGCGCCAAGAGTCTCCGCGCGACACTCGCCCTCCCCCAGCCGCGGGCAATTCGCCGCATCGCCTGGCCATCCACGGACACCGACAGCCACTCACACCCATGACCCCACAAGCGACCTTCATCAATATCGGCGAACGCACCAATGTCACCGGCTCCGCCCGGTTCAAGCGACTCATCCTGGATGGCGATTTCGATGCCGCCCTGCACGTCGCCCGCCAGCAGGTGGAGAACGGCGCGCAGATCATCGATATCAACATGGACGAGGCGATGCTGGACTCGCAGGCGGCGATGACGCGCTTCCTCAATCTGATCGCGGCCGAGCCGGACATTGCCCGGGTGCCGATCATGATCGACTCCTCCAAGTGGTCGGTGATCGAGGCCGGACTCAAGTGCGTGCAGGGCAAGTGCATCGTCAACTCCATCAGCCTCAAGGAAGGCGAGGAGCTCTTCCGCGAGCATGCCCGTAAGGTCAAGCGCTATGGCGCGGCGGCCGTGGTCATGGCCTTTGATGAGGTCGGGCAGGCCGACACCCAGGCGCGCAAGTTCGAGATCTGCCAGCGCGCCTACCGCATCCTGGTCGACGAGATCGGCTTCCCGCCCGAGGACATCATCTTCGACCCCAACATCTTCGCCGTCGCCACCGGCATCGAGGAGCACAACAACTACGCGGTCGACTTCATCGAGGCGACCCGGCGCATCAAGCGCGAGCTGCCCTACGCGCGGGTCTCCGGCGGCGTCTCCAACGTCAGCTTCTCCTTTCGCGGCAACGACCCGGTGCGCGAGGCCATCCACTCGGTCTTTCTCTATCACGCCATCAAGGCCGGCATGGACATGGGCATCGTCAACGCCGGCCAGCTTGCGGTCTACGACGACCTGCCGGCCGAGCTGCGCGAGGCGGTCGAGGACGTCATCCTCAACCGCCGCCCGGACGCGACCGAGCGCCTGATCGACCTGGCGCCCAAATACAAGGGCGACGGCTCGGGCATCGAGAACAAGCAGGATCTCTCCTGGCGCGAGGCGTCGGTCGAGAAGCGCTCGAGCATGCGCTCATCAAGGGCATCACCGACTTCATCGTCGAGGACACGGAGGAGGCCCGCCAGAAGCTCGGCGCGCCCATCAACGTCATCGAAGGCCCGCTGATGGACGGCATGAACGTCGTCGGCGACCTCTTCGGCGAGGGCAAGATGTTCCTGCCGCAGGTGGTCAAGTCCGCCCGCGTCATGAAAAAGTCGGTCGCCTATCTGGAGCCCTATCTGGAAGCCGAGAAACGCGAGGGCGACACCCAGGGCCGCATCCTCATGGCCACGGTCAAGGGCGACGTGCACGACATCGGCAAGAACATCGTCGGGGTCGTCCTCCAGTGCAACAACTATGAGGTGATCGACATCGGGGTCATGGTCCCGGCCGATCGCATCCTCGCCAAGGCGCGCGAGGTCAATGCGGACATCATCGGCCTGTCCGGGCTCATCACCCCCTCGCTCGACGAGATGGTCCATGTCGCCAAGGAGATGCAGCGCCTGGGCTTCACCATCCCGCTGCTGATCGGCGGTGCCACCACCTCCAAGCTGCACACGGCGGTCAAGATCGAGCCCATGTATGAACATCCGGTCGTCCACGTCAAGGACGCCTCGCGCGCCGTCGGCGTGGCGGGCAGCCTGCTCTCGCGGGAGCTGAAGGAGAAGTACGTCGCCGGCATCCGCGCCGAGTACGCCGAGGTCCGCAGCCGGCGCGCCGAGCGCGACGAGGCGCGCGATCTCATCCCGCTCGCCCAGGCCCAGGCCAACCGCACCCCGATCGACTGGGAGCACTACCAGCCGCCCAGCCCGGCCGAGCCCGGCGTCCAGACCTTCCTCGACATCCCGCTCGGGGAGATCGCGGCCTATATCGACTGGACCTTCTTCTTCCACGCCTGGGAGCTGCGCGGGCGCTTCCCGCAGATCCTCGACGACCCGGAAAAGGGCGTCGAGGCGCGCAAGCTCTTCGACGACGCCAAGGCCATGCTCGATCAACTGATCCGCGAGCAATGGCTGTCGGCCAATGCGGTCATCGGACTCTTCCCGGCCAACGCGATCGGCGACGACATCGCCGTCTACGACAGCGAGGAGCGCGCCGATCCGGTCCTGACGCTTCCACTGTCTGCGCAAGCAGGGCAAGCAGCCCGTCGGCAAGTTCAACGAATCGCTGGCCGACTACATCGCACCCTTCGAGACCGGCATCCCCGACTATATCGGCGGCTTCGCCTGCACCGCCGGCATTGGGATCGACGCCCACGTCAAGCGCTTCGAGGACGACAACGACGACTACTCAGCCCTCATGCTCAAGGCGCTGGCCGACCGCCTCGCCGAGGCCCTGGCCGAGATGCTGCACGCGCGGGTGCGCACCCGTCACTGGCGCTACGCCGACGAGCAGGCATCTCAGCAATCAGGATCTGATCGAGGAAAAATACCAGGGCATCCGCCCCGCCATGGGTTACCCCGCCGGGCCGGACCACACCGAGAAGGATCTGCTTTGGCAACTGTTGGATGTGGAGCGTAACACCGGCATCTGGCTCACCGAATCCAAGGCCATGGTCCCGGCCGCCTCGGTCAGCGGGCTCTATTTCTCGCATCCCGACAGCCGCTACTTCGCGGTCGGCAAGCTCGGGCGCGATCAGGTCGCCGACTACGCCGAGCGCAAGGGGATGCCGCTCTCCGAGATCGAGCGCTGGCTGTCGCCGAATCTGGCCTATGAGACCGAGTGAAGACGAGAGACCCAGGAAGGCAGGGGGTGTCCGCGTATGACCGCGCCCCAAGGTCGTCGACCAGGCTCTAAACTGAAGCAGTGAAGCAGCCTGATCGCGCGGAGGCGACATGACGGAGCAGGTCGAGACCCTGACCATTCTCTTCGCCGATATCAGCGGCAGTACCCGCATCATCAAGGAGCATGGCGATCTCTCCGCGCGCCTCATCATCGAGCGCTGCCTCGCGCGAGTCGCACGAGCCGTGACGGGTCACGGCGGCCGGGTCATGGGACAGATTGGCGACGAGCTCATGTGCGCCTTCGGTGACGTCCACCAGGCGCTCGCGGCCACACTCGACATCCAAGACGCCGTCAGGGCCGGCGGCCTGGCTGGCGAATACCCGCCCGCGACCAGAATGCACATCGGTCTACACCAGGGCCCCGTCGTGGTGGATCGCGACCAGATCTTCGGCGACACCATCCACGTTGCCAAGCGTCTGGTCGATCTCGCCAAGGCCGATCAGATCCTGACCACTCAAGCCACCCTGGATGCAGCCAGCGCCATTCCGAGCACGCAATTCAGACTCGTCGACCGGGTCAGGATCAAGGGTTACGATGAGGCGGTTGCGATCCATGAGTTGATGCGCCTGGATCCGGAAATGACCATGGTCTTCCGGACGCTGAGCACGACCCAGACGGCGGAGCACTACCTCCGGTGCCGACTGGCCCAGGGCGACAGAATCCATATCCTGGACGAAGCCAGACCCATCTTCTCGATCGGCCGCGAGGAAGGACATGATCTGCCGATCCATCAGGGCTGCGTCTCCAGGGATCATGGCCGGCTCGAATACCAAAAGGGCCGAATCATTTACATCGACCACAGCACCAACGGCACCTTCATCACAGAGGAGAATGCCCCGGAACTGGTGCAGGTCCACCGCGAGCAACGCTGGCTGCGTGGCCGGGGCCTCTTGCGCTTTGGCAGCCGCGAGGATCCGTCAGGGGAACTCTCGCTGGAGTATCGGTGCGAGCTGGAGCCATGAGCCGCGCCATCGCCGCGCGCACCCCTCGGGATTCGCGGCAAACCAAGTTCCCTGGATGGGCAATAGGCCCGGCGGCTCGCCGGGGTGATGATCATTTAGCCGAGGCGATACGCCGACCGATGTTACCGGAACCACCGATTGCCGCCGTGGCGCACGTCATCCAGCTTGCCGTCGCCCCAGTCTTCCTGCTAACCGGGATCGGCGGCATGCTTGCCGTCATGACCAATCGGTTGGGCCGCATCGTGGACCGCGCCCGATGGGTGGAACATGAGGTTATCGCGACGCCGGAGGAGGAGCCGGGCTTTCAGGACGAACTGCGCCGGCTCTCGCGCCGGGCCAAGCTGATCAGCATCTCCATCAGCCTCTGCACCCTGACCGCGCTGCTGGTCTCCACGGTCATCGCCATCCTCTTTCTCGGCTCCTTCCTCGCCTTCGACGCTTCATTGATCGTCGCCCTGCTGTTCGTGGCCGCGATGCTGGCCTTCATCGCCGCGCTCATCGGCTTTCTCCGCGAGGTGTTCCTGGCCATCGAGGGACTGACGTTTGGCAAGGCTGCCTGAGATCGGGCGAGCCCAGAGATCGTCGGGCGGGACAGGCTGGCTGCCTGTGATCACCGCGCCCGCCGGACCGGGGAGACGGCACAGCCCCCGGATCAGGCGTCGTCGGTTTCTTCGGATCCGGCCGGAGGGTCGTCCTGTGGATCCAGGTACTCGACATTGAGCAGGTGCACCCGGCGGCTGTCCGCCCGCATCACGGTGAAGCGGAAGCGTCCCAGTTCGACGGACTCACCGCGCTTGGGCAGATGCCCGAGGGCATTCACCACCAGGCCGCCGATGGTGTCGAACTCCTCATCGGAGAACTCGGTGCCGAAGTAGTCGTTGAAATCCTCGATCGCGGTGCGCGCCTTGGCGCTGAAGTCGTTCTGGCCGCGCCGGAAGATGCCGGAACCCTCGTCGTAGTCGTGTTCGTCGTCGATCTCGCCGACGATCTGTTCCAGCACGTCCTCGATGGTCACCAGCCCGGCGGCGCTGCCGTACTCGTCCACCACGATCGCCATGTGGTTGCGGCTGGCGCGAAATTCCTTGAGCAGGACGTTGAGCCGCTTGCTCTCCGGCACGAAGACGACTGAGCGCAGGAGATCGCGGATATTGAAGGCACGGCGCCCGGTCTCGATGCAGAAGGACAGAAGATCCTTCGCCAGCAGGATGCCGACTACCTCGCCCTTGTCGTCGCCCGTGACCGGGAAGCGCGAGTGCGCGGACTTGACCGCGACTTGGAGGATCTTCTCCAGCGGGTCGTCGCGCCGGAGCGAGACCATCTCCGCGCGTGGGATCATGATGTCGCGAACGCGCAGGTCGGAGACCTGCAGAACCCCCTCAATCATGCTCAGTGCATCGGCGTCCAAGAGCTCGCGCTGCCGGGCGTCCTTTAGCAGCTCGATGAGCTGCTCCTTGTCCTGGGGCTCGCCGCCCAGCATCTGGCCGAGTCTTTCGCGCCAGTTGCGTGATCGCGAGCCGTCGCTAGATCGATCGCTCGTCATGAGGCGTCAAAGATCCTCCAGGTCGTCCTGGTTTTCGTAGGGAGGGGGGAATCCTAACCCGCCGAGGATGGCCGTTTCCAGCGCTTCCATGACGGCGGCATCGGTGTCTGTAACATGATCGTAATCAAGCAGATGCAGGACGCCATGAACCACCATGTGCGCCCAGTGGGCGACCGCCTCCTTGCCCTGTTCCAGTGCCTCGCGCCGCACCACATCGGCGCAGATCACCAGATCCCCGAGCAGATCCGCGATCGGCTCGATCGGCGCTGATGCCCGGCGGCAGCTCGAAGGGAAAGGACAGGACGTTGGTCGGCTTGTCGAGACCACGGTATTGCAGATTCAGCGCCCTACCCTCGTCCGGATCCACCACGCGGATGGTCAGCGCGGCCCGTTGCCGACGCCCTTCGAGCGCGGCCCTTACCCAACGCTCGAATTGCGGGGGTAGCGGCAGGTCCGGGCTCTCGGTCGCGAGTTGCAGATCGAGGTCAAGCTCCGGGTCAAGGGTCATTGGTTCTCGAAGGTTTCGTAGGCATTGACGATGCGTTGCACCAGTGCGTGGCGGACCACATCGCGGGAATTGAAGAAGGTGAAGCTGATGCCCTGGACATCCTTGAGGATCTCGACCGCCTGACGCAGCCCGGACGGTTGTCCGCGCGGCAGGTCGACCTGGGTGACGTCGCCGGTGATGACCGCCGTGGAACCGAAACCGATGCGGGTCAGGAACATCTTCATCTGCTCGGGCGTGGTGTTCTGGGCCTCATCCAGGATGATGAAGGATTCGTTCAGCGTCCGGCCACGCATGTAGGCCAGGGGCGCGACCTCGATCACATTGCGCTCGATCAGCTTGGTGACCTTCTCGAAGCCGAGCATCTCGAACAGGGCGTCGTAGAGCGGGACGCAGGTAGGGATCGATCTTCTGCGCCAGATCGCCGGGCAGAAAGCCGAGTCGCTCGCCCGCCTCGACCGCCGGACGCACCAGGAGCAGCCGCCTCACGCGATCCGACTCCAGCGCCTCGACGGCACAGGCGACCGCCAGATAGGTCTTGCCGGTGCCGGCCGGGCCAACGCCGAAGTTGATGTCGTGCTTGAAGATGGCGTGCAGATATTCCTGCTGGTTCGGTCCGCGCGCGCGGACCAGGCCGCGCTTGGTCTTGATCAGAACGTCTCGGGAGACGGTCTTCGGTCTGCTCCAAGCAGGGCGTCCACGCCCGCTTCCTGCAAGGAGAGGTGGATCTTCTCGGGCGTCAGAACCTCCTCGGCGGTCTCGGCGTAAAGCTCGCGGAGGAGCTGCTCGCCGATCCGCACGGAATCCTGGTCGCCGATCAAGCGGAAGCTGAGACCTCGATTGCTGATCTCGATGCCAAGCCGGCGCTCGAGCTGGCGCAGGTGTTGATCGAACTGGCCGCAGAGGTTGGCGAGCCGCGCGTTGTCCGCGGGCTCCAGTTCGAGGTCGATCGATTGGGGCTGGATGGTCAAGCGGACCTAGCGGGTCAGACACCCGCGTAATGAATTGGAAAGGACTTCGGTGATGGTCAGATCCAGAAATTGGCCAACCAGATCCGACGGGCCGTGGAAGTTTACCATGCGATTGTTCTCGGTCCGGCCGGCGAGCTGGGCCGGATCCTTGCGCGACGGACCTTCCACCAGCACCCGCTGGATCGTCCCGACCATCTGGCGGCTGATGCGCTGAGCGTTGGCGTTGATCCGCTGCTGCAAGCGCTCCAGGCGTTCCTTCTTGACCTCCAGGGGCACCTCGTCCGGATAGCCCGCAGCGGGGGTGCCGGGGCGGCGACTGTAGACGAAACTGAAGCTCTGGTCGAATCCGATCCGCTCCACCAGGTCGAGCGTGGCCGCGAAGTCATCCTCGGTCTCACCCGGAAAGCCGACGATGAAATCCGACGAGATGCAGATTCCGGGGCGCGCCTCCTGGAGCTTACGGATCTTGGAGCGATATTCGAGCGCCGTGTGGCCGCGCTTCATGGCGGCCAGGATGCGGTCGGAGCCGGACTGCACCGGCAGGTGCAGATGGCTCACCAATTCCGGAACCTCGGCGAAGACCTGGATCAAGGCATCCGAGAGATCGACCGGGTTGCTGGTGGTGAAACGGATGCGATCGATGCCATCGACGGCCGCCACGCAGTGGATCAGAAACGCCAGATCCGCCGTCGCGCCATCCGACCCGGCCATCAGCCCGTCATAGGCATTGACGTTTTGGCCCAGCAGATTGATCTCGCGCACGCCCTGCCCGGCAAGGTCCGCCACCTCGGCGATCACATCCTCCAGCGGACGACTGACCTCCGCGCCACGGGTGTAGGGAACCACGCAGTAGGTACAGTATTTGGAACAGCCCTCCATGACCGACACCAAGGCGGTCGGACCCTCCGCGCGCGGCGTGGGCAGACAATCGAACTTCTCGATCTCCGGGAAGGAGACATCCACCTGGGGTTGCCGCTCGACCAGAAGCGTCTCCAGCATTTGCGGAAGGCGATGCAGCGTCTGGGGACCGAACACCAGATCCACGAAGGGCGCACGCTCGCGGATCGCCTCGCCTTCCTGGCTCGCGACGCAGCCACCGACGCCGATCACCAGGTCCGGGCGGGCGGTCTTCCAGGGGCGCCAGCGGCCAAGCTGGGAGAAGACCTTTTCCTGCGCCTTCTCGCGAATCGAACAGGTGTTGAGCAGCAGCACATCGGCCTCTTCAGCCCGATCGGTCAGCTCCAAACCGGCCGACACGCGCAGTACGTCCGCCATGCGGGCGGAGTCGTACTCGTTCATCTGGCAGCCGTAGGTCTGAATGAATACTTTACGCGACATGCGATCCAGTCATGGGGGCAAGGATGGGGAGTCTGTTCGCAACGCCCCAGCGACGTCAGGTGGACGAATGGTCAGACCTGGATTGGGGATCAATTAAGGAGGGACGAGCCCGTATGCTCCGGAATCAGAGGCTTAGTGTCAACCCCGCGCGCTCGGCCAACCCAGAGCGCCTCCGCTTGCTTGACGCCCTCGGGCGTGCTGACTACCCTGCCACCGAGCGTGCATCCGACCGGATGCGGCGCCTTGGCCGCACTCATCCAAGCCGACTTCAACCCGATCTCCCTCGCGTCGCCGACACCGGGGCAAGGTCGGCGAGCATCACACCGAGCATTCAGCGTGTACCCGAAATATTTCGGGCTCAAAGAGCCCAGCTTCTCCATTGCCCCGGACCCCCACTATCTCTTCCTGAGCGAGCAGCATAAAGAGGCGTTGGCGCACCTGCTCTACGGCGCCGGAGAGAGCGGCGGCTTCGTTTTGTTGACGGGAGAAGTGGGGACCGGAAAGACCACGGTCTGCCGCGCCTTTCTCGAACAGTTGCCGGAAGGCGTCGACGTCGCCCTCATCCTCAATCCGGTCCAGTCCGCCAATGAGCTCCTGACCAACATCTGCGAGGAGTTCCGTGTTGAGCTGCCCCAAGGCAAGCGCTCGAACAAGATGCTGGTCGATCGGCTCAATCAGTATCTGCTCGACGCCCACGCAAGCGGACGCCGCCCCTTGCTCATCATCGACGAGGCCCAGAATCTCTTGCCCCAGGCGATGGAGCAGGTCCGCCTGCTGACCAATCTGGAGACGACCAAGCACAAGCTGCTGCAGATTTTTCTGATCGGCCAGCCGGAGCTGCGGCATCTGCTTGAGCGCGATCGGCTGCGGCAGCTCAACCAGCGCATCACGGCCCGCTACCACCTGACGCCCTTCAGTCTCGCCGAAGCCGGCGACTACATCCGCCATCGCGTGGCCGTTGCCGGTGTCGATCGCCCCCTGTTCTCGGCGCGCGCGATCCGGCTCATCTACAAGTATTCCGGCGGGATCCCGCGCTTGATCAACATCCTCTGCGATCGGGCGCTGCTGGGAACCTGCGTGACGCGGGGGTCGCAAGTGACCCCCGCCATCGTGGCCAAGGCCGCGCGCGAGGTGCGGGGAGACCCGATCGACGCGCCACCCCGGCGTTCTCCCCTGCGCCTGGCCGTGGTCGCCTTGCTGTCCTTCGGACTGGCCGCGGCCCTTGGCCTCTGGGCGCATTCCAGGCTCAAGCTCGATCATGGAGAGATCCTGGCGCGGATCTTCCCGCAGTCCGCGCCAGGCCCGACCCAAGCCCCAGCCCCGGCCGTTGCCCCCAAGCCGGTTGCCGCTCCTTCGGATTCACCCGCGGCCCCGGACCAGGCCGATGCCCAGCCGGCACCCGAGGTGCAAGTCGAGCCTGTTTCGGCGCCCACCACCGAGACGGAGCCGGCGACGCCCCCGAACGTCGCGCAACCTCCTGGTACCACGGCAAGTCTCGATGAAACAGCCTTCGACGCCACCCTGGATCGGCTCGCCATGAGCGAGCCCGAGGCCATGCGGGTGCTGCTGCGCCACTGGGGGATGGATCTCAAGACGATCGGCGCTGGCGATCCCTGCGGGCACATTCGCGCCTTTGGACTCGGCTGCGAGGAGGAACAAGGCCGCCTCAGCCATGTGCGCTTCTTCAACCTGCCGGCCTTGCTCCGCGTCCTGGATCGCAATGGCCAGTCCCGTTACCTGGCGCTGGGGGCATTGGACGCGACCTCGGCCACGCTGGATCTTTCGAGCGGAACGGAGCGCCTTCCGGCGGCCGATCTGGAACGCATCTGGACCGGCGACTACCGGCTGGTCTGGCAACTGCCGCCTGGCGGCATCAGTCCGATCGGTGCCGGCTCCTCGGGCGAGGACGTGCGCTGGCTGCGCAATCTGTTGTTGAAGGTGCCTGGGCTTGGGGTGCCGCCGGGCAACTCGCCCCACTTCGATGAACCCCTCGCCAGCGCCTTGCGCGCCTTCCAGACATCGCAGGGATTAGTGCCGGATGGCATCGCCGGTCCCCGCACCCTCATCGCGCTCCATCACACCGTCGGCACGCCGGATATGCCTCGACTCGATGGCGGCACCGCGCCATCCCTGCCGCCGCAAGGTCAGCCATGAGCTACATCCTCGAAGCACTGAAGAAATCGCAGCAGGAGCGGGAGCTGGGCCAGGTGCCGACCCTGGATGCGAGCGGTATCTTCACGGACGACAAAGAGCCCATTCCGCCCAACTACTGGGCCTTGCTCGCCGTCGCCCTGGCGGCCCTGGCGGTCGTGATTGCCCTTTATGCGGCCTTTCGCGGAGCGGCCCAACCGCAGGCGACCCCAGCTCGGACGGCCGAGGCGGTCGCGCCGCGGGCAACGCCCATCGAGACGGACGCCGTCCAGTCGAGCCGGGCTGACGGAGCCGGAGCGCCCGGGCGCCGCGAGATTCCGCCGCTCGCCCCCCGGCTCGCGCCGCCCGCCACGCCGCTGGTCGAGCCCCCCCTCCGAAGCGCCCGGCGCGGGTCGCGACATCCGCCCCTCCGGAGCCAGCGCCAGCCACGCCGTCGGAAAACGAGCACCCGGCGCCGTCATTGGATCCCGCGCCGGCGGGACCGCTGAATCCCGATCAAGAGCAGGAGTTGCTGCGGCAGTTGGAGGCGGAACAGGCGGCGATCAACGCAAGCCGGGGCATCGGCGACGAAGCGCCGGATATCGCCCCCGCCCCCGACGAACGGCCGAGTGTCGCCCCCGTCCCCCCCGATCTGATCGACGACATCGAGTCATTCAAGCAGCGGATGCGCCGCGAGCAAGGCGGACCGCCTCAAGAGGCCAAACGCAAATCCGCCAAGGTCGGCGGCGATCCCACTCAGTTGCGGCTGACTCCCGAGCAGCGAGCGGCGGTGCCTGCTTACCTGATGACCGTGCACGTCTACGACCCCGATCCCGCGAAGCGTTTCGTGGTCATCAACGCACTCCGCTATCACGAGGGCGAGGCGACACGCGAGGGCTTGCGGGTCGAGCAGATCCTCAAGGATGGCGCCGTGCTCGGTTATCTCGGCAACTCCTTCTACGTCGCCCGCTGAGACGGGTCCGGCGGAGTCGACTCGCAAAGCGAGACCGTTCTCCGTAAAGTGCGCGACTCGTCCTCCTCGAAGCAGCCCAGCCGCTCCATGACCGAGCAAAAGTCACGCGATCCGGATGCACTGCATCGCCATCTGCACGAGATTCAGGAGTTGCTCTCGCGGCAACGCCTGGTCGAGGATCTGGTGCATCGTCAGCATGCGCCACATCAGGAACTGGTCGAGTCCATCACCCACCGCCAGAACCTGGGGCGTCTCAGACGTAAGCTCGATCAACTGCATCCGGCGGACATCGCCCGGATCCTTGAGGCCCTGCCGCTCGATCAGCGCCAAGTCGTCTGGGATCTGGTCCGTGCGGAGAAGGACGGCGAAATCCTGCTTGAGGTGTCGGACGCCGTCCGCGCCACCCTGCTCAAGACCATGGACGCCGACGAGCTCAAGGCCGTGGCGGAGACCCTGGACGCGGACGAGCTCGCGGATCTTGCGCCCGATCTGCCGCCGGAGGTCATGCAGGATGTGCTCGAATCGCTCGACCGCGAGGAGCAGGAGCAGGTCCGGACCGCCATGTCCTATCCGGAGGGCACGGTCGGCGCCCTGATGGATTTCGACATGGTCACGGTGCGCGAAGACGTCAGCCTGGAGGCGGTGCTTCGCTATCTGCGCCGTTTCGAGGCCCTCCCCGACCATACCGACAAACTCTTCGTCGTCGATGGCGGAGAGGAATTGCGCGGGATCCTGACCCTGGAATCCCTGCTCATCAACGACCCGGACAAGCAGGTCCGCGAGGTGATGAAGTCCAGAACACTGGTCACCTTCGCCCCGGAGGACGACGCCAACGGAGCGGCCAAGGCCTTCGAGCGCTACGACCTGGTCTCCGTGCCCGTCATCGACGCCGCGCGGCGGATCATCGGACGGGTCACCGTCGCCGACATGGTCGATCAGATCCGCGAGGAATCCGAGGCCGAAATCCTGAGCCACGCCGGACTGCGCGAGGAAGAAGACATCTTCGCGCCCGTCATCCGCTCGGTCAGGAACCGTTGGGCCTGGTTGGCGATCAATCTGGTGACCGCCTTCATCGCCTCGCGCGTCATCGACCTCTTCCAGGGGTCGATCGAGAAACTGGTCGCGCTGGCGGCCTTGATGCCGATCGTCGCGGGTATCGGCGGAAACGCCGGCAATCAGACCATCACCATGATCGTGCGCGCGCTCGCCATCGGCACGGTCGAACCTTCCGCCCTCTGGCGGCTGCTCCGGAAGGAGGTCACCGTGGCCTTGATCAACGGCCTGGTCTGGGGTGGCGTGATCGGGTCGCTCGCCTGGCTGCTCTATGGAAACCCCGCGCTCGGCCTGGTGATGACCGCCGCCATGACCTTGAATTTACTGCTCGCCGCCACCGCCGGGGTGCTGATTCCACTGATTCGGCAACGCTCCGGGCGCGACCCGGCGCTGGGGGGCTCGGTCATGATCACGGCGCTGACCGACTCGGGTGGCTTCTTCATTTTCCTTGGTCTGGCAACGGTCTTTCTGTTATGAGGATGAGCCTCCGACACCTTGTCGTCAGCGGCTTCAAAGACCACATGGTGTAGAAGGAATCGCAGGCGCGCCAATCATAAGGCCGCGTCCAATGGGCCGCTCCCCGCTCGCGACGACTCCGCTAGACCCCGACCCGACGCCCGCGCCCAGGAGAAACCCCCGATGCGAAGCTCGATCATTTTCCAGATGCTCTCCAGCCTGATCCTGGTGCTCGATGCCTCGCTGGCGAACGCCGCGACGCTTGTGTCCGACCTGCCTTCGCCGCAGCCGGCCGGAACCACCATCACCTTCACGCTCGGCGGCGAGGGCGAGTCGAAGGCGCTCTACCGGCTGAGCGTCGGCTCGGCGAACAAGCCAGGGCGGATCGGCGTCGTCTACGATTACTCTCAGGACAACGTCCTCGAGTGGACCGTCATCGATCCCGGAACCTACCGCGTGATCGCTACCGTGCTGAACAAGGAGACGGGCCAGGAGAGCTTTGCGGAGCAGGTCGTCACGATCAACCCCGCCGTCCCGCCTGAGACGGCCTCGGCGGTCGTGCTGCCGACGAGCAACCCGCTCGTCGCGCTCTATGTGGCGCCGCCGTGCCTGCCACCGATGCTGATGCGAGTGCATTTCCTCGCGCCGTCCGTCGGCATCGAGCAGACGACGAGCCCGAAGCACTGCACCCCCGGCACGCCGTTGCACTTCTACGTCGCCGGCATGCGCGAGAACGCCACCTATGAGATGAGGCACGAGGTTCTAACTCCGCCCGGCGCCGTGCTCGGTCAATCTCCGGTGACCACCTTCACGGCGGGCAGGGCGGAGATCGCGATCTCGCCAAACGTGCTGACGATCCCCCTCGACCCACTGGCCAGCTTGACCGAACCCGTGATCTGGAACTCGCCGCTGTTCGGCAACCAGGCCCTCGAGATCAGCCCCTACATCCATGCGACGGACCTCGACGGCAACTTGATCTGGTATCTGAAGGACGATGCCTGGGCGTTGCGACCAAGCGATAATGGCACCTACTGGTCTCTGAAGACCGATCCCATCACGGCCATCGCCGACAACCTCCTCGTCAAGTCCGACCTGCTCGGGCACGTCGTGAAGCAGACGAGCGTCCAGTCCCTGAACCACCAGCTCGAACAGCTCGGCTACACCGATCGGATCAACGATATCCACCACGACGTCCGCGACCTGCCCAACGGCGACATCGCCTTCATCTCGACCGTGGAACGGCTGGTCACCGACGTGCAGGGCTCCGGCGAGGTCTCGGTCCTCGGCGACATGATCCTGGTCACGAACCAGGATTTCGCGATCCAGTGGGTCTGGAACGGCTGGGACCACCTGGATCCCACCCGGCTCGCGACGCTCGGCGAGGTCTGCACGGCAGGCGCCAACGGTTGCCCACCCTTCTACCTCGCGGAGACGGCCAACGACTGGATGCACTCGAACGCCCTGGCCTACACGCCCGACGGCAACCTGATCTTGTCGGTCCGGCACCAGGACTGGATCCTCAAGATCAACTACGCGGACGGCGCCGGCGACGGTCGCGTGCTCTGGCGGCTCGGCCCGGAGGGCGACTTCACGCTCGCGGGCGGCACTGCGGACGACTGGTTTTCCCACCCACACGATCCAAATTCCATCAGCGACAACCGGATCATTCTCTTCGACAACAGCAACCGGCGATGCGCCTCCACAACGCCGCCAACCGACTGCCAGAGCCGTGGGCAGGTCTGGGAGATCGACGATAGCGCGATGACCGCCGAACGCGTCTTCAACAAGGATCTTGGCGGATTCGCGTTCGCGGTCGGCTCCGCCCAGCAGCTTCTGAACGGCAACTATTGGTTCAACTCCGGCATGCTCGGAACCTTCGCGGATCCCCGCACGACGATGCAGGAGGTGGACCCGAGCGGAACCACGCTCTTCCAGGACGACCTCAATGTCTTCCAGTATCGGTCGTATCGCCTGAGCGACCTCTACACGGCACCGCCGTCGTGGGATTCGCACAAGCGGATAGGATCCGGGCAGCCCGCAGGGTATCCGAGGGACACCCAGTCGTACCTGCCCGCCGATCGAAGCCGATACCCTTAGTCATCCGGTGCAAGCGAGGCGAGCGCCGATCCTTCGCCATCCAAAGGCAACCTTTTGATCCGCAAGAGATCCGGAGTGTCATCGCCGCTCAGGATGCGTTGCGGGACTCCAAGTCGCCCCCACGCCCTCGCGACGTGACAGCCTTTTGGCCACGGTTCGTCCCACTTCGGGGGCCACTCGGCCTGCTCCGAGCGCATCGAGGCCACCGTGGCACAGGCTGCGGTATCCAAGGATTGACATCGCGAGCTATCATCATGCGCCTTGCGCCCAGGGCGGTCAGATCCAGGAATGCTCACCGCATCCCGGATTCATTCAAGGAGATCAGGTGACGTCATGAGTCGGCTTCTCAAACATCTATTGCTCGTTCCGGTTTTCGTGTCACTGCTGAGTTGTGGCGCCGAGGACCGGAAGCAGGCCTACTTCGACCACGGCATGGAATTGATGGCGCACGGGGATCCGACCAGGGCGCGGCTCGAATTCAAGAATGTCTTACAGATCGACCCCAAGAATGCGCGTGCCTGGTTCCAGATGGGCGAGATTGATGCCGCTCGGCAGGACTGGAATTCAGCCTTTGGTGCCTACGAGCGCGCAATCGAGTTCGATCCACGTTATGTCGAGGCGCGGCTGAAGCGGGGTCAGCTCCTATTCGATGCCAACCAGTTGGACGACGTCCTGAAGGACGTCGAGGCGATCCTGGCGATCACCCCGGACAGCCCGGATGCCTTGGCTCTGCGCGGTGCGGTTCGGACCAAGAAGGACGATCTTGCTGGCGCCGCGGATGACGCGCAAAGGGCGCTGGCGGCGGATCCCAACCATCGCAACGGGCTCCTGGTGCTGGCCCAGGTTCGTCGAGCCCAGGGCAACCGGGACGAATCGATCCAGTTGCTGCTGCGCGCCATCAAGACTCATCCCAAGGACACCGTCCTGGGGCTCGCGCTCGCCGGCGCCTACCAAGAGAGCGGCAACGCCAAGGCCGTGCGGGAGCAGCTCGAACGCATCATCGAGATCGAGCCAGGTCAACTCGCGCACGTCGCGCGGCTGGCCGCCTTTCTCGAACAGCAGGGCGACAAGGAGGGCGCCGAGGACGCGCTCCGCAAGGCGGTGGCGGCGAATCCGGACGCCGAGAAAGCCAAGCTGCTGTTGATCGAGTGGACCGTGAAACAGCACGGCGCGGAGGCCGGTATCACCCTGCTCAAGGACGACCTCGGCGCGAGTGCCGACGCCTACCCGCTGCGGTTTGCCTTGGCCGAGTTGCAGCGCTTCGCCGGCAAGCCGCGCGACGCGGAGGCCACCTACCGCGCCATCATCGCAAGTGACGGGGTCGGGACGCAGGGCTTGAAGGCGCGCGACCTGCTCGCCGCGCTCTGTTTCTCCGAGCACCGGATGGACGACGCCGCGACCTTGGTGGATGAAGTGATCAAGGAGGACGCGCGCAATGTCGATGCACTGATGCTGCGCTCGGCGCTCGCGCTCGACCGTAAGGATCCCGATCAGGCGATCGCCGACCTCCGCAACGTGCTTCAGAACGAGCCCAATTCAACCCGGGCGCTACGCCTGCTGGCCAAGGCGCATCAGGCGCGCGACGAGCTGCCGCTCGCTCAGGACGCCCTGGACAAGGCGATCGATGCCGCGCCCACCGAACCGGAGGCGTTTCTGGAACTCGCGCAGCTCAAGGTCGGGAGCGGGGACATGGCGGGAGCAACCGCCGTTCTGGAACGCTTCCTCGCCAGTGCGCCAGACAACGCGCTGGTGCAGAGCGCGATGGCCAAGATCCAGCTCAGTCAGCAAAACTGGGGGGCGCTTGACCAAACGGCGACCCACATTCTGAAGGCGCGTCCCGACCATCCGCTTGGCTATTATTTGAAGGGCTTGCAACTCCAGCGCGAAGGCAGACTGGAAGACAGCGTTCGGCAGTTCGAGATCGCGCTCGAAAAGCGCGGAGATGCCGTTGAGCCTCTGCTCGCGCTGTCCCGCAGTTACATGACGCTCAAGCAGCCGGAGAAGGCGCTGACGCGGGTCAAGCAATTGTTGGAAAAGCAGCCGGCAAACGCTGCGGCGCTGCTGCTCTTGGGCGATCTCTATGCGTCCTCCGCGCGGATCCCGGAGGCGCGCGCTCAATTCCAGCAAGTCATCTCGCTCTACCCTAAGTCACCCAGCGCCTACGCCCGCCTGGCTGAACTCGATGCACAAACCGGTGGCGCCGAGCACGCCATTTCGGTGTTGCGCGACGGGATCGCCGCGACCGACCGCAATCCCTATCTGGTCTTCAGGCTCGCCATCATTTTGCAGGAAACCGGCCGCAACGATGAGGCGATCAGCGCCTATGAGGAGGTTCTGAAGGCCAATCCCGACGCCGATGCGGTCGCGAACAACCTCGCGATGCTGTTAGTGAATCAGCGCGCGGACGATCCCGCCAGCATGGCGAGGGCGCTGGAGCTGACGCAAAAGTTCATCGGATCCGATCAGTGGGTTCTGCTCGATACGCTTGGATGGGTCCGATTCCATAAGGGCGACCTCGAGGACGCCCTCGCGACCGTCAAGAAGGCAACGGCGCTGGTCAACCCCATTCCGCCCGAGCTGGAATACCACCTCGGGATGATCTATGCGCGCCTGGGTCGTCAAGCGGACGCGCGCCCCCACCTGCGGCAGGCATTGGATGCCAAAATGAGCTTTCCCGGCGTCGAGGATGCCCGAGCGACACTCGCGGGTATGAAGTAGCCCGCGCCTGAGTCGCGCGCGCAGCGAGATGCTCCCCGGGCGCGACGCGGACGGCGCATGCAAGGGAGGACGCGGTCTCCGCTGGCTGCCGCTGTTCGCGTCTCTGTGCGCGGGGCTGGCGATCGCAAGTGTTGCGCTTGGACAAGGGCAATCGTCGACCGCGTCGCCGCCGAGCCTCCTACTCCCGCGCCAAGCCATCAGCGCCAATGAGTTGGCCGTCATCGTCAATGACCTGGATCCGTTGAGCGTTCAGGTCGCGCGCTATTACGCCGAGAGGCGGCAACTGCCGAGCCCGAACCTGATCCATATTCGCTTCGCTCCGGGGCACCGCGCGATGGATCCGGTGATGTTCGGGACCCTGTACACCCAAGTCCAGGCGGCGACGCCAGCGAATGTCCAAGCCTATGTGCTGACCTGGAACGAGCCCTATCGCGTCGGCTGCATGTCCATTACGACGGCATTCGCGATGGGTTACAGCGAATCCTTTTGTGCCAGCGGTTGCCAACCGACCCAGCCGAGCGGCTATTTTGCCTCCGCAAGTTCAAGCCCACATTCCGACCACGGCATGAGACCGACGATGGCATTGGCGGGCGCGAATCTCGCAGCGATGAAGTCGCTGATCGATCGCGGCGTCGCATCCGATGAGACCTATCCGGGCGGCACGGCCTACTTGATCAAGACCAGCGATCCAGCGCGCAGCGTCCGCGCGCAAGGCTTTGACCGGGTCACCGAGCTGGCTGGGAAGACGATCAAGATCGAGCGGCTCGATACCGACTCGATCGCGAACCGGAACGACGTCCTCTTCTACTTCACGGGCGCGGTACGCGTTCCGGACCTCGCGACCAATCATTTCGTTCCGGGGGCGGTCGCGGACCATCTGACCTCGACCGGCGGTCAACTGACCGATAGTCGTCAGATGAGCAGTCTGCGCTGGCTTGATGCTGGGGCGACGGGCAGCTATGGCAGCGTCGTCGAGCCGTGCAATTTCCCGGCGAAATTTCCCGACCCAGCGACCCTGATCAGTCACTACCTCAGCGGCTCGACACTCATTGAATCCTATTGGAAGAGCGTGCTCATGCCCGGGCAAGGCATCTTCATCGGCGAGCCATTAGCCCGACCCTATGGTGGCTACACCGCAAGTACGAGCGACAATGCCTGGAAACTGTCGATTTACGCGCTGAAACTAGGGCGCTATCGCCTGCAAATCGCGCAGACACCCATCGGCCCCTACCGCGATCTCGCCACCCTGAACAAAACGAATTACGCGCCATTGGAATTGCGGCTACCCCTGGAAGGGGGCGGGTATTACAGGATCCTCGGGCAAGACTAGCGCCCCGGGTGCCGACCTTGTTTGGCGGACAGAGACGAGGGTTTCGGCGGCGCGCGATCTGGGCGACAATCCAAGGTTTGCGACCTTCGGCGCAGCCGCCCGGCAAAGGCGCGGCGAATTCGGACGCGCCACGCCGGCGCGCCGGGAGAAGGACGCGACCGAACCAAGGGGTAGCTGCGACATGCTGCTGATGATCGATAATTACGACTCTTTCACCTACAACCTAGTGCAGTATTTCGGCGAGCTGGGCGCGGAGGTGCGGGTGGTTCGCAACGACGAGCTCTCGGTCGAGCAGGTGCTGGCGCTGGCACCGGAGCGCGTCGTCATTTCGCCTGGACCCTGTACGCCGACCGAGGCCGGGATCTCGGTGCCGCTGATCCAGCGGATGGCGGGTCGGGTGCCGATCCTGGGTGTCTGTCTCGGTCACCAGTCGATCGGTCAGGCGTTCGGCGGGCGCATCGTCAAGGCGCCGGAAGTGATGCACGGCAAGACCTCGCTGGTGCATCACGCGAGTCAGGGGGTCTTCGCTGGACTGTCGAACCCGTTCGAGGCGACCCGCTATCACTCGCTGGTGATCGAGCAGACGACCCTGCCGGAGTGTCTGGAAGTCACGGCCTGGACCGAGGGGCCGGACGGTCGGCGCGACGCGATCATGGGTGTCAGACACCGGGAGATGTCCATCCAGGGTGTCCAGTTCCACCCCGAATCGATCCTGACCCAGCAGGGACACGCGCTCTTGCGGAACTTTCTGGAGGGGCGCTGAGGTGGAGCTGAAGGAGGCGATTGGGCGCTGCGTCGAGCGCCGGGACCTGACCGCCGATGAGATGGCCGACGTCATGCGCGCCATCATGACGGGCGGCGCGACCCCCGCGCAGATCGCGGGCTTCCTGATCGCGCTGCGCATGAAGGGCGAGACGGTGCCAGAGATCGCCGCGGCCGCCGCGGTCATGCGTGAGCTGGCGACCGGGGTCGACGTCGCGGACCTTGCGCACACGGTCGATATCGTCGGAACCGGGGGCGATTCCTCGGGAACCTTCAACGTCTCGACCACCAGCATGTTCGTGGCCGCGGCGGCGGGCTGCCATGTCGCCAAGCATGGCAATCGCTCGGTCTCCAGCAAGTCTGGCGCCGCCGATGTGCTCGAAGCCGCCGGGGTGCGGCTGGACCTGACCGCCGAGCAGGTCTCCCGCTGCGTGCGCGAGGTCGGGGTCGGATTCATGTTCGCGCCGGGACACCATGGCGCGATGAAACACACCATCGTCCCGCGCCGCGAGTTGGGCGTGCGCACGCTGTTCAATGTGCTCGGCCCTCTGACCAATCCGGCGGGGGTGCCGAATCAGCTTCTCGGCGTCTTCAGCGTCGAGTTGCTGGAGTCGCTCGCCCAGGTGCTGCAGCGGCTCGGCAGTCGGCATGTACTGGTGGTTCATGCCCGCGATGGCCTGGACGAGATCAGCATCGCGGACACCACCGACGTAGCCGAGCTGAAGGACGGCGAGATCCACCGCTACAGCATGCGTCCAGAGGATTTCGGCTTGCGGCGGGCGTCTCTGGAGGCCATCAGGGTCAAGGATCCGGCCGAAAGCCTGACCATGCTGCGCGGGGTGCTCGCGGGCCAGGCGGGTCCGGCGCGCGACATCGTGCTCCTCAATGCCGGCGCGGCCATCTACGCCGCCGGGCGTGCCGACTCGCTCGCGGGCGGTCTGGCCAAGGCCGAGGAGTCGCTCGCCAGCGGCGAGGCACTGCGTCGGATGGAGCGGCTGATCGCGCTCACGACTTCCTTTGTCTGACGGTGAGCAGCGGTTGGGCTGCCTGCTGCCTTCCAAGGAACCCTGGTCGCCCTCTTCATGTATGCGCCCGCCGGAATAACGCCCTGAGGCAAGGCGCCCTGTCCCGCCCGCAAGGGTATCAATGGCCTCGATCCTGAATTCGCGAGTTGAGATGACTGATACACCGGACATTCTGAGGAAGATCGTTCACCGCAAGGTCGAGGAGATTCGCGCCCGCTCCGAACGTTGCCCAGAGTCGGAGCTCATCGCCGGATTGGCGGATGCACCGCCGACGCGGGGCTTCGTTGCAGCGCTCGCGCGCCAAGGTCGCCGCCGGGCAGCCGGCCGTGATCGCCGAGATCAAGAAGGCCAGTCCCAGCAAGGGTGTGCTGCGCGCGGATTTCCGCCCCGCCGAGATCGCGGCAAGTTATGCGCGGGGCGGAGCGGCCTGTCTTTCGGTGCTGACGGACGTGGATTTCTTCCAGGGCAGCGACGAATATCTACTGCAAGCGCGCGCGGCCTGCGACCTGCCGGTGATTCGCAAGGACTTCATCATCGATCCCTATCAGGTCTATGAGGCGCGCGCTGATGGGCGCGGACTGCATCCTGCTGATCGCCGCCTGTCTCGACGGATCAGGCCCTGCGCGATCTGAACGACCTGGCGCATGAGCTGGGCCTGGACGTGCTGATCGAGGTGCATGACGCAGAGGAACTGGCGCGGGCGCTGGCCGTTCCGGGGCGGCTGGTCGGCATCAACAACCGCAATCTGCGCACCTTCGAGGTCAGTCTGGAGACCACGATTGGGCTTCTGGCCTCGGTCCCCGATGAGCGTCTGCTGGTGACCGAGAGCGGCATCCTGGGCAGGGACGACGTGGCGCGGATGCGCGATCGTGGCGTCAATGCCTTCCTGGTCGGCGAGGCATTCATGCGAGCCGAGGATCCCGGAGCCGAGCTGGCGAACCTGTTCTTCTGAATCAGCCCGCCGCCGTCGCGGGGCGGGATGCTAACGGGTTCCGAACACGACGATCGTCTTGCCCTTGACGCTGACCAATCCCTGCTCTTCCAGGGTCTTCATCACCCGCCCCGCCATTTCGCGCGAGCAGCCGACGATGCGCCCCAGCTCCTGGCGGGTCACGCGGATCTGCATGCCGTCGGGGTGCGTCATGGCGTCTGGTTGCTTGCAAAGGTCGAGCAGGGTTCCGGCGATCCGTCCGGTCACGTCGAGGAAAGCCAGATGGCCGACCTTGCGGCTGGTCACCTGAAGCCGCTGGGAGAGCTGTTCACCGACGCTATAGAGGAATTCCTTGGCGACGTCCGCCAGTTCATCGTTGAGCAGGCGGTCGAGCCGCTGATAGGTAATCTCCGCGACCTTGCACTTGGTGCGGGTGCGGATGATGACGCTGCGCGTGTTTTGCGGGACGAAGAGTCCCATTTCGCCGATGAACTCGCCCTTGTTGATGTAGGCGAGCATCAGCTCCCGGCGTTCCTCCTCGTCGAACATCAAGGCCGACACCGACCCCTCGATGAGATAGTAGAGGCTCTCCGCCGCCTGGCCCTGGCGGATAAACTCCACATTCTTTTCGTAGGTCTTGGCGTGGCATTGGGCCAGGAAGGGCTGCAGCCACTTGGGTTCTTCCTTAGGGGGTCTCAGAATGCTCATCGCTCGGCCTGTCATAGGGGACGGATGTTCGCTGATTCTAGGCAATGCCGTGGTGCCTTGTCGAACTGTGCTAGCCTCTGCCGCGTTCCGGGGATGCCGGGACAACGCGAGCCGGCATCCCAAGATCTCCGGTCTTACGGCCGGTTTCGGTCAGCCCATGGCGCTTGTGTACAGGCTTGCGTCAATCCTGGCAAGGGCTGTGTGCAACCTGTTCAACCGTGGATGATGGCAATGAAAGCGCGGATCAAGTGGATCGATGGGGTTGCAATGCTGGGTGAATCCGGCTCCGGTCATGGCATCGTGATGGACGGACCGCCCGAGCTGGGCGGCCGAAACATCGGGGTCAGACCCATGGAGATGCTGCTGATCGGGATGGGCGGCTGCACCCAGTTCGACGTGCTGCTGATCCTGCGCAAGGGGCGTCAGGAGGTCACCGACTGCGTCGTCGAGCTAGAGGCCGAGCGCGCCGAACAGGACCCCAAGGTGTTCACCCGGATCCACGCCCATTTCATCGTCACCGGCCGTGCGCTCGACCCCAAGCGCGTGGAGCAGGCGATCCGACTCAGCGCGGAAAAATACTGCTCGGCCTCCATCATGCTCGGCGCCACGGCGACCATCACACACGACTATGAGATCCGCGAGGCTTGAGTCGCGCGGGCCGGATCTACGATCTCTGCCAGGCGAACTCCGCAAGGCGTCCATCGCCGCCTGACGACGGGCGGCTGGGGTACCGACTTCCGGCCGACCGGGTCAGAGCCAGTAGACCGTTTGCGTCATGACGCGCGAGGTCAGTTTCATGGCCGCGCGAATCGGGCCGGGCAGATCGGCCCCGCCAGCCGCTTTCGCGATCTGAGCGTGGCGCACCTCATCGGCCTTCATCTGCTCAAGGATCGCGCGGCTCTTCTCGTCGATCGCGGGAATCTGCTCCAGGTGCTCTTCCAGGTGATTTTCGACCTGACGCTCGGTCTCGACCACGAATCCCAGGCTCCATTTGTCGCCGGCCAGCCCAGCAGCAGCCCCCATTGCGAAGGAGCCGGCATACCACAGCGGGTTCAGGAGGCTTTTGCGGTTGCCAAGCTCTCCCAAACGCTCCTCGCACCAGGCCAGATGATCGTTTTCCTCCTTCGCCGACCGCTCCATTCGCCGCCGAGTCTCGGGCAACTTGGCGGTCAGCGCCTGACCTTGATAGAGCGCCTGGGCACAAATCTCACCGGTGTGGTTGACGCGCATCAGGCGCGCGACATGCTGACGTTGGTCATCCCGCAACTCGGGCTCCATCAGCCCAGCCGCCGGATTGCGTCGCTCGGTCGTCGCCGGACGGCCGAACAGCGTGCGCAAGGCTTGATCGGTATTAATCAGCAAACGATCGAGCGGGGAATAGCGGCGGCTCTCGGTGAAAGAAGGATGATTCATGGTCGTTAGTCGGCTGAAGAATGGATGAAAGGACAGGGCGTGAATTCACACCGCGCGGCGCTAAACCGCTTCGAGCTGTCGGGCGATCAGCTCGACCGGATGACAGACCTCGATCTCAAGCCCGGCCTCCTGGATGCCGGCGAGCAGATGCAACGCGCATCCTGGATTTGTGGTCACGATGATATCCGGCTTCAACTCCCGGATGCTGACCATTTTGTCGGCGAGGAGCAGCTCCGCCATTTCAGGTTGCTGAATGAGATAAGTCCCGGCTGCCCCACAACAACGGCCATTGTCCGGCAGCGGCGCGACCACGGCGTCGGGAATACGGGCGAGCAGACGAAAAACCGCGGCGTTGCCACCGAGCAGATTGCGATGCGAGCATGGCTCGTGAACCAGAATCCGGCGACGCAAGGGTCGGAGCGCAAGCGAGCCGGACCACTCAGCCTGGTCTAAATAGTCGCAGATTTCCCAGGTGCCCCGCAGCTCGGGCTGCTCGCGCAGTTCGGCGATACAGGCGCTGGCGAGCCCGACCAGCGTCCGGTCCGCGTGGAGCCGAGCGCAATTCGCGCGATAACGATCGGCCTCACGGATGTATCCATTGTGACGCATCAGCGCCCCGCAACAGCTCGCGGCAGCGGGAATGCGCACCCGCAAACCCAGGTGTTCGCAGACCTTGGCGGCAGCCAGCAAGGCACCGCCAAGGACGCTGGAGCCGACGCAGCCGACGAAAAGATCGAGATCGGAGTCGTCCGGCTCGCAAGCATCCAACGGGCGAGCAGCGACCCCCAAGGCAAGAGCCAAGCGATGGAAGGCCGCAAGCGGCCGGGTGCGCGTGAGCCGCAAAGGCTTTGCCAGACTGGCCAGCCCGCTCCTCCGGTAGAGGCTCCCCAACCTTCCCAGCCGGGCGAAAGTCCGGGGATCGGACAGCACCGCGAGCCCAAGGCGGCCGAGCGCGCGTCGCCAGCGCGGTAACGCATCCACCCGCCGCGCCTTGGTGGCATCGGCCAGGTGACCATAGGCAACCAGCGAGGGGCAGGCCGCCTCGCAGGCGCGACAGGTCAGACAGCCGTCGAGATGACCAGCCAGGGTGCCTGTCATTTCCAGCTCCCCCGCGACCCAGCCCTGAATCAGCGCAATGCGGCCGCGCGGCGAGTCCGCCTCGTTGCGCGTCTTGCCGTAAGTGGGGCAATGCGGCAGGCAGTATCCGCATTTCACGCATTGATCAGCAAGACGAAGGAGGTCCTGATCCGAACGCGCGGCGGCGCTGGCTTGGATGGTCGGCGGCACCAGGGTATTCAAGGCGATGTCTACGCAGAGGAGGTACAAAAACCCGGACTGGTCCGGGCTGGCTGGGATTGGGCGCGCACGGCACGCATCTGGGGCTGCCGCGCGCGCGGGCGGCTCGGCCCAATCGCATGGTAACCTGTGCCCAACGGGTTTGCCCCAATTCAGGTCATTGACGATGGCTTACTATCGCTACCATGTCTTTTTTTGCACCAACCAGCGCGAGGATGGACGCCGCTGCTGCGCGGCATCCGGGTCGTACGCCATGCGCGACTATCTCAAGCAGCGCACCAAGGACTTGGGCTTGGCCGGACCCGCTGGCGTGCGGGTCAATACAGCCGGCTGCCTGGGTCGCTGCGCCGAGGGGCCGACCATCGTGATTTATCCGGATGCTATCTGGTACAGCTACGCCAACGAGCAGGATATCGAGGAGATCCTGCAGGAGCATCTGATCCAAGGCCGAACGGTTGACCGCCTGCGACTCCCCGGCTGAACTCTCGGACCGCCAGCCTGCCACTGGAGGCTGGACTTGCGCTCCTGCGGCCGATCACGTATATTCCGCCGTCTTTCTCGATGCAGACTTAACGATTTCAAGGCTGGCGCGCTGGTTCTCCGCGCGCTGCCTCCCGGAGCGAAGGATCATGACGACGACTGTAAGCGCCAAACCCGCCGAGGTTCGCCGCGCCTGGTACCTGGTCGACGCCGACGGCAAGACCCTCGGGCGTCTGGCGAGCGAGCTGGCGCTGCGGCTGCGTGGCAAGCACAAGCCTCAATACACGCCCCATGTCGATACCGGCGACTATCTGGTGGTGGTCAACGCCGAAAAGATTCGGGTGACCGGCAACAAGCGCGAAGACAAAATGTACTACCGCCATACGGGGTACGTCGGCAACCTCAAGTCCACGAATCTCGCCAAGCTGCTCGACACCGCGCCAGAGCGCGTCATCCAGCTGGCAGTCAAGGGCATGCTGCCACGGGGTCCGCTCGGCCGCGCCATGCTAAAGAAGCTGCGCGTCTACGCCGGCCCAAAGCACGAGCACCAGGCGCAGCAACCCAAAATCCTTGAGCTCAACGTTTAGGAATTCAGACGCATGTCGGAGACGCAACTCGCTACAGGTCGCCGTAAGACCTCCGCCGCACGGGTCTTTTTGACGGTGGGCTCGGGCAACATCACGGTCAATGGCAAACCGCTCGACAACTATTTCGGGCGTGAAACAGCGCGCATGGTCGTACGCCAGCCGCTCGAAACGGTCGGTCTCGTCGATCGGCTGGACATCAATGTCACCGTCAAGGGCGGTGGCAACACCGGACAAGCCGGAGCCATCCGTCACGGCATCGCGCGCGCCCTGGTGGAGTATAACGAGGAACTGCGCAGCCCGATGCGCCGCGCCGGCTTCCTCACGCGGGATGCCCGCGAAGTCGAACGCAAAAAAGTGGGTCTGCACAAGGCACGCAAGCGTCCTCAGTACTCGAAGCGTTAATGCCAGGGTGCTACCGCGCGAGCTTCAGGCAGACTGGCGGCTTATTATCCGCCCGGATGTCCAAACGATAAGCCAGCGGTAACCCCATCGCAATTTTGGGGGATCGTCTAGTGGTAGGACAGCGGACTCTGACTCCGCTAACCAAGGTTCGAATCCTTGTCCCCCAGCCAAATAAAACAAGGGCTTACCGGAAACTGTAAGCCCTTTTTCTTTGCCCCGAGTCCTCGTTGAGTCCACACCACTAAAAACCGCGCTACACTTCTTGCCACTTATCCGCCTGGAGTGGCCGACGTGGCATCCATTACCAAGCTCCCCGACCGCAAGTCCAAGCCCTGGCAAGTGCGGATCCGCCGCAAGGGTCAAACCTTCGTGGAGTACTTCAGGACCAAGAAGGACGCCGATGCCTTCGCCGCCAAGGTGGAGGCCGATTTCGACCGATGGGCGCAAGTGCTTGGGGGCGAGTTGCGCCGCCATACCCTCGGCGAGTTGATCGGACGCTATCTCACCATCTGGACCGGAAAGGATCCGACCGTGACCGCCCGCCTTGGCTGGTGGAAGGATCGCTTTGACGAGCGCGCGCGGCGGCTGGCGTCCTGCGATCAGTCCCGAGCCTGGCCCGATCTCGGGTTGTTCGTCCGCCTGGCGCTCGCCACCGGCGCCCGGCGCAGGGAACTGCTCGGGCTCGAATGGCGCGATGTGGATCTCAAGGGCGGTTCGATCATCCTCCTGCGCGACACCAAGAACGGCGATGATCGGCGCGTGCCCCTGCTTGGCGATGTCCGCGCCCTGCTCCTGGAGCGCGCCAAGGTCCGCAAGCTCGATGATCCGCGCGTCTTCCCGTCCGCGAAGGTTCACACCCTGCCCCCACTCGACAAGGCGTGGACCGCCGCCAAGCTGGAAGCCAAGGTCGAGAATCTTCGCGTCCATGACCTTCGCCATTCCTGCGGCTCCTATCTGGCCAAGGCCGGGGCGAGCGCCTTTCAGATCGCCGCCATTCTTGGCCACCGCTCCGGCCCCGGACTGACCGCGCGCTATGTCCATCTGGTCGCGGAGGATTCGCGCGGGCTGATGGAATCGGCGCTTTCTGGCGTGATGGGCGAGGATAAGGGGTGAGGCAAGCCCTTTTAAGGTAACCGTAAACATCTGTTAAAATAAGGATTTTTCAACATTCGCCCGAGTCAGCCTGCCCCGATGTTCAGCGAGATCCTGCAAAAATTTGCCGAGAAAGCCCCCACGACGGTCATGGTGCGTGTGCTGCTGGAGCACCTGCTCAACGCCGAGAAACGGGATCGCTGGTTCGAGACGACGTGCGAAAAACAGTACACCCGTGACATTCTCTTCTCCTCACTGGTTGGGTTGATGCTGCATGTCGTGTGCAAAACGCAGGCAAGTGTTCACGCAGCGTATCGTCATGCCCACCTCGCCGTCTCGGTGGTCGCCGTTGACGCCAAGCTCAAAGGGGTCGAATTGACCACCTCCCAGGCGCTGGTGCGCCAGATCGCCGGTGAGTCTGAGGCGCTCATCGAACGTCTTCAGGGCACCAAACCCGCGCGGTTGCCCGGGTACCGGGTGACATATCTGGATGGCAATTGCCTCGCTGCCAGTGCGCATCGGCTGAAGGCGGTGCGTCACACCACGGCGGCTCCCTTGCCCGGAAAGTCGCTGGCGGTCTTCGATCCGCGCCTCGGACTGGCCATGGATGTCTTTCCCTGCGCCGACGGCCACGCCCAGGAGCGCGCCGTGCTGACGGACGTGCCGGCCACGGTGGTGCCCAACGACCGCTGGATCGCTGACCGCAACTTTTGCGTCACCGCTTGGCTGGCGGCGATCGCTCGCCGCCAGGCGTTCTTCATCATTCGCCAGCCTGCCAACCTCTCGACCAAGCCCTGAGCGCCGATGCCGTCCAGGGGGCAAACCGCGACCGGCGAGGTCTTCGAGCAGTCCGTCACGCGGTCAACCGCCGAGGGTGAGGTGCAACGCTGACGCCGTCTCACTCTCAACTTGACCACTCAAACCCGCCATGGCGATGCGTCCCTGGTGTTGCTGACCAATCTCCCGCCCGAGGCCGCCCAGATCGCCGCGCTGTATCGCACCTGCGGGGGCATCGAGACCGCGTTTCAACAGCTTGAGCAACACCTCAACGCCGAAATCACCCCCTGGGGTCTCCGCACGCGGCGCTGTTTGCCTTCTGTCTCGCCTTGGTGGCCTTCAACCTCTACGCCGTGGTGATGGCCGTGCTGCGGGCCGCGCATGCCGAGGTGAACATCGATGAGAGCGTCTCCGAGTATTACCTGGCCGCCGAGATCGCCACCACCGACACCGGCCTCAACATCGCCGTCCCCGAGGAGGACTGGACACGCTTCGCGAGCGAGACATCCGAGCAGTTGTGTGCGACGTTACTCGCGCTCGCGCGTCATATCGATTTCGCCAAGCTGCGCAAGACCACGCGCGGGGTCAAAAAGCCACCAACGCCTCGCACCCAATTCAAGGGAAAGTCGCATGTCTCCACCGCAAGGCTCTTGGCCCAACAATCCTAGGGCGTGTCATCAATTCTGATCGTGTGGGATTAGCACTGAGATCAAGGAGATGTCCATCACGTGAGCAGGATGCTCGCCGCTGCTAAATGAACCCCCGCCAGGAAATTGCGGGCCAACTTGTCATAGCGCGTCGCAATCGCTCGGTATTGCTTGAGTTTTTGAAAAAAAATCTCGATCAGATGGCGTGCTTTGTACAATTCCTTGTCATAGTCACGCTGAACGAGGCGGTTGCGCTTCGGGGGGATCACCGCGACGGTTCCCATCGCGTCCAACACCGCGAGCACCCGCTCATCGGCATCAAAGGCTTTGTCGGCGAGCAACGCCTCGGCCTCCAGGCCGGGAAGCAAGTGATCGGCACCCACCAAGTCAGACTCCTGCCCCCCGCTCAGATAAAACCCGGTGGGGTTACCCAAAGCGTCCGTGCGTGCATGGATCTTGGTGCTCAAGCCGCCTTTGCTGCGCCCGATCGCTTGGTCACCACCGGCTTTTTTTGGGCGCCCGCGCTCTGTTGATGCGCTCGCACGATGGTACTGTCGAGCATGGCGTACTCATTGTCGGCGTCCGCTGCCAAGGTCTCGAAGATCCGCAACCACACCCCGGTGCGCGCCCAACGCGAGAACCGCGGATGAATCACCCGAAAATCGCCAAAGCGCTCCGGCAGATCGCGCCAGGGAATCCCAGCCCGGTAGCGATACAACACCGCTTCGACAAATAATCGGTTATCCCGTGCAGTGACCCCAACGTCACCGGGGCGGCCCGGCAGGAGATCCTTGATGCGATCCCATTGGTCATCACGCAAGGCGTAGCGGCGCGGTGTCATCTCACGGGGCTCCATGATCGTTCGTCAGCGGAAGTGGCAGGCCCGATAATCCCACACGATCAGAATTGATGACACGCCCTAATGCGCCCAAGGGCGCCCGACATCCGGGTACGTTACGAAAAATTTTAATCAATTCGTCCTGCTTAAAAGCGCCTGCATCCAAACCATTCGCGTATACGGATTGATCCGCCATGCATCATTGCCAATTTTCGACAGAAGACCAGCGTCAGATTCGAGATCAGCGCGACCATCATCCTGATCCAATCGTTCGCAAGCGGATGACAATTCTTTGGCATAAGCATCACGGGCTGCCGCATCGCGACATCGCCGATCTGAGTGACGCGGCTCCAAATACCGTGACAGCGACGATTCGAATCTATGCGGAGAAAGGCTTGCAAGGCGTTCTGGAACGCCGTTTTCATTGTCCTGGTAGCCAACTCGATCCCTATCGCTCACAGCTCGTGTCATATTTCTCAGCGCATCCGCCACGGACCTTGAAAGAGGCTGCCGCCGAGATCGAACACATCACCGGACTCTCGTTCACGCGCGCCCACGTGCGCCATGTTCTCCTCTCGGTTGGACTGAGCCGAAAAAAACAGGAAGCGTTCCAGGAACGCTGGAGGATACCAAACGAGAAGAGCAAAAAACCTTTATTCGCGACTACTTAGAGCCAAATCTGGAGGAGGCCAAGCAGGGCCGCAAACAGGTGTATTTTGTCGATGCCGCGCACTTTGTCCTGCAGCCTTTTCTCGGTTTTTTATGGTGTTTTCAACGCTATTTCGTCTATTCCGCCTCGGGGCGAAAGCGATTTAATATGCTTGGCGCCCTCAATGCGATCACTCATGAGGTGGTCACCGTCACCAATGATTCCTATATCAATGCGCTGAGTGTCTGCGATCTGCTTCGAAAATTAGCCGCGAAACATGCCGATGAGGTCGTGACCTTGTTTCTGGATAACGCCCGCTATCAAAAGTGCAACATCGTCACGGAGCTTGCCGCACAACTCAAAGTTGAACTCATCTATCTCCCTGCCTATTCGCCGAATCTCAATTTGATTGAGAGGCTATGGCGGCATGTCAAACATGAGGTCTTGTATTCCCGTTATTATGACTCGTTTCCAAAATTCAAAACGGCCATCCTGGGCTGCGTTAGCGCCACTCAATCACCTGAAAATAAGTCGCTTAGGGAAACGCTGATTTATTCGAAATTCGCCGCGTGACGCCCAGCCGGATCAGTGGCTTACGTCGTGAGCAAGGCTTAAAAAGGCAATTAATCAGCGTTTCCTTAGCAGTCTCTTTTCACTGAAGTTTCAAATTATAGAAAAATCTCAAATATTGAATGAATAGAGTATAAAACGCCGATGCAAGCCATGAAGCACTGGTATCAGAGTCATCCTGAGCTGTTCAGTAAGCGGCCATATGATCATCCGGGATGCGACATTTACAAACGCGGCATGGAGGAGACCCTGGGGGAAGACATTACCTACTTCGAGGAGCGCGACATCGACCATGCCTTTCAGGCGCATCGCCGGGACGCGGCCAAGAACCAGGTCAAGAAGATCTTCCGCGCGCTGAAGTTCTATACCAACAGCGATTTTACTTTCAAAGAGGTCCACAACAAGAAGCTCTTCGAGTAGTGTCAAGACCTGTGTGATTATGTACCGCGCAGAAGCTACCCTTTGTTCCAGGCCCGCGAGGCGCTGCGCACCCTGTGCGATGAGCTGAGCGTGGCCAAGCGTCCTCAGCCAACGACACCTTCCCCGACCTGACGGGACACCTGACGATGAAGCTGAACGTGCATCGCCACGCGCGCACCACACCCGCCATTCGTCAAGAGTTGCGCGCCTCGACGAAATCGGAGCGCGAACTGGCGCGCGACTACCATTTGAATCGCGCCACCGTGCGCAACTGGCGTCGGCGCGACACCGTTCAGGATGCCTCGCACCGTCCGCACCGGCTTCACGCCACCCTGAGCCCGGTGCAGGAGCAGGTGGTGGTGGCGCTGCGCCAGCCCCTGCTGCTGCCGCTGGACGATCTGCTGGCGATCACCCGGGAGTTCATCCACCCCGCCGTCTCGCGTTCGGACCTGGATCGCTGTCTGCGGCGCCACGGCGTCTCCAACCTCAGTGCCCTGATCCCGCCACCCGAAGGCGAGGCCAAGCCGGTCAAGACCTTCAAGGACGACGCGCCAGGGTTCGTCCACATTGATGTCAAAGACCTGCCGCAGAGGCCCGACGAGGCGGCGCATCAGTCTCTGTTCGTCGCGATCGATCGCGCCTCGCGCTGGGTCTACGTCGAAATCCTACCCGAGAAAACCGCCACCAACGCCCGCGACTGTCCTCCAGCGCCTGGTCGAGAAAGTCGCCGTTCACCCTCGAGAAGATCCTGACCGACAACGGCCAGGAATTCACCGACCGTTTCTGCGCCACCGGCGAGCGTGAGCCGACCGGGCGCCATCGCTTCGACCAGGACTGTGCGCGTCACGGCATCGAACACCGGCTCATTGCTCCCCGCCACCCGCAGACCAATGGCATGGTGGAACGCTTCAATGGGCGCATCGCCGACGTGCTCGCCACCACCCGCTTCGATTCCGCACAGAACCTCGCGGACACCCTCACCGGCTACGTCCGGCTCTATAATCACCAGATCCCGCAGAAGGCGCTCGGACACATCGCGCCGATTCAAGCGCTCAAACGCTGGCAACAGAAATGCCCAGAACGCTTCAAAAGAAAGGTCTATAATCTTACGGGACTTGATATGATTATATCCCGATGAGAAGTGATCCTCTGTTCCGCGCCCGCGAGGTCTTGGGTCAGCTTGCCCGCGAAGTTGGCGCATCTCACTTGAACCGTTCCCGAGCACGGATCTGAGACATTGGCGCATGGTCATCCACCGACACAAAAACGCCCGCACCACCCCGGCCATCCGCGAAGAACTGCAACGCGCGACGCAGTCGACCACGGAGTTGGCCGAGTGTTACCACCTCAACCGCCACACCGTGGCCAAGTGGCGCCAGCGTGAAACGACGGCTGATGGTTCGCACCGCCCGCATCACTTGCAGACGACACTGAGCGCTGCCCAGGAAACGGTCGTGGTGGCCCTGCGCCAGACGCTGCTGCTGCCACTCGATGACCTGCTCGCGGTGACGCGGGAATTCATCAACGTGGCGGCCTCACGCTCGGCGCTCGATCGCTGCCTGCGCCGCCATGGGCTCTCCAACCTCAAGGCCCTGATCCCGCAGGAAGCGGATGCCGAGGGGCGCCCGGGGAAGCGCTTCCAAGCGTATGCGCCAGGCTTCGTGCATGTCGATGTCTAGTCCTTGCCCCAAATGCCCGACGAGGAGCGGCGCCGTGACCTCTTCGCGGCCATTGATCGCGCCACCCGCTGGGTCTACGTCGAACTCCTGGACGACAAGTCCGCCGCCAGCGCCAGCAGTTTCCTCGCGCGCTTGATCGCGGCCGCCCCCTTCACCATTGCCAAGGTGCTCACGGACAACGGCAAGGAATTCACGGACCGCGTCTGCGCCGCCCAGGGGACCGAACACCGCCTCATCAAACCCAAACACCCGCAGACCAACGGCATGATCGAGCGCTTCAATGGACGCATCGCCGAGGTGTTGGCCACCATGCGATTCGACTCTTCACAGAGCCTGGAGCAGACCCTCATTCAGTACGTCAAGGTCTACAATCAACACATCCCGCAGAAAGCCCTGGGACACATCGCACCCATTCAAGCGCTCAGGACTGGTCAGCAAAACGACCCGAGCTCTTCAAAAAACGTGTCTATAATCTCCAGGGACTTGACGCATAGTTTATTGAAAACCGTGAAAACCTGGACAGACCACATGATTGGTAAGCTGAGCGCATCCAAGACACCGGAGTCCAGCATGGTCTGTTTTTCCCGCGGCGCGGTTTTCGAATGAGCCGTCTCCTTGTCGGTCCTTTCAATCGCGTCGAGGGTGACCTTGAGGTCCGCCTGGAGATCGAGGACGGCCGGGTGCTGGATGCCTGGGTCGTCTCGCCGCTCTATCGTGGATTCGAGCAGATCCTGCTCGGCAAGGATCCGCTCGATACCCTGGTCATCGCCCCGCGCATCTGTGGGATTTGCTCGGTCTCCCAGTCCATGGCGGCGGCTTATGCGCTTGCCGGGGCTCAGGGCATTCGCATGCCGCCCAATGGCGAGTTCGCGACCAATCTCATTCTGGCCTGCGAGAACCTGGCCGATCACCTGACACATTTCTATCTGTTCTTCATGCCGGACTTCGCCCGTGAGGTCTATGCGGATGAGCCCTGGTATCCGCTGGCGGCGGAGCGGTTCCGCGCCGGGACCGGCAGCGCTGGCCGCGAGCTGTTGCCGGCGCGCGCCGAATTGCTTCATCTGATGGGCTTGCTGGCCGGCAAGTGGCCGCACAGTCTGAGCCTTCAGCCGGGCGGCTCGACCAGGGCGGTGCAGCCCCAGGAGCGGATCCGCCTGAGCCTGATTCTGGCCGGCTTCCGCCGCTTTCTGGAGACTCGGACCTTTGGGGATAGTCTGGAGGTCATCGCGGCGCTGGATTCCGCTGCCTCGCTCGCCGCCTGGGTCGAGCGCGCGCCAGTGGGCTCCAGCGATTTTCGGTCCTTTCTCCGAATCGCCGACGCCCTGGGCTTGGATCGGCTGGGTCGCGGAACGGATCGCTTCATGAGCTATGGTAGCTTCCCGATCGACGGGCAGCGGCTCTTCGGCGGCGGTCTCTGGGACGAGGGTCTCCGGCCACTGGATGCCGCTCGCATCACCGAGGATGTGACGCACAGTTGGATGCTCGGGGGCACGGATCCAGTGCACCCGAGCGCCGGCAGCACCCTGCCGACGCTCGACAAACCAGACGCTTACACTTGGTGCAAGGCGCCGCGCTTGGACGGGCGGTTGGTGGAGGTGGGTGCGCTGGCGCGGCAGCTCGTGGATGGACAGCCATTGATCCGCGATCTGGTCGCCCGCTCGGGCGGCAACGTCGCCAATCGGGTGATCGCCCGACTGGTGGAATCGGCCCGGATTCTGATCGCGATGGAGACTTGGGTGCGCCAACTGCGACCGGGCGAGCCCTTCTGCCAGACTGGGGACATGCCAAGGGAGGGGCAGGGCGTCGGACTGGTCGAGGCGGCGCGCGGCAGCCTGGGACATTGGCTGCGTGTACGCAACGGCCGCATCCTGAACTACCAGATCATCGCGCCGACGACCTGGAACTTCTCGCCACGGGATCGACTAGGGGTTCCGGGTCCATTGGAGCAGGCACTCGTGGGCGCGCCAGTTCGTCAGGGCGAGCGCACCCCCGTGGCGGTGCAGCATATCGTGCGTTCGTTCGACCCCTGCATGGTTTGCACCGTGCATTAGCCGCCGGACGCCGCGGTTTCAGCGAGGCCCGCCTTCGCAGGCGCTCTTGCACTCGTTGTAACGATTGACGCAATAGCCGTAGAGGTTTTCGGCGCAGGACCACCAGGGATAGCCGCACTCCTCGCGGTTAAGCGCGGAGGCGAGGCACCAGCGATAATCCCCGAAGGATTTGTCGTAGCCGGCCTCGCACTGCCGATAGTCGTAGCGCGCGTCGGCGGTGCAGTTTTCCTTCGTGACGCGACAGTCCTCGATGCAACTGATCTCGGCGAACTGTTGCGGTAGCGTGGCATCGAGCACCAGGGGCTTCGCGCATCCGGCCAGCAGCAATAGAGACAGCATTCCGTAACCAAGGCGCAGACTGGTTCCCTGGACTCGGGTGGCGGGGGTGAGTAGGAAATGTCGCTTCAGCCTCATCTTCAGGTCACTCCAAGTGAATAAGGTCTGCGGAGCGGACATCCCCACGACGCCTCGCCCAGCACTCCAGCCACGACTGTGCGCATTGTGCACGTTTATGCAGAAATCGCCACATTCGGGGGCTCGCTCGGGGTAAACTCTAAGGTGATTCGATCTCAATGGCTAAGGGGAGAAGGCCTATGTTGCGCTTGGTCGCCATCGTTGCCGGTTTATCCGCCCTGCTCGGCGGTTGCGCGATATTCCCGCCCAACCATCAGGGAGGCGTGAGCACCACCGTCTCTCCCGAGGATTATGGCCAGCGACTCTGCCGACATCTGGATCTGGAAGATTACGCGGGGTGCGTGAGCGCGGTGCTCGAATACTTCGATCAGCCACGCGCCGATCGGATTGCAGCCGGCCATTCGACATCCGGCCCGATCGCCGTGATGGTGAATGAAGAGGTCTATTCCGGCAAATATGACTCCCAGTCTCCGCTCGCGGCGAATTTCCGTGTCACCAACGGCTCCAACACCTGCAGCGGCAGCTATAACGCCTTCACGGGCTCCGCCGACGCTGTGTTCGACGTCTACTGCAACGATGGTCGAAGCGGTTGGGCCGACCTGATCCTGGCGATCGATGGGCGCAACGGTATCGGTCGCATCGCGCTCGATGACGGGTCGCAAGGGGACATTGTCTTCGGTTATACCCCGCTCGGACAGGCCGAACCCTACCCCTATCGCCCCTGAGGCGCGGCGCGAGGCGGCGCCTCCCGCCTCACCGTGACTCCGCGCCTCTAAGCTGTTGGGTGAGCTTCTGGATCTCGCGCTGCATCTCCAGGTTTTCGAACGGGCGCAGTGCGGGAACCTGCCGATTCATCAGCCCTTCAAGCAGGAGTTGGCTTGATCGTACCAGCCCGACCAGTTCACCGGAGACGCGGACCGTCTCGTAGGTGTTCCAGGCGGCCGCGATGTCCTTCTCCAGCTCCTCCCGCGCCTTCCGCACCTGTTTTGCCTGGTCCTGCAGATATTGCCGATAGACGCCCGCAGCCTGGATCGTGAGTTGCTGGGCCTGGAGGTTGCCGCTGAGCAGATCCCCCTTGCCGGGCGACTCCTTCAAGAGTCGCTGGGTCTCCTCGGCGAGCGCCTGCGCCTGGCCGATAATGCCGTCGATTTGCGGAACGTACTGCTCCGCGATCGCCCCCTCGATCCGCGTGTGCATGCGATCGAGCGATTTGAGCAGGACGACGTAAAGCCCGTAGTAGCGCCGCGCGCTCCGCAGGTCCTCGCCGCTTTGTTCCACGAGTTTTTCGAGTTGAAGCGTGATCGCCTTGACGTTGTCGAACAGGACGCCGAGGTCGACCAGATTGTCCCCCACCACGGTGGAGAGCAGGAACTCCAGTTGCTCGTCGTTGATCTCTAGGCCCAGCCCGCGCAATTCCTGTCCGAAGTCCCGCTTGAGGCCATCGATCTGCTTGTGAATCCGCTGGATATCGTTTTCGCGGGCCGCGATCAGGTCGTCATAGTCCGACACCGTTTTCTTGATCGTCGACTCGGTCGGCGCCGCGATGCGCTTCTGGCGGTAATCGGCGATTTCGGCGCGCGCCCGCTCGACCTCCTGTTGCAGTGCCTGGATGCGATCGCGGTACTTCAAGGCCGGAGAGACCGCGAGGATCTCCACCGCCTCGTCGAGCAAGGCGTCGATCTCGTCGCGATTGGATTTGCGGTCGGTCCCCAGCCAGGCCGATTCCGGTAGCGCCTGCTGGCGTTCCTCGAGAATGAGCGCCTGATCCAGCGTCGGCACGACGGTTTCCCAGACATGAGCGAAATCTTCCTCGTCGGCGAACATCCGGCGCGCATCCTCGGCCGCTTGACCGGCGAAGCTCTGGGATTGCCGCCACCAGCCGGCCGCCCGTTCCCTGGTCTGGCTCCAGATATCCGAGGTTTCCGTGGTGGACGCCTCGTCGGCCCCCACGGCGAGCGGGCCGCACAGAAGCCATGCGGTGAGCGCGAGGGAGGCGGGTTTGGCGAATGGGGGCATGATGTTTTGGGTCGGGTCGCTGTTGCCGAAGGATCTTAGGTGCATAGCTTGATCCTCACGGACCTGGTGTCAATCCAGGCGCGGACCAAATCCGAGGTCGGGCGGTCGTTCTCTTGATGAAGATCGCCTTGGAATAACCGCCGACCAGTCGCAAGCGCAAGACCGGTTTGAGTTCACAGGCGCTTCTTGTTACGCTGCGCAGGCGTTTTCTGGCTTCGTTGGAGAGCGCTGCGTTATGGTGGCTCGCGCCGGTCCCCTCGCAACGTGATGCCGTGAACCCGGTCAGGCCCGGAAGGGAGCAGCCGCAGCGGCGGAATCGTGTGCCGGGGTGCGGCTGGCGTTGGCCGCCGCCCCATCCGCCATAAGTCCCGCCAGCCAAGTCCCGATATCGCCGGCAATTCCTCACAAGGCCAGGCGCGGCCTGATATACTCGCGCGACATCATCCACTTCCGTTCCATCCGATCCTCGGTCGATCCCAGTCGCGCATGTCCTACCAGGTGCTCGCCCGTAAATGGCGCCCGAAATCGTTCGACGATATGGTCGGGCAGCAGCATGTCGTGCGCGCCCTGTCGAATGCGCTCGACCGCGATCAGCTCCACCATGCCTATCTCTTCACGGGTACGCGCGGTGTCGGCAAGACCACGCTGGCGCGGATCCTGTCCAAGGCGCTGAATTGCGAGCAGGGGGTAAGTTCACACCCTTGCGGAGTCTGCTCCGCGTGTCGGGAGATCGATAGCGGACGCTTTGTGGATCTGCTGGAGGTGGACGCCGCCTCGCGCACCAAGGTCGATCAAACCCGTGAGCTGCTCGATAACGTGCCCTACGCGCCGGCGCGGGGGCGCTTCAAGGTGTACCTCATCGACGAGGTGCACATGTTCTCCTCCCATAGCTTCAACGCCCTGCTGAAGACGCTGGAAGAGCCGCCGCCGCATGTGAAGTTCCTGCTGGCGACCACGGATCCCCAGAAGATCCCGGTCACGGTGCTCTCGCGCTGTCTCCAGTTCAACCTGCGTCGTCTATTGCCGAACGAAATTGGCGATCGTCTGCGTCATGTATTGGAAACGGAAGGGTTGGAGTTCCAGCCGTCGGCGCTGCCGCTGCTTGCCCGAGCCGCCGATGGCAGCATGCGCGATGCCCTGAGTCTGCTGGACCAGGCGATCGCCTTCGGTGGCGGAAGGGTCGTCGAGGACGAGGTGCGCGCGATGCTTGGCACCGTGAGCGGCGATCTGGCCCTCTCGATCTACTCGATGCCCTGGCTGCCTCGGACGGTGCTGGTCTTTTGGCGGCGGTCGAGCGCGTGGCGGCGATGACGCCGGATTTCGGCGAGCTGCTGCGCGAACTGATCACGCTGCTGCATCGTCTGGCCCTGATCCAACAGGTTCCGCAAACTCTGGCGCCCGACGACCCGGATCGGACGCGATTGCTCGACCTGGCGCGGGAGATCCCACCAGAGGATGTGCAGCTTTTCTATCAGGTCGCCCTGACCGGGCAGCGCGATCTCCCGCTGGCGCCCGATCCGCGCACGGGGATCGAGATGGTCCTGCTCCGGGCGCTTGCCTTTCGCCCGGTGGCGACCGCCAAAGACAAGTGCGTCGATGCGCCGGGCACCGCTGGGCGGTCGCCAGTGGCAGTGGGGCGTCGGTCGCGGTTGGCCGAGCAGCCGCCGACGGCCGTGCTCTCATCCCGTGCGGATTCGACGCCGGGCATGCCTGCCGCCAAGGGTTTGGAACTCGCGGAGCCACCCCAGGCCGAGCCCCCGCCAGCGCGCGTGGCCGACGCCGTGGCGCGGGATCCGGCGGATGTTCCAACGCTCGCCTCGGCGGAGGATTGGCGGCGTTTGGCGGCGCGGCTCTCGGTCGGCGGGATCGCCAGCCAGCTCGCGCATAACTGTGGCTTCCTTGGCTACGATGGCGGACGGCTCATCCTCACGCTCGACCCCGCCGCCGAGCGTTTGCGGGTGCCGAGCTCCGAGTCGCGGCTGCGGGCCGCGCTGGAGGATGTTCTGAGGGCGTCCGTCACGCTCGAGTTTCGCGTCGCCCGGTCCCAGCAGGAGACGCTCGCGCAGCGGCGTGCCCGCGAGGCGGACGAGCGTCAGCAGGCGGCGCTGGAGAGCATGGGGGCTGACCCGGTCGCGCAAACCCTGCTGGAAGGGCTCGATGCCGCTTGGGTTCCGGGGAGCATCCGGCCCGTCGATTGAGCGGAGTTGCCGGCAACTCGATCCCCCGATCCGTTAAAAGATTTCATCTGTGGTCGGATCCTGGCGGATTCTGGCCGGTACATGGGAGCGCCCGAAGACGACGGGCGCTCGACACTATCACCATGAGGTAGCGCGATATGAAGGCTGGACTCGGTGGTCTGCTCAAGCAGGCCCAGAAGATGCAGGAAGAGATGCAGCAGGCGCAGGCGCGTCTGGCGCAGGAAGAGGTCATTGGCGAGGCCGGCGGCGGCATGGTCAAGGTGACCATGAATGGCCAGCACCAGGTCAAGCGGGTCGAGATCGACCGTTCGCTCATGGGCGACGACAAGGAGATGCTTGAGGATCTGATCACCGCGGCGTTCAATGCCGCGGCCCAGCGCGTGGCGGAGAAGGTCAAGGAGAACATGGCCGAGCTGACCTCCGGACTCCCCTTGCCTCCGGGCATGAAGCTCCCCTTCTGAGGGGTCGAGGCCGGTTGTGGGCGAGCGCCCGTTACTGAGCCAGTTGATCGACGCCCTGCGTTGTCTGCCGGGTGTCGGTCCCAAGTCGGCACAGCGCATCGCCTTTTACCTCCTGGAGCGCGATCGTGACGGCGGCGCGCGGCTGGCGCGTATCATGGCGGAGGCCATCACCAGGGTGGGCCGCTGCGCGCGCTGCCGCACCCTGACCGAGCACGAGTTGTGCGGGCTGTGCGCCAACCCGAAGCGCGATGCCTCGCTGCTCTGCGTGGTCGAACAGCCCTCGGAAGTGGTCGCGATCGAGCAGGCGACCGATTTTCGCGGACTCTACTTCGTGCTCGGCGGGCGGCTTTCGCCCCTGGATGGCATCGGTCCGGATGATCTCGGCCTGGATGCCCTGATGGCGCGCCTGCGCGACGAGCCGATCGCCGAGCTGATCCTCGCGATCAGTCCGACCGTCGAGGGGAGCGCCACGGCCCATTTCATCGCCGACAGCGCCGCGCGGCATGGCGTCAAGGTCACTCGCATCGCCCACGGAGTCCCCCTGGGTGGCGAGCTGGAGTTCGTGGATGGGGGCACCTTGGCGCTGGCCTTCGCGGGCCGGCGCGATCTCTGAGCCGATGGCGATGGCCATCGTGCCGAGCCGGTATCGCCGCGCGGGGCCGAACGCAGGCGAGCCCCGGGCGGATTGCTCGGTTTGCCGAGCGCGCCGTGATCATCAACGAGGGTGACAACCTTATGTCGAAGACCATTTTCGGTAAGATCGCCAACGGCGAGCTGGCGGCGGATATCCTGTACGAAGATGAGGATCTGGTCGCCTTTCGTGACGTCAATCCGCAGGCGCCGACGCATCTGCTGGTGATTCCACGGAAGCCGATTCCGACTCTCAACGACGCGACTGCGGCGGACGCCGAGTTGCTGGGCCGGATGTTGTTGATCGCCGCGAAGATCGCGGCGCGCGAGGGCATCGCCGAAACCGGGTATCGCACCGTTATCAATTGCAACGCGGGGGCGGGGCAAACCGTGTTCCACCTCCATCTGCATGTCCTGGGTGGGCGTCCCATGCAGTGGCCGCCGGGCTGACGCTCGATGAGGGGATGTCCTGGAGTGGCAATTGAGCGCGAAAAAGAGAGAAGCCGAAACCTTCGTAAAGAGCACGCGCTCGTCGACACCTTGATGGCCTTTCGCCGACGCCTTCCAATCAAGGAATGGCCCGGCGCCGGGTGATTGGTGCGAGCGCGGGATGGTTGTTAACCTGGACGCTATGATGAAGCGCACACACCAGTTAGCATTGACGCACAATAGCCGCATCGCCGCTATCCGCCACTCAAGGCCGGATGCAAATCGACCACAGCAGGAGAGCAAGAGCGTTCGTCGCTCGAGTCCAACGACATGGCAGTGAATCCGAACCCGCGAAACACCGACCCGGATGGCCTGAGGTCCTTCGAGCTCAAGGCGGCGAGCTTTACCCTGCCCATCATTCGCCTGCTTGATAATAATGTCGAAGCCGTCGCGGCTCGGCTTGGCTCCAAGGTCGAGAAGGCCCCGGATTTCTTCCGAAATACGCCGGTCGTGATCGATTTGACCGCCCTCCCACAAGGCGTGGGTACCATTGAGTTTCCGCTCTTGGTGGGGCTCCTCCGTGGTTATGGCATGATTCCGTTCGGAGTTCGCGGCGGGAGCAAGGAGCAGAACGCGGCCGCCGAGGCCCTTGAGCTGGCGGTTCTGCGCGAATCCTACGTGCGCCGTGGCGGCAAGCCGCAAGACGCGACAGCGGCCGCCGAGCCGGAGGTCGATGTCGAGCCGTCGGCCCTTCGGGAAAACGGTTCGGCGAAACCGTCGCAGCCACCCCGACGAACCAGCCAAGGTTTCATGCTGATCACCAAGCCGGTTCGCTCGGGGCAGCGCGTCTATGCCTCCGGCGGGGATCTCTCGATCATCGCCGCCGTCAGTTCGGGCGCGGAGTTGATGGCGGATGGCAACATCCACGTCTACGGGCCGCTGCGCGGACGCGCGCTCGCCGGCATGAATGGGAACCTGGAGGCACGCATTTTCTGCCAGGACCTTCAGGCCGAGCTGGTTTCAATCGCCGGACACTACCGTGTCAGCGAAAACATTCCCTCGGAGTTGCGCGGCGTTCCGGTCCAGATCTTTCTGGATCAGAAGCTCCTGCGCATCGAAAAACTTTGACGGTCTCCAGAGCCGGGAAACGGAATAGATCCCTTTAAGGAGGGTGTGATTTTGGCGAGAATTATCGTGATTACCTCGGGCAAGGGCGGGGTCGGCAAAACGACCACATCCGCGGCCCTCTCCATGGGACTGGCTCAGCGCGGCAAGCGCACGGTGGTCATCGACTTCGATGTGGGGCTGCGCAACCTGGATCTGATCATGGGCTGCGAGCGTCGCGTCGTCTATGATTTCATCAATGTGATCAACGGGGAGGCCAACCTCAATCAGGCGCTGATTCGCGACAAGCGCTGCGACAACCTCTATGTCCTGCCCGCCTCCCAGACCCGCGACAAGGACGCGCTGACGAAGGAGGGGGTCGAGAAGGTGCTGACCGAGTTGGCGCAGAATCATGATTTCATCATCTGCGATTCGCCCGCTGGTATCGAACATGGCGCCACCATGGCCATGTATTTCGCGGACGATGCCATCGTCGTCACCAATCCGGAGGTCTCTTCGGTCCGCGATTCCGACCGCATGCTGGGGATTCTGTCGAGTCGCTCGCGACGGGCCGAGAACAGCGAAGAGCCGATCCGTGAATACTTGCTCCTCACCCGCTATGACCCCCAGCGCGTCGCCAATGGCGAGATGCTGAGTGTCGATGACGTTCAGGAGATCCTGTCGCTCAAACTTCTGGGCGTGATCCCGGAATCGAAGGCCGTTCTCACCTCATCCAACTCGGGCGTTCCGGTGATCCTCGATCGCGAGAGCGATGCCGGGCAAGCCTACGGCGACATGGTGGCGCGCTACCTGGGTGAGGAGGTGCCGCATCGGTTCCTTCATCCGGAGAAGAAAGGCTTCCTGAGCCGTTTATTCAGAGGGTGAATTATGGGCCTGCTCGACTACTTCCTCTCCTCGCGCCCGAAAGGGACCGCGAATGTGGCCAAGGAGCGGCTGCAAATCCTGGTGGCGCACGACCGCGCTGCCCGTGATCGCCCGTCCTATTTGCCCCAGCTTCAACAGGAGATCCTGGCCGTCATCCGCAAGTATGTGGACGTGGATCTCAGCGCGGTATCGGTGAACTACGAGCAGGAAGATTCGCACGAGGTGTTGGAATTCAACATCATCTTGCCCGACGCGGCGCAAAATCAGGCGTGACGCCAGATCTCGCCATGTCGCTCGTCGCGCCTTCTCGATCCACGCGAGGGACCACGCGGTCCTTGCCGAGCACGGGAGTGTAGAAGGGTTCGCGGCGTTCCGGCCGGGGCATTCGGCTTCCGGATCGCGGCGCGAGCACCCGAAGCGGCGCCAAGACCTATCAGGAGGGATTGGATTCCCATGTGCGACAGGGAACTTCAGGCCGAGAAGGTACGATTTCTCTTTGCCGGGTCGCCTGCGGCGCTTTTCGCGAGTGCCCTAGCGGCCTTGATCATAGTTGGCGTCCATTGGGAGGTTCTGCCTCGTCCGCTCCTGCTCGGCTGGCTGCTCATCCATGCCACCACTCTGTTCGGGCGCACGGCGCTACTGGTTTCCCATCGTCGTGACGCGACGGTCGCCTCGAATACTTTCTGGCTGAGGCGTTTCCGCCTGTCCGCGCTGGCTGGCGGCTTGAGCTGGGGGCTAGGGGGCGTGATCTTTGCCCTGTCGGGGGATCCCATCTATCAGGGCTTCGTTGCCTTCAGCCTCGCGGGATTGAACGCTGGAGCCCTGACCGGTCTGGCGGTGGATCGGGCGGCGACGCAACTCTTCGTCATTCCCTCCCTGGCACCCCTCGCGGTGCGCTTTCTACTCGACCCCAATCGTCTGGCCCTGGTGATGGGGCTGATCGTGCTCCTCTTTCTGGTCTTCCTCGCGTTCACGATCACCCGCATCGAGGCCTATCTGCTCGAAAACGTCCGCCTGCGCGTGCGCGCAGAGACCCAGCAGCGGCAGATCCAGACCGATGAGACGCGTTGGCGGATCGCCGCCGAGGACAATGGTCTGAGTCTGTGGGACTGGGATCTGGAGAGCGATCGCGTCTTCTACTCGCGCCCCTGGCCATCCAACTTGGCAGCGGACGGCCAAGAGGTCGTGGTGGCGTTCGACGAATGGATGGCTAGGATCCATGCTGAAGATTCCCTCGCGGTCCGCGCCGCGCTGGAACAACACCTTGCCGGTTTCAGCCCACTGTACGAGACCGAGCATCGGATCGATTCGCGGGACGATGGCGATCGCTGGGTTCTGGACCGTGGGCAGATCGTCGAGCGTTCCGTCGACGGACGCCCGATCCGCATGATCGGCATCCACATGGATATCACCGCGCGCAAGTTGGCCGAGACCGAGTTGCGAATCGCCGCCACCGTCTTCGAGAGTCAAGAGGGCGTTTTGGTCACGGACGCGGACGAGGTCATCCTGCGCGTCAACCATGCCTTCACCGAGATGACCGGCTATACCAGCGCGGAGGCCGTCGGGCAGACCCCGCGCCTGCTGAAATCCGGGCGTCACGATCGCGACTTCTACGCCGCCATGTGGGCGAACATCACGGCTTCGGGCTCCTGGACGGGCGAGATCTGGAATCGGCGTAAGAGTGGCGAGGTCTATCCGCAATGGCTCAACATTACCGCCATCACCGGCGATGACGGGCGGGTGACGCACTATGTCGCAACGCTGCACGACATCACCGAGCGTAAGGCGGCCGAACGGGCCATCCAGCACCTCGCCTTCTACGACGCCCTGACGGCGCTGCCCAATCGGCGGCTGCTGCTGGATCGATTGAATCACGCGCAGATCGTGAGCGAGCGTACCCGTCGCTGCGGGGCCTTGCTATTCATCGATCTGGATCGTTTCAAGGAGCTCAACGACACCCTCGGGCACATGATGGGGGATCTGCTGTTGCAGCAGGTCGCAAGCCGCCTTGGCGCCGTCGTGCGCGACGTGGATACGGTGGCGCGGCTGGGGGGTGACGAATTCGTGGTCATGCTCGAGGATCTGAGCAGCGACGAGCGGGAGGCGAGGCGCCATGCATCCGAGATCGGCGCCAAGGTTCTTGCAACGTTGGCTATGCCCTATCAACTGGCCGAGCATCTGCATCACGGCACCCCGAGCATTGGCGTCATCCTGTTCTGTGGTCAGGCCCTCACCGCCGAGGAGGCGATCAAGCGGGCGGATCTCGCCATGTATCAGGCCAAGCAGTCCGGGCGAAACGCCTTGTGTTTCTTCGAGCAGGAGATGCAGGCATCGGTCGACGCGCGCGCGGCGTTGAAAGAGGAGCTTCGTCGGGGTCTCGGGCGAGAGCAGTTCGTTCTGCTGTATCAGCCCCAGGTGGATCGCGCTGGAGGCATTCTGGGTGCCGAGGTGTTGCTGCGGTGGACTAATCCACAGCGTACCGTGGTGCTGCCGGATGAGTTCATCCCGTTGGCCGAGGAGTCGGGTCTCATCATGCCCTTGGGCTACTGGGTTCTGAAATCCGCCTGCGCGCAACTGAGTGTCTGGGCGCGTGATCCGGCGCGGCGCCATCTCACGCTCTCCGTCAATATCAGCGCGCGGCAATTCCGTGATGTTGATTTTATCGATGAGGTGCGGGCGATCCTGAGCTACTCCGGCGCGGACCCGCGACGCCTGACGCTGGAGGTCAACGAAAACCTCTTGGTCCAGGAGACTGACTCCCTGATCGGTCGCATGGCGGCGCTCAAGGCGCTTGGTTTGGGATTGTCATTGGATAACTTCGGGACGGGATACTCCTCGCTCATCGAGATCAAGGATCTTCCGCTCAGCCAGTTGAAGCTCGGACGGCCGCTGGTTCGGGATCTGCTGACCGATTCCAGGATGGCCCTGATCGCCAAGAGCCTGATCGAGCTCGGCGATGCGCTTGGCCTCGAAGTGCTGGCTGCGGGGGTCGAGACCGAGCCGCAGTTGGCCTTCTTACAGACAAATGCCTGCCGCGTCTTCCAGGGCTATCTCTTCAGTCGTCCGCTGACCATCACCGAGCTGGTCGAGCTGACCGGGCCGCGTCAGTCCATCTGAATTCGCCGTTCGGTCCTTGGCCCAAGGTCGGCGTCTAGGTCGGCGCGAGCAGGCGTTGCAGGATGCCTTGGAAGATCCGGCTGAGGGTGTCCAGTTCCTTGACTCCCACGCATTCATTGGCCTGGTGGATGGTGGCGTTGAGCGGACCCAGCTCCACCACCTGCGCCCCGGTCGGCGCGATGAAGCGGCCATCCGAGGTGCCGCCGCTGGTGGAGAGTTGGGTGTCGATGCCGGTGACGGCGCGGATCGCCTCCCGGGCGGCCTCGACCAGCTCGCCGGCCGGTGTCAGGAAGGGCTGTCCCGACAGTCGCCAGGCGAGATCGTACTCAAAGTCGCCGCGATCCAGGATGTCGCGAACTCGCTGCTTGATGGCGTCGGGGTCCAGCTCGGTGGAAAAGCGCAGGTTGAACTGCGCCTCCAACCGGCCGGGGATGACGTTGTCGGCGCCGGTGCCCATGTTGAGATTGGCGATCTGAAAGCTGGTCGGCGGGAAGTGGTCGTTCCCCGCGTCCCAGACCTCTTCGCACAGGGCCGCGAGCGCGCGGGCGCCGGCGTGGAAGGGATTCTTGGCCAGATGCGGATAGGCGACGTGGCCCTGCTTGCCGTGGATGCTCAGGTGTCCGGACAGACTGCCGCGCCGGCCGTTCTTGATCGAATCGCCCAGACGCTCGCGGCTGGATGGCTCGCCCACCAGGGCATAGTCGATGGTCTCGCCGCGCTGTTGGAGCCGTTCGACCACCTTCACGGTTCCGTTCACCGAGGGGCCTTCCTCGTCGCTGGTGATGAGGAAGGCGATCGAGCCCCGATGATCCGGGTGTTCGCCGACGAAGGCCTCGACCGCCGTAACCATGGCCGCCAGCGAGCCCTTCATGTCGGCCGCTCCGCGACCATAGAGCATCCCGTCGCGGATGCTTGGATCGAAGGGATCTGAATCCCAGACGTCCAGCGGACCGGTCGGGCACCACGTCGGTGTGCCCGGCCAGGCAGAGGAGCGGTCCGGTCGTCGCCGCGCCGCGCCCAGAGGTTGGTGACCTCGCCGAAGGGCATGGGCTCGATCGTGAAGCCGAGCGCGGCCAGGCGCTCGGCCATGAGATGCTGACAGCCCTGGTCGTCGGGCGTCAGCGAGGGGCGGCGGATAAGGTCGCAGGCCAGTTCCAGGGTCGGGGACATCAGCGGAACATTTCCTCGTACTCGGCTCTCGGAAAAGCCGATATGGCGGGTCGCACCCCTGTCGAGCAGCGGGCGGCGGATGATCGAGGGCGATTCCAGCATGACCCGGATCGCGCCCTCGCGGTCCATGCCCCTCGCGAACCGCGTCCGGCAGCTTGCGCCAGGTGGTGCCCCGGCGGTTCAGCAGGGTCTCCCATCCAAGCTCCTCGACCCAGGCGCGCAGGCGCTCCTCGTCGAGCCCCTGCTTCTTGTAGTCATGAAAGCTGTAAGCGATCCCCGTGCTCGTCAAGCCAGCGGCGCGCCTTCTTGACCGTGTCGCAGTTGGGGATGCCGTAGAGCGTCGTCATCAGATGTCGCGCAGCAGCTCGTTGATGCCGACCTTGCCGCGCGTGCGCTCGTCGACCTGCTTGATGATGACCGCGCAGTAGAGGCTGTGGCTGCCGTCCTTCGCCGGCAGATTGCCGGAGACCACCACCGCGCCGGGCGGGATGCGGCCATAGGTGATCTCGCCGGTCTCGCGGTTGTAGATCTTGGTGCTCTGGCCGATGTAGACGCCCATCGAGATCGACCGCGCCCTCGCCGACGATGACGCCCTTCGACGATCTCCGAGCGCGCGCCGATGAAGCAGTTGTCCTCGATGATGGTGGGCGCGGCCTGCACCGGCTCCAGCACGCCGCCGATGCCGACGCCGCCGGACAGATGGACATTCTTGCCGATCTGGGCGCAGGAGCCGACCGTGGCCCAGGTGTCGACCATGGTGCCGGAATCCACATAGGCCCCGATGTTCACGTAAGAGGGCATGAGCACGCAGCTCGGGGCGATGTAGGAACCCCGGCGCGCGGTCGCCGGCGGCACGATGCGCACGCCGCCCTCGCGGAACTCGCGCGAGTTGGTGTCGGCGTACTTGGAGGCGACCTTGTCGTAATAGTTGGTGAAGCCGCCCTTGATGAACCAGTTGTCCTCGATGCGGAAGGACAGCAGCACCGCCTTCTTGATCCACTCGTTGACGACCCAGTCACCGTCGCGCTTCTCGGCCACGCGCAGCGTGCCCTTGTCCAGCCGCTCGATGGTGTCCTGCACCGCGTCCCGCACATGGGTCTCGACGGAACGCGGAGTGATCTCGGCGCGACGCTCGAACGCCTCGACGATGATGCCTTGATAATCGCTCATGATGTGGTGTGCCTATTCGTGCTGAAGTCAACTGAGACTGATGTGGGAGATGGATCGCGTGTCTCGGAGCCGAGGCGGCTCTCGCCATGCATACGGTTGTCCGATGCGCTGGAATTTGGTTAGGTCGCCCGTTCGGCCGGCTAGAGGCGCTCGACGAAGCGCCGGATCCGTCTGGCCGCGTCCAGGCATTCGTCCAGGGGAGGCACCAGCGCGATGCGGACGCGGTTCTCACCTGGGTCGTAGCCGTCCACCTCGCGGGACAGAAATCGTCCAGGAAGAAGGGTGACGTTCTCTTCGGCATAGAGCCGGCGGGCAAAATCGGTATCCGGGATCGGCGTTTCCGGCCACAGGAAGAAACTCGCCGCCGGTGGTGTCAAGTTCATGACATCGCCCAGGATGTCGACCACGGCCGTGATCTTTTCGCGGTATTGCTGACGATTCGCGCGCACATGCGACTCGTCCCTCCAGGCCGCCGCGCTTGCGCTCTGGACCGGCAGCGACATGGCACAGCCGTGGTAGGTGCGATAGGAAAGAAAATGCTGGATGAGCTCGGCGTCTCCCGCGACGAATCCCGAGCGCAGGCCGGGCGCGTTGGAGCGTTTGGAAAGACTGTGAAAGACGAGACAGCGACTGAAGGCGTGGTTGCCCATGGCGGCCGCGGCCTGGAGCAAGCCGGCTGGCGGTGCCGCTTCGTCTTGGTAAATATCCGAATAGCATTCGTCCGAGGCGATGATGAAATCATGCGCGTGGGCCAGCTCGATCAGGCGGGCGAAGGTCGCCTGGTCGAGGACGGCCCCGGTTGGATTTCCCGGCGAGCAGACATACAAGAGCTGACAGCGGTCCCAGGTGGCCTGATTCACCGCGCCGAAATCAGGGAGGAAGCCATTTTCGTCGCGGCACGCGAGGTATTGCGGCTCGGCGCCGGCGAGCAGCGCGGCGCCCTCGTAGATCTGGTAGCAGGGATTCGGCATCAGGACCAAGGGCGCGCGCGCGCGGTCGACGACCGCCTGCGCGATCGCGAAGAGCGCCTCGCGCGTGCCATTGACGGGCAGTATCTGCCGCTCGGGATCCAGGCTGAATGCTGGCGCGGCTGTCGCCCCGTCGTTTCCGGTGGCGGGCGGGCGCGAGTGCTGGGCCAGCCAATCGGCGATCGCCTGCCGCAGCTCGGGCGTCCCGCGCGTGGTGGGGTAGACCGACAGAAGGTGCAAATGGGCGATGAGCGACTCGGCGATCAGGCCCGGCGTTGGATGCCGGGGTTCGCCGATCTGCAGACCGATGGGGTTGAGATGTCGCGGTGGATCGATTCCCAGCTTGAGCGCGCTGAGCTTCTCGAACGGGTAAGGCTGAAGTCGGCCGAGGTCCGGGTTCATGGCGTCATAGACCTGAATGCAGTGGCGCCGGTATGGCTGCCGGGGCGCGCGAACAAAGCGGTCTAGTATAAGACAAGGGTGATGCTGGCTCCACGTCGAGGAGGGTTGCGATGCCGCTGATCGAAGAACTGCACCACGTCAGTCTGATTGTCGCCGACACGGACGAGTCGCTGCGCTTTTATCACGGGGTTCTTGGCCTGGAGGTGCTCGACGAACGGCCAGAATTGCCGTTTCCGGGCGCCTGGCTTGCGGTCGGGTCGCGACAGATCCATCTGCTGGAACTGGCGAATCCGGATCCGATCGCGGGCAGGCCCATCCACGGCGGCCGGGATCGGCATTGCGCCTTGGTCGTGTCGTCGCTGGACGTTTTGGTCGCACGGCTCGACGCTGCCCAATTGCCGTATACCCGGAGTCGTTCCGGCAGGCGAGCGGTCTTTTGTCGCGATCCTGACGGTAACGGGCTCGAATTCATGGAGTCGAACGGTGAGCCGGTCCAGCCCGCGTGAGCGAGGGTGGTTGATGCTCGTCAGCGTGGACCGTGGGATCGAATGCTTTCAGAACCCACGAAAATACCACAGGTTATCCCAGCCCGGCGGCGGGAACATCGGATCCGTGGGCGCTTTCGGTCCAGCGCCGCCGGTCTTTCCGTCAGAGGTCATCGGAGCGCCCCGCATGGGCGGTGGGAACGACTCGGGTCCGAGACTCCGAAACATCTCCAAGTCCTTGTCCATGCGCTCTTGGCGCGCCGCCCGCCGACGCCGGATATCGTCCTCCCACGCCTCCTGATGGGCGGCGGCGCTGGGGTGATTGATCCGGCGGCGGGTCTCGAAATTCTCGCGCGCGGCATCGCGCCGCGCCTCCCATGCCTCGCGTTGAGCGCGGACGTCGTCCAGCCAGGGTGACCCAGTCTCCGGGAGCGTCATCTCCCGCCGCGAGGGATCCGGCGGCGCGCCATGGTCGATGTTTGGCGTGGTTTCGGCGGCGGGGGTGTTACCCGCCATGCCGAGCAACAGGATCGCGACGCAAAGGCCGAGGCTGGAGCGGTGCGCGGCATCTCGTGAGGCGGCCACCAGTCGGCGCGCGTGGCAATCCTGTTGCGCAACTCCCGGTTCTCCCCTCGGGTGCCGGGAGGCGTGCGGCGGGTGGTCCGATTCAGCGCTGCGGATCTTGGCCTTCGAGTCTTTCATGGATCTTGCGCCTCAGGCAGGCCAGCGCGTTTTCGCAGACGATGGGTGCCTCGTCTTCCGTGGTGATGAAGAACACATCGTCCACCTCGGCGCCGACGGTGGCGATCTTGGCGTTTTGGAGCCGGATTCCACACTGCTGAAAAACGGCGCCCACCTCCGCTAGTAGCCCCGGTCGGTCGAGGGTTGTCAAGCGCATGATGGTGCGGTGGTTGGGTACATCCGGGGAGAAGCAGACACGCGTCTCGATGGGGAAGTGGCGATGACGGCGCGGGACCGCGCGCGCGACCTTGATGCTGGCGTGGGTGGTGGGTTCGGTGAGGTTGGCGATCAGGGTGGAGCGGATCTCTTCCATCCGCTGTGGGTCGTCCACCGGTGTGCCGTCTTGGTCGAGGACCTGATAGCTGTTGACGGCCATGTGATCGTCGGTCGTGATGACCCGCGCGTCCATGATGCTCAGCCCCATCTGATCGAGCGTGGCCGTGGTGTGGGCGAAAAGATTGGCGCGATCGCGCGAGTAGAGAAAGATCTCGGTCCCACCGCGCGCGGTGATCGGGCGAATGACCACCAGCGGGTACTGGGTGCGATCCGCTTCCAGGATCTGGCGCGTCTGCCAGGCAATCTCGTCGGGAGAGTTGTGCAGAAAGAAATCCAGGCTGAACTTGAGCCAGAGCGCGTTGCAGGCGTTGGGATCGACGCCGTAACGGGCCACCATGCGCAGGCTCTCGGCCTGCTTCTGGGCGATCAGTTCGTCCTGAGCCTGAGGGTTGTCGAGCCCGCGCAGCAGGGCGCGGCGGGTGCCGTAGTAGAGTTCGCGCAGGAGTGCGTCGAGCCAGTTGTTCCAGCGCCGCGGATTCGTGGCGCGGGCGTCGGCGACCGTCAGCAGGTAGAGATAATCGAGCCGGGTGGGATCGCCGATGAGCGCGGCGAACGCCTGGACGACCTCGGGGTCGCTGATGTCCTTGCGCTGCGCGGTCATCGACATCACCAGATGCTGCTCCACGAGCCAGGTTACCAGCCGGCTGTCGAATTCGCCGAGGCCGTGCGCGCGGCAGAAGTCCCAGGCGTCGCGGGCGCCGAGCGAGGAGTGGTCGCCGCCGCGACCCTTGGCGATGTCGTGGAAGAGTCCGGCGAGATACAGGAGCTCAAGCTTGGGAATGCGGCGGCCCACGGCGCTGCAGAGCGGGAACTCCTCGTCATGTTGGGGGATGCTGAAGCGGCGCAGGTTGCGCAGCAGCATCAGGGTGTGCTCGTCGACCGTGTAGACGTGCAACAGATCGTATTGCATGCGGCCGACGATGTTGGCGAAGGCCGGGATATAGGCGGCGAGGACGCCATAGCGGTTCATGCGCCGGATCGCATGGGTGAGCCCGAGTGGCTCGCGCAGGATCTCCATGAAGAGACTGCGGGCGCGCAGATCGGCGCGGAAATCGTCATTGATGCGATCGCGGTTCTCGCGGATCAAGCGCACGGTGCTGGCGCGCACGCCCTCAAGATCGGGGTGGATTTGCAGCAGGTGGAAGACTTCGAGCAGGGCGATGGGATAGCGCCGGAACACGCTCGGCGAGGTTACTTCCAGGTAGCCGCTGCGCGACTGAAACCGTTTGTTGATCGGGACTGGCGGCCCGATGTCGTCGTGCAGCAGGATCGCCTCGCGAAACAACTGGAGCAGCATTTCGTTGAGCCGATTGAGTTCCTGCACCGTGCGGTAGTACTGCTGCATGAACTGTTCGACGGCGAGATTGTTCTCGCCGTCGCTGAAGCCGAATTGCCGGGCCAGGGTCCGCTGATAGTCGAACAGCAGCCGATCCTCGCGCCGCCCGGCAAGGCGGTGCAGCGAGAAGCGGATCCGCCACAGAAGCGTTTGGCCCCCGATCAGGGCCTGATGCTCGGTCTCGGTGAGAAATCCGTGATCCACCAGTTCGTGCAGGGTCTCGGCGTCGAAGTGCCGCTTGGCGACCCAGCCGATCATCTGGATGTCCCGCAGGCCGCCGGGGTTTTCCTTGATGTTCGGCTCAAGGTTGTAGGCGGTATCGCCGTACTTCTGCCAGCGCCGGCGCTGTTCCTGGGTCTTGGCGGCGAAGAAATGCTCGCTGTTCCAGATTTGATCGGGCGCGGTCGCGGCGCGCATCCGCCGAAAGAGCGTCTCGCTGCCGCACAGCAGGCGCGCCTCCAGCAGATTGGTCATGACGGTGACGTCGTCGCGGGCCTCGCGGACACAGTCCTCAACGGTGCGGACGCTGTGTCCGACCTCCAGACCGATGTCCCAAAGAAAGGTCACCAGTCGTCCCAGCGGCTCGGCCAGGCGATCGTCGGCCGGCGGATCGATGAGGATCAGGATGTCGATGTCCGAGGCTGGCTGAAGCTCTTGGCGGCCATAGCCGCCGACGGCCACCAGCGCCGCATCCGGCGACTCGCCCAGGTGCATGGTCCAGACGTCGCGCAGGACGTCGTCGATGAGCCTGGCTGCGCTCCTGCACCAGCAGGGCGATCGGGATGCCCTGGTCGTACTGGCGGAAAAGCTCTTCCTTGCCCTTGTTGCAGTCGCTCCTTGAATGCCTGGAGCGAGTGGATTGGCGCGGGGGCGGCGATTGCCTCACCGAGCGCCTTATCGCCCTGAAGCGGACTCCGCGGTAACTCGGCCGACGGGGCGCCTGTGCTCATGCTGGGGCCGGGTCGTCGCGCTCCTCGGCGCGCAGGGTCAGGATCTCATGGCCGTCAGGGGTGACCAGCACCGTGTGTTCCCACTGCGCGGACAGACTGCGATCCTTGGTGACCACGGTCCAGCCGTCGGGCAGGATCTTGATGAAACGTTTGCCGGCGTTGACCATGGGCTCGACCGTGAAGCACATCCCCGGCAGCAGCCGCAGACCCTCGCCAGGCTTGCCGTAGTGCAGGACCTGCGGATCCTCGTGGAAGTCGCGACCGATGCCATGACCGCAGTATTCGCGGACCACCGAGTAGCCCTGGGATTCGACGAATCGCTGGATGGCATGACCGACGTCGCCGAGCGTGGCGCCAGGGCGGATGGCGGCGATGCCGAGCATCATGGCCTGCTGGGTGACCGTGACCAGCCGTCGGGCGAGCACGGAGGGCTCTCCGACGAAGAACATCTTGCTGGTGTCGCCATGGTAGCCGTCCTTGATCACCGTGATATCGACGTTGACGATATCGCCCTTCTTGAGGCGCTTGCTGCTGGGAATGCCGTGGCAGACCTGGTGGTTGACCGAGGTGCAGATGGACTTGGGAAAGCCGCGGTAGTTCGAGCGGCGCCGGGATCGCGCCCTGGGCTTCCGTGATGTATCGGTGGCAGAGACTGTCGAGTTCGTCCGTCGTCACCCCGGGCGGACATGGGGCTCGATCATATCGAGGACGTCGGCGGCGAGCCGGCCGGCGACGCGCATCCTCTCGATCGCCTCGGGCGTCTTGATCTGCACACTCGTCTTACGTTTGGATGCGTCCACGGTCGTCGTATCGGATCTCGTTGCAAGTGCCTGGGCAATTGCCCATGCAAAGCGGCCTATGGTATAAAAGGTGGAGTGTTGCCGCAATTGACTCCATCCCCACCCGCCATCAATGTTGGGGCGATGGCGGTCGCACCAAGCGGAAAACCAAGGTTTTTCGCTTTTTTGTATTCGTCGTTCACGTTCGTTGTCGTTCGCGGCCAGCCGCGAGCGACCCGTCGCGCGGTCGTCTCATCTCCTGACATCGGTCACGAATCATGATCCGTTCGAGCGACGTTCCGTCGGCGTGAGGCGATATGTCCACACACGTGTCGACACATGCGGCTGGGTGCCCGGAGTTCGGGTTGTCGCGTGGGGCGCGTGGAGGTCCAACCCAATCGATCAGGAAGCAAGACATTGAGCGAAGTTACCATGCGTCAGATGCTGGAGGCCGGTGTTCATTTCGGTCACCAGACCCGTTACTGGAACCCCAAGATGGGTGCCTTTATCTTCGGGCACCGTAACAAGATTCACATCGTCAATCTCGAAAAGACGCTGCCGCTCTACCAGGATGCCGTCAATTTCATGGGCACCCTGACGGCCAACGGCGGCAAGGTGCTCTTCGTCGGCACCAAGCGCGCCGCCCGCGAAGCCATTCGCGAAGAGGCGATGCGCTGTGGCATGCCCTTTGTCAACCATCGCTGGTTCGGAGGCATGCTGACCAACTTCAAGACGATCCGCCAGTCCGTCAAGCGCCTCAAGGAGCTGGAGGCCATGTTCGAGAGCGGCACCATCGAGCGCTTCAACAAGAAAGAGGCGCTGGGTCTGTCGCGTGAGCGCGCGAAGCTGGAGCAGAGTCTGGGCGGCATCAAGAACATGGAAGGCCTGCCCGACGCCATGTTCGTGATCGACGTGGGTCACGAGAAGATCGCCGTGACCGAGGCCAACAAGCTCGGTATCCCGGTCATCGGCGTGGTCGACACCAATAACGATCCGAGCAATGTCGACTACGTGATTCCCGGCAATGACGACGCGATTCGCGCCGTGCGTCTCTATATCAGCGGGCGCGGCGGACGCCATCCTCGACGGTCGCAATACCGCCGCCGCCATGGTCGGTCGCGGCGATGCCTTCACGGAGATGGCCGCTCCGGAAGAGCCGGTCGAGGCCAGCCAGGGTTAGGCCCGGCGACGGGTGCCGCGGGACAGCGATCCCGCCGGGCGCCCTCGGGATCCAGTCTAGTTCGAGCCGCCGCGTCGAGCGGCGGCTCGCCATCGAGAATTCAGTGCACCCGCGTTAGGGTCAGAGGTGATTTAACCATGGCGATTTCAGCCGCATTGGTGAAGGAACTGCGCGAGCGCACGGGCGCCGGCATGATGGAGTGCAAGGGCGCGCTCGTCGAGGCCAATGGAGATATCGAGGCCGCCATCGAGGCGATGCGCAAGTCGGGCCAGGCCAAGGCCGCGAAGAAGTCCGGACGCACCGCCGCCGAGGGCGTGGTCATGATCCGGATTTCGCCGAGACGGCAAGCACGGCGTCATGGTCGAGATCAACTGCGAGACCGATTTCGTCGCCAAGGACGCCAGTTTCCTGGCGTTCGCGGAGGCAGTCGCCGAGACGGCGCTGGCCGGTAGCGCGCGCACCGCCGAGCAGCTCGCCGCCGAGCCGCTCGCGAGCGATCCCGCGACCACCGTCGACGCCGCGCGCGAGGCGCTGATCGCCAAGATCGGCGAGAACATCCAGGTTCGTCGCCTGCTGCGCTTCGACGGCGTCGAAGGGGCGCTCCACAGCTATCGTCACGGGGTGCGCATCGGTGTGGTCGTCGAGTTGACCGGAGGCGACGAGTCGCTCGGCCGCGATATCGCCATGCACATCGCGGCGACCAATCCGCTGTGCGTCAGCGCCGACCAGGTGCCGGCGGACACCCTGGCCAAGGAGCGCGAGATCTTCAAGGCGCAGGCGCTCGAAAGCGGCAAGCCCGAGGCGATCGTCGACAAGATGATCGAAGGGCGCATGCGCAAGTATCTCGAGGAAGTGACCCTGCTCGGGCAGCCCTTCGTCAAGGATCCCGACCAGACGGTCGAAAAGCGCCTCAAGCAGGCGGGCGCCGGGTGCGCTGCTTTGCGCGGGTCGAGGTCGGCGAGGGCATCGAGAAGAAGACCGAGAACTTCGCCGAAGAAGTCATGGCGCAGGTTCGCGGTAACTGATTCGTTGCGGTATCCTGCCGCCCCATCCGAACATGTCGCAACGAGGTAAACGGCCATGACGGCCCCAGTGTATCGACGCATCCTGCTCAAGCTCAGTGGCGAGGCGCTGATGGGCACTGGCGGCAGCGGCATCGACCCGGATGTCCTCGAACGTTTCGCGCATGAGGTCCAGGGAGCTCGTCGAGGCCGGTGTCCAGGTCGCCCTCGTGATCGGCGGCGGCAACCTCTTTCGCGGCGCCGGGCTGGCGGCCAAGGGCATGGATCGCGTCACCGGCGACCAGATGGGAATGCTGGCCACGGTGATGAATGCCCTGGCCATGCAGGACGCGCTGGAGCGGCTCGGGACAGCGGTGCGCGTGATGTCGGCGCTGAGGATCACTCAGGTCTGCGAGGACTACGTTCGCCGTCGCGCCATCCGGCAGCTCGACAAGGGGCGGGTGGTCATCCTCGCGGCGGGCACCGGCAACCCTTTTTTCACCACGGATTCCGCGGCCAGTCTGCGGGCGATCGAGATCGGCGCCGACCTCCTGATCAAGGCGACCAAGGTCGACGGGATCTATTCCGCCGATCCGATGACGGATCCGTCCGCCGATCTTCTATCCCCGCGTCAGCTACGACCAGGCGCTGCGCGAGGGACTCAAGGTCATGGATACCACGGCCATCGTGCTTGTGTCGGGACCACGGCATGCCACTGCGTGTCATGAACATCAACGAGTCTGGGGCCTTGCTGCGCTTGATCCGCGGCGAGGACATCGGCTCGTTGGTCGTAAGCGGGAGCTAAGATGATCGACGATATCAAGAAAGACGCAGCGGACCGCATGGCCAAGAGTGTCGAGGCGCTCACGCACGAACTCGCCAAGATCCGCACCGGCCGCGCGCACCCCGTCGCTGCTCGACCACATCATGGTCTCCTACTACGGTTCCGGAGATGCCGATCCGGCAGGTCGCCAACGTCAACGCGGAAGACGCGCGGACGCTTGCGGTGTCGCCGTGGGAAAAGAACATGGTGCAGGCCATCGAGAAGGCGATCATGCAATCCGATCTCGGCCTGAATCCCAACACGGCGGGCACCGTGATCCGCGTTCCCATGCCGCCCGCTGACCGAGGAACGTCGACGCGACCTGATCAAAGTCGCCCGGCACGAGGCGGAGCAGGCGCGCGTCGCTGTCCGCAACATTCGCCGCGACGCGAATCACGAGCTGAAGGAGCTCGTCAAGGACAAGACGATCTCGGAGGACGACGAACGTCGCGGCCAGGAAATCGTCCAGAAGCTGACGGACCAGTACATCAAGGACGTCGACGCGGTGTTGGCGGAAAAAGAACAAGACCTCATGTCCATCTGACGCCGGGCGGCCAACCCCTGACCTTATCGACCGTGGAAACCGCATCCCCCGTTGTCCGTGTCGCCGAGCCCGAGTCTCGCGTTCCCAGGCACGTCGCCATCATCATGGATGGCAACGGCCGCTGGGCGAAGCAACGCGGCTTTCCGCGTACCGCCGGACATCGCGAGGGTGTCAAGAGTGTGCGCGCGGTCGTCGAGGAGAGCGTGCGCCGGGGCGTCGAGACCCTGACGCTCTTCGCCTTCAGCAGCGAGAACTGGCAGCGCCCGCGCACCGAGGTCAACATCCTCATGGAACTCTTCATGACCGCCCTGCGCGAGCGAGGTCCGTCGTCTTCACGAAAGTCAGGTACGGCTGCGCGTCATCGGCGAGCGCGGGGCCTTTCCCGAGAAGCTCCAGCATCGCATCGCCGAGGCCGAGGCGCTGACGGCCAACAACGGCCAGCTCAATCTCCAGGTGGCGGCCAACTACGGCGGGCGCTGGGATATCACTCAGGCGGCGCGTCGGCTCGTGGCCGAGGTCCAAGCCGGGCGTCTGAGATCCGACGCGATCGACGAACAGGTATTCGCCAGGCACCTGTCCTTTCCCGATCTGCCCGAACCCGATCTCTTCATCCGGACCGGGGGCGAGCAACGCCTGAGCAATTTCCTGCTCTGGCAGGCGGCCTATGCCGAGCTTCTATTTCTCCGATGTCCTCTGGCCCGATTTCGACGAGACGGCCTACGGACGCGCGTTGGATGACTATCGCCCGGCGGCAGCGTCGCTTCGGCCGGACCGGCGAGCAGGTCGAGGCTCGGACCTTGGTCGGTGCCTATGCACGAGGTTAATGCCGTGCTGTCAGCGAGCAGCTTGCGGCGTCGCACCATCACCGCCTTCTCTCTCGGGCCGCTCGTCATCGCGGCCGTGCTCTGGTTGCCGACACCCGCGTTCGCGCTCTTTCTCGCGGCGGTGCGTCCTGATCGCGGCCTGGGAATGGTGCGGCCTGTCGGGAATCATCCAAGCGCGTTCGCGAGCGACCTATCTGGTCGTCGTGGCGATCGGTTTGGGTATGCTCTGGCATTGGCCGCAATGGCAGGTGCCCCTGCTGGCGATCAGCGCGATTTGGTGGGCCATCCAGGCCGCCGCGCTCACGCGCATCCAGCGAGTCGATCCGGTCACCCGCCCGCAACCGCTTCTCCTGGCGGTCGGGCTCTTGGTGCTGCTGGCCCCCTGGGCCGCCCTGGTGCGTCTGCATCGAATCGCCGAGATCGGGCCTGTCTTGGTCTTCTCGCTCCTGATCCTGATCTGGACCGCCGATTCATTGGCTTATTTCGTCGGTCGGCGCTGGGGGCGGACCAAATTGGCGCCAGCGGTGAGCCCTGGCAAGACCCGCGAGGGCGTTTACGGCGCCTTGTTCGGCGCGGCGCTCTGCGGTTGGCTGTTTGCCCGAATGCTCTCGCTCGACCTCCCGCACAGCGCTGATCGTGGTGGCGGTTTGCGGGCTCGTGGCCGCCATCTCGGTCGTGGGCGACCTCTACGAGAGTCTTCTCAAGCGGCGCCGTGCCATGAAGGATTCGAGTCAACTCCTGCCCGGTCATGGCGGGCTCCTCGATCGCATCGATAGCCTGACCGCGGCGGCCCCCCTCTATGCCCTGGGCATGACCTGGGCTCTAACCTGAGCGGAGTAGAATGGTGATTGGCGTGACCGTATTGGGGGCCACTGGCTCCATCGGCGTCAGCACGCTTGACGTGCTGGCGCGGCATTCGGACCGTTTTCGCGCGGTGGCGCTCACCGCCAATCGGGACGTCGAGCGGCTGGCCGAGCAGTGTCGCCGGCATCGCCCCCAGTACGCCGTGATGGTCGACCCCGAGGCTGCACGCCGTCTCGCGGAGCGGCTGTCGGATATGCCCGGTCGACCCGAGATGTTGGTGGGAATCGAGGGGCTTGAGCAAGTGGCGGCTCTTCCCGAGACCGACTATGTCATGGCCGCCATCGTCGGTGCCGCAGGGTCTGCGTCCGACCCTGGCCGCGGCGCGCGCCGGCAAGCGTGTGCTGCTGGCCAACAAGGAATCCCTGGTCGTTGCGGGCGCCCTGTTGATGCGTGCGGTGGCCGAGAGCGGCGCCGAGCTATTGCCGATCGACAGCGAGCACAACGCCATCTTCCAGTGTCTCCCGCCCAATTTCAGCGATGGACTCTCGCGTGTCGGCGTCAAGCGCATCCTGCTGACCGCCTCGGGCGGCCCCTTGCGGGATTGGCCGATCGACCGGCTGGCTGCTGTGACCCCGGAGCAGGCCTGCGCCCATCCCACCTGGGCCATGGGGCGCAAGATCTCGGTCGATTCGGCGACCATGATGAACAAGGGGCTGGAGGTGATCGAGGCCTGCTGGTTGTTCGGCACCGATACCGACCATATACAGGTCGTCGTGCATCCGCAAAGCGTGATTCATTCGCTGGTCCAGTACGAGGACGGGTCGGTGCTGGCTCAACTTGGGAATCCGGACATGCGTACCCCCATCGCCCACGCCATGGCGTGGCCCGAGCGCATCGATTCTGGCGTGGCTCCGCTGGATCTGTTCGCGGTGGCCCGGCTCGATTTTCAGGAGCCCGATCTGATGCGTTTCCCCTGTCTGGCCCTCGCCTTTCGAGGCGGCGCGGCGGGGCGGAACGGCACCGGCCGTTCTCAACGCCGCCAACGAGATCGCGGTTGCCGCGTTTCTCGATCGACGGATCGATCTGCCCGGCATCGCGGCCGTGGTCGGGGAGACGCTCGAAACGCTGCCGCATGAGTCGGTCGAGGGCGAGGGTTTGGAGTTTCTGCTCGATGTCGATCGGCGCGCGCGCGACCGGGCGGAACACTTGGTACGTTCACGGGTCCACTGATCGTCATGGATATCCTCTTCAGCATCGGTTCCTTCATCGTCGCCCTGGCAATCCTGATCGCCGTCCACGAGTTCGGCCATTTTTGGGTCGCCCGCCGCGTTGGGGTCAAGGTGCTGAAATTCTCCATCGGCTTTGGCCGGCCGCTGCTGCGCTGGCAACCGCATCCGGATGACACCGAATATGTGGTGGCGCTGATTCCCCTGGGTGGCTACGTCAAGATGCTTGACGAGCGGGAGGAGGCGGTTCCGGAAGGGCTGCTCGACCGCGCCTTCAACCGTCAGGCGCTCTGGAAGCGTTCGGCGATCGTGGTCGCCGGCCCCCTGTTCAACCTGCTGTTCGCCATCCTCGCTTACTGGGCGATCTTCATTGCCGGCGATACCGGCCTCAAGCCAGTCGTCGGCGTGGTTGAGCCTCGCTCGATCGCGGCCGAGTCCGGTTTTCGCGAGGGCGACGAGTTGCTGATGATCGGCGAGCGGCCGGCGCGCAGTTGGGAGACCGCCGTCATGGCCTTCACCATCGAGGCGATGGGCGATGCCGATCTGCGCGTTCGAGTCCGCGACGCGGCGGGTCAGGTACGTGAGCGCGTCATCGCCAGCGACGCCATCACGGCCTCCGCCGAGGAGCCCGATCTGCTCGGGCGGCTGGGGCTGGAGCCAAGACGTCCCGCAGATTCCCGCGGTCATCGGCGAAATCGTCCCGGGCGAGGCGGCCGAGCTCGCGGGGCTTGCGGTGGGCGACAAGGTGATAGCCGCGGATGGACAGCCGATCGGGGCCTGGAAAGACTGGGTCGGGTTCGTTCGCGAGCGCCCGGAGCAGACCATCGGCGTCGATATCGAACGCCGGGGTCGGGGTGTCCTGCACCTTAGGATCACTCCACGCGCGAGCGAGGCCAATGGCGAGCGGGTTGGACGAATCGGGGCCGGTGTAGAGGTCCGCGACGACCTGATGGACGATTACCTGACTCAGGTGCGCTATGGCCCGGTCGAGGCGCTGGGGCAAGCGATCGACAAGACCTACGAGACCAGCGTCCTGATGCTTCGGGTCATGGGTCGGATGTTGATCGGCGAGGCATCCGTGCGCAACCTGAGCGGGCCGATCACGATCGCCGAAACCGCCGGACGCACGGCGAGCTATGGTCTGGGCGCCTTCGTCAAGTTCCTTGCGATCGTCAGCATCAGTCTGGGCGTTCTCAACCTGCTGCCGGTGCCGGTCCTCGATGGCGGGCATCTATTCTTCTTTCTGATCGAGTGGGTCAAGGGCAGCCCGCTGTCGGAGCAGGTCCAGCTCCAGGGCCAGAAGGTCGGGTTCGTTTTGCTGGCCGCACTCATGACGCTCGCCTTCTACGTCGACCTTTCCAGGCTATTGGGCTAATTACGACGGATCCCTTATACTAGCGCGCCTCGGATGCCGAAATCGCGGCAGAGCTCGGTTTGACATAGGGGAACGCGTCTTGCGCACGACAAAACAGATCTTCGTCCGTGGCGCCCGGCACGCGCTCGCGTTGTGCTGCTTCTGCTCCTCACGATGTACCAGCCAGCTTTCGGCGCGGTCTTTCAGGTCTCCGATATCCGTGTCGAGGGTCTGCAACGGATCGCGCCCGGCACCGTCTTCAATTACCTTCCGGTCCAGGTGGGCGACACGGTCGGCGAGGATGTCACCGGCGGAATCATCCGCGCGCTCTACCAGACCGGTTTTTTCGACGATGTCAGGGTCGAGCAGGATGGCAGCGTGCTCGTCATCTGGGTCCGCGAGCGGCCCGCCATCGCCGAGATCAAGATCAGCGGCAACAAGGATATCGAGACCAAGGCGCTCACCACGGCCCTGGCGGACATCGGGCTGAAGGAGGGGCGTGTCTTCAACCGCTCGGTGCTCGACCGCATCGAACAGGAGCTGGAGCGCCAGTATTTTGCCCGCGGCAAGTACGGCGTCGTCATCCAGTCCACCGTCTCGCCGCTAGAGCGCAACCGGGTGGCCATCAATATCGAAGTGATCGAGGGGCTGACGGCCCGCATCAAGCAGATCAATATCATCGGGAACAAGGCGTTCGAGACCGACGAGCTGCGCAAGCAGTTCGAACTCGGCCCCACCCGCTGGAGTTCCTTCTATACCAAGAACGATCAATACTCGAAGCAGAAGCTCGCGGGCGATCTTGAGTCGCTGCGCTCCTTCTATCTCGATCGCGGTTTCATCAAGTTCGATATCAAGTCGACTCAGGTCTCGATCAGCGCCGACAAGAAAGAGATCTATGTCACGGTCACCATTGATGAGGGCGAACCCTTCCGTGTCAGCGATATCAAGCTCGCGGGCGGCCGCGCCGTGCCCGCCGAGCGTCTGTTCCCGCTGATCCAGCTCAAACGTGGCGAATTCTTCTCGCGCAAGGCCACCACCGAGAGCGCGGAGCGTATTTCCAATCTTCTGGGCGACGAGGGTTACGCCTTCGCCAACGTCAACACGGTTCCCGAGATCGATGAAAAGGCCCACACCGTTGCGGTCACCTTTTTCGTCGATTCGGGCAAGCGTGTCTATGTCCGCCGGGTCAACATGAAGGGCAACACCCGCACCCGCGACGAGGTGCTGAGACGCGAGATGCGCCAACTGGAGACGGCCTGGTTCTCGGCCGATCTGGTCCGTAAATCACGGGAGCGCCTCAAGCGGTTGGGCTATTTCGAGGACGTGACCATCGAGACCCCAGCGGTGGCGGGCTCCGCCGACCAGGTCGACGTGGATGTCACGGTCAAGGAAAAGGCGGCGGGTAACCTGGCCGCCGGTATCGGCTTTTCTCAGTCCCAGGGCATCCTGCTCAACGCGAGCGTGACCCAGAACAACTTCCTTGGCACCGGCAAGCGTGTGGCCGTCGCATTCAACACCAGTACCTCGACCCGGCTCTATCAGATCGGCTACACCAATCCCTACTACACGGTCGATGGCATCAGTCGCGGACTCAACCTGTCCTATCGGGAAACCGACTACGATGAGTTGGTCGGTGCCGACTACTCGACCGATGTTGGCACGGCTGGGGTCACCTTCGGCCTGCCCATCACGGATATCAGTCGCGCCGGGCTCGGCTTTCGCTATCAATACACGGATTTCACGGCGGGCGAATCCGATGTCGCGCAACAGTTTGTCGAGCAGAACGGCAATACGTTCCACGACTTCCTCATGTCGGCGAGCTACACCAGGGATACCCGCGATACCGCGATATTTCCGACCCGCGGCGGCTTGCGCAGCGCGAGTGCCGAGGCGGCTGTTCCTGGCAGCGATCTGCAGTATTACAAGGTCGACTACGAGGAGCAGATCTATGTCCCGCTGACCTCGCGCTATATCGTTTCCTTGACCGGTAACATCGGCTATGGCGATGGTTATGGCGACATCTCCTACCTGCCGTTCTTCGAAAACTATTATGCCGGCGGTCCGCGCTCGGTGCGCGGCTGGGAAGCCAACTCGCTTGGACCGCGCGAAATCAGCAGCGACGATCCCATCGGCGGCAACCTGAAAATGGTTGGGAGTATCGAGTTCTTCGCACCAGCGCCGATCGGGGGGAAATTCGAGAAGACCTTGCGTCTCGGCGCCTTCTTCGACTTCGGTAACGTCTGGTCCACCTATGACTCCGATCTCCTGACCTCGACCGGATTCGATCTCGGCGATCTGCGCTATTCGACCGGCTTGTCGGTGACCTGGCTCTCGCCGGTCGGTGCCTTGTCCGTGAGTTTGGCTTACCCGCTCAACAAGGAAGAGGGGGACGATACGCAATATTTCCAATTTGGTTTCGGTCAGACGTTCTAGCGGACGGGCAACCTGTGAAGATCCTTAACGTCTCGTTCTTGAGTCTGTCGCTGGGGCTCTTCCACGGGGCGATTGCCGCGAGGAGTATCGAATCGCCGTGGTGGATCCCAATCGTGTCGTGGAGCAGTCTCCGCAATACGAAGCCGCCCGCGATGCCTTGCAGCGGGAGGTCGAGGATCGTGAGCGCGACCTGCGCGAGCAGCAGGAACAGGTCGCCTCGCTGCAGCACAAATTGGAAAAGGACGGCTCGCTAATGAGCGAGGCGGAGATTCAGCGCCTGCAGAATGACATTCGCAGCCGCACCCGCAAGCTGAAGTATGCCAAGGACGAGTTTCAGGACGATTTTGCCCTGCGCCAGAACGAGTTGCGGAACAAGACTCGGTCGTCAGGTGCAGGAAGTCGTCGTCGAATTGGCCAAGGAGCAGAAGATCGACCTCATTCTCAGCGACGGGCTGGTCTACTCCAATCCCCGGATCGATATCTCGGATCTCGTTATCCGGCGGCTGAAGGAAGAGTTTGGCAAGAAGTGAGTCCCTTGTCCTCGTCGGTGACTTGCTCGTACCCCAATCGTCGCATCGAAGATTCACGGCCTGGAGACCCACCGCTTGGAGATCTGTCTCGGAGAGCTCTCGGCTCGTCTTGGCGTGCCTCTGCGAGGCGATGGCGCGGTCGTGGTGACCCATGTCGCCGAGCTGACCCGCGCCGACGAGCGGAGTCTGACGTTTCTTGGAGATCCCAAGTATCGACGGCATCTCGCTGCAACGGCAGCGGCGGCGGTGATTCTCTCGGAGACCGACGCCGAGGACGCCGTGGTGCCGGTGCTGGTCAGCGACAATCCCTATCTGACCTTTGCGCGAGCGGCGCGCCTCCTGCATCCGGATCCGCCCGTCGTGGGTGGTGTTCATCCAAGCGCTGTCGTCGATGTCGGCGCCCGTGTCGATCCGACAGCCTGGATCGGTCCGCTTGCCGTGCTTGAGGCCGGTGTCGTCGTTGGGCCGCGGGTCTTCGTCGGACCGGGCTGCGTCATCGCGGAGGGCGTCAGGATCGGCGAGGACAGCCGGCTGATCGCCCAGGTGACGCTGTGCGCGGGGACTCAGGTGGGCAAACGGGCGCTGCTCCATCCGGGCGCCGTCATGGGGCGCGAGGGGTTCGGTTTCGCGCTGGATGGCGAGCGCTGGATCCGTATCCCGCAGATCGGACGCGCGGTCCTCGGGGACGACGTCGAGATCGGCGCCAATACCTCGGTCGATCGTGGCGCGATCGGCGATACGCTGATCGGTGACGGCGTCAAACTGGATAACAACATCCAGATCGGCCACAACGTCGAAATCGGCGACAATACCGCCGATGGCGGGCAATACCGGGATCGCCGGCTCGACCCGCATCGGACGCAATTGCACCATCGCCGGGGCCGTCGGAATCGCGGGGCACCTCGACATCGGTGACGACGTGCATTTCACCGGGATGGCGATGGTGACCCGTTCGTTCCTGGAGCCTGGGCTCCTACAGCGGTGGGATACCCGCGATGACCAGCTCCGAATGGCGTCGCAACGTGGCGCGTTTCAGACATCTCGACGAGTTGACGCGCCGAGTCAAACAACTTGAAACCTGTATCGAAACCATGAATGAAGCACAACGGGCGGGGGGAATCCTGATGGACGGGTCACATCCGATTCCGACGGATTCCGATCGGCATGGCGGTTGTTCGGAGACGGTCGTGGGCACGATGGATATTCACAAGGTGATGAGCATCTTGCCGCACCGCTATCCGTTCTCTGCTGGTCGACAAGGTCATCGACTACAAGGTCAATGAGTATCTGATCGCGCTGAAGAACGTCACCTATCAACGAGCCTTTTTTCGCTGGGTCATTTTCCGATCCGTCCGGTGATGCCGGGCGTTCTGATCATCGAGGCCATGGCGCAGGCGACCGGATCTGCTGGCGATGGCCTCGCGTCCGGAAGAGGTCACCGAGCGACTCGCTCTACTATTTCGTCGGCATCGACAAGGCGCGGTTCAAGCGGCCGGTCGAGCCGGGCGATCAGTTGATCCTGGAAGTGAAGCTCGGTCCCGTGCGCCGTGGCATCTGGAAGTTCGACGGCGAGGCGCGGGTCGATGATCGCGTGGTCGCGACCGCCGAGATCATGTGTACCGCGCGGGACTTCGACCGCTTGATCCACCCCACGGCGGTCGTCGACCCGGGCGCCGAGCTGGACTCCAGTGTCGAGGTCGGACCCTTCGCGGTCATCGGCCCCGACGTGCAGATTGATGCTGGAACCCGGATCGGACCGCATGCCGTACTGCGTGGACCGATGCGGATCGGTCGCGACAATCGTATCTTCCAGTTCGCCTCGGTTGGCGAGGATCCGCAGGACAAGAAGTACGGCGGCGAGCCGACCCGGCTGGAGATGGGCGATCGCAATCAGGTCCGCGAGTTCGCGACCCTGAATCGCGGTACCGTGCAGGACCAGGGTGTCACCCGGATCGGCAACGACAACCTTTTCATGGCCTACACCCATGTCGCCCACGATTGCCGCATCGGCAATCAGGTCATCATGGCCAATGCCGCCTCCCTGGGTGGGCATGTCGAGATCCAGGACTGGGCGATCCTCGGCGGTTTCACCATCGTGCATCAGTTCTGTCGCATCGGAGCCCACGCCTTTTGCGCCATGGGCTCCGTCCTGGCCAAGGACGTTCCGCCCTATATCATGGTCGGAGGCCATCCGGCCGAGCCGCGCGGCATCAACATCGAGGGTTTGCGTCGGCGCGGCTTCGCGGACGACTGCATCCAGGCGATCAAGCGCGCCTATCGCTCGCTCTACATGGCCAATCTGAAACGGGACGAGGCGCTGGCGCGGATCCGTGACATGGCTTCGACCACCCCCGAACTCACGGTTCTGCTCGATTTCATCGCCGAGAGTCAACGCAGTCTCGTTCGCTGATCGATCCTGCTGGCGATCCGTCGGTCCAAGGACACCAGAAACCATGCAACACCCACGGGATGGGCTTACAGTCGGGATTGTGGCCAACGAGCCATCCGGCGATCTGCTCGGCGCTTCCATCGTGCGCGAGATTCGTCGCCGTTATCCGGATGCGCGCTTCATCGGCGTTGCGGGGCCACGCATGCAGGAGGCCGGCTGCGCGACACTCATTGAGATGGAGCGCCTGTCGGTCATGGGGCTGACGGAGGTGCTCGGGCATTTGCGCGAACTGCTCAAGATCCGGCGCGATTTGGTGGGGTACTTCCTCGCGCATCGGCCGGATGTCTTCATCGGCGTGGATGCCCCCGACTTCAACTTGGGCCTGGAGCGCCAACTCCGCGAACAGGGAATCAAGACCGTGCATCTGGTCAGTCCGACCGTTTGGGCCTGGCGGCCAGGTCGGGTCAAGGGTATCCGCCGCGCCGTCGATCTGATGCTGAGCATCTTCCCGTTCGAGGAAACCTTTCTCCGAGGGCATGGGGTTCCGGCGACCTATGTCGGCCACCCGCTGGCCGATGAGATTCCGCTGGAGGTGGACCGCCTGGGTGCGCGCGCGGACCTGGGTCTGCCCCCGGAGGCAACCATCGTCGCGCTCTTGCCAGGCAGTCGCGTCGGGGAGATGCAGCGCTTGGCCGCGCCTTTCATCGAGACCGCCCTCTTGTGCCTGAAGGCGCGACCGGATCTGCGCTTTGTCGTGCCCATCGTCAACGCCCGCTTGCGTGCCATGCTTGAAACGGAATTGCGGCGGTTGGCGCCACGGCTTCCGGTGACCCTGGTGGATGGCCGCAGCCGCGAGGTCATCGCCGCCGCCGATGTCGTGCTCACCGCCTCCGGGACGGCGACCCTGGAGACCCTGCTGCTGAAACGCCCGATGGTCGTCGCCTATCGCATCCATCCGCTGTCCTACCATCTCGTCAAGTGGCTTGGGCTGGTCAAGGTGCCCTATGTCGCCATGGCCAATCTCCTGGCGGGACGCGCGCTCGCGCCCGAATTCATCCAGGAACGCTGCCAGCCAGCGCTCATGGCTCCGGCCCTGCTGGCGTTTCTGGAGGACGACCGCCGGGTCGCAGAAATCCAGGCCGAATACGGTCGTCTCCATCGCGACCTGCGACGGAATGCGGCCAGTGCCGCCGCGACCGCCGTGCTGGATCTGATCGGACGCCACTGACCGATGATGGACGAGCCTCTCTTGATTGCCGGCGTCGACGAGGCGGGGCGTGGTCCTCTGGCGGGTCCGGTATGCGCCGCCGCCGTGATTCTGGATCCCGCGCGACCGATCGCCGGAATCGCCGATTCGAAAAAGCTCTCGCCCGCGCGCCGCGAGCTGTTGGACGTGAAGATCCGGGAGGACTCACTGGCCTGGTCCATCGCCTGGGCCAGCGCGGAGGAAATCGATCGGATCAACATTCTGCAAGCGACCCTGCTGGCGATGCGGCGCGCCGTGGCGGCGCTCGCGATCCGCCCCGGGCGCATTCTGGTCGATGGGAACCGCTGCCCGGAATTCGGTATTCAGGCCGAGGCGATTGTTGGCGGCGACGGGACTGTTCTGGCCATCGGCGCGGCATCGATCCTCGCGAAAGTCGCCCGCGACCGGCTGATGGACCAGTTGGATCGCGAATTCCCGGGTTACGCCTTCGCTCGTCACAAGGGCTATCCGACCCGTGCCCACCTCGAAGCGCTGCGTGGACTTGGGCCATGCGCGCAGCACCGTCTCAGTTTCGGTCCGGTACGGGCAGTGGTCAATGCAGGTCTTTCGGATTGACGGCGAAGCGGCACGATCGGTCTATGCTTTTCGCAAGAACTGTTGCCTCGTTCATGGTTTTGAACAGGCAATTGCGTCTATGTTTAGTCCGTCGGAAACGCCGTTTTCACCACGCCTGCTAGGGGGATGCGAAAACGGTTGTCTGGTCGCAAGATCGTGCCGTCGACTTGTTGCACAGCAAGTCCTGTTCCATCACAGCTGGAGATAAAACGATGAAAAGAACCCTGATGCGTTCCGCCGCCCTCGGCTTGCCTGTCGTCCTGATGTTGGCTGGCTGCGGTCAGCGCGCCGCCAACGTGAGTTACTCGCACGATGTGCAGCCAATCATCAGCAAGCATTGCGTCGAATGCCATCTCAAGGGCGGGAAGGGTCAGGCCGCGAGCGGCTTCCTGGTCGAGTCCTATGACTCCCTGATGAAGGGCACCAAATTCGGCCCGGTCATCGTGCCTGGCGACTCCCTGTCCAGCAGCCTCTATCGCTTGGTCGCTGGCGAGGTCGACAAATCCATCCGGATGCCGCACGGCAAGGATCCGATCAGCAATCAGGAAATCGCCACGATCGAGACCTGGATTACGCAGGGCGCAAAAAACAATTAGTCGGACGCTTCTCCCTTGACGTTGACCGGCCGCGACGGGCAACCGCGCGCAGCCGGTCGCCGCCCTGCGTTGACCATCTGCCTTTCGCCTGTCTCAGGTTCCCGGTGGATTCTCTGGGTCCGCCTCCCTTCCCGCTGGCTCATCCCGCCCGCCGCCGAACAGGCGCGCGACGAACCGAAACACGCGCTTGATTCCGCGCCAGACCCTCGGCAACAACCAGACCAGCGCCAACAGGAAGACCGCGAGCAGCGCGAGAAAGACCGCTGGGTGGTTGATCGCGACCAGCAGGCCGCCCACGACCCCCACGTCCTCGGTGATGGACGCGGCCCAGTTGGTGAACGGCTCGGGCGAGGCGTTGATCAGGACGCGCGTTCCGGACTTGGCGGCGTGGGAGGCCGCCGCGAGGCCGCCCCCCAGGATGGCCGCCGCGAGATGGGCGCCGGGTCCGACATCGCCGATGGCGCCGGCGGCCAGGATTGCACCGGCCGGGATACGCACGAAAGTATGCAGGGTATCCCAGGCGGTGTCGACCCCCGGAATCTTGTCGGTCACAAACTCGACCAGATACATGGCGCCGGCCGCGAGCAGGACCAGCGGATCGGTCAGAATCTCGAGCCCCGGCGGCAGATCCAGATTGCCGGTCGTCCCGAGCAGACCCAGCACCAGGATGGCGGCATACACATTGATGCCGCTGGCCCATCCAACGCCCATCGTCAATGCCAGGGTTTGCGTCAAATCATCCACGGGCGCGCCTCGCGTTGTGTATCCATGTCGCTCGGAGTATAGCCGTTCTTCCTCTTGGACCTCGCCAGCCGCGTGGGCTCGAATGTCGCGAGCGCATCTGCAATACTGTCGGAAACCCCCTTGGGAAGAGCCTTCATGCCTCGGATCATCGCATTCCTGCTGGCGTTCGTCGTCATCACCTATGGCGCCTGGCCTTATTACACCCTCTACCGGCTCGATACAGCGCTCGGCATGTCGGATCCGGTCGCGCTCGCCCCCTTCGTGGATCTACCTGCCATTCAGGGGCACTACCAGGAGCGGATCGGCGACAGCCTGAGCGGAATGCTCCCCCAAGGCGGGCGTGAGGGCGAGCGGGTGATCGGCTGGCTTGCCGAGAATTTGCGCCAGCTCGGTCAGGTCGCCCTGGATCAGACCATCACACTGGATTGGGTGCGCAACCGCCTGCGCGACGCCGCGAGTCGCTCCACCGACAAACGCCCGGCCTATTTCATGGCGGGGATCAATGCCGCCTTTTTCGAGTCCTGGAATCGCTTCGGGGTTCGGCTCGGTCCGCCAGACAACGCAACTCATGTGAGCATGGCGCTCGAAGGGTTCAGTTGGCGCATCGTGGACATCACCGACTAGCCGGTGCCCGATCCAGCCTCCGACCGGCGCGCAAGTCCGCGCCCTGGTGTATCAGGCCAACTGCTGGGAAAATACGCCTCCCGCGATCCTCAATCACCCCAGCATCGCCTGAGCGGCAGTTTGCCAGAATGTGATAGGTGATGAGCTATTAGGCGTCACAAAATGCCTCGTCCCATGTCTCCTGCTAGAGAACGCGAATACACCGAGCTACGCGGCTACCTTGACTTCTTTGCGACCCACGTTTGGGAGATCAACCCAGCCGATCCGATTCATCCCACAAACGTTGGCGACGCCGCAGTTGGCCTAATCGGAAAATCGAAAGCACTCGATGGATTAAAGCAAGCCGTCAATGACACTGTAGAAGTCCTACTAAAGTGGACCCCGAAAACCGGACCGTCATTTAAGCTGTCAAGCCGGCCCGAAAGGGTTGATCGAAATGGGTGAAGCAAAGGGCAAAACCTACGCGGCAGCGTTCAACGCTAAGGTCGGGTTGGAGGCCATCCGTGGCGTGAAGACGGTCAACGAGATTGGCCAGGAGCATGGTGTGCACCCGGTGCAAGTCGGGCCATGGAAGAAGGAGATTCTGGAACAAGCTGGCACGCTGTTCGAGACCAACCGTGGGCGCAAGCCGGCGGATGATCAGGGCGCGCCGGAGCGCCTCGACAGCGAGATTGGGCGCCTGAAGAGGGAACTGGACTGGTTGAAAAAAAGTCCGGGCTGAGTCTGTGAGCATCCGTCGCGGGTGGATCGAGCATGAAGGTGAGGTGGCGGTCAGCCGGCCATGTGCCTTGATCGGGGTCGCGCGCTCCGGGGTTTATACCCGCTCCACGGAGGAGGTTGTGAGCGAGTTGGACCGGATCCTGTTGGCGTTGATTGACGCCGAGTATACCCGTCACCCGTTCGATGGCAGCCGGCGCCTGGTGGTCTTTCTGAAGGCGCACGGCCAGGCGGTGAACCGCAAGCGCGTGCAGCGACTGATGGGGATCTTGGGTCTCGCGGGCATGGCGCCGGGACCCGCCACGAGCGCCCCCCACCCCGAGCACACGATTTACCCGTCTCGGCTGCGCGGAGTCGAGGTCACGCGCCCGAATCAAGTGTGGAGTACGGAGATCACCTACGTCCGTCTGGCGCCTGGTTTTGCCTACTGGGTGGCCATCGTCGACGGGTACGCGCGCCGTGTGCTCGCCTGGCGTTTGTCCAACACCCTGGATGCCGGATTCTGTGTGGACTGTCTGGAAGAGGCGCTGCGTGCCCACGGCAGGCCCGAGATCTTCAACACCGACCAGGGGGCACCGTTCACCAGCGCGGCGTTTACGGGGGTGCTCTGACGTGAAGGGATCGCGATCAGCATGGATGGACGTGGGCGGGCACTCGACAACATCTTCGTCGAGCGACTGTGGCGCAGCGTCAAGGACGAAGATATCTACTACACCAGCTTGCCCGAGTTGCTCCTGGGACTGACCGAGTATTTCGCCTTCTACAACGGCGAACGCCCTCACCAATCCCTGGGGTACCGGACGCCGGAGGCGGTCTTTGCTGGAAACTCGAAAAGCGCTGATGGGTCACTCGGACGGAGACATCACGACCCATTACTCGGCACCAGAGATTGGCGAGTTGCTGGGAGCGGCGGAAAAGGTGGTTGATCGGAGTCGTGCAGAGACGCCGGTTCTTGGAGTCGTGAGGTCAGCCGCATGAAGCCGTTGTCGGAAATTTGTCGGAAATGAAAAAGGGCTAGCTGAAGCAGATCAGCTAAACCTTTGATTTTCTTACTTATTTGGCGCGCCCGGAGAGATTCGAACTCCCGACCACCTGGTTCGTAGGCAGTTTCAACCATCCCCGCTGATCCCCCGCAAATTCTAAGCCCCATCGCCTAAGCCCTTTCCTTGACTAAGACAAAGCGCGAAGTAAACTGATGACTGAGAGACATTCGACGCCATCGGTTACAGTTTTGAACTGGGGCATAACTGGGGCACGGATTTCGAGCATCCGACCAACTGACGCGGGAGAGACGCCATGCCGAACACGCTCACGGATCGCTTCATCAAGGCAATCGAACCTCCCGCGACCGGCAAGCGCATCTACTGGGACGATCACCGCGAGGCACCCAAGGGGTTCGGCCTGCGAGTCATGGCGAGCGGGAGCAAGTCGTTCGTGCTGCGCTACCGTGCCAAGACCGGACGCGAGCGGATTCAGACCATCGGCGAGTATCCGACACCCTGGAGCTTGACGGCGGCGCGCATCGAGGCCGGTCGCGTTCGGGCGACGGTCGATTCAGGTTCAGATCCCTTGCAGCAACGCCGGGAGGATCGCCAAGAATTGACGGTGGCCGATGTCGTGGCGCGTTTCCTCAAGGCGCGGGTGGATGACATGGCGCGAGGAGATGACGTGCGCCGCTATTTCGAGCGCGACGTGCTCCCCGTGCTGGGCAGGCGCCAGCTTAAGAGCGTGACCCGAGCCGACATCATTGCCTTGGTGGAAGCCAAGGCGCTCACCGCCCCGCGCGCCGCGTCGATGCTGCTGACCAATATCAAGCTGCTGTTCAGCTATGCCGAAGATCGACAGTTGATTGACCTGTCACCCGCGACGGGCATCAAGGCCGTGAAGATTTCCAGGGCGATGGAACCCGTGAAGCGCGCGCGGGTGCTTGATGATGATGAAATCCGCGCGTTCTGGTGCAACGCCGACACCTGCGGGATTCATCGCCTGACCGCCATCGCCCTGAAACTGATCCTCGTCACTGGGCAGCGCCCCGGCGAAGTGGTCGGGAT
>CAWFSC010000003.1:0-153822 GCA_963818415.1 uncultured Gammaproteobacteria bacterium | reverse complement strand
GCGGTGTTCAACCTAGTCCAATCGGAAACAGACAGACATCCTGACCACGGCAACACGACGCGGTCAGCATGACCATGACACGCTCCTCGGCAGGTCCATGCCCGCCCACCGGGATCGGCAGGCGGCTGCGGTTCACGCCGTGCTGATCTCCTGGTCGGCGCCGACCGCGGCCTGGATGACGGCCTGTGCGATCGCGGTTTCCTGCTCCGACTGGGTCTGCGCCACCAGCACGATCTGGTCGCTCGCGATCGCATCGCGGGATCAGGTCCGGAACAGCCGTTCCTCGTTTTCGGCGTCGCCCGAGGCACCGGCCATGGCACCCATCACACCGCCGACGCTCGCGCCCGAACCGAGCAGCATGAGCGGCGCAAGCAAGGGGCTGGCGATGAACAGCGTCACGTTCGTCGCCACCAGCGCCAGTCCCGCGAGTGCGCCGAGACCGGTGCCGACCGCGCCATCGACGAGCACCGCCTTCAGCACAGCGTCGCTGCCATCCTCCGCCGCAGGGGGCGGCGAACCGATCAGCATCGAATCCGCACCCGTTCGCGCGGTAACCCGTGCTCGACGAGGCGCGACACACACGTTCAACATCGTCGTGGTGGGCAAAGAAGCCCGCGACAGATTCGAACTTGCTGTCCCTTGCCCGAGTTCGTCGCAGTACAGTTGGACTTCTGTCCCTAGACCTCAACCTAGCCGGCGTGTGGGCCAGGGTTACCGTCGCAGCGGTAGCCACGCCTCGACCCGCTCCAAGCAGCCGTCGGTCCGGTCAACAGATTAAGCATGCGTTCGGTGCCGCACAGACGGTCGCCGGATTTCGTCGCTAAGCTGAATTTAGACATCAATGAAGCTTCCCAGATTGAGCCTTTTTGGTGCTTGTTGGCAGTTTTATAACAAGAGGCAATGAATATGAAGACGTTAATCACAGCGGTTTCCGGCTCTCCGACGATGTCGACAGACCGAGTTGAGGGTGTCCTGCCGGGGTTGACCCCGGTTGACCCCAGATCCTGTCGAACCCCCGATGGCGTCAGTCCTTACCACGCCTTCTCGGGCAAGCCGGAAGCTCTCGCTAGCCATCGCCGTCCTCCTTTCCGGTATCGTGGCTCCGGCAGCGTTTGCTCAGAGTTCCGGCGCCCCTGGGTACGGCTCGGCCCTCCTCCGGTTACGGCTACGGCCCTCCTCCGGGTTACGGTACGGCCGTCCCGGCTCTCGGCTACGGCCCCGGCGCTCAGGGTGCGGGTATGGCCGCGGCACCGCAGCAGGCACCCCAAGCGGCACAAGCGGCGGGCGTGACGCAGCAGCCCCCCCGGCCGCCGAGGCGCCGCAGGGGGTCGGGCAACAGCGCCAGGGTGAGGGCGAAGGGGCTCCCCCCGGACCACAGCAGCGCCGGCACCTGGCCAGCAGACCGCTCCCCGGCAAGAGCTAGGGCGAACCTACGCCGCCCAATCCGGGGCCGACGGCAGGAGTGCGGACGCCGGCGGCTATGGAATCGGGTGGTGCCGCGGGATCGGACGGTGCCGCGGTGGCGACGTCACGGATCTGCGGCGAGTCGGATCGGGCGGCGTCTCGGGATCCGGCGGTGCCGCGGGATCAGGACGTCTCGGGATCTGCGGCGCTTCAGGATCGCTGGCGCGTCAGGATCTGCGGCGCGTCAGGATCGGGCGGTGGCGCGGATCGGGTGGTGCCGGAGCGAGCGGATCGATGGGAATGAGCGGAGCATGGCGGAAGCGGTGGCGCCGGAGCCGGCACCGGCGGCCGCCAATAGGCGCAAACCCAAGAAGCTGTCCATCAACTGTTTCCCGATCTGAGTGGCACTGTCGTGGGCAATGTCGGGAACCTATAAGTCGACAGTTTCTAGTTTGTTGGCTCATGGGCCGAGTTGTGTGGAACCCTCATCTGACAGTAAGGCATCCCGAGCTCAATCAGCTACCTGTGCTGGAAACCATAGACCAACCACACATTTCGCCCCATGAGCCAGTTTGTTTTTCACAGACGGACATCGCCGCTGTCTGGCGGCCCGCACCCTGGCCGAACGCAAGCCAACCAGTCAGTTGGGTCTACCCCGTATTGGATGGCGTGCGGACGTCGATCCAAGCCGGCTTCGCGGTCCTGGTTCCGGCTGGGACGAATCACAACATCGTCAATACCGGCGATGTTCCCCTGAAGCTCTATACGCTCTATGCGCCGCCGAATCATCGCGACGGCGTTGTCCACCAGACCCGCGCCGACGCACAGGCCGACACCGAGCACTTCGACGGCAAGACGACGGAATAGCGCATGGATCGCCATGGGTCACCAGCGAGGCTGTGTGACTCCAGACAACACCGATCAGGCTGGATGCGGTTCACAGAGCGGAGTGCGATGGCGCGATGAAAATCTGGCACAAGATCTTCCAGCTCGGTCACTTCATCATCAGCCTGCTGTTCGTCGATCTGTGCCGTCGTCCTCATTCTGCTCGCGACCCTGCAACTCTGGCACAGCCTGCAACTGGACCGCGACCTGTCGCTCATCCAGCGCCTGAATGGCGTGCTGGAGAGCATCGCCTTTCTGACCGTCGCCGTCGCCGCCCTGGAGTTGGGACAAACCCTCCTTGAGGAAGAAGTCCAGCGCGAAGCGCACATGAGCGCCCCGACGCGCGTGCGCCGGTTCCTGTCCCGCTTCATGGTCGTGCTGGTCGTCTCGCTCTCGATTGAAACGCTGGTGCTCGTATTCCGTCTGGGCCATGACGCACCGGAGCAGTTGCCCTATGCCGCCGCCGTGGGCCTCGTCGCGGCGGTTCTGCTGGCGGCCTGGGGCGTGTTTATTCGCTTCAATTGCAGCGCGGAGGAATTGGAGCCAGAAGCGATGGCACTGGCCAAGCAGGAAGACGAGAAGCTTGAGTAGACCGCATCGGTGGCCAGACCCCGCATGCTGGCGAAGGTGCTGGTGTGACCTGATTTGAGACTCGGACATCCTCGTGTCGACAGTGCCCGGCTGGCGGGGCTGAAAAAGCCCCGATGTCTGAAGACCACATTCGATGGCGCTTCTCCGCCGCGGAAATCTTGCCGCTGCGTTCGCTAGCGCACCGACCCGTGCCTGCCATGGAACCTAGGATGATTGAGAGCCGAGCGCGACTCGCAAAGACGCCTCGGCCGTTCGCGGAGCGTCCGATCCCCGTGCCACCATCATCCAAATCCGGAGCATGCCCCATGAATCGTTCAATCCTGATGTCGGCGCTGCTTGCCTCGCTCTTCACGCTGAGTCTGGCCGCTTGCGACAAACCCACCGTCGTCAATGTTCCCGCCGCCGCGCCTGGACCGGCTGGCCCGCAGGGTGCCACCGGCGATCAAGGCCGCAAGGGCGCCACCGGGAATCAAGGCACGCAGGGCGAAACCGGCAAGTCGGGTGAAGGCACGGCGCCCGCGCCGTCGGCCCCAGAGAAATAGATCGGCGCACTCACAACCTTGAGGAGAAGATCATGAGCCTGGGTACCATTCTGCTTGTCGTGCTGATCCTGATGCTGATCGGCGCCATTCCGACCTGGCCGCACAGCAAGAACTGGGGCTACTGCCCCGCGGCGGCCTGGGGCTGGTGGTGATCATCCTGCTCGTGCTGCTGTTGATGGGACGCCTGTGAAGGCGCAGCGCCCCGCGTCGGTCGGGATCGCGCACGGCCGATGGCGCATCCCTGGATTGGCGCGGCGGCGCTGGCACTGACCGCCTGCGGCGACATCGCCACCCTGCCGGTCGCGGCCGGCACCGGGCCGCAGCCGACGCTGCCGCCGCCGCAGCCGACCCTGATTCCCACCGTGAACATCGCGCCCGCCAAGGGCTGGCCGCTCGGAACCACGCCGCTGGCGGCGCCGGGCCTGCAGGTGACGGCGTTCGCCAGCGGACTCGATCACCCGCGCTGGCTGCTGGTGCTGCCCAACGGCGATGTGCTGGTGGCCGAGACCAATGCCCCGCCCCGGCCCGAGGACGGCCGGGGCATCAAGGGCTGGGTGATGGGCCTGGTGATGAAGCGGGCCGGCGCGGGCGTGCCCAGCGCCAACCGCATCACCCTGCTGCGCGACACCGATGGTGACGGCGTGGCGGACCTGCGCTCGGTGCTGCTGGACGGATTGAACTCGCCGTTCGGCATGGCGCTGGTGGGCAAGGATCTCTATGTCGCCAACACCGATGCGGTGCTGCGCTTCCCCTATGCCGCCGGCGACACGCGCATCACGGCGCCCGGCGTCAAGGTGGTCGATCTGCCGGCTGGCCCGATCAACCATCACTGGACCAAGAACCTGATCGCCAGCCCGGACGGAACCAGGCTCTATGTCACCGTCGGCTCGAACAGCAACGTGGCGGAAAACGGCATGGAGGCGGAGACGGGGCGCGCCGCCATCTGGGAGGTGGACCTCAAGACCGGCGCGCATCGCCTCTTTGCCTCCGGCCTGCGCAACCCGAACGGCCTGGCCTGGGAGCCAACGCGCGGCGCCTTGTGGACGGTGGTCAACGAGCGCGACGAGCTCGGCAGCGACCTGGTCCCCGACTACCTGACCTCGGTGCGCGACGGCGGCTTCTACGGCTGGCCCTACAGCTACTTCGGCCAGCATCTCGACGCGCGCGTGACGCCGCCGCGACCGGATCTGGTGGCCAGCGCGATCGCACCCGACTATGCCTTGGGACCGCACACCGCCTCGCTCGGCCTGGCGTCGTCGGCCGGCACCACGCTGCCCGCGCGGTTCGCCAACGGCATGTTCATCGGCCAGCATGGCTCCTGGAACCGTCGGCCGCACAGCGGCTACAAGGTGATCTTCGTGCCCTTCGAGAACGGCACAGCCATCCGGCGTTCCGGTCGACGTGCTGACCGGTTTCCTCAGTGCGGACGGCGAGGCCTTCGGCCGGCCGGTCGGCGTCGTGCTCGACCACCAGGGCGCCTTGCTCGTCGCCGACGATGTGGGCAATGCGATCTGGCGGGTGACGGCACAGCGCTGAACAACCGGCGCCAACCACGCGCGCGCAACCAGACAATCCACCAGAGACAGAGACGGAGTGCCTCCAAATGCCCATGTTCACGACCGCCGACAAGACGCAGATCCATTACAAGGACTGGGGCGCCGGACCGCCCGTGGTCTTCAGCCACGGCTGGCCCCTCAACGCCGATAGCTGGGAGGATCAGATGCGGTTCCTGGCCGCCAACGGCTATCGCTGCATCGCCCATGACCGTCGCGGCCATGGCCGATCGAGCCAGCCCTGGAACGGCAACGACATGGACACCTATGCCGACGACCTCGCGGTGCTGATCGAGACGCTCGACCTGAAGGATGCCGTGTTGGTCGGCTTCTCCGCCGGTGGCGGCGAAGTCGCCCGCTATATCGGCCGTCACGGCACCAAGCGTCTGGCCAAAGTCGTGCTGATCGGCGCGGTGCCGCCGCTCATGCTGAAGACCCCGGCCAATCCCGACGGCCTGCCGATCGCGGTCTTCGACGAGATCCGCGCCAAGGTCCTCGCCGACCGCTCGCAGTTCTTCCAGGATCTCACCATGCCGTTCTTCGGCGCCAACCGGCCCGACGCCAAGGTCTCGCAAGGCCAGCGGGACGCCTTCTGGCTCCAGGGGATGCAGGCCGGTCTCAACGGCGTCCTCGACTGCATCAAGGCATTCTCCGAGACGGATTTCACGGACGACCTCAAGCGGATCGATGTGCCGACCCTGTTCATCCACGGCGACGACGACCAGATCGTGCCGATCGGCGCCTCGGCCCTGCTCGCCTCCAAGATCGTCAAGGGCTCCACGCTGACGATCTATCCCGGCGCGCCGCATGGGCTCTGCTCGACCCACAAGGACCAGGTCAACGCGGATCTGCTGGCGTTCCTCGCTTAGCCGCGGCATGGACGCCTTGCGAGGGTGTTGGAGCGGCCCTTTGATGCCGACGGCGATGGATGACAGGGTCCAACGCCAGAAAACGGTCCGGTATCCCGTTCGGAGAGATTTCGGCTGATGTCGGACGTTGCGAAAAACGACGGTGAAGCGGTTCTTCTCCGCCCGATCACCCTGGACTGCGCTCGCGATGGCTCTACCGTCCCTGCGTTGTGCTAAACGCGATGCGCAAACCATCCATTCAACGATCAGTACCCGTCGTATCCGCGAATCGTGGTCGTCGTTGTTTTCGTCGGGTGCACCGGCGCCGCGATCACCGTGTCAACGGTGGTCGTTCTTGCATTCGTTGGAGAGACAATCAGGGTATCGGCGCCGGTCCGACCGGTTTGCCCGGCGACACCTTGAGCCCCTGCGGGTCCTTGAGGTCCAGTGCAGGCACTCACTCCAAACGCCATCACAACGGCGGCGAAGACGATGGAAGATTTCATCGCGTTGTCTCCTGAGAAACGAAGAAAGTCGAAGGCCATCGATCGCTGGCGGATCGCGCGATGATGGTGCCATCAAGATCGATCCGCCACGCCCCGTTGGGGTGAGGATCCCCACGGGGTTGGAGAACGTGTCGGCGGGCATCACCCGCGCGCCCTCAGCTCAGCGTTTAATGGGCGTGATTTTCGTCCCTTCGATGCTGAGGCTGGCCATCGCCCCATGCTGATCGAAAATGAAGGCATAGGCGTCGTCTTTTAAGGTCGAGGAGGACAGATTCTTGGCTGCGCCTGCATCCACCACCACCACGGTCGGTCCGACGCCGATTTCCCATCCTTCCGACTTATTCAGATAACTCACGGCATTGTCGGTCATGAGAAAGACGACGTAACTGTAGGATTGGGCGCCGGCCTGCCAGCCCCAGGATGCGGAAACGGAGTTGTAGTAGCCGGCGAATGCGCCACCTTTCGTCAGGACACCTTCGCCATAGCTTCCACCGAAGACCAGCCCGGCTTTGACGACACTTGGGAATACCAAGGTTGCCCTGGCCGTCTTGCCGATCGTGGCGGCAGCGGGATTGCTTTGATACAAGAGCTGTAACGCCTGGGCGGCGTCTTTATTCAGATCCTCCGCCGTGGCCGCGAGCGCTTGGCTGCCGATCGAGGTCAGCGAAACGGTGGCCGCCGCCACAAGGAGAAGGTTGAGCAAGGTGCGTCGTTGATGATTCATGTTCATGCCCTCTTGGTCGCGTTGAAAGACATGGCTGAAAAGCAACGTCTGCTTGACATCCATGGTGGTCGTGCCGGTCTGTTGTCATCCGATGACGTCGAACTGTTCCGAATAACAGCCGATAGATTAGGCGAGGGCTTGCGCGCGTTCTGTTCGATGGCACACATAACGGCATGACACCTCGCGCTCGGATGGCGATGGGCTTGATCGTCCTGACCTCCGGTTGTTGACATGCCCTGCGGCGCCGATGAGCCGTTCCAACCTGCACGCCGGCTCAACCGCGCACGTCCCTAACCCTGTCATGACTCCAGCGGATGTTCCAGCACCACCCGAAAGGCCTCCGCGCCGCCGCTCAGAAAAGCCTGGGCCGAGCCCCAGAGATAGAGTCGGAAGCGGCGGTAGAGCGTCTCGCCCCAGCGGGCGATGATGTCCTCGCGGGCGGCCTCCAAGTTCTCGGCCCACGCCTTGCAGGTGAGGAAATAGTTGTGGCGATCGTTATCGACCGTCAGCACCTCCAGCGGACTCTTCGCCACCGCGCGCAGGAAGTCGTGCAGGCAGAGGAAGGCGTGGTCGGCCGGAAAGATATAGCGGGCGATGAAGCTGGGCTTGTCATACTTGTCCCGCGAGGCGCTGGCGTCGAGATAGACGCGCCCGCCCGGTTTCAGCAACCGCTGGATCTGCCGCAGCACCGCCGGATAATCCGGCAGGTGCTCCATCACACCCAGAATGACGATCGCGTCATAAAGCTCGGGCGAGCGGTAGGCCAGGAAGTCCTGGTTCACGACCCGGCAGGGCAGTTGGCGCCGTTCGATCAAGTCGGTCAGGAAGGCCTCCGACTCGCGGGAAATCGTCAGTGAGGTGACCTGAATCCCGCGCTGCGCCGGCCTGTTCCGTGAAGCTCCCCCAACCGCCGCCGACATCCAGCACGCGATCCCCCGGCTGGAGTCGACAGGCGTCGATCGCGAAATCCAGCTTGCGGCGCTGCGCCGTCTCCAGGGGCTCATCATCCCGCTCGAACACGGCCTGCGAATAGCAGCGGGTCGGGTCCAGGAACTGGAGATAGAAGTCGCTGGCCACGTCGTAGTGCGCGGCGATGGCGTGCCGGTCGGTCTTGATCCTCCCGACGAACCAGGGGGCGATCCGTTGCCACAGGTCGTAGAGCGGATGACGGTCGTGTAAGCCGGGGCGCAGACTGGCGAAGCCCAGCATGTCCCCCTGGACATCCAGACTCCCGTTCATATAGGCCTCGCAGATGCGCAGCTCATTGAGCCGGCGCAGCGCGCTCAAGCCCTTGCGATCCTTCACCAGGATCTTCACCGTCGGCTCGTCGTCGCCGAAGCGATAGGTGCGACCGCCCCACAGGCGAATTTCCAACGGGATCTTGACCCGGTCGCCGAAGACCCGCTTCTGAATCAGGCGAGCGAGTCGGTCAGGGGCCGAAGCCCCGACAACGGTCGCGCATTGGCTCATTGAGGACGTCGCCTCAGAATGAGAGTTCAGGACTCACTTGGCCGCCCGCGCTGGCGGCTCACCGACCGACCGCCAAGTGAGCGTCGTTGAATCGCACTCCACCGCGAGAGTGACCGAAGCGTCCGTGGCCGTCGGTTCGGTAGCGCACAAAAAGAAAAGGCGTCCGTCTATGTGTGTTGTCGCACAGACCGCCATCCGTCACGCGCGTAATTTCTCCCCTCAGCGCTGGGAATCACAGTCCGCGCTGGGGTGATGGCTCAATTCATTTCATTCACAGGACAGACAGATGAACAAAGAACAGGTCAAAGGTCGCTACGAAGAAGCCAAAGGCAAAGTGAAGGAAGTCGCCGGTCATGTCACCGGCAACGAAGAGCTGGAAATCGAAGGCAAGCTCCAAAAGGACGCCGGCAAGGTCCAGGCGGGCATTGGCGATGTCGAGGCGGAGATCGAGAAAGACAGCTAACGCGAGACCGGCTGTTCTGTGCAGCAGCGCTGCAGACACGCTGGCCTGCTGCACGATCGCGACGACGTCCTGATCCTGGCCTTATTGGGCAGGATCTAATCGTGACGATGACGCATTGGCCGTGCATGGCCACACCTGTTAACGAACCAATCGAGGCGATAGATCATGAAGACAAACAAGGCGTTGAAGCGACTGCGTTTGGCCACGCGCATGACGGCGATCGCCGTCGTGTTGGCGGTTATTGGACTCGTCGGACTCGCCGGCTGTCAACCCGAGGGGGGTGCCGAGAAGGCAGGGAAAAAGGTTGATCAATCGGCTGAAAAAGTGGGCGACAGGCTTGAAGGTGCCAAGGAATCATTGAGCGAGAAAGCGGACAACATCCGAAAATAACGGGAAAGGATGCCGTGGCGAATGGTGACATCGGTGGAAAACCGTCTGGTCATGAAGATTTTTAGACTGATCAGGTGACGCTTTCGACGCCGGAGCCGGGACGCTTCGGTCAGGACGAGGACGTTGCGAAGGGCGTGACGGAGGTCGGGGGTCGCCGATGGGATTGTGCTCATGTCCTGCGCCGCCAGGACGAACGATGTCCTCGCCATCCTGAGCGACAGCCTTGATGCCTTCACTCTGTTTCTGCGCTCTCTGATTCGACCTGGACGTATCCAGGCAAACCGTTGGTGGCTTGAGCGCCGTTGCCGACATTTGAGCGCGGCTGTCCTCGACGCCGCGCGGGTATCGGATTGATTCCGCGCGGCACTCGATGCGCGGAGCCAGATCTGGATCGACCATGACCACCCCGGCTGTCCGGGGTCCGTGTCTTCACTGTGACAGGGATACATCATGAGCCAATACCAGATCGCCGTCGTCGTCGGCAGCCTTCGCCGCGATTCGTTCAACCGCAAGCTGGCCGACGCCATCGCGAAACTGGCGCCGCCGGACGTTCTCGTTCAGCCAGGTGCAAATCGGCGACCTGCCGCTCTACAACCAGGACGACGACGCCAATCAGGCCGAGTCCGTCAAGCGGCTGAAGGCCGAAATCGCGGCGGCTCAGGGCCTGCTGTTCGTCACCCCCGAATACAACCGTTCGATCCCCGGCGTGCTCAAGAACGCGATCGACCATGCCTCGCGTCCCTACGGCCAGAGCGCCTGGGCGGGCAAGCCGGCCGGGGTGATTGGGCGTTTCGGTCGGCGCCATCGGCACCGCCCTGGCGCAACAGCATCTGCGCAACATCCTCGCCTATCTCGACATGCCGACGCTGGGCCAGCCCGAAGCGTTCATCCAGGCCAAGGAAGGGTTGTTCGATGAGGCCGGCAACATCGGCGCAGACAGCCGGAAATTCCTGCAGAACTGGATGGACCGCTATGTCGCCTGGGTGAAGAAGCACGCGGCCTGATCGCGGCACCTGCCGGCGTTGTGACGCCAAGCTGAACATCGCCGCACGGAGCACCTCGGCTACGACGGAACGACGGCCTAAGCCGCGTCCATCAGGGCATGCGTCGTTTTGAGTGGCGGGCCAGTGTTGTCGGCTGGGATGCGCGCCTCATCCCCGCCGACGAAGAAGCCAGCTAATCGTCCTCACGGGCAATGCTGACGATCTGTTGCGCGATCTCTTCCGGCGAGAGCACGAAATCGATGCACCCGGTGGCGATGGCGCTCTCGGGCATGTCCGGCTGCACGGCGGTGTCGAGCCGCTGCGCGAGGGTGATGCCGCCCACCTCTTTGATCCCGCACAGCGCCGCGGCGCCATCGCCATCGTAGCCAGAAACGATGACGGCGATCAGCTTGCCGTCCCAATGCTCGGTGAGCGAACGCAGAAAGACCGTGATCACGTCCGGCCACCCTCGCGGTTTCGAGATCGGCTCCAGCCGAAACTCGCCATCGAAAACGTGCAAATCACGCTGTTCCGGGATGATGAACACCTGGTTCGGCTGGATGAGCAAGCGCTCCGTGATCAGCTCAACTGGCATCTTCGTGGGTAGGGGAGAATCTCGTGGAGATGGGTGGCGACGGTTCGCAGGTGATTCACGATCACGATCGCCACCCCCATGTCGTTCGGCAGATGCTGGAGCAACCGGGTATAGGCATCGAGACCGCCGGCCGAGCCGCCCACACAGACGATCGGAAAATCGGATTCAAAACGCTTGGCTTCCATCTGGCAGGTCCGGTGAGTGGTGGCGGTTCGCGCGTTGGATTCGCCGATCAACGATCTCGACTTGACCGATGCGCAGCAGACGGGGATTCGCAGGATCCTGGAGGCAGCGGCGCGGGATGGATCGAAGAGTAACGCCTGCGTGCGTTGCCGAACAGAGCCGGGCGTCATCGCGCGGCTATGTTGCCCGCAGTCGCCGACGATTCGGAACGACCTGCCGCCCCTTCTCGACATGATGCGCTAAACGGAGATGACCATGAACTACACCGAACGCGATACGTATGGCATGTACACCGGCATGTACAAACCCGAGCTCGGTGCCCACGCCGGCCCCGGCCCCGAACTGATGGGCGCCGAGACCCTCGTCGGTAACGATGTCTACAGCCCTCAAGACGAAAATCTGGGGAATATTAAGCAGATTATGCTGGATATGCGCAGCGGCCAGGTGGCGTATGCGGTGTTGTCCTTCGGCGGTTTTCTTGGCTTGGGAGAAAAGCTCTTCGCCGTGCCATCGGACGCCTTGAGGCTCGATACCGAGAACAAACGCTTCGTGCTGAACGTGGAAAAGGATCGCCTCAAAAACGCCCCCGGGTTCGACAAGGATCAGTGGCCCAACATGTCCGACCCGACCTGGGCGAGGGACATCCAGCCTACTACGGGACGGAGCCGATCCTGGTGGCGCCGCGTCACTAGCCGTCGGTGAGTGCTTGTCAGCGCGTCTGGTCACCAGACTCCCTTCATCCCTGTTGAGTTGCCAGCGCTGAATGGTCAGAACGATGCCCGGCAACATGCATGCCTCGCCATGCATGTTGCCGCGCGGCGGGTTCTGCGCTTGATCCTGAAGGTCTCGGCCGCCCGACGTCATGCCGGGAGGCTGAGGGCGGCGCGATGCAGAGAATGGCGCCCGTGTTCCGCCGATCACGGCTTTGGCCCCGGTGCGAGCGTAGATCCGTGCTCAGCCCCGGCCTGGTCCGGGATGTCCGTGCGTTTGAAACAACCGAGAGGCACTTTCCATCATGAAACATGAATTACCCGCGCTTCCCTATGCCAACAACGCCCTCGAACCCGTCATCTCCGCCGAGACCATCGACTATCACTACGGCAAGCATCATCAGACCTATGTCACCAATCTGAACAAGCTGATCGAGGGCACCGAGTTCGAGTCCATGAGCCTCACGGACATCATTCTGAAGTCCTCCGGCGGGATCTTCAACAACGCCGCCCAGGTCTGGAATCACACCTTCTACTGGAACTGCCTGAGCCCCAACGGCGGCGGCACACCGACCGGGTCGCTGGCCGAGGCCATCGACTAGCATTCGGCTCGTTCGACGACTTCAAGACAGCAGTTTGCCCAGGCCGCCACGTCGCAGTTCGGTTCCGGCTGGACCTGGCTGGTGAAGAACGCCGACGGCAACGTTCGAGCATCGTCATACCGCCAACGCCGGCACCCCCCTGACCGAGGGCAAGACTCCACTGCTGACCTGTCGACGTCTGGGAACACGCCTACTACATCGACTATCGCAACGCGCGGCCCAAATACCTCGAACGCATCTGGGACAAGATCAATTGGGCGTTCGTTGCCGCCAACGACGCGGATTGAACGGGCGGATCGCGCGTTCGTCGCCAGCGACGAACAGTGGCAACGTTCCATTTCGCTGAACCTCCACAAGGAGGTGGATTGGGTGGATGCGGTCTTCGCTTGCAGGGCATCCCTTTCATGGTTCCTGCCGGATTCTTTTCTCCATCGCCTCACGAACCGCTGCAGAAGAGAAGCCATCGATTCGCTCGCTGTACGCTCGACCGAATCGATCGCAACCGGACGCGTCATTTCCTGGTGGTGCTCGATATGAGTATGGCTATTCAACCGTTGGTTAAATGGAAAGTGGTCATCGTCGGATTGTTCGCGACGAACCTATCGGGTTGCCCGCTCACGGTAAACTTAAATGTTTCAGCGGATAAACCCATTCCGATCGCCCTCATGGTCGAGAAACCGATCGCGGTGACGCTCGATGCCGACGTCGCCGTCACCAAGTTGCCGCCAATCACCAACGTGGCCGTCACCAAGCTCCCCCCAGTCATCATCCGGCCTTGATCGGCCTTGATCGGCGTTCCGGCGCGGAGTCGATGGAAGCCTCATCGGGGAATCGGGGACGTCTGGTCCTGACGCTCGCCGGCGTCCTGTGTGGGATCGCCGCCGCACAGGACATCGAGTCGATCAAGGGGAGCGGGGGCGGCGATAGTGTCACGCTCCTGGATCCAGTGGTCGTGACTGCCACCCGCGTCGGTGAGCCTGATTTCGACCTGCCGGTCGCGATCGATGTCCTGGATCGAGCAGGTCATCCAGGATCGCACTCCTGGCGTCCTGATCTCCGAGGTTCTGCCGCGCGTCCCAGGCACGGTCGTGACCAATCGCGGCACCTTTGCCCAGGAAGAGCAGATCATGATTCGCGGCTTCGGTGGACGTTCCCAGTTCGGCACGCGCGGGGTCAAGCTGATCGCGGACGGCATCCCGGCGAGTACGCCCGACGGACAGGGCGGACCCGGTCTCTTCGATCTCGGCTCGGCGGCGACCATCGAGGTCATGCGCGGCGGTTTCTCCGCACTCTATGGCAACCACTCGGGCGGCGTCGTCCAGGTCTTCACCGAGGACGGTCCGCAGGAGCCGACCCTGTCCGTCCGCCTGATGGGCGGCAGCGACGCCACCTGGATCGCCGGGACCAAGCTGGGCGGGCAGTCGGGGAAGCTCAACTATGTCCTGGACGCCTACCATTCCGAGACCGACGGCTATCGCGATTGGAGCCATTCCACCAAGGAGCAGGTCAACGCCAAGCTCAAGGTCGCGCTCGACAGCGGCGGCACGGTCAGTCTGATCGCCAACGCCATGAACCTGCCCGACAGCCAGGATCCACTGGGTCTAACCGCCGAGGAGGTCAAGCAGACCCGCGCCAGGCGTCGCCGAGTCGCGCTGGACTTCAAGACGCGCCGCACACTCGACAACCTGCAGGGCGGCCTGATCCTGGAACAGCCGCTGACCGACGCGGACAACCTCCGCTCATGGTCTACGCCGGAACGCGCGGCAACGAGCAGTTTCTCGCCGTGCCGCTCGCCAACCAGAACGCCATCACCTCCTGCCGGCGGCGTGAGTACCTTCGACCGCCGCTTTGCCGGCGGCAGCCTCTGGTGGAGCCACGAGACGACGCTTGCCGATGGCCCGCTGACCCTGACCCTGGGTGGCGAATACGACCGATCCGCCGAGGACGCGCAAGGGTTATCTCAACGCACTGGGCGAACGTGACGCCCTCAAGCGCAACGAAGACAATAGCGTCGATAGTTGGGGCGCCTTCATCCAGGGCAAATGGGCGTTCGCGCCCCGCTGGAGCCTGGATCTCGGGTGTGCGCTACACCCAGGTCCGCTTCGACTCCGACGACCGCTTTATCTGCACCACCGATCGGGTGACCGCGCCGGGCGCGCTGTCCGGCACCTGTAGCGGTTCGACCGCCCGCCATCACGGCGACCAATTTCAACCCGGACGACAGCGGCAGCCAGACCTACGGCGCCTGGACGCCGGCCGTCGGCCTGCTCTACGGCCTGACGCCTCCATCAATCTCTACGCGAACGTCGGCCAGACCTTCGAGACCCCGACCTTCACCGAGCTGGCCTATCGTCCCGGACGGCGGCTCGGGCCTGAACCTGGATCTGGAGCCGGCGGTGAGCTGGCACTACGAGGTCGGCGCCAAGTTCCTGCTCGGCCCGGACGCCCGGCTCAACCTCGCGCTCTTCCAGATCGACACCGACAACGAGCTAACGGTGGCGACCAACCAGGGCGGACGCTCCACCTATCAGAATGCCCCGGCCTCCCGTCGCCGGGGCGCCGAACTGTCGCTGGACACCACGCCTCGGCCATGGCTTTGCCGGCTATCGTGTCGGCGACCTATCTGGACAGCGAATTCACCGACAGCTATCTGGCCTGCGCGGACATCCCCTGCCGGACCCTGGCGCCGACGCGCAACGCCGCCACCGTCAGCGCGGGCAACCGGATCCCTGGCGTCCCGGCCTTCACGCGTCTTTCGGCGAACTCTCCTATGCCTATGCAGCCCTGGGGCTTCGAGGCCGCCGTCAATCTCTACGGTCAGGACGAGGTCTATGTCAACGACCTCAACACCGAGACGGCGGGCGAATACTGGCTGGTCAATCTGCGCGGCGGCTTCACTCAGGACCTAGGGCCGATTCAAGCTGTCCGAGTTCGTCCGCGTCGACAATGTGCTGGACCGCCGCTACATCGCCGCGGTCAGCGTCAACGACGCGAATGGCCGCTACTACGCGCCCGGCCCAGGAACCGAACGTCCTGGTCGGCATCACGGCGAGCTATGGCTTCTGAACCGCGCCGACTGACGCAGGAACTTTTCATCGCTTCTGGCGATGGCGTACCGATGCAGCGCGTCCCCTCGTGCCATTATTCTTTGAAATCAATCTTCTGGAGACTCCGCATGGCCCTTTCTCCTGTCGTGGCCGCTGATGAACTCGGGTGTGAAGGCTCCTTGCCAAACGCCCCCCACGAATACCTGCAAGGTCACGCCAGCGCCGTGTCGTGGGGCGCCATCGTGGCCGGCGCCACGGCGATGGCGGCCTTGTCCCTGATCCTGTTGATCTTGGGAACCGGCTTGGGACTGTCCTCCGTGTCGCCCTGGGTGCGCACCGGGATCAGCGCGACGACCTTTGGCGTCTCGACCATCCTGTGGGTGACCTTCACGCAACTGGTGGCGTCCGTCATGGGCGGTTACCTCGCTGGCCGGCTGAGAACCCGGTGGGTGGGGGCGCAGGCGGACGAGGTCTATTTTCGCGATACCGCGCACGGCTTCCTCGCCTGGGCCGTCGCGTCGCTGGCGACCGCCGCGCTGCTGACGTCCGTGATCGGGACCATCGTGGGCGATGGTCTTCAGGCTGGAGGCGTCGCCGCCACGGCACCGGTCGGGTCCGAGCAGGCGACCTTCGACCGCGACGCTGCAACGATGGGCTACTTTGTCGATTCACTCTTCAGAGCGGATCCGCAGGCGACGGACGCGGTCTCCGCGAGCCCTGACGCCCTGTTGACCGATGCCACGGCGCCCGCCACGGCCGAAGCGGCCCGCCTCTTCAGCTATGCCATTCGCACCGGAACCCTGTCCGCGGAGGACCGTCACGCGCTCGGCCAGATGGTCGCGCAGCGCACGGGCCTCACCCAAGAGAAGGCCGAGCGGCGGGTGAGCGCGATCGATGCGCGCTTGCAGGCCCAGGCGCGTGACACAGAAACCGCCGCCAGAGCCGCCGCCGACAGTGCGCGCAAGGCGTCCGCCACCGCATCCCTGTGGCTCTTCATCGCGCTGCTCAGCGGCGCCTTCGTCGCCAGCTTCACGGCGATTTACGGCGGTCGGCAGCGCGACCTCTGACCGCGGCTTCAACCATCCCTCGTGCGGAGACAGCCATGCGTTCACTCCTTCTGTTCTTTCTCGGCATTCCGATCCCGATCATCATTTTGATTGCCTTGTTCGTGAAGTAGCCACCAGCGCCAGGCACCCGAGCGCGCCGAGACCAGTGCCCCCCGCAGTTCCGATGCGGAAGCGTCCGTGCGATGGCGTACAGATGCCAAGCGGCGGCCTCTGTACGCGACCGATATCAATCATGGATGGTTGGCGGGGAGTCTGATTCGCGCGGCGGTTCTGGCCAAAGGCTGTCCGTCTTGATCAGCGTTCAGGTTCCACGACCCTCGGATCTGGATCCGGCCCAGGTTATCTGCCTTGACTAGTCCCCATCCGCCCCTGCATCCGTGCCTGTTGCCCGGCCGCGAACTCCTCGGGGGTCAACCGACCGTCCGCGTTCTGGTCGAAGTCGGCGAAGGTTGGCGGGTTGGCCGCACCCCACATGGGTGCGCCCTGCGCGGCGCGCTCGGCCATGCGCTCGCCGTGGGCGGCTGTGAACTCCTGTTCGGTGATGGCCCCGTCACCGTTCTTGTCGAAACTGGCGAATGTCATGGGACCGGCCGCAACCGGGGCCTGGGCCAGCAGGGTTCCAGACAGCCCCAGGCAGGCGATCGCCAGGGTGGCGGTGAGCGGCATCATTCGGGTTGGGTGTGTCATCGTTGGATCTCCCCAGCGTTCTAAAGTCTTGGCAAAAAATGGCTGATTGCTCGGCAGCAGGCCAGCCGATCTGTCTGGATTTGGTTGTCCAGTGAAACGACGGTCGCTCTAGCCATCCTTCGGACGATCCGCCGTGAGATCACCGCGATCAGCCTGGGCCTTGCCGATGTTCTTCTGGCTATTGCCCCGGTGTTCCAAACCCTTATTCCCGAGTGCCTGACCGGCGACCTCTTTCACTCGGCCTTTCGCTTCTTTATAGCGGCCTTTGACCTGATCTTTATTCACTTTATTCATGACGAGTCTCCTGAGATGGCATTTAAACCATGGCCGTATAGCGCCATGACCCGAGCATGGAATGCTGTTTCCCATCGCTGTCTGGAGAGACTACAGTCAGAACTCAAGGTGCTCGGTACGGCAACACACATAGATGCGCTTTCTTTGCGGAGCGGATCGCCTTGAATCAATTCAGCGCGGCAACGAGCAAGCCTGGTTCAGCCTGCCATGATCGGCGAATAGGGCCATGCGGCCTTTGTGACCGCATCACGCCGCCATCTACTGTGCGATACCGTACAGAAGGCATCGCAGGCTTTCGGTTAGCCTCCAGCTTCCTTGCATTCGAGCCACTGTCGACCGGACTCATTCCAGGCAGCCGATGAGGGCGAGCAAGCGCCTCATTCACAGCAGGACCATGCCATGTCGGATGTTGCGAAAAACGAAGCCTGGTGGCTGACCCCGCTCGCGGATCCGCAAGCGGAACTCGCGACCGATGCGGCTGGCCTCTCCAGTGCCGAGGCCCGTTCGCGACGCGCCAGATTTGGCCCCAACCTGTTCCGCGATCACCGGGAACGGCCCCTCTGGCTGCAATTCCTCTCCCGCTTCAAGAACCCGCTGGTCATCCTCCTGCTGGTGGCCAGTGCCATCTCCGCCTTCACCGGCGAACTCACCAACTTCATCATCATCACGGTGATGGTGCTCTTCAGCGTCACGCTGGACTTCGTTCAGGAGCACCGCGCCGGCAAGGCGGCGGAAAGCCTGCGCCAGTCGGTGTCGGTGCGGGCCAGGGTGATCCGCGACGGCCAGACGCAGGAAATCGCCGGTGACCGACGTGGTCCCCGGCGACCTCGTGGTGGTCTCGGCGGGCGACATGATTCCGGCGGACGGCCGGGTGCTGACGGCCGAGGATCTGTTCGTCAAACAGGCGCTGCTGACCGGCGAGCCCTATCCGGTCGAGAAGCGTCCGGGCCAGCTTCCCGCCACGGCCACCGATCTGCAGGATGCCGCCAACGCGCTCTTCATGGGCACCACCGTCATCAGCGGCAGCGCCCGGATGCGGGTGGTCAAGACGGGACCGGCACCGCGATCGGCGCCATCGCCGACAGCCTGACCCGCCAGTCGCCGCCGACCGCCTTCGAGATCGGCACGCACCGCTTCGGCCTGCTCATCATGCGGCTGACCGTCCTGCTGGTGCTCTTCGTGCTGCTCGTCAACGCCTTCATGCACAGGCCCTGGCTGGAGTCCTTCCTGTTCGCCGTGGCGCTCGCGGTGGGCCTGACGCCGGAGCTGCTGCCGATGGTGGTCTCGGTCACCCTGTCGCGGGGCGCGCTGCTGCATGGCGAAGAAACGGGTGATCGTCAAGCGCCTGGCAGCCATCCAGGATCTGGGGTCCATGGACGTGCTGTGCACCGACAAGACCGGCACGCTGACCGAGGCAAAGATCCGGCTGGAGCAGCATGTCGATCCGCAGGGCCAGCCGAGCGAGCGGGTGCTGGAGCTCGCCTATCTCAACAGCTTCTTCGAGACCGGCCTCAAGAGCCCGCTCGACGAGGCGATCCTGGCCCACGAACACATCGACGTGAGCGCCTGGACCAAGATCGACGAAGTCCCGTTCGACTTCGAACGACGGCGCGTCTCGGTGCTGCTGGACAAGGGCAATGGCCGGTTGCTGGTGGTCAAGGGTGCGTCCGAGGAGATCATCGGCCTCTGCACCCACTACGAAGAACTGGGCAATCCGCGCAGCTTCCGCTCGACCCGGCCAGCCGGGCGCGGATTCATGCGCAGCACATCGCCCTGGAGCAGGAGGGCTTTCGCGTCCTGGGGATCGCCTGGCGCGAGGTGCCGCAGGATCACTCCGCATGCGGTCATCGGCGACGAGCAGGAGCTGGTGTTCGCGGGCTTGGCGGCGTTCCTCGATCCGCCCAAGGAGAGCGCCGGCGCGGCGCTCGCTGCGCTCCAGGACAGCGGGGTGACGGTCAAGATCGTGACCGGCGACAGCGAGCTGGTCACCCAGCACGTCTGCGCCCAGTTGAAGATTCCGGTCACCGGGGTGCTGACCGGCAAGGCGATCGAGCAGATGGATGACTGGGCGCTGCGGGCCCGCGTCGAAACGGCGAACCTCTTCTGCCGGGTCAATCCCGCGCAGAAGGACCGGGTGATCCTGGCGCTCAAGGCCCGCGGGCACGTCGTCGGCTATCTGGGCGACGGCATCAACGACGCGCCGTCGCTGCACTCCGCCGATGTCGGGCTGTCGGTGGACTCGGCCGTCGATGTCGCCAAGGAGGCGGCCGACATGATCCTGCTGGATCAGGACCTGCACGTCCTCCACGACGGCGTCCTGGAAGGCCGGCGCACCTTCGGCAACATCATGAAGTACATCATGATGGGCACCAGCTCCAACTTCGGCAACATGTTCAGCATGGCCGGCGCGGCGCTCTTCCTGCCCTTCCTGCCGATGCTGCCGACCCAGATCCTGCTCAACAACATCCTCTACGACGTCTCCGAGGTCCCGATCCCCCTGGACCAGGTGGACCCCGAGGAGCTGCGCAAACCGCGGGTGCTCGACATGGCCTTCATCCGCAATTTCATGCTGGTGATCGGCCCCATCAGCTCGGTGTTCGACTTCCTGACCTTCTATGTCCTGCTCTCGGTGCTGCAGGCCGACGAAACGCTGTTCCAAACCGGCTGGTTCGTCGAATCGCTGTCCACTCAGGTGCTGGTGATCTTCGTCATTCGCACGCGCGGCAATCCGTTCAAGAGCCGCGCGCATCCGGCGCTGGTGGCGACCTCGCTGTCCGTGATGGTCATCGGCGCCGTGCTGCCATTGACACCCGTGGGGACCTACTTCGGGTTCGTGCCGCTTCCCGCTTCAGTTCTATCTGATTCTGGCAGCGATGGTGGTGGCCTATCTGGCGATGGTCGAACTGGCGAAGAGCGGATTCTATCGCTGGTATCGGGCTGCCAAGCCCAGCGTCCAGAGACATCAGACGATGACGGTAAGACTCAATCGATAGCGGTAAGCGAATAGGCGACTCACTCGTGATCCGGTTCTTCCGCTCATGAAAGGGTCGCGCTTGTCGAGCCATTGAAGGATATCCCGACCTTGCCCCAGGCATCTTGAAAGTTCCGGGATGTCTTGAACACCAACCCTCAACAACGGAGACACTTATCATGTCAGGCGACAAAGAAGCCACGCTGGCCACTGCTCAAATCGCTCTTCTTGGTGAATTGAAGGACAATTGGGGCTGGCTACTCGCTCTCGGTATCCTCTCCACTCTCCTCGGGATACTCGGATTCTATCTGACGTTCGCCTTCACCTTGGCGAGCGTCCTCTTGTTCGGGTTCCTGATCCTTGCGGGCGGCGTTCTTCAACTCATTCACGCCTTTAACTGCAAAGGCTGGAAGAGCGCGTTCTCGCATGGATTGATCGCGCTCTTGTATGTGATGGCCGGCATCCTGATCATGCTCGACCCGGTGCTCGTTTCCAGTCTGTTCACGCTCATGCTGGGGGGGATTCTGATTGCGGCCGGCACGCTGCGCATCCTGATGGCCTTCCAGCATCGGCGGGTCGCGGACGCATGGTATTGGCCGGTCCTGTCGGGCGTGGTGTCCATGCTGCTCGGCGGCATGATCATCGCCCAATGGCCGCTGTCCGGTCTGTGGGTGATCGGTCTATTCGTCGCCATCGAACTCCTCATCAACGGCTGGACGTTGATCTTCGTCGCCTTGGCGGCTCGGAAGGCGACCCAGGCCGAGGCGGCTCCATCTCTGTGAGGAGAGCACTCAGCCTGAACACGGCAGACCCACCAGCGTTATTGGCGGGTCTAGCCTAACCATCGGCAAATCCCAACTCCTCCAGGTACCAGCACCATGAATGGCGGCGCCGGTGAACCTCAAACGTCGCAGCACGGGCCGTGCCCATCCACGAGTGACGAGCCAGGAGTCAGATGCGACCCTTGCCTGAAGACGGACCGCCATCCGTGCGCTAGCGTACAGACCGATGGACCTCGACTCCTTATGCTTCGAACAGTGTCCAGGCTAGATTTCCGCCGGGCGCGCGCGAATCGTCACCCTCCCCGTGGAGCTGCTCACTGATGGCCATTGCCCTCGACCCCAAGAAGAACCGCCTGCTCGCCGCGCTGCCCGACCCCGAGTGGCAGCGCTGGCTGCCGCAACTGGAGGAGGTGGAGATGCCGCTTGGCGAGGTTCTCTCCGAATCGGGCCGCGCCCTGGAACATGTCTACTTTCCGATCACCGCCATCGTCTCGCTGCTGTACGTCATGGAGAACGGCGCCTCGGCCGAGATCGCGGTCGTCGGCAACGAAGGCATCGTTGGTATCTCGCTGTTCATGGGGGGTGAGTCGACCCCCAGCCGCGCGGTGGTGCAAAGCGCCGGGACGGGCTTTCGGCTGAAGGCGCAGATGATGATGACCGAGTTCAATCGCGCCGGTCCGGTGATGCACCTGCTGCTGCGTTATACCCAGGCGCTGATCACCCAGATGGCGCAAACGGCCGCCTGCAACCGCCACCACTCGCTCGATCAGCAACTCTGCCGCTGGCTGCTGCTGAGCCTGGACCGTCTGCAGGGCAATGACCTGGTGATGACACAGGAACTGATCGCCAACATGCTCGGCGTGCGCCGCGAGGGCGTCACGGAGGCCGCGATCAAGTTGCAGGAAGCCGGGCTGATTCGCTATGCGCGCGGGCGCATCACGGTGCTCGACCGTCCGGGTCTGGAGCAACGGAGCTGCGAGTGTTACGCCGTGGTCAAGAAGGAGTGCGATCGCTTACTTCCCGACCGATTGGCTATTTGAGACGCCACCGCGGCAAGTCGCCGCGCCCCAGCGGGAGCACCGCCGCCCACAAGTGCCGAGGCAATCCTTTTATACCCGCCGTGGTCATCCCGTCACAGGCAAGGGCGGTGCCCAATGCACCTGGACGTCACATCCGCTCCCCGGCCCACCGAGCCGTTATGTCCAGGCTTTCACCGACAAAAAAGCGAGCGAGAGCGAATCCCGACATAACCTCAGCCGACCGTTGGGGTTCGCACGCTTACCCCAACCGCGCTGCTCAGAATGGCAGGCGTTTAAGCCGATGTCCGGATAGCAGGCCACGCAGCATGAAGTGGAGCCATCATGCTCGTTGGCCATCGCCCCCGACTCTAAAATGAAACGGGGCTTTCGCCCCGTCGCGAATGCTTAACCCGCGTTTCCGAAATGCCGGAAGGCGACTTCGCCGCCCCTCACCAAGTCAAATTCACCTCCGCCCGCACGAAGAACGAATCATCGCGCCGATTCTCGGCATAGTAATCCCCCGTTGCCAGATACTCGGCCACCAGGTGCCCGGAGACGTGCTTGCTGAACTTGGTCTTGAGCCAGGCGGTGAAGAGATGCCCACGGAAATCGCCGTCGTGGCTGATGTTCGCCGTTTGAGAGGCGTAGCGGGTGCTCTCCTCGTCGGCCCAGAGGGCGTGGTAGTCGACCAGGAGCTGGGTGGTGGGATGGACTTGGGCGATCCAGCCGACGTTCAGTCGTTGCAGGTTGGTCGCCTCGCCGACGCGGCTGTCCAGCGGCCACTGGTAGATCATCAGCTCGCTCCACTGCGGCCAGCGGCCCCAGAGGGGATCGAACGCCTGATCGCTACCGTTGTTCGGATCGTCGCCGGAGAGGTATTCAAAGTCCCCGTGGAGCTGGTTCTTCAGGTTGTCGTTGAAGCTATAGGTCAGGCGGCTGTTGAAGCCGAGGGCGTTGAGGTCGCGGTGATTGCGGGTGCCCCACTCGTAGGCGCCCTCGGCGCGCAGCGCCCAGTTGGGTGTCAGCTTGGCATCGCCGCGCAGACCGGCCGCGTAGATGTCGCCCGAATCGCTCGGGGACGCGAAGGGCGCGCCGTTGTTCACCCGGATGTTCTTGTAGGTGGGGTTCGGCTCATCGTGCTTGTAGATGAAGTAGCCATCCAGGTCCGCGTCCTTGACCAGCGACTTGCTGTTGGCGTAGAGGATCGCGCCCGTCTCGTCCTGCTCGGTCTGGTCCTCGACATTGCCATTCAGCGATTGCGGGAAACGGCCCGTGTCGGCGCTCTGGTCGATGTAGATGAGGTCGAGCGTCGATCCCGCCGCGTCCATGACATAGGTGGCGCGGGCGGCGTCGAGATAGATGGTGCGCGAGCCGTCGATGGGCGTGCCGTCCAGCACCAGCCAGCCATTGCCCAGTTTGATGTCCTGACGGCCGATCTTGAGCCGAGAGCGGGACGCCGCCGATCTTCTTGACGTCGAACGTCAATTGATCGAAGAGAATGCCGCCGCTATACCAGTTCTCGAAGCCGGGGACCGGCCAGTCGGAGTCATTCGGATCCTGGTAGTGACGGCCCTCCCACATGAGCCGGGCGCTCGCCTCCAATTGCTCGTTGAAGGCATAGGAGCCCCACAGCCGCGCGCGATAGCGCTCGAAGGTGCGGTCGGCGGTGGCGCTGGCGTCGTTCAGACCGACGTTGTCGATCCAGACCTGACGCAGCCGCAGATCGGCACCCCACTTGAAAGGTCCGACGGTCTCTTCCGCCGCGGCTGTCGAGCAAGCGAACACGGCGGCCAAGCCGGCGGCCTTGAGTTTGTTGTGCTTAGATTTCATCGTCTACCTTCTTTTCGTCGAGCGCCCATTGACGGTCCTCTGGCGTCACCTCGTCGCGCGCGGCGTTGCGGCGCACGAGCCCGTAGATCAGGCTCAGGACGGCCAGGGCGATGATGCCCAGATAGGCAAAGAGTACGAACGGATCGTCGAGACCCAGCATGATCGGTTACCTCTTGGAGAAGCAGCGGTCGAGGTGCGCGGCCGCCGGCGGGCGGGTGACGGCACTGACCAGGAACAGGGTCAGGAGCGCGGCCGGCAGGGCGATCACGATGGGATCGACCGAAGGCCAGTTCGGATAATCGGCCAGGATGCTGGTCTTGCCGCCGGTGACGAGCTGCACCAGCCCGATCGCGCTCGCCTCCTTGGCCTTGACCAGCAGCAGCCAGAACAGCGAGACCAGCAGTCCGACCGTCATGGACGCCAGCGCGCCCGCCTTGGTGACGCGTCGCGAGAAGAGCCCGCCGACGTAGGCCGGCAGGAAGCTCGCCGCGCACAGCCCGAAGAAGATGGCCGTGAAGCGGGCGATGACGTACTCCTGCCGCACCATGTAGCTGATGGTCACGGCGATCAGCAGCCCGACCACGATGGCGAGCCGCATGACCAGGATGCTCGGCTCGCGGGCCTGACCCTTGTCGCCGATGCGCTCGTAGAGGTCGCGCCCGGCGGCGGTGCCGATGGTGTGGAACTGGCTCGACAGGGTGCTCATGGCCGCCGCCAGCAGGGCGAGGAAGAAGATGACCCCGAACCAGTGCGGCAGGGCCGAGGCGATGAAGACCGGGATGATCTTGTCGGCGTCGCCCTTGACGTAGGTCACCGCCGACCGAGCGCCCGCCGACCAGCTCGAAGGGCTGCGCCGGTCGCGTCCTGGGCCGGCGCGTGCTCGCTGACGATCAGAGCCGCCGTGACCGGCTTGCTGGTCTTGGGGTTGATGATCGTGGTCCAGGCACCGGCGTCCGTCCTTCTGCATCAGCTCGACCAGGGCGCGGCCCTTCTCGGCGTCGATCTCCTGAGACCACCTTGCCGTGCAGCAGCGGGTCCGTGCTGCGCGAACCAGGCGTTGGACAGACTGCCGACCAGGAAGGGGGTGCCGGTCATCAGCATGATGAAGACCGCGCCGATCGGCACCGCGCGGTCCAGCTCGCGGCGGCTGCGCACCGTCATGAAGCGCACGATGAGCTGCGGCTGCGCCAGCACGCCGATGCCCACGCCGAGGATGATGGCGGTGACCACGGTCCACCAGAGATCGTAGGTCGGCGCGCCCCAGCCGAAGTTCGGCATCGCGGTCCAGCCCTGGTGGCCCATCTGCGCCAGCGGCGCCGGCACCATGTCGGCCATGTCGGTCAGGTAGCGGTGGGCCTCGGTGATTCCGCCCAGGCTCGAATAGGTGAACCACAGCAGGAAGATCATGGCGATGACCATGACGAAGCCCTGGAAGGTGTCGGTGTACATCACCGCCTTGAGCCCGCCAGGGATGACGTAGGCCGCCGTGATGACCGCGAAGATGAGCAGCGCGACCTCGAAGTCGATGCCGAACTGGGTCGCCGCGAAGACGCTGCACCGCCGGTCATGACCGCCGCTGCGTAGAGCGGCATGAAGAGAAAGATGATCGCGCCGGTGAAGATCTGGATGCCCCGGCTCTGATAGCGCAGCCCGAGCAGCTCCGGGAAGGTATGGGCGCCCAGATGATGGCCGAGCCGGCGCGTCGGCTCGCCGAGCACGATGAAGGCGATGAGGATGCCGACGCCGATATTGAGAAAGGTGAGCCACAAGAGGCTCATGCCGAAGAGTCCGGCGACCCCGCCGAAGCCGACGATGGCGGCGGTCGAGATGAAGGTGGCGCCGTAGGAGACCGCCATGATGATCGGGTGCGCCGAGCGCCCGCCGACCAGGAAGTCCGCGGCCGAGCGCGTGCCGCGATAGCCGAGCCAGCCGAGATAGCCGGTGGCGAGCAGGTAGGCGAGAATGACGATGATGTCGACCCAGCCGACCGAAGAGTGTTCTGGTCATATTTCCCCCAGTCTTAAGGTTGTGTAGGGTGGCGACGGTTCGTCGCGGGGGCGAAAATACCCTGACGCTGGCTGGCGGTAATATAGACCCAGCGCAGTTAAAGACGGTTTTATGACGGCTGGGACTTGAAATCGAACATGACGATCAGGAGGCGGCGATGGAGAGTTACACGGTCGTCAGACCGGAGCATTTGAACCACTACGGCCATCTGTTCGGTGGCTGTCTGCTCAAGTGGGTGGACGAAATCGCCTGGATCGCCGCCAGCCGGGACAATCCGGGCTGCCGGTTCGTCACCATCGGCATGGACCGGGTGGAGTTCCATCGCGGCGTGCATCAGGGCGCGGTGCTGCGCTTCGACGCCAAGGAGAGTTGTCGTGGGCGATACCTCGCTCACCTATTCGGTGAGCGTCTTCGCCGACGATCTGGACACCGGCAGCGAGATGCCGATCTTCTCGACCTGCATCACCTTCGTCCGGCTCGACGAGCAGGGGTGCAAGATCCCGCTGCCCGGATAATGAGGTGGGGTGATGACCATGTTTTCGATGCCCTGGAGTCGGCCCCGTGGGGTCGAGACAAAGCGCAAGATCTGACGGGGCGCGCGGCCTACAGCGTGTTGCGCGCACCTTCCGATGGTCGACAGGCCGCCAAGGCCGCGTGGAGCGGTGGCGGCAGGCTTGCCGCAGCGGCGGCGTTCTCACTCACGATGACATGGACGGTGCTTGCGGTCGCGGCGAGCTCGCCTCGACTGTCGAGGAAACGGTAGTCCATGGCGAAGGAGCGATCGCGCAGTTCCGCGACCCGTACCAGCACGCGGACGCAATCCCCATGCGCCAGCGGCCGACGATAGTCGGCCTCGGCATGCGTCAGCGGCAGCAGGATCTGGCCCTCCCGAATCAAGCGATCCAGCGGGAATCCGATCCCCGCCATGAACGCCTCGTAGGCATCGTGCGCGTGGCGGAAGAGGTGAGCGAAGAAAAGCCGGCCAGCAGCGTCCGTGTCATGTAGACGGATGCTGAAGACGTATTCGAAGACCCTTTCTGACATGCGTGTGGATTTCGGCTCGTGTGCCCAAGGCAGACGTTTTCGGCCTTCGCTCTGGGTAGACCGAGCGACCCGATCCCTAGGGTCGCTCAGTCCGCAATCGATCGGTCAAGCGGATCCGATGCTCGGATCATGTGCGCCCGGTAAGGCGATACCGCCAGTGACCGTGCCTCCCTGTGTCGCGGGAAGGTCCGACCGAATGCCGAACGCGCTCAGGACTAGCGCGCGCGCTTCGCCGCAATCGAACCGCGAACGCTGAAGAGCAGGAAGACGCTGACCAGGAAGGCTACTCCGCCGAGCACGGCGATCATGGTCAGGGGCTTGTTCTGCGCGTCCACAACCTTGAAGGTTGTGCCGATCTTAGCAAGAACCGCGGAATGGCTCGGATCGGCCAGCAGGTAGCCGCACAGGCCCAGGAAGACGCCGAAGAAGATCATCTTCGCGTCAAGGTAGAGGCCATCCAGCAGGGAGACCAGTGCCAGCAGCATGACGATGGCGACGGTCGCCTTCTGGCCGCCGAGGGAGGTCTCGACGCCCATTTTCTGGAGCAGCATGAGCACCCAGATGAAGGCCCCCCAGATAATGATCTGCTTGATCAGATAGAAAAGACGCGAGTCGCCCCGGGCAAAGGCGTTTCCCCAGCCGGTGATAAGGGCGATGAAGGCGACGACCGGGACGAAGTACCCCCAGTAGACGGCGGTGCCACTGGCATCCTCGCGGGTGAGGGCATAGAGAACCACGGTGCCGACGTAGAGAATCAACAGCGGAAGCAGCGCGAGCATCAACGAGCTTTGTTTTGATGAACTGGACACGACGAACCCTCCTGATTGGGTTTTGGGTTGGTGTGGTGAATGGCCATTAGCCTTAGTGGGACTGCGCGCGAGACCATCGAGTCGGTCAGGCACGAGGATCTTAACCCTTACTCAAACTGCGTGTTAAGGGTAAAACAGAATCCGGCGAATCATTTGTGTTACGACCGCTGTCCCAACCGGTGCGCTTGGCGCGTCGTCGCGTGCCTTGACCGCGCCCGATAAGTGATTGTCTCGGCGCCCTTTACCCTGACTCACCAAGGCACTAGAGTTGTCTGATCGGGGTCCACCGTTGCAGGGGTCGTTGCCATGATGATTGGTTTAGTGCCCGCCGCGCGCCGCGCATTTTTCCGACGCCTGCCGCTCCTGATCCCGCTCGCCGTCCTGGCGATCGCCGATCAGACGCCCGCCGCGACACGCGAGATCGCCATCGCGCCAGGGGTCGACTACTTCGGCCGCGACTACTCGACCCTGAAATCGGTGTCCCTGGATGCCTGCAAGTCGGCCTGCCGCGACGATTCACGTTGCCAGGCGTTCACCTACAACGTCAAGGCCGAATGGTGTTTCCTGAAGGAGACTTTCACCGAAATACGCCCCTTCGATGGCGCCATCTCCGGCCGCATCGTCGAAAGCGCCACCGCCGCACCCGATCTCGCGGCGACACGCACCGCCGAGCTGCGCTTCCTGCCCCCCCGCGAACTGACCGAGGCGCGCGCCCTGGTCGAGCGCATCGCGCGGATGGAGCCCCAGACCGGGCGGCGCAACGCGCTCATCAAGGAGGCGCGGGCGGCGACGGGCGCCAAGGCACACCAGAAGGCCGCCGATCTCTACGCGGCGGCCCTGCGCCTGAACCCGGATGACGGTGGACTCTGGCAGAACCTGGCCGAAGCCGCCCTGGCGGCGCAGCCGTCGGACTGGCAGATCCAGCAGCGTCTCAAACAGGATGCCACGGCGGCCGCGATCAACGCCTATCTGCGCGGCGATGGCGACGCCGCAGCGCGCAGCCCTGCTCGACCTCATCGGCCGCACGCTAGCCAATCGGCAGGAATGGCGCCCGGCGATCCGCGCCACCCGCGCCTCGCTTGCCCTGGTCGAATCCAGCAGCGTGCGCCTGGCCTATGACCAGCTCATCACCGAGCATGGATTCCGGGTCAGCGGGCAGCAGATCGACTCCGACACCGCCAGCCCACGGATCTGCATCCGTTTCAGCGATCCGCTGCCGCGCGACCGCGCCAATCTGACCGATTTCGTGCGGGTCGCGGACCGTACCGACCTGCCGGCGGAGGCGGAGGCCCAGCAGATCTGTGTCGATGGCCTGAAGCACGGCGAGCGCTACCGCGTCCTGGTGCGCGCCGGCCTACCGTCCGCCGACGGCGAGATTCTGGCCAAGGACGCGGATCTGGACATCTATGTGCGCGACCGCGCGCCGACCGTCCGTTTCCTGGGCCGTGCCTATGTGCTGCCCAAGGGCGGCGAGGCGGCGATCCCGGTGGTCTCGGTCAATACCGACCTGATCGACGCCTCGGTCTACCGCATCGGCGACCGCGCGCTGACCCAGGCGATGGCGGATGGCGTCTTCCGCAAGCAGCTCGACACCTGGAACATCGAGCAGATCAAGGACCGCACCGGCGAGTCGATCTGGAAGGGCACGGTCGAGGTCAAACCCGAACTGAACCGCGAGGTGACCACGGCGGTTCCGGTCGGCGCGGTGATCGCGGACCTCAAGCCGGGCGCCTATGCCATGACGGCCCGGGCGCACAATGACAACGCGCGATGCGGAGACCCTCGCGACCCAGTGGTTCGTGGTCTCCGATCTCGGCTTGGCGACCTTCGCCGGCAACGATGGTCTGCACGCGCTGGTGCGCTCGCTGTCGAGCGCCGGGCCGGTCGGCAAGGTCGCGCTGCGTCTGATCGCCGCGAACAACGAGATCCTCGGGCAAGCGACCACGGACGCCGAGGGGCATGCCCGTTTCGATCCGGGTCTGCTGCGCGGCACCGGCGGCAATGCCCCGGCCCTGCTGGTCGCCGAGGGTCCGGACGGCGACTACGCCTTCCTCGACCTGACCCAGACCCCCTTCGATCTCAGCGATCGCGGCGTCGAGGGCCGCGCCCCGCCCAAGCCGCTGGATGTCTATCTGGTCAGCGAGCGCGGCGCCTATCGCCCCGGCGAGACGGTGCATCTCACGGCCCTGGTCCGCGACGCCAGGGCCAAGGCCGCTCCCGGACCTGCCCATCACCCTGATCGTCAAGCGCCCGGACGGGGTGGAGCATCTGCGGCGTGCTGACCCAGGATCAGGGACAGGGCGGACATCAGGCCGATGTGGCCCTCAGCCGCACCGTGATGCACGGCACCTGGCATGCCTCGGTCTACAGCGATCCCAAGGGCGAATCCCTGGCCGACGTCGCCTTCCTGGTCGAGGACTTCGAGCCCGAGCGGCTCGACCTTCGACCTCAAGAGCCAGTCCCCGGCCATCGACCCGGACGATCCGCCAGCGATCGACCTGGACGCCCGCTTCCTCTACGGCGCACCCGCCGCCGGTCTGGCGATCGAGGGCGAGACTCCAGGTCAAGCCGGCCGAGTCCCTCTCGGCCTATCCCGGTTATCGCTTCGGGCTGGAGAGCGAGACCCTGGAGCCGGTCGGGGGTCCGCTGACCGCCGCCAAGACCGACGACCAGGGCAAGGCCAGCGTCGCCTTGACCCTCCCCGACCTGGCGTCGACCAGCAAACCGCTGGAGGCCGAGATCCAGCTGCCGCGTGGTGGACGACAACGGGCGTCCGGTCGAGCGCTCGCTCACCCTGCCGGTGGCCGCGAAACAGGCGCGCATCGGCGTCAAGCCTCTGTTCGACGGCTCGGTGGAGGAAGGCGGCAATGCCCGCTTCGAGGTCATCGCCATCGGCGCCGATGGCCAGCGCATCGCGCTCGACGGGGCTGCGCTGGACGCTCTCGAAGGTCGACCACCAGCTTCCAGTGGTACGAATCGGACGGGAGCTGGGACTACGAGCCCATCATCTCCAGCCAGCGCGTCGCCGACGGCACGCTGGACACCGGCGGTCGCGGATGCCGGGCTGATCGAGGCCAAGGTCGACTGGGGCGCCTACCGGCTGGCGCTGCAAGGCCCGGATGGTTCGACCCTGCCGGCCGATCTGGACTTCGAGGCCGGCTGGTATGTCGCGCCCAAGGCGCAGGACACCCCGGACCTGCTCAAGGTCTCGCTGGACAAGGACAAGTATCGGGTCGGCGAGAAGGTCAAGGCACGCATCGAACCGCGCTTCCCCGGCCTCGCGCTGGTGATGGTGGTCGACGACCGGGTCATCGCGATGCGCGCCGTCGAGGTTCCCGAGGCGGGCGCGACGGTCGAACTGCCGGTCACCGCCGACTGGGGGCCGGGCGCCTATGTCACGGCCGTGCTCTACCGGCCCATGGATCTCGCGGCCAAGCGCATGCCGGCGCGCGCCATCGGTCTGACCTGGGCCGGGGTCGATCCCGAGGATCGGCTGCTCGACCTCAAGCTCGACCTGCCGCCCGCGCTCCAGGGCACCGTCAGTCCGCGCCAGACCATCGAGATCCCGGTCGCGGTCGGCAATCTCGCGGCCGGTCAAGAGGCCTATGTGACCGTCGCGGCGGTCGATGTCGGCATCCTCAATCTCACCCGCTACAAGGCGCCCGCGCCGGATGACTGGTACTTCGCCCAGCGCCGCGCTCGGGATGGAGATCCGCGACCTCTACGGTCAGCTCATCGACCGCATGCAGGGCGTGCCGGGCGTCGTGCGCTCGGGCGGCGATGGCTCGCTGCTGAAGCTGGAGGGACCGCCGCCGACGGAGGAGCTGGTCGCCTACCATTCCGGCATCGTCAAGCTCGATGCCCAGGGGCGGGCCAGCGTCTCCTTCGCCATCCCGGACTTCAACGGCACGGTGCGCGTCATGGCGATGGCCTGGACCGCGACCGGCGTCGGGCATGCGGTCAAGGATCTGCTGGTGCGCGATCCGGTCGTCGTCGTCGGCCGCGCTGCCGCGCTTCCTGGCGCCCGGCGACCGCTCGCGCCTGCTGCGTCAACCTGACCCATGTCGAGGGACCGGCGGGCGAGGTCTCGACTGAGGGTCGCGACCGCTGGCGGTCACACCCGTATCCCGGCCGAGGACGCGCCAGCGCACGCTGACGCTGACCGAGGGCGGCCGCGCCCAGTTGACGGTGCCGATCGAGGCGACGGCGGTCGGCGACGATACTCTGACCATCGACCTGCGCGCGCCGGATGGACGCGATCTGCTCAAGACCCTGACCGTTGCCGGTGCGCTCCAATGCCCCGCCGACCTCGCGCACGCGGGTCTCGGAGCTGTCGCCCGGCGCCGAGTTGCGCCTGGACGCAGGACGCCGCTGTCCGATCGGCTGCCGGGGACGGGTTCGCTGCTGGTCTCCATCGGCGGCGCCGGCCGGCTGGATGTCGCGGGCCTGCTCATGGCGCTGGATCGCTACCCCTATGGCTGCACCGAACAGCTCACCAGCCGCGCCCTGCCGCTGCTCTATCTGGACGAGGTCGCCCGGTCGGTCGGCCAGTCCGGCGACGCCAAGGTCAAGGAGCGGGTCCAGACCGCCATCGGCGAGATCCTGACCAATCAGGGCAGCAACGGCAGCTTCGGACTCTGGGGCAGCGGAGGCGAGGACGCCTGGCTCGACGCCTATGTCACCGACTTCCTGACCCGCGCGCGCGAGAAGGGCTATGCAGGTGCCGGATGATCGCCTTCGATCTGGCGCTGGACAATCTGCGCAACGACCTGTCAGCTATGCCGACTCCGACTTCAGCCGCGGGCGGCGAGGACATCGCCTACGCGCTCTATGTCCTGGCCCGCAACGGCCGCGCCGCGATCGGCGATCTGCGCTATTACGCCGACACCAAGCTCGACGCCTTCGCCACGCCGCTGGCCAAGGCCCAGCTCGGCGCCGGCGCTGGCGCTCTATGGCGACCGCCCGCGCGCCGATACCGGTCTTCCGCAATGCCCTGGGGATGCTCTCCACGACCAAGGACGAGGGCGAGTGGCGCGCCGATTACGGCTCCCGTCTGCGCGACGCCGCGGCGCTGCTGACCCTGGCCGCCGAAACCGGCACCGGGGCGGTCGACACGCCACGCACTGGCCAAGCGGCTACAGGATGCACTGGAGCGCCGCCGCGCTACACCAGCACCCAGGATCAGGCCTGGCTCCTGCTCGCCGCCCATGCGCTGATGAAGGGCGCCGACCAGGCCGAGCTGACGCTCGACGGGACGCCGATGAAGGGCGCCCTCTACCGCCGGCTGGACGCGGCGGCGCTGGCCGCCCAGCCATTGGTCATCGCCAACGCGGGCGCCCGGCCGGTGGATGCGCTGCTGACGGTCACCGGCGTCCCGCTGACACCGGAGCCCGCGGGCGGCAAGCGGCTACCGGATCGAGCGCGCCTACTACGATCTGGACGGACGGCGGGTCCAGCCGTCCGGCGTCGCACAGGGCGACCGACTGGTCGCGGTCATCACCGTGACCGGCGACAAGCCGCGCGACAGGCGCGCCTGATCGTCAACGACCCGCTCCCGGCCGGCTTCGAGATCGACAACCCGCACCTCATCAAGGCCGGCGACATCGCGGACATCCCCTGGCTGGGACTGGAGGAGGCAGGCGGCGCACACCGAGTTCCGCGCCGACCGCTTCGTCGCCGCCGTCGATCGCGACGACGACGCCAAGCCGCAATTCCAGCTCGCCTACCGGCTGCGCGCCGTCTCGCCCGGCGTCTTCGCCCACCCGGCGGCGACGGTGGAGGACATGTATCGCCCGCAACTGCGCGCCTGGACGGGAACCGGGACAGTGGAGGTGCTTGAGCCTGGGAGGTGATGCGGTTGCGAGAGGCCGGAGCCGATGGCGCGCTCGGAGCACGGACTGGTCCCTCGCAAGCGAGTCGCCGAGCTGGGGCCATTGGACCGCAAGGCAGGTCAAGGATTCGATCTGGCCTAAGTGTTGGGAGGCTGACCGAATTCGTCCCTGATGCCTTCCATGCATGACCTCTGGCGGCGCTTGATCCCTGTCTCCCTGCTGGCAGGTCTGCTCGTCGGTCTGACCATCGCCAGTCTGCGCTGGCTCGACGCCCTCATCGACGCGACTCCGCTGCCCGACACCCGCTTCGGTTACCTCCGCCCAGATCCTCGACCGCGACGGGACGGCTGTTGCGTCCCTTCACCGTGGCGGATGGACGTTGGCGGTTGCCGGTCGCGCTGGATCAGGTCGATCCGGCCTATCTGGCGATGCTGCTGGCCGTCGAGGACCGCCGGTTCCGCGCGCACGCGGGCGTCGATCCGCTCGCCCTGGCGCGCGCCGCCTGGCAGTGGCTCAGGCACGGTCGCATCGTCTCCGGCGGCTCCACCCTGACCATGCAACTGGCGCGTCTGCTGGATGGCAATTCGACCCGCGCGCTGTCCGGCAAGCTGCGCCAGATCCGTGCTTGCCTTGGCCCTGGAACGACGCCTGGACAAGGACGCCATTCTGACGGGCTATCTGACCCTGGCGCCCTATGGCGGCAACATCGAGGGCGTGCGCGCCGCCTCGCTGGCCTGGTTCGGCAAGGAGCCGCGCCGCCTGACGGCCGCCGAGTCGGCGCTGTTGGTCGCCCTGCCCCAGGCCCCCGAGGCGCGTCGGCCGGATCGCGACCCCGCCGCCGTCCAGCGGGCGCGCGACCGCATCCTGGAACGGGCGCTCCAGGCCGGAGTGATCGACGACATCGAATTCGCCGCCGCCCGGCGCGAGCCGGTCCCGAACCAGCGCCGCGCCTTCCCGCTGCTCGCCGCGCACCTGACCTGGCGCCAGCATCGCGCGCATCCGCAATGCGGAACCCAGCGGCTGACCATCGACGCCGAGCTGCAAGGACGTCTGGAGCGTCTGGCGGCCGAGCGCGCGCCCGCGCTGGGCGACAAGGTTTCGGTCGCCCTGCTGGTGGCCAATCATGCCAACGGCGAGGTGCTGGCCTCGGTCGGTTCGGCGGATCTGTTCGACGATGGGCGGCGCGGCTATATCGACATGACCCGTGCGATCCGCTCGCCCGGCTCGACCCTCAAGCCGCTCATCTACGGGCTCGCCTTCGAGGACGGCATCGCCCATCCCGAGAGCCTGATCGAGGACCGCCCGAGCGGGTTCGACGGCTATGTGCCGACCAATTTCGACCGGGAGTTCCAGGGCACGGTGACCGTGCGCCGCGCCCTGCAACGCTCGCTGAACGTGCCCGGCGATCAAGCTCCTGGACGCGGTCGGTCCGGCGCGGCTGGTCGCGCGTCTGCGTCGGGCGGGGGCGCGGCCCATGCTGCCGGACCTCTCGCCGCCGGGGCTGGCGATTGGTTTGGGTGGGGTGGGCGTGACCCTGACCGATCTGGTCCGCCTCTACGCCGCGATCGCGCGAGGCGGTAGTCCGGTCGATCTCAGGGAGTCCCTGAGCGATTGCGGGGCGGACGATGCGCTGGGGATCCCTAGGGAGGCGTCCTCGGTGCGCCGGAATCCGCCGGTGCTCGACGGGCGCGCCGCCTGGTCGGTGGCCTCGGTGCTCGCCGGGACGCCAATGCCTGCTCATGCCCCGGCGGGGACTATCGCCTTCAAGACCGGCACCTCCTACGGCTACCGCGACGCCTGGGCCATCGGGTTCGACGGACGCCATGTCGTGGGGGTCTGGACCGGACGGCCGGACGGGGCGCCGGTGCCGGGCCTGATCGGGATCGATGCCGCCGCGCCCATCCTCATCGACGTCTTTGCTAGGCTCGGCGTGCCTTTGCCGCTGCCTCCGCCCCCGCCGGGGATCCTGACCGCCGCCTCGGCGGCGGATCTGCCCCCGCCGCTGCAACGAGTGTCGGACCGACGCGCGGCGGGGTCGCCGACGGCGTCCGAAGATGCCCCCGAAATCGCTTATCCGCCGCAAGGCGCGCGCGTCGATCTCGGGCTGGCGGCCGGACAGGCCACGCCGCTGGTGCTCAAGGTGCGTGGCGGCACCCCACCCTATACCTGGTTCGCGAACGGAAGCCCGATCGGCCGCGAGCCCTTCGCCCGGACCGCGCGGTGGAGTCCAGATGGTCCCGGCTATGTGACGCTGACCGTCGTCGATGGACGCGGCTTGGCGGCCCGCGCCACGGCCCGTCTTGAGTGACGCGAACTCAACTTGAACGAGCGGCCCAAGGCGGTGACAATCGGACGAAAAGCATAAGAAACTTACCGTGCTTAGAGCACTTGAGAGCCTGATGAAATGTTCGCGGCGCTGCTTTTGTCGCCCCCCCCCCCCCCCGCTGCGAACCATGAGCCCGCCGCGCGTCGCAACGGTTTGGCGTAAGCCGATCCTGAGGTTGCTGGCGACTGTCGCGCTGCTGGCGCCGTGCGGACGCGCGCTCGCGGCCGATCAGGAGCGCGACGACCTGCTGTCGCTCCTGGCGGATCAGACCGAGCTGGCCACGAAAAGCGGCATGAATGCCGACTTCGTCCCCGGCATGGCCACCGTCCTGACGGGTGACGATCTGCTGCTGCGCGGAGCACGGACGGTCTGGGAGTCGCTCGCGCTGGTGCCGGGCATCAGTCTGGGTCTCGAAATGACCGGCGAGCGCCAGGTGCTGAGTCGTGGCGTGGGCTACGGCTATGCCTCGGGCGACGTCAAGATCCTGCTCGATGGGGTCTCGATGAATTCCTCCCTGCTGGCGACCGCGAACGCGGTGCTGAACATCCCCATCGAGCAGGTCGAACGCATCGAGGTGATTCGCGGTCCCGGCTCCTCGGTCTATGGGGAGTATGCCTATGCGGCCGTCATCAATGTCATCACCCGCAAGAAGGAGCGGCGCGTCTTTCTCCAGTCCAACGAAGGGGCGGACAGCGGCGCGGGTGCGATCTGGAACTGGGAGGATCCCGAGCGGGATCTGACCTTCTCCATGAATCTGACTGGGCTTGAGGGCGACGGCGCGGGCGTGAATGTCGGCCAGGATGCGCTCGCCGCGCTCGGCCAATCCGATCTGTCGAACGCGCCCGGCGAGTCCAACGAGGCCCATCGCTACCAGGCAGCGTTCGCGAACCTGCACTGGCGCGACCTCTTCGCCGACCTCAAGTTTCTGAAGGACGACTACGGCGACTATTTCGGGATCAACCACTTTCTTTCACCGTCGGACCACAATCTGACCTCACGCAATCAGGCTGTGTCGGCCCAGGTCGGGGAGGATCTGCGCCTCTCGGACGCGCTCAAGGCGAAGGTCACGCTGGAACTCTTGCAACAGGAACGTGATCGCAATCACCTCTATGTCTTTCCGGCGAGTTATCTCGCCGACGAGCCGATCTACATGAGTTCGGAGTACCAGGAAACCCGCTATCGCGCGGCAACCGACATTTTCTGGCGACCGACGCCGCGCCATGACTGGCTGTTCGGTCTGGAGGCCAGCCAGACGAAGATCGACAAGGCGACCTGGGACTGGATCAACTTTCCCGCCGAGATCCCCTCGACCTGGCTGGATACCGAGCATGAGCGGACCATCCTCGGCACGGTCGCCCAGGATCAGTATCGTCTGAGCGAGCGCGTGACGATCACCGGGACGCTGCGCTACGACGACTACAGCGATGCGGGTTCCATGCTCAGTCCGCGCGCGGCGGCGGTCTGGCGCATTGATGACGTGAACATCCTGAAGTTCCAGTATGCGCGGGCCTTTCGGCCGCCGACCTTCTATGAGCTGGAGTACGCCGCCGAACCGTCGCTGGAGGCAAGCCGGATCGCCACTTACGAAGTCGGCTACATCCTGACCAAGCCCCGCTGGGAAGGGCGCGTGACCCTCTTCCACTCGGACCTGAGCGACCCGATCCTCTTCGATGAGGCCGATCAGTCGGGCTATCTCAACACCGAGGATGCACGTCTGCGCGGCGTCGAGCTGGAGTACGTCCAGCGCATCGGCTCCCACTTCAAGATCGACTCCAACCTGTCCTATGTCGATGCCACGCACCCGGCGAGCGACACCACCCTGACCGGCGGCGCGCGTCTGCTGGGAAACCTGGCGCTGATGTGGCGTCCCCATGAGCGCTGGACCGCCGCGCTGCAATACAGCTATGTCGGCAAGCGCTATCGCGCCGAGTCCGACCAACGCGGCGACCTGGACGGCTATGGGCTTTTGGACCTGACGCTCAACTACAGCACCCCGGTGAAGGGCTTGTACCTCTACGCGGGAATCAAGAATCTGGCCAATTCGCAGGTGTACTACCCCGACCTCATCACCAGCTACAGCGGAGTCGATCTGGTCTATCCGGATGGCTACCTCCGGCCCGGCCGCCGCTGGTGGCTGTCCGTGGGCTACGCCTTCTGAACCCGCTCTCCGCCAAGCCTCGCGCCGCCCTGGCCTGCGCGCGACCGCTGCTGCTGGGTCTGCTGATGCTGATTCCCTGGTTTCTGCTCCTTCACAGCGTCGCGGGCGAGAGCCAGTCGCTGTGGCGGGAGGATGATCAGCGCGTGCGCCTGGGGCTGAAGATCTTTCCCGCCTGTCTCGGCGCGCTGGAATCGCTCGCCAGCAACTCCTCGTCCGGCGGCGCGCTGCTGGTGCTGGTGGTCTACGAGGGATCCGATGCCACGGCGGGTCAGGCCGCCTCCAGCTTCAACGCCATGACCGAGATTCGCGGCCACCCCGTCACCGCTCAGGTGCTCTCCTCGGCCGCCCTGGAAACCTATACCGGAAACCGACCAGCCGGCATCTTCGTCGCGAGCGTTGGCCTGGACCCCAGCCGCCTGCGCGCCTGGTCCGAGCGCCATCGCACCCTGGTCTTCTCGCCCTTCGCCGGCGCCGTCGAGGACGGCGCCGTGGCCGGCATCTATGTCGCCGACCGTATCCTCCCCTTCGTCAACCTGGCGCAGGCGCGCCGGGCCGGGATCCGCTTCAAGTCGTTCTTCCTGGACGTGGCGAGGCGCTATGAAGGCGACTGAATCCGCCTTCGCCGTCGCGCGCCGCCTGTCGCTGCGGTTCGAGAGCCACCTGGCGCTGATCTTCGGTCTGCTCGGCTTGATGCTGATCGTCTTGATCGCGCTCCACTGGTTCGTGGTTCTGGAGCCGGCCTTGCGCGCGGAGGCCGAGAGCCGCGCGAGCGCCCTGGCCCAAGCCCAGGTCCAGGGCGTCGAGAAGCTGTTCGGCAGCGGCCTTCCGCCGGATCGCTTGAGGGGCGAGTTGATCAATGCGCTGGATGGCATCCTGCTCTTCAAGGATCAGGCGACCGGCGAGCCCTTCATGCGTCGGATCACCCTGAGGATCGACTACGACCTCTTCGACGCGCCCCCCGGCAGCCTCGAACTCGACCGGGGAGCCAAGGTCTGCGCGACCTGCTTCGTGGCCCGCATCCCGCTCTACCATCCGCGGGAACGGCTGCTGATCGGGGTCGCGACCTGCTATTCGAATCCCTGGTTCCTGGAGCATCTGATCCAGGATCTGGGCGGCAAGCTGCTGTGGGTGGTCGGCGTCATTCTCGCCCTGATCGGTTATGCCTGGCTGCAAGCCAACCGGCTGCTAGGCCGGCTGCGCGAGAGCGAGGGCAATTTGCGCGCGGTTTTCGAGGCCGCGCCCTTTCCCATGGTGCTCCAGGTCACGGGAGAGCTGGGGCTGCGCCAGGCCAATCAGGCAGCCAAGATCTACCTCGACCTCGCGGAAGGGCCGCGAGGGCTGCTCTCCAGCGACACATGGCTCAGCCTGCTCGCCGCCGGCTTGCCGAGCCAACCCGGCGAGGCGCGTGAAACGCGCCTCGACACGGCCGACGGCAAGGTGCGTTGGGCCTTGACGTCGGCGATCCCCATGGCGTTCTCCGGCGCGGATAGCCAGCTCATCACCCTGATGGACGTATCCGAGTTAAAGGCGACCCAGGACGAATTGCGCTCGGCCTCCCTGACCGACGCGCTGACGGGGCTGGCCAATCGGCGTTATCTCTACCTGCGCCTCGCCAAGGAGATCGATCTGGTCAATCGCTACGGCCACGCACTGTCGATCATCCTGTTCGATCTGGATCATTTCAAACGGATCAACGACACCTTCGGTCACCGGGTCGGTGACGAGGTGCTGATCCGCACCGCGGGGGTGCTCACGGCCAGCATTCGCGACGTCGATGTCGCCGGCCGCTACGGGGGCGAGGAGTTTCTGGTGATCCTGCCGCACTCGGGCGCCGCGCAGGCCGGCGAGGTCGCGGAACGCATCCGCGCCCAGCTCGCGGAGTGCGTCTGGCCGCTGGCGGATCTGCGGGTGACCATCAGCGGCGGCGTGAACCAGTATCGCGGCGAGACCATCGACGAGTTCGTCGATGGCGCGGACCAACAGCTCTACGAAGCAAAGCGATCCGGACGCAACCGGATCATCGGGGCGTCCGCCGAGGGTGACGAGCAGGCTTGAGGAGACCGGCCTGCGTGGTTTCGGTCTGACGCCGATCCGTCAGCCCTTCATGGATGAGAAGAACTCGTCATTGGTCTTGGTGGCCTTGAGCTTGTCGAACAGGAACTCCATCGCGGCCAGTTCGTCCATCGGGTGCAGGATCTTGCGCAGGATCCACATCTTTTGCAGCTCCGCCTGACCCATCAGCAGTTCCTCGCGGCGGGTGCCGGAGCGGTTGATGTTGATCGAGGGGAAGATGCGGCGCTCGGCGATGCGGCGATCCATGTGGATCTCCATGTTGCCGGTGCCCTTGAACTCCTCGTAGATGACATCGTCCATGCGCGAGCCGGTATCCACCAGCGCGGTGGCCAGGATGGTCAGGCTGCCGCCTTCCTCGACGTTGCGCGCCGCGCCGAAGAAGCGCTTGGGCCGTTGCAGTGCATTGGCGTCGACACCGCCGGTCAGCACCTTGCCGGAGGACGGCACCACGGTGTTGTAGGCGCGGGCGAGACGGGTGATGGAGTCGAGCAGGATGACCACGTCGCGCTTGTGCTCGACCAGCCGCTTGGCCTTCTCGATGACCATCTCGGCGACCTGCACGTGGCGGGTGGCGGGCTCGTCGAAGGTGGATGAAATCACCTCGCCGCGCACCGAGCGGGCCATTTCGGTCACTTCTTCCGGGCGCTCGTCGATCAGCAGCACGATCAGATAGCAGTCCGGGTGATTGTGCCCGATCGATTGGGCGATGTTCTGCAACATCATGGTCTTACCGGCCTTGGGCGGCGAGACGATGAGTCCGCGCTGGCCCTTGCCGATGGGCGCGACCAGGTCGATGGTGCGGGCCGTGATGTCTTCGGTACTGCCGTTGCCGATCTCCAGCCCGAGCCGCTTCTGGGGGAAGAGCGGGGTGAAGTTCTCGAACAGGATCTTCGACTTGGCGTTTTCGGGCCGGTCGAAGTTGATGTCGTTGACCTTGAGCAGCGCGAAATAGCGCTCGCCGTCCTTCGGGCGGTCGGATCTTGCCGGAGATGGTGTCGCCGGTGCGCAGCGCGAAGCGGCGGATCTGGCTCGGGGAGACGTAAATATCGTCAGGCCCGGCGAGGTAGGAGGCGTCGGCGGAACGCAGAAAGCCGAAGCCGTCGGAGAGGATCTCCAGCACGCCATCGCCGTAGATGTCCTCGCCCTTCTTGGCCTGGGCCTTGAGGATGGCGAAGATCAGGTCCTGCTTGCGGGAGCGTCCGACGCCCTCGATTTCCATGGATTGCGCCAGCGCGACCAGATTGGGCACCGGCATCTTCTTGAGTTCGGTTAGATTCATCACGGTTTTCGTTAAGACAGAGGTCGTGGCTGGTGGACAGCGCCCCGCGTAGGAACGAAGTCGCGAGGGAAAGCGACTCGGGGCGGCAGTTCACCGGAGAGAGGGCGTCCGGACGGACGCCCCATGGAGGTTCGATTCAGTGGTGCTCCCGGCTGGCGCGGGACCGCGCCGGACTCATGCGAGCAGTCGTTTCAGAGATTGCTATCGATAAAGGCGGTCAGTTGAGACTTGGAGACGGCGCCAACCTTGGTGGCCTCGACCTCGCCCCCGCGAAACAGCATCAGGGTCGGGATGCCGCGAATGCCATAACGTGGCGGCGTGCTGGGATTCTCGTCGATATTGAGCTTGGCGACCTTGATTCGCCCCGCATATTCGCCCGGCGATCTCATCCAGCACTGGCGCGATCATCTTGCAGGGTCCGCACCAATCGGCCCAGTAATCGACAAGCACGGGTTCGGGGGATTTCAGAACCTCTTCTTCGAAAGAATCATCGGTCACATGGACGATGCTATCGCTCACTGAAGTCGTCTCCCATTTGGTTTATTTTCGTTCGTGTAGGTCGCGAAGTGCGCGAGAGCATGTCGCGAAGACGTCGCGCGGATTCGGATGAGGGGCGGGCGGGCGAATTGGCGTTGAAATGAGCCCTTGAGTAAGATGCTATTTGATCCAAAGCGAAGATAATTTGCAAGCCTTGCCCGTCCGCGAGGCTCGACCTCCACAATGAAGCCATTTCGGACGCTCAACCTCCATGACAGACAAACACCTCACCCAGATTCGCTTCGACAGCTTCGCGCTCGATCAGCGGATCCTTGCCGGCCTCGCGGACGCGGGCTTCACCCGCTGCACACCGATCCAGGCCGAAACCCTGCCGATCGCCCTGGAAGGCCGCGATGTCGCGGGTCAGGCCCAGACCGGAACCGGCAAGACCGCCGCCTTCCTGCTGGTCGTGATGCAACGCCTGCTGAGCCAGACACCGGCCCCGCCATGGCGCCGATCTGCCGGCCACGCGCGCTGATTCTCGCGCCCACGCGCGAGCTGGCGGTCCAGATCCACCAGGACACCCTCCTGCTCGCCAAGCACACGGGGCTGCGCGCCCGGTGGTCTATGGCGGCACCGGCTATCAACAGCAGCGCGACGACCTGGCCGCCGGCGTCGATATCCTCATCGGCACGCCGGGACGTCTGATCGACTATTTCAAGCAGAATGTCTTCGATCTCCAGGCGCATCGAGGCGGTCGTGCTCGACGAGGCCGACCGCATGTTCGACCTCGGCTTCATCAAGGACATCCGCTATCTCTTCCGCCGCATGCCGCCCCACGAAGCACCGTCAGGGCATGCTCTTTTCGGCCACCCTCTCCTACCGGGTGACCGAGCTTGCCTACGAGCACATGAACCACCCGCAACTGGTCAAGATCGAGACCGAGAAGATCACGGCCGATCGCGTGCGGCAGTGTCTGCTACATGACCTCCAACGACGAGAAGATCCCGCTGCTGCTGGGACTGGTGCGCGGCTGGAGCGATGCGCGCATCATGGTCTTCGTCAACACCAAGCGCGAGGCCGACCGCGTCTGGGGCTATCTCCAGGGCAACGGCATCAACACCGCCGTGCTCTCCGGCGACGTGCCGCAGAACAAGCGCCTCAAGCTGCTGCGCGACTTCACCGACGGCACCCTGCCGGTACTGGTCGGAACCGACGTGGCCGCGCGCGGCCTGCACATCCCGGACGTGACCCATGTGGTCAACTACGACCTGCCCGAGGATCCCGAGGACTATGTCCACCGCATCGGCCGCACCGCGCGCGCCGGAGCGGCCGGCGACGCCATCGGCTTCGTCTGCGAGACCCATGCCTTCTGCCTGCCCGATATCGAGACCTTCATCGGCGCCAAGATCCCGGTCCTGCCGGTGGATCCGGCGCTTGCTGGCCGAGGTGAATCCGCGCAGCCGGCTGCGTCCCGACCGCGAGGATCGGGAGCCGCGTCGCGAGGAGCGCGGGCCGCGCGGTCGCGCGCCCGAGCGTGGCGCGCCGGAAAGCCGGGCCCGCCGCCCAAGGCGCGAACCCGACACCAGAGCGCCCGCCAAACCCTCGGCGCAAGCCCAAGATATCGGCGAGGAGCCCGTGGCGGTCACCGCGATCGCCCCCGGCCCGCCACCGGAAACCGAGCGAGCCGTCGAACCGCCACCCCGACAGGTCCGCGCGCAAGCGCAACCGGAGGAGGAAGTCGATCTCCGGCCCGACATGCCGATCGTGCGCCCCCCCCGCCGCTCGCGATCCAAGGTCGAGCAGGCGGCCCTGACCAGCCCGCCCCCACCGGTGAGCGTCGCCGTCGCGGAGCCAGTCGATGTGCCCGCGCCAACCGCCGATGACGCCCCAGCAGGCGAGGCGACGAAGCCCAAGCGCCGCAGACGTCGGCGCAAGCCGGCGGGCGATGGCAACACCGAGGCGGCTCTGGCCGGCCTCGATCCAACCGTGGAGACGGTGGACTAAAGGGGTCGCCAACGTGGCGATGACACGGATCGGCGACTGATCCCCAGGCGAATCAGCAACCCGGCAGCGGCATCAGCTCGGAGAAATTGGCGATGGCGGGAAAGGCGTCGATGGAGCGGCGCGGTTTCCTGGAGTCTGGCTCCAGCACGGCGATCAGCCAGCGAAAGCCATGGTCGCGAGCGGCCTGCAACACGCCGAGGTTGTCGTCGACGAAGAGCGTCCGCTCGGGGTCGAAGGGCTCGATCCGCTGGAGCACGTCCCAGAAGCCCGGCGACTCCTTGGCGATACCCAGGTCATGCGAGGAGATGACGCGCTCCAGATGACCCGCGAGCCGGGTCCGCTCCAGCTTCAGAGCGAGCGTCTTCTGGTGCGCGTTGGTGACCAGCACCCGGCGCTTGCGGAGCAAGGCGAGGGCCTTCAGGAAGTCCATGACATGCGGGTGGACGGCGATCAGGTGCTCGACCTCCTGCTTGAGCAGGACGATATCCAGACCCAGCTCGCGGCTCCAGTGGTCCACGCAATACCAGTTCAGCGTCCCCTCGATGTCCCGGTAACGGGCAAGCAGCTCGGCCTTGGCGACCTCCAGCGGGAGTCCGCGCGCCTCGGCATAGCGCCGGGGGACGTGTTCAAGCCAGAAGTGGTTGTCGAAATGCAGGTCGAGCAGCGTCCCGTCCATATCCAGGAAGACGCTGTCGATCTGGCCCCAATCGATGCTATCGCAGGCTGCGCTCATGTTCAGGTCGCCAAGTAGAGGAATCCGCCCGTGCGGTCAAAACCCAAGATAACCGGTCGGCGTCTGGTCGCCCAGAGCCGCTTGTTTCGGATCGAGGAGATCGATCTGGAATTCGCCAACGGCAGCCAGCGGACCTATCGAACGGGTGCCGGGCGGCGCCGACTCGGTCATGATCGTGCCCATGCCGGATCCCGAGACGGTGCTCCTGATCCGCGAATATGGCGCCGGCAGCGAGCGTTACGAACTGGGACTGCCCAAGGGCGTCGTCGAGCCGGGCGAGGATCCCCTGACCGCGGCCAATCGCGAGATCCAGGAGGAGATCGGCTACGGTGCCCGGGATCTGCGCATCATCGACCGCCTCTCGCTGGTCCCCGGATACATCCAGCATCATAGTCTGATCGTGCTCGCGCGCGACCTCTATCCCCAAACCCTACCGGGCGACGAGCCGGAGCCGATCGAGGTCGTGCCCTGGCGTCTGTCCGAGCTCGACGCCCTGCTGGCGCGCGAGGACTTCGACGAGGCACGCTCGATTGCCGCACTCTTCCTGACCATGCGGCTGCTGCAACAAGAGATGCCGTAACGATGGCGGCCAACCGACCCGGGCGGATGTCGATCCAGGTTCTTCGGCGGGTCGCTGGCGGATCCCCCCATGGGTCTGGTCGGTTGCCCCTGCCCGCACTGATGCTGTCATTCTTGATCCTGAGTTTGGCCACGCCAATGGGGTTGTTTGCGGCTCCGGCGCTTGGTCAATCGGATGCGGACGACTCCGGCTTCGACGACTTTCCAAGCGAGGAAATCCTCCAGTACCCGGAGTGGTTCAAGGAGAGCTTCCTCGACATCGGGGTGGATCTCGCGGAGGCCACCGGCGCGGGAAAGAAGGGCCTCATGGTCTACTTCGGCCAGCGGCGCTGCCCCTACTGCCATCGCCTCATGAAGGTGAATTTCGGGCGCCCGGACATCGTCGAGTACACACGTCGGCATTTCGATCTGGTGCCGCTCGACATCTGGGGCACCGAGGAGGTCACGACGCCGGACGGCCAGGTGCTGACCGAGCGCGAATGGGCGCAACGGGAGAAGACCGACTTCACCCCCTCGATCCTCTTCTACGACGCGCGGGGCAAGATCGCGCTGCGACTGCGCGGCTACTATCCGCCCTATCAGTTCCGGGCGGCCTTGGAATATGTCGCCGACGGGCACTATCGGCGCGAGTCGTTCCGCGACTATCTGGCGCGGGGCGACGAACGCATGGTGTTCGACGCCGAGGATCTCAACGAAGAGTCCTTCCTCTCCCCACCGCCCTACAACCTGGATCGTCGTCTTCCAGCGGAGCGCCCCCTGGCGGTCTTCTTCGAGCAGGGCGACTGCCATCCGTGCGACGTGCTCCACGGCCAGGTGCTGCGCGCGCCCGCCATCAAGCACCATTTCGGCGAACTCGACAGCGTGCAACTGAACATGTGGTCCGACACCCCCGTCATCACCCCGGCGGGAAAACGCACCAACGCGCGCGCCTGGGCCGCCGAACTGGGGCTCTTCTATGCCCCCGCGATCCTCTTTTTCGACGAACGGGGCAAGGAGCTGCTACGGCTGGACTCGGTCGTCGGCTTCTATCGCCTGCGCAATGCCCTGAGCTACATCGCCAGCAAGGCGTATCTGACCGAAAGCTACGGAGAGTGGCGGGTGTCGCGGGGGTTGTGATGCTAAGTCAGAGCAAGCAAGGCGGCGTCAGCAACGGTACACATCCTTCCAAGCACCCATCAGTCGCCGCCCATCCGGCAGATTCGAGCACAACCCGATCGCCACGGCACTCCACACGCGCCCGAGAAAATGCCCTGGCGTTCCAACGCCAGAAGCGGCCGTGCCATGAGAAATCAGTCAGTTAAATAAGGCCGCTGCACTTCAAACTCAAAACCGCCCTGGAAATAAGTCCCGCCGTTGCGTATGATGGGCATACAAGACTCACAATGTTTCGCTCAAACAAAGAGTTACGTATTTTCGATCGGGGTAACCATGCCAGAAGTCAACCTTCTGGGGCGCACGGCTTATATGCTGTCCGCCCTCGCCTTGCCAATCTTGACCGGTTGTGCCAACAGAACCGATGTCACCGCAATGGACGAGTCCCATGGCGCCTACGCGGGCATCATCTCGGCGCGTGAATACGGTTACGTCAGACCAGCCGGGGACGTGGCATTCGTCAGCTCCTCGCGCGTCGCGCGTCGCGGCCAAGGCTACGCCCAGGGTGGGGACGTATGGCACCGGGTGCGTGCCGGGATGCAAATGGATCTTCAGGCTAACGCGCGCATCGACCGCACGCTCGACCGTTTCCGTCGCGACCCGCAGTACCTTGAGAAGATGTCGCAGCGCGCCTCGCCCTATCTGCCGACCATCGTGGCGGAGATTGAGCGCCGCGGCTTCCCGATGGAGATCGCCTTCCTCCCCCACGTCGAGAGCCGCTACAACCCCGCCGCCACTTCGCCGAAGGCGGCCGCTGGAATGTGGCAGTTCATGCCCTTCACCGCGCGCGAAATGGGCCTGCGCCTGGATGGCCAGTACGATGAGCGGCGAGACGTCGTCGCCTCGACCCGCGCCGCCCTCGACTATCTTGAGATGCTCAACCGACGTTTCGGCGGCGACTGGGAGCTGGCGATGGCCGCCTACAATTGCGGACCGGGGCGCATCGAGTCGGCGCAGGAAGCCAACCGTCGCGCGGGCAAGCCAACCGATTTCTGGTCGCTCAGTCTGCCAGGCGAAACCGAGCAATACGTCCCGCAAATCCTCGCCACCGCCAAGCTAGTCGCGCAGTCGCGGGGCTATGGCCAACGCCTCCCGGCGATCGCGGAGCAGGGTCGGATGGATGTGATCCGCAGCAGCCAACCCATGGATCTAGTGCGGGTCGCCACGGCCAGCGGCGTCAATCTCGCCGACCTGAAACGGCTCAATCCCGCGCTTCGCATCGGCTCCTTCGGCAACCCCCGCGTCTCCGAGCTAATGGTTCCCGCCGGACGCGGCAGCCGGATCAGCGCCACCTCCCCGCTGATCAGCTCGCTGCCCGTCGCCACCGAGGACGCCTCAACGGTCGCCGTGCGGCTTCATCAGCGCCAACCCGCGCTCGCCGCGGAATCGCTCAGCGAAGAAGGCAGGGCTTATGTCGTCAGAAACGGCGAGACCCTGGCCTCGATCGCGCTCAGACACGGACTTGACCTGAAGACACTTGCCGATTGGAACGGAATTTCCTCTCGCGAACCCCTGCTACCCGGGCAAACCCTGAATATCCCGAGCCGCAAGGCGCCGGATCTGGTCACCCATCAGGTGCGGACGGGCGATTCGATCTCGTCGCTCGCTCGCCGCTACGGTGTTTCCATCACGGATATCCGGCGCTGGAATCATCTCCCGGACAATCGGCTGAGCCCTGGTGGCACGGTACGGATCTATCGGCGCGGTGGCAATGCGGAGGGCGGATTCGATACCGCGTCCTGACGGCCAAGTCGTCCCCGCCGCCATCACCCGAGACAGCAGGCCGGCGAGTTTCATTCGATCGGATGCACCCGTCGGAACCTGCGGTCAAGCCAGCCTGATGGTTGATTCCCTTGGCCAAGCATGATCCAGCAAGCAGTCGGCAAGATACCCGGTTGCGTCTGGATCTGCGCTGGACAAGCCGCATCGCGAATCACCGTGACACGCTGTATGTCTCCCGGCTCGACCTGATCCGCAACGCCTTCCAAGCCGATGCCTGCTTCGATGCCGTCGTCTGCACTGCGTCTATCGAGTATTTGATCCAGCCCTTCAGGGTCTTCCGCGAGATTGCCCGTCTCTTGAAACCCGCCGGCCTTTTCGTCACGACCTTTTCCAACCGCTGGTTTCCGCCCAAGGCGATCCAGCTCTGGAGTGGGCTGCACGAATTCGAGCGGCCAGGACTGGTGCTGGAGTATTTTCTTGAATCGGGTCTATTGACCGACCTGGAAACCTGGTCGATGCGCGGCCTGCCGCGACCCAAGGACGATCGCTATGCCGATCGGTTGAGCCGCTCCGATCCAGTGCATGCGGTTTGGGGTCGGCGGACCTGAATCCACCGGCCAGCGTCCATACACGGCGCCCCGGAAAATGACGCGAAGGGCGACGTGTTCGCTTGGAACATCGTCGCCCCAACCGACGCGGGGACTACCAGGGCAGCATCCGACGCAGCGCGTTGTCCTTCAGAACGTACTGATGCCATAGCGCCGCCACGACATGCAGCGCGATGAGGGCCAAGAGCGCGATCTCCATGGGCTCGCCATGGAAGAAATTCTCCATGAGCTCGTGCAGGCCCTGCATCTCACCGGTGATGGAGGGGATTTGCATGCCGAAGAAGTTGGCTGCGTAACCTTTCGTGGCCACCCGCAAATAGCCGAAGACCGGCACCAGCAGCGTGGCCAGATTGAGCAGGACATGCGTGCCATTCGCCGCGAGCTGGCTCCATTTCGGCGCGTCGATGAGCGCTGGCGGTGGAACCAGCTTACGCCAGCCAAGGCGTGCGAACGTCAACAGAAACACCGGATTCCGAGCGACATATGGAGTCGCAGCCAGCCGATCTGGGATTCCTCGGGGACCGCTTCCCGCACGCTATTGGTGACGAAGAGCCCCAGCAAGAGCAACGCGACCAACCAATGGAAACCCTGCGCGACCAGTCCGTAGCGTTCGATCTTGGCGTCTTGATTCATGAATATCGTCCTCGGGTCGATCATTAAATGAAGCCATGATTTTCACATGGCATTGTGCAAAAACCAATGCGTCTCACGGCGCGAGCCGGGGATGCTCCCAAAAGAACCTCAGCATCTCGCGCGAGGCGTCGGGGCCCAGCGGCTCCGTGAAGGAACCGCCAGGACCGCCGCCGGACCAGCCATGACCCGCGCCATGCACCATCCAGAGTTCCGCCTGAATGTCGCCCTTGTGGTCGAGAAAGCGTTGGCGGGTATAGGGATAACCGCCCATCACCCGGCCCTGTTCGCTGACCACGCCGCTGGCAAGCCCGCCCTGCCCGGCCGCCCCGAGATCACGCCCGCTTGCTTGAGCGATCACCTGCAAGGCATTGGCGGGATGCACCACCGCATCGGCGTCGCCATGGAATACGATCGCCGGAATGCCCTCTCCGCGCACTCCCGGAACCTCCTGCCCGCCGATATCCTTGCCCTGGCCCATCCGCGCCATCGCCGATACCAGGTCATGGGCCGACGCATGAGGCAGCCCGGAATGAATGCCAACGGCGGCGAACAGATCAGGATAGGTCGCCGCCATGGTCATGGCCATTGCCCCGCCAGCCGACAGCCCGGCGACATAGACGCGACACGGATCGACTGCCTGAGATGCCAGGATTCGGCGCGTCATTCCCGCCAGGATCGCCGGTTCGCCCTGGTCGCGTCGCTGATTCTCGGCCGCGTACCAGTTCCAGCAACCCGCCGCGTTGGCCGTCAGCGCCTGGATCGGATAGAGGACGAAGAAGCCCTCCTCGTCGGCGATCCGACTCATCCGGGTCACGGCCGCGAAGTCATCTGGATTCTGCCCACAGCCATGCAGCATGACGATTAATGGGCGAAGATCCAGCGCTCCGCCCGACGTCCGCCCGGCGGGGATGTGGAGCCGGTAGTCGCGCGCGCCCTCCCGGTCGGCATGGGTGCCGGTGATGGTGATCCCGCCGAGACCCGGATGCCCCTGGATTAACTCTCCATCGCCAACGTTGGAGCCGTGGAGATCGCCGGAAGCGGCGGCCGATCCAGCCCCCTCAGGCGCTAGACTCGGCTGGCCTAGTGCGTGCTGGATCAGCGCGACGGCCTCGGCGAAGCGACCCGTCCGCGTCAGCCGCGTCGCCTCCAGCATCGTCGTCCGAAGTGTTTCATGCATAGTCGAACATCCAGGAAGGGTGCGAAGACCCTCCGCTTGAGGCTGGGTTGAACGGTCGGTCGCCGCCCCAAGGCGACGAATCCCGTCGTCTTGCGCCATATGAATCGAACCGGCGCCCAACTCTTCGGCTCACACTCGACCCATGTGGTGGCCCGGACGCCTGGAGTCACCGCCGCGACCGAGTGACTTCCCTTTCCCCAACCACACCCCCACTTTAGGTGACGCAAGAGGAAGGGAATGTGATATTCGACAGGCGCGCCGCCAGTTTGATGCGCCTGGGGAAAACGAGGCAATCCAATGGCTGAAAAATCAAGACTCTCACAGGTACTCGCTCGCGGCCACTACGCAGCGAGCTTCGAGCCGGAACCGGACGAGGAGATCTACGACGCCCGCAAGGAAGCGCTCGTGCGCAGCATGCTGGCCGAGATCGGCGAAGACCCCGAGCGCGAGGGGCTGCGACGCACGCCGCTGCGGGTCGCCAAGGCGATGGACTTCCTGACCAGCGGCTATCAGCCTCTCCGCGGAGGACATCATCAAGGGGGCCATGTTCGAGGAAGACGTCAAGGAGATGGTGGTGGTGCGCGACATCGAGTTCTACTCCATGTGCGAGCATCACATGCTGCCCTTCTTCGGGCACGCCCACGTCGGCTACCTGCCGAACGGCAAGGTCGTCGGCCTCAGCAAGATCGCCCGGGTCGTCGATGTCTTCGCGCGCCGACTCCAGGTCCAGGAACGTCTGACCAACCAGGTCGCCGACGCCTTGATGGAACACCTGGGCGCCCACGGCGTCGCGGTCGTCATGGAAGCGAGTCACACCTGCATGATGATGCGCGGCGTTCAGAAGCAGCGCAGCACCACGGTGTCCAGCGCGATGCGCGGGGCTTTCCACGATGACCCGCGCACCCGATCCGAGTTCATGTCCTTCATCAAAACTTGAGGCGGACTGTCCCGAGGGTCATCGGCAAAAAGAAAAGGCCGCGCCCAATCAGACGCGGCCCTTTCTCTTGTCGGGCACCGGAGTTGCGGGTGACAACGCCAGCCGCAAGCCTCAGTTGCGGGTCTTGTCGACCAGCTTCTTCTCGCGGATCCAGGGCATCATCTCGCGCAGACGCTCGCCGACCTCCTCGATCTGATGCTCGGCGCCGAGACGACGCATGGCCTTCATCGAAGCCGCGCCCGCCTGGTTCTCCAGGATGAACTCCTTGGCGAACTGGCCGGTCTGGATCTCGGTCAGGATGCGCTTCATCTCGGCCTTGGTCTCGCTGGTGATGACGCGCGGACCACGGGTCAGATCGCCGTACTCGGCGGTGTTGGAGATGGAGTAGCGCATGTTGGCGATGCCGCCCTCGTAGATGAGGTCGACGATCAGCTTGACCTCGTGCAGACACTCGAAATAGGCCATCTCGGGCGCGTAACCGGCCTCGACCAGGGTCTCGAAACCGGCCTGGATCAGCGAGGTCAGACCGCCGCAGAGCACCACCTGCTCGCCGAAGAGATCGGTCTCGCACTCCTCGCGGAAATTGGTCTCGATGATGCCGGCGCGACCGCCGCCATTGGCCGAGGCATAGGCCAGCGCGATGTCGCGCGCCTGACCGCTGGCATCCTGATGGACGGCGATCAGGCTACGGCACGCCGCCGCCCTGGGTGTAGGTGGAGCGCACCAGATGGCCCGGACCCTTGGGGGCGATCATGATGACGTCCAGATCCTCGCGCGGGGTGATCTGGCCGAAGTGGACATTGAAGCCGTGGGCGAAGGCGAGCGCGGCGCCCTGCTTGATGTGCGGCGCGATCTGGTCGCGATAGAGCGTGCCCTGATGCTCGTCCGGGGCCAGGATCATGACCACGTCCGCCTCGGCCACGGCCTCCTCGATCGACTTGACCGTCAGCCCGGCATTGGCGGCCTTGGCCGCCGAGGCCGATCCCGGACGCAGACCCACCGTGACCGAGACGCCCGAGTCCTTGAGGTTGTTGGCATGGGCATGGCCCTGCGAGCCATAGCCGACGATGGTCGACCTGCTTGCCCTGGATCAGCGAAAGGTCGGCGTCTTTGTCGTAATACACGTTGATGGTCATGCGAACGGTCCTAGTGGCAATGAGTGGAGAGTCGGAGTTAGCGCGGAGGGCGTAACCCGACCATGCATGCTGGCTGAGGTCAATCTGTTTCGCGCCTAGCGGGCGATGATGGGTTTCGCTGCGCTCTACCCATCCTACAGGGTCAAACCCTTTTCGCCGCGCGCGATGCCGGTGGGGCCGGAGCGGACGACCTCGATCAGCAGCCCCTCGGGCAGCGCGTCGATGAAGGCATCGAGCTTTTTGCGAGGCGCCGGTCAGCTCGATGACATAGCTGGTGTCGGTGACATCGATGATCTTGGCGCGAAAGATGTCGGTCAGGCGCTTGAGTTCCTCGCGGTCGGATCGCTCGCGCGCGCACCTTGACCATCATCATCTCGCGCTCGATGTGCGGCCCCTCGGAGAGATCCAGCAGCTTCACGGTGTCGATCAGCTTGTTGAGCTGCTTCTTGATCTGCTCGACGATCTCGTCGTTGCCGGTGGTCACCAGGGTCATGCGCGAGAGCGTGGGATCGTCGGTGGGCGCGACGGTCAGCGATTCGATGTTGTAGCCACGGGCCGAGAAGAGACCGGCGACGCGCGACAGCGCGCCGGCCTCGTTCTCCAGCAGCACGGCGATGATGTGTCTCATGGTCGGATCTCGTTCGAATCGGATCGATTCTGGACGGCGTGTCAGGACAGTTCGCGATCGGCAGGCTTGGGCGACAGCTGCATCTCGTGATGTCCCTTGCCGGCCACGATCATGGGGTAGACGTTCTCGGTCGGATCGACGACCACGTCGAGGAACACGAAGCGATCCTTCATCGCGAAGGCGTCACGCATCGCGTCCTCCAGATCGTCGGGCCGCTCGATCCGCATCCCGACATGGCCGAAGCTCTCGGCGAGTTTCACGAAATCCGGCAGGGCGTCGACATAGGAATGCGAGTAGCGGCTCTCGTAGAAGAGCTCCTGCCACTGCCGCACCATGCCCATGTAACCGTTGTTGAGCAGGATGACCTTGATCGGCAGCGAATACTGCTGACAGGTCGCCAGTTCCTGGATGCACATGAGGATGCTGGCATCGCCCGAGACGCAGGCCACCTGGGCCTCGGGATAGCGCCAAGCTGCACCCCCATCGCCGCCGGCAGACCGAAAGCCCATGGTGCCGAGACCGCCGGAGTTGATCCAGCGGCGCGGCTTGTCGAAGCGGATAGAACTGGGCCGCGAACATCTGATGCTGACCGACATCCGAGGTCAGATAGAGCTCGCCGCTCGTGACCTTGTAGAGCGTCTCGACCGCGAACTGCGGCTTGATCGCGGCGCTCGGCCGGTCGTACTGGAGACAGTCGAGGCCGCGCCATTCGTTGATCTTGGACCACCAGTCGGCGACCGGCGGCTCGTCCGCCTTGGGCTTGCGCTCGCGATAGAGCCGCAGCATGTCCGTCAGCACGCTGGCCACCTGACCCACGATGGGCACATCCACCCGGACGTTCTTGGAGATCGACGAGGGATCGACATCGACATGGATGATCTTGGCGTGCGGACAGAAATGCTCGATCTTGCCGGTCACGCGATCGTCGAAGCGCGCGCCGATGGCGATCAGCACGTCGGTCTCGTGCATCGCCATGTTGGCCTCATAGGTGCCGTGCATCCCGAGCATGCCGATGAACTGGCGATCGGTCGTCGGGAAGGCGCCGAGCCCCATGAGCGTGCTGGTGATCGGGAAGCCGGTGGCACGCACCAGCTCGGTGAGCTGGGCCGAACCCTCGCCGAGCACCACGCCGCCGCCGGTATAGAACACCGGCCGCTTGGCCTGGAGCATGAGATCGACCGCCTTCTCTGATCTGTCCCGGATGCCCCTTCTCGACCGGATTGTAGGAGCGCATCCGGATCTCGCGCGGGTAGTGATAGGGCATCTTGACGTTGGGATCCGTCACATCCTTGGGGATGTCCACCACCACCGGACCGGGCCGGCCGGTGGTCGCGATATAGAACGCCTTGCGGATGGTGAGCGCCAGATCGCGGACATCCTTGACCAGGAAATTGTGCTTCACGCAGGGCCGGGTGATGCCGACGGTATCGACCTCCTGAAAGGCATCGCTGCCGATGACCGGCGTCGGCACCTGTCCGGTCAGCACCACCATCGGGATCGAATCCATGTAGGCCGTGGCGATGCCGGTCACGGCATTGGTCGCGCCCGGACCCGAGGTGACGAGACAGACGCCGCACTTGCCGGTCGCGCGCGCATAGCCGTCCGCCGCATGGGCGGCGGCCTGCTCGTGACGGACCAGGATGTGCCTGACCGACCCGTGCTTGAAAAGCGCGTCGTAGATATGCAGGACCGAGCCGCCGGGATAGCCGAAGACGAGTTCGACCCCCTCGTCCACCAGCGCCTGGACGACGATCTCGCGCCCCGCTCAGTTCCTTGACGGCCGTCGTCCCATCCGCCCCATCCGGTTCCGCCCCAGTCAGTGCCACCTGAGCGACCTCCGCTCGGCCCGCTCCCCTGGCATCCCCATGCGCCGACATTGGCCTGCTGGCGGACCCCCGGGGCGGCTACCACGCCGAAGAAATCGGCACTGGCGAACCACCACGGCAGTTCAGGATGCACTGGGAAAAGGAACGTTGAAAACGTTGGAAAAGCGGTTGAAGGTACAAGCATCGTGAGCGCCGGTCAAGCCAGGCGCGGCGTCACTTGCCCGAGATTGCCTCGGAGCGGCCGTTAACCGAGCGGATCAGGTCGCTTAGCACCTCCTGACGGGCAGACGTCGCCATCGCGGCCGATTGATCGCGCCGGTCCGTCGCGAATGAATCTCCGCCCCCTGCCCGGCCGCGATCGCGTCAGACGTGACGCCCGCCCTTGAGGAGACTCTTACGCACCGCCGACATGCCATAAACCGCGTCATGGATGGATTGCAGGAGTTCCAGTTCTTCCCATGCCTCCTCGGGCCAGCCTCCCGGCTGCCCATGATCGCCCAGCACGAGATCGCGAAACATGATCTCGAAGGCCTCGACATCCCCCCAGCCCGCGGTCAGTCGATTGATGGCCTCGGGGAAGTCGGACTCGAGCTTCGCAGATCTTGCCCGTTCGTCCTGATTGCCTGGCCAGATCGGCGCTCGTCGGCCGCGCGAGCGGGCTGGAACGGATCCACTCCGGGGCCTCGCCCGCGCGGCCGGTCCTCGGGGCGCGACTGACTGGGCAATTGGTCAAGCAACATCTTGACGAATGCCTTGATCGCCTTGCGCGGATGCTCGAATTCGAGCGACAAGGTGTAGAGGTCGGTCCAATCGAAGCCGCTGGCCGCGGATTTCCGTACGTCGATGACCCGCGCCCGCAAGCGGATCCCAGGCAGATCGCGCGTCCCCGTGATGGCGAGACTGATACTCTGATTGGCCTCGTAGGCATCGAAAACGGTCACGGTATGCCGACCCTTGGCGATCTGCAGCAACATGCGGCGCAATTCGTCGGCATCGTTGACCGTCACCTCCAGCTCCCGCACCAGCGCTCCGCCATCGTCGTGGTGATGATGCTGCGCCACCTCGCTGCTCCCGAGCATCTTGAGCAGCCGTTCCAGCCGCGACTGGCTGCGCGGGGAAAGACTGATGAAGCGGACGGCGATCAGATAGCGACCGTCTTCGAGCGGCCGCGCCCGCAGCAACTGGGCATGCGCGGTGATCTCCTCGTCGCGTTTCCAGGGAAAGATGACCCGCAACGGCCCCGCCTGCTTGGGCAAGGGCTCGGAAATAAGCAGGAGTGCCCCGCCCCAGGAAATGTCCTGATTGACCGCCGTCACCGCCACCTCGCGACCGGGCATGACGACCTTGACCGGGATCCGCACATCGATCCGTGCTTGTGTACGTCGATCCCGCGCGGTGATTGCTGGCTTTAGCTGATTCATGACTGATTACCCTCGAAGCCCGCCGGCCTACCTTCCCTAAATCAATCCGACCCGCCGGGCCATGCCCGGGATATCCGTGTACTGTAACAAGCCGCGCGGTGCCAGGCATGCGAAATGGGTCCAATGCGCCTGATTTTGTGCGGGACCTCACATCCGATCGCACGATCGCGAGCGTCGGCGGCGATTCTCGTCGCGCGGAAACGCCCGCGAAGGACCGGGAGTTGTTTCCGCGTGCTCCGACCAATAGACTGCCGCGTTTTACCCGACGCGGTCCGAATCCGATGCGCACCTCACAGTTCCCTCTCCAGACCGTCAAAGAGACCCCGGCCGACGCCGAGATCGCCAGCCACCGGCTGATGCTGCGCGCCGGGCATGATCCGCAAGCTCGCCGCCGGGCTCTACACCTGGCTGCCGCTGGGCCTGCGGGTGCTGCGCAAGGTCGAGCGCATCGTGCGCGAGGAGATGGACCGCGCCGGGGCGCTGGAGGTCTCCATGCCGGCGGTGCAGCCGGCCGAGCTGTGGCAGGAATCCGGGCGCTGGGAGCAGTACGGCCCCGAACTGCTGCGGCTGCGCGACCGCCATCAGCGCGAGTTCTGCTTCGGCCCGACCCACGAGGAGATCATCACCGATCTGGCCCGCAACGAGCTGAAGAGCTACAAGCAGCTCCCGATCAACTTCTACCAGATCCAGACCAAGTTCCGCGACGAGATCCGCCCGCGCTTCGGCGTCATGCGCGCGCGCGAGTTCCTGATGAAGGACGCCTACTCCTTCCATCTCGACGACGCCTCGCTGGCCGAGACCTACCGCCAGATGCACGAGACCTACTGCCGCATCTTCACCCGCTGCGGGCTCGACTTCCGCCCCGTGCAGGCGGACACCGGCAGCATCGGCGGCAACGCCTCGCACGAGTTCCATGTGCTCGCCGCCTCCGGCGAAGACGCCATCGCCTTCTCGACCGCGCAGCGACTATGCCGCCAACGTCGAGCTGGCCGAGGCCGTGGCGCTGGCCGACGCCCCGCCCGCGCCGGCCGAGGAGGCGCGCCTGGTCGACACCCCCAAGGCCCGCACCATCGCCGACCTGGTCGAGCAGTTCGGCCAGCCGATCGAGCACACGGTCAAGACCCTGGTCGTCGCCGCGTCCGAGGAAAGCGGCGCGGCCTGGTCGCCCTGCTGGTGCGCGGCGACCATGAACTCAACGCCATCAAGGCCGAGAAGCTGCCGCAGGTCGCCGCCCCGCTGCGCATGGCCACCGAGGACGAGATCCGCGCCGCCATCGGCGCCGGTCCCGGCTCGCTCGGGCCCGAAGGACCTGCCCATCCCCTGCATCGTCGACCGCACCGTCGCCGTCACCGCCGACTTCAGCGCCGGCGCCAATCAGGACGGCAAGCACTGGTTCGGCCTCAACTGGGGCCGCGACCTGCCGCTGCCCGAGGTCGCCGATCTGCGCAACGTGGTCGAGGGCGACCCCAGCCCGGACGGCCAGGGCACGCTCACCATCGCGCGCGGCATCGAGGTCGGTCACATCTTCCAGCTCGGGCGCAAGTACAGCGAGGCCATGAAGACCACCGTGCTCGGCGAGGACGGCAAGGCCGACCACGCTGACCATGGGCTGCTACGGCATCGGCGTCTCGCGCGTGGTCGCCGCCGCCATCGAGCAGCATCACGACGAGCGCGGCATCTGCTGGCCCGCCCCCATCGCCCCCTTCGAGGTCGCCCTGCTGCCGATGAAGCTCGGCAAGTCCTACCGGGTGCGCGAGGCCACCGAGCAGCTCTACGCCGACCTGCAAGCCGCCGGGATCGAGGTCCTGCTCGACGACCGCGACGCCCGCCCGGGCTTCATGTTCGCCGACATGGAGCTGATCGGCATCCCGCACCGCATCGTCGTCGGCGACAAGGGCCTCGACGACGGCATGGTCGAATACAAGGGCCGCACCGACGAGGAGATGCAGCTCGTCCCCATCGCCGAGATCGTCGGCTTCGTCCGCGAGCGTTTGCAGGCGTAGGGTACGCATCGCGTACCAGTCCGACGAGCGTCGCCCCTCACAGCATGCGCCGGCAACCCGCCGCGCACCCCATCAGACCTCCAGGATCACTTGTGAACAAAGAAGCCTCTTTCAACCGCGATGAGCTGCTGGCCTGCGGCGCGCGGCGAGATGTTCGGCCCCGGCAACGCCCAGTTGCCGGTGCCCAACATGCTGATGATGGACCGCGTCGACCCGCATCGCGAACTTGGCGGCGCCAACGGCAAGGGCGAGATCATCGCCGAACTGGACATCAAGCCCGAGCTCTGGTTCTTCCAGTGCCATTTCCCCGGCGATCCGGTGATGCCCGGCTGTCTCGGGCTGGACGCGCTGTGGCAGCTCGTCGGCTTCTATCTGGCCTGGATCGGCAACCCCGGCCACGGCCGGGCGCTGGGCGTCGGGCGAGGTCAAGTTCACCGGCCAGGTGCTGCCGAGCGCCACCAAGGTCACCTACCACATCGACATGAAGCGGGTCATCACGCCGCAAGCTGGTGCTCGGCATCGGCGACGGCGTGGTCCAGGTCGACGGACGCACCATCTACACCGCCAAGGACCTGCGGGTCGGACTCTTCACCTCGACCGACGGCTTCTGACCCCAACCGCCCCCATGGTCGGGAGAGGCGGGACAAAGCGCTCGACATGACCCAAATCGACTTCTACAGCCTGGAACCCGACAGCGGGGGAGATCGCTTTCTCCTCGCCTGCCGGCTGGTCGAACGCATTCGCGCGGGGGCTCTGCGGGTGCTCATCCATTGCCCCGACCGCGAGGAGGCGCGGCACCTGGACCGCCTGCTCTGGACCTACCGCGAGGACAGCTTTCTACCGCACGGTCTGGTGGGCGACGTGGATCAGGCGCTCACCCCCGTGCTCATCAGTCTGGACGGAGAGCCCGCAGTCCGAGACCCAGGTGCTGCTGAACCTGGCGCCCCAGATCCCGGATTTCATCGACCGTTTCGAGCGGGTCTGCGAGGTCGTGGATCACACGCCAGCGGTGCGCGACGCGGGCCGGGAGCGTTTCCGTGCCTACCGGGAGCGCGGCTACGCGCTCAATCACCATCGCATCCGGCTGTAAGCTCGCGTCGGGGCATCAGTCGCGGGGGCGCGCGGCCGCGGTCTCCAACGCAGCACGCGTGCTCCTGAGCGTGGCGAGCGCCATTTCGAACTCAAAGTGCTCGATCTGCGACGCAAGCCGGTCGAACGACATCGCCAAGCGCGGCGCGCAAGAGCGCGGCGGACTCCCGCAGACGACCAACGGCACGGCTGTCGTCCTGCGCCAGCAGGCGCTCCAGTTCATCGAGCACGGCAGCGACCTGCTCCACATCCCATGGCGCGGCGACTGGCGCCATCGCGGACCGATCCGGCGTCAGCGCGACCAGCGGCTCGCCGCCCCGCCCATCCCCCGAGGGCGGAAGCCAGCGCAGAGAGCATGGCATAGAGGGCGTCGGGCTCCACCGGCTTGGACACGAAATCGTTCATCCCGGCCTCCATGCAGGCGCGGCGATCTTCCTCGAAGGCGTTGGCGGTCATCGCCAGGATCGGGGGCTGGGGAAGATCGGCACGGGCGCGGATCCGCCGCGTGGCCTCCAAGCCGTCCATCTCGGGCATCTGCACATCCATCAGCACCAGGTCGTAGCGCCGCGCGGTGACCAGCTCCAGGGCGATGCGTCCGTTCTCCGCAGTATCCACGCTCACATTCACCCCACTCAGGAGCGCGAGCGCCACCTCCCGGTTGATCTCATTGTCCTCCGCCAGCAAGAGCCGCGCGCCCCCGGCACGGCCGCGCAGCCTGGACTCGGCGTCCGGTATCCCCTGGTCGCGGACGAGCGGCTTGCCGCCCTCGCCGCGACCGAGCCGCGCCGTGAACCAAAAGGTGCTGCCGACCCCCGGCTCACTCTCGACGCCGGCCTCGCCGCCCATGAGTTCGGCCAACCGGCGCGTGATGGCCAACCCCAGGCCGGTGCCGCCGTGCTTGCGGGTGGTCGAGACATCCGCCTGACCGAAAGGTAGAAAGAGGCGAGGCAGCGTCTCCTGGCTGATACCGACCCCGGTATCCACGACCTCGAACCGAACCAGCAAAGCGTCGCCCTCCTCCCTCAGTAAGCAGGCACGCAGGCGGATGGTCCCCCGCTCGGTGAACTTGACCGCATTCCCCGCGTAGTTCAGCAGCGCCTGACGCAGGCGGGTCGGGATCGCCGCGCAGCCAGCGCGGCACCGCGTCGGGATCGACCTCGACGCGCAGCCCCTTCGACCTGGCCTGATCCGCGATCAACGACTGCACCTGGTCCAGAATGGCCATCAGCGAGAAATCGGTCTGCTCCACCTCCATCCGACCCGACTCGATCTTGGAGAGGTCGAGGATGTCGTTGACGATCGACAAGAGGTGCTGGGCGGCTGACTCGATCTTGTTCAAGCGCCCGGCCTGATCGGGTGTAACGCCGCTCTGGCGCAACAGATAGGCGAGTCCGACGATGGCGTTCATCGGGGTGCGGATTTCGTGGCTCATATTCGCCAGGAAGGCGCTCTTGGCCCGGTTGGCCGCCTCGGCCGCCTGGCGCGCGGATTCGCGGATCCGCTCCGTCTCCCGCTGCGCGCTGATATCGCGAGAGAAACCGACGGTGCCAAACACCGTCCCGTCGTCGTCCAACACCGGCGCCTTGAAGGTCTCGTAGAGCGTCGGAGGCTCGCAAGGGATGATCTCCTCGACCGTCTTCTGCCGCCGAGTGCGCATCACCTCCTCATCGTCGTCACGAAAGCCTTGCGCCAACTCCCGTGGCCAGATATCGAAACTCGTCTGACCGATCAACGCCTTGACCGAGCGGCCGCAGATCTCCGCCTTGGTGCGATTGACCGCGAGAAAGCGGCCCTCGCGATCCTTGAGCCAGATCATCAGCGGAATATTGTCGATGATGGCGCGCAGCGCCTGACTCTGCCGGCGTAGCTCGGCGGTGCGCGTGCTCACCAGCTCTTCCAGATGCTGGCGGTAACGCGCGACCTCATCGCTCGCCCGCTTGAGTTCGGTGACGTCCTGGATCGACCCACGCAACCCGACCACCCGACCCTGCTCGTCCAGGACCGGCTTGCCGATGGTCCGCACCCATTTCTCCGCGCCCGTCGCGGTGACGAGCTGGAGCTCCAGGTCATACCCGCACCCTTCCTCCCGGGCCGCGCGCAGCGCCGCCTCGAGACGGGCGCGGTGCTCGCCGTGGAAGAAACTCAGTCCGAGGTCGGCCGTGGGTTCGAGGTCCGGATCGATGCCGTGGATCCGGGCGACCTCGGCCGTCCAGGTACCCTTTCCGGTCCGCTGATCGAACTCCCAGGCGCCGATATGGGCGATCGCGCTCATCTCGCCCAGAAGTTCATTGGTCTCGCGCAGCAACCGCTCGGCGCGTTTGCGCTCGCTGATATCGCGGCAGACACAGAGGACCGCCTGATGGTCGCCCCAGTCGGTCCCGCTGACGCCGACCTCCACGTCATACTCCGACCCGTCCTTGCGTCGATGGCGTGACTCGAAGATCCCGTGGAGCTGCCTGAAGTCGCTGAAGTTCCGGCGGACATCCTCCTCGGTCAGCCGCGCCTCGTACTCCCAGGTGCGCAGACCGATGACCTCCTCGATCGGGTAGCCGAGCATCTCCGCGAATCTTCGGTTGGCCTCCGTGATGCGATGTTCGTGATCGATGATGATGATGCCGTCACGCGAACCCTCGACTAGCATGCGCCGTCGCGCGGTCTCCTGGGCCAGGTCGCGGGCGACCCGGTCGATCTCGGTAATGTCGCGCGAGATGCCGAAGATGCCGACCGGCTCGCCCTGGGCATCGCGCAGCGGTCCCTTGGTGGTCAGGAAGGTCCGCTCGCCATCGCGGGTGGTGCGATGTTCCTGGTAGGTGACGACGCGCTCGCTGGCCGTGGCGCGCTGATCGCTCGCGCGGACCAGTGCCGCCTCGGCGGACGCGAAGATCGCCGCGTCATCCCGCCCGACGACCTGCTCCGGCGCCTTGCCAACAAAGGCCGCGGCGGCCCGATTGAAGAGGAGATAACGGCCTTCGCGATCCTTGGCGTAGATGGCATCGATCGAGCCATCGACGACCGCATCCAGCAGACTCAAGGCGTTCAGCCGCTCGCTCTGCGCTCGCCGCAGCGATTCGGCGAGCGCGATCCGCTGGCGCTGACGCATCAGCAGTGCGCCCGCGACTCGCCATGACGAGCGCCAGCAGGCCCGCGAGACCGATCCAGATCGACCGGCCAGCCGCCTCGGCATAGACCTCGGCGAGGTCGATCTTGACCACCAGCAGCCAATCGGTCGCGGGCACGGCCAAGGCGACCCCCAGCACCGGCTCACCACGGTAATCCACGCCTTCCAGCGGCGTACCCAGGCGGGTGGGATCGGAGAAATAACCCGCCGTTAGCAACCTATGGGTGCCCAATGGAACCCGAATGGTCATCGGCGACGTGGCGTGATGGCGCAGTTGATTGAGGAAGAGCACCTCATCGCCTTCGCGCCGACACAGAAGGGTCTCGCCCGTGCGGGTGGGAATCGGCCAGACTTGCAGGAGCGGATAGAGATAGGCGGCCGGATCGGTATGGAGCACGATCACCGGCGACTCGGCACCCGCCTGGGCCGGCGGAAGCGGCACCAGGAAATCCAGGTGCGGGACGCCGGATTGATCGCGATAGGGTCCGTAATGTCGAACCGACTGAGCAACGGCGGCCTCGCTGGCCGCCGCGAGGAGACGCGCGTCCAGCGGATGCGCGGGGCCCTTGGAGCGCAGGATGGGTCGGCCCTCGACATTCAGCATCAGGACCGCCTGGAAGGCGTTATAGCGGGCGAACTCCTCCAGATGCGCGATCAGATGGGCGTCCACCGCGTCGCCGTCCTCGGGACCGCCGCCCGCTTGCCGCCGGGGCATGGTGACCGTGCCGCGCAGAAACCGGGCATCCCCCTCCCGTTCGGCGAGCCACTCCGCGATCTGGCTGGTCTTGAGCTCGGCGATGGTCTTGAGCCGCGCCGCCACATTGGCCCTCTCTTGCTGGAAATTCAGCGAGATGCCAACCGCCGTCAGCAAGGCGATCGCCGCCGCCAGCAGCGTGAAGGGAAGCGCCTGAGAACGCCAAGCGGCCTGGCCCGCGCTGGATTCTGGCGCGCCCGCGAAGGGCCGGAACCAGCGCAATATCAGCAGATAGAGCAGCGCGGCCGTGACGACGGCGAAGACGAAGCTCTTGAGGGCGCCGATCGGCGCCAGCACGGGCGCGCGGTGGATCAGCCATGCCGCCGCCGCGTCGTAGAAGAAGACCCAGAGCCCGACGAACAGGGCATAGACAAGCAGCAGTGTCAGAACGAAGAGGCTCCGGCCTTGCCGATCCTGGCGATCCGGATCGGAGCTCATAGCGTATCGCTTTCGCCGTAGCGAACCGCAACCTCCCGGAAGTCCTCGAAGCGGGCGATGAAGGCGTCGGCCACGTCCGGGTCGAAGTGACTGCCACGCCCGGCGACGATGATGTCGTAGGCATCCTGGAACGGCATCGGCGGCTTGTAGACGCGCGGGGAGATGAGCGCATCGAAGACATCGGCGAGCGCCATCAGGCGCGCGGCGATGGGGATGGCCTCGCCGGCCAGCCCCTCCGGATAGCCCGACCCGTCCCAGCGCTCGTGATGATAGTGGGCGATGTCCTTGGCCATGATGAGAAATTCGAGCGGACGGTCGGCGTCGCGCTCGGCGTGCTCGATGGCGTCGCTGCCGAGCTTGGCGTGGGTCTTCATCACCTCCCACTCCCCGGGCGTCAGCTTGCCGGGCTTGAGCAGGATGTGATCCGGGATGCCGACCTTGCCGATGTCGTGCAGTGGCGCCGACTTGACCAGGAGGTCGATGGCGCGCGGGGTGAGGAAATGCGGCGAACCTGCGGATGCTCGCGCAATTGCTCGGCCAGGGCGCGCACATAGCCCTGGGTGCGCCGCAGATGGTTGCCGGTCTCGGGATCGCGGATCTCCGCCAGGTGCGCGAGCGCGTGGATGCTCACGTCCTGCACCGCCAGATTCTCGCTCATGCGCCGCGCCAGCTCGGTTTCGAGATAGGCGTTCTGATCCCTCAGCCAGTCGCGCGCCTGCTTGAGCTCCAACTGGGTGTGAACACGCGCGCGCAGGATCGGCGGAACGATCGGCTTGGCGATGTAATCCACCGCGCCGACATCCAGACCGCGGATCTCGGCCTCGGTGCTGTCCATCGCCGTGACGAAGATGACCGGGATGTCGCGCGTCTCCGGGTCCGCGCGCAGCCGCGAGAAGACCTCGTAGCCGTCCATGCCGGGCATCATCACATCGAGCAGAATGAGATCGGGCTTGGGCGAGGTCTTGACCACCCGCAGCGCCTTCTCGCCGGACGTGGCCGCCCGCACCCGATAATCGGTCTGCAGGAGTTCACTCAGGACAGTGAGATTCTCCGGCGAGTCGTCGACGATGAGGATCGTCGTTAAACCTGCGTCCATCATTCAGCCTCCGACCTGGAACCCGTGTTGCGCGACAGTCCGTTGCGGCAGCCACTTTCCGATCTGAGTATAGGTGAAGAGCAATCCCCCAGCGATCCCGGCCGGGGAATGGATACGAAGCCAGCGCGCACGCGACAGGAGGATCCGATGGCAGGCAATTCAGGGGCTGGCGCGACGCGCGGCGATTGTGCCACAGGGCGGGGCATCACGACCCGCTCATCGCGCCCGCGCCGATGGACGGCCGGAGACCTGCTGGACATCGCGCACCTCGCCGAGGAGATCGAAGACGTGGGCAAGAGCGAACTGCATCATCGTCTCCCGTGTGAACGTCAGTTTACGTCACCCTTGGAAGACGAAATTTCGGGGGAACCGCAGTTCGGCTATGCACTGAAGATGCTCCTCCAGTTTCGCGAACCTGAGCGCGGCCGTACTAGCCAGCCGTCAATCCATCCACCCGCTGGAAGCCGCGCGGCAGCAGCTTGCCGCGCCGTCCGCGCTCGCCCTGATAGAGATCCAGGTCGGCGGGTTTGAGGGTGAAGCCGCGCTTGCCGGAGAGCACCGTCAGGCTGCCGCCCGGCGGGACCACGGCCACGGCTATCATCCGCTCTTCGCGCTCACCGCTTTTGCCGGGCGGGATGCCGATGATCTTGTTGCCCTTGCCGCGCGGCATCTCGGGCAGCTCCGATAGCGGGAAGAGGAGCAGATGCCCGGCGCTGGTCACGGCGGCGAGCCGCGCCGAGGCGGCCTCTCCGACCACGACCGGAACCAGGACCTGCGCGCCCGCCGGCAGGGTCAGCACCGCCTTGCCGGCCTTGGGCTTGGCGATGAGGTCCTCCATCCGCGCGATGAAGCCGTAACCGGCGTCGGAGGCGAGCAGATAGCGCGTCTCCGGGGCCTCGCCGAGCACGGCGACGAAGCGCGCGCCCTGGGGCGGATCGAGCCGGCCGGTCAGCGGCTCGCCCTGACCGCGCGCCGATGGCAGGGTATGCGCCGGCAAGGCGTAGCTGCGCCCGGTCGAGTCCAGAAAGACGACGGTCTGATTGCTGCGCAGCCGCGCCAGACCGAGAAAGCCGTCGCCCGAGCGGTAGCTGAGCCCGGCGGCATCCACCTCATGTCCCTTGGCCGCCCGCACCCAGCCCTTCTCCGACAGCACCACGGTCACCGGCTCGCTCGGGGCCAGATCGGTCTCGTCGATGGCGGCGGCGGCGGCGCGCGCGACCAGCGGCGAGCGGCGGGCGTCGCCGTATTTCTCGGCATCGGCGGTAATCTCGTCGCGGATCAGCCCCTTCAAGCGCCCGCTCGTCCCCGAGGAGCGCTTGCAGACCGTCGCGCTCCTCCGCCAGTTCGGCCTGCTCGGCGCGGATCTTGATCTCCTCCAGCCGCGCCAACTGGCGCAGCCGGGTGTTGAGCACATAGTCGGCCTGGAGCGTCGGTCAGAGCCGAAGCGCGCCATGAGCACCGGCTTGGGCTCGTCCTCGGTGCGGACGATGCGGATCACCTCGTCGATATTGAGGAAGGCGATCAGCAAACCTTCCAGCAGGTGCAGCCGCTCCAGCACCTTCTCCAGCCGATGCTGCAAGCGCCGGCGCACCGTCTCGGTGCGATAGATCAGCCACTCGACCAGGATCTCGCGCAGGTTCATGACCCGCGGCCGGCCGTTCAGGCCGATCACGTTCATGTTGACCCGGTAGCTGCGCTCCAGGTCGGTGGTCGCGAACAGATGCGACATGAGCCGCTCGACATCGACCCGGTTGGAACGCGGGACGATCACCAGACGGGTCGGATACTCATGATCGGACTCGTCGCGGAAGTCCTCGATCATCGGCAGCTTCTTGGCGTTGAACTGGGCCGCGATCTGCTCCAGCACCCGGCTGCCCGAGACCTGATAGGGCAGCGCGGTGATGACGATGTCGCCCCGCTCCAGCTCGTAGCGGGCGCGCTGTCTCACGCCGCCGTTGCCGGTCTGATAGAGCTTCAGCAACTCGTCCGGCGCGGTGACGATCTCGCCCGCGGTCGGGAAATCCGGTCCCGGAATGAAGCGGACCAGTTCCTCCAGGGTCGCCTCGGGATGCTCCAGCAGATGGATGCAGGCGTTCGCCACCTCGCGCAGATTGTGCGGCAGGATGTCGGTCGCCATGCCCACGGCGATGCCGGTCGTGCCATTGAGCAGCAGATTGGGCAGACGCGCCGGCAGCAGCCGGGGCTCCTCCAGGGTGCCGTCGAAATTCGGCTGCCAGTCCACCGTGCCCTGGTCCACTTCGCCGAGCAGCAGCTCGGCATAGGGCGTCAGACGCGACTCGGTATAGCGCATGGCGGCGAAGGACTTGGGATCGTCCGGCGAGCCCCAGTTGCCCTGCCCGTCCACCAGCGGATAGCGATAGCTGAAGGGCTGCGCCATCAGCACCATGGCCTCGTAACAGGCCGAGTCGCCGTGCGGATGGAACTTGCCCAGCACGTCGCCGACGGTGCGCGCGGACTTCTTGAACTTGGCGGTCGCCGCCAGCCCCAGCTCGGACATGGCGTAGAGGATGCGCCGCTGCACCGGCTTGAGCCCGTCGCCGACATGCGGCAGGGCGCGGTCGAGGATGACGTACATGGAATAATCCAGGTACGCCTTCTCGGTGAAATCCTTCAGCGGGCGTCGTTCCAGGCCCTCGGCGTTATAGATGGGGGTGTCCGACATCGGCGATCTTGGTCCAGTCACTCAGGGGAGGCGCATGATGCGACAGGGCGGGCGCAAGGACAAACCCGAGGTCGCCTTGTCGCGCCAAAACCCCGCAAGCCCGGCGCTTCGGGGTAGCGTGCGGCAGATGTGTACTCAGGCATGGCTCGCTGATACGATCCGCACTAAAGGCGGGTTGCGCATCGATCAGATCCCCAACGCCGCGCCGAGGGCTGGTTGAGCGTCCCGGCGTGGCTCGCGCTGTCCGCAGCACCCAGGAAACGTCAAGAACGAGCAACCGACCCTCTCGCACCGCCGAAGGTCGCAGGAGCAGCAGAGCATGAAAGCGATCAAGGATACCTTCGCGACCCGCCTGAGAATTGCGCGCCCCACCCCCCTTTCCCGCCGACTCCAGCTCGGCCTGCTCGCGTTCTTGGCTTTTCCGGGACTGGCGCTCGCCGCCCCGGTGCCGTCGGTCAGCTTGTCGCTAGACCCGACCGCGCCCTTCATCGGTCAAGACGTCACCCTGAGTCTCGACTTCGACAATACGGACGCCGATGAAACCGGATTCGGGCCTTTCGTCGATCTGATCCTGCCGGTGAATGGCGCGGACGGCGTTGCAGGCGTCGGTGCCGATGGCATCGATCTTGCCGCTGGGGTAACTCAGGCGACCTATCTTGGCGTGCCTGTTACCACGATCACTCAGATCTTCCCCAGCACAGGCGGCGGATGCGTCGATCATCCCTACGCATTGGATTCCACGGGCGCGAAGATGCGGGTATGCGGTACGGCTGGCGACAAGCTCGTGACCATCCAGTTGCCCTTCGGATCCTTCGTGCCGGATCAGCCGCGAGCCACCATCAAGCTGCCCCTTGGTGTGAGCGAAGACGCCGATCTCGGCACATTGCTGACCCTGAAAGCCCGCGGCGGATTCCGGTTCGGCGCCGATGCACTCAACAACCCGACGACAGACCCCTCCATCCTGTGTCCCAATCAGGTCGCGGATGCGGTGTCCAATAGCACAAGCTGGACAACAAAGCTGGACGTCACCCCGACGCTTATCACCCTGAAAAAAACCTATTCCGGTCCTGAGGACGAGACGGCCACGGGACCCAATTTTCCGAGGCAATACACCATCGAAGTCGACGTGGCCGATGGCCAGACAGTCGAAAACCTGGATGTAACCGACTTCTTGCCGGACAACATGGCCTATCTGCGTCTGGTGTCGACGAGCGGCGGTACCGCGACCACGATCACTGAGCCTTCGCCTTCCGGTCAGGCGAATGCGACACCGAACAACGAACTCACGGTTCGCTTCGCTTCCATCACCGGCGGCACGCCAGCCAGCGTGACTTTCTAGTATTTCATCCCTCGGCTGGACGCCAGCAACGACGACGTCTTGAGCCCAAGCACCGGCGACGACGTCATATCGGAGAACCAGGCCAAGGCCGTCGGCGATTGGACGCCCATCGACACGCGGGACGCGGGAGGCACCGAAAACGCCGTCGCCGATCCCGTGGGCGTGGAACACACCCTCAACGATAGGTCCATCGCGATCCAAAAAAGCGTGGCCGTCGTCACCGACGCGGGTACGCCCGGCCCCTCTCCAGGCGACACGCTTGAGTACACCCTGGAAGTGCAGGTGTCCGACTTCTTCTCCATGGACCAGGTGGCGATCACCGACACGATTTCGGACGGGCAGCGATTCTTAGAGACTTTTCAGCCAACCTTGAGTGCCAAGATTCACGACACATCGCTTGGCGCAAGCACAATGACCGCTTTCCTCGCGGGCGATATCACGCCGCACTACAGCGCAGGTGACGGCTCCTCGACAGACGACACTGATGGCACGACTGAAATCCGTCTTCGCGTCTCGGACGAATTGTCGGCCCGTTCCGTTGACCCCAGGATGTTTGGCGGCTGCGTTCCACCCGCCGGGACTGGAGTTCTCTCTCCGGATTGCGCGACTTTCAACCATGGCCCCACGACGGCCATCATCAAGTTCCGCACCGTCATCCAGGAATCTTTCAGCGACAACTTCCCCTCCGGCGACCCGTCGGTTGACCAGGGCGACAAGCTCAACAACGACGTTTCCGTGCAGGGACGTCTGCTGTCGGTTGCAGACAACACCGCACCCACGGGCGAAACGGAAGCTGACGACAGCAGTGCCGGCGTTTCCATCGGCTACGGCAGTTTGAGTAAGACCCTTTACAAGATCAATGGTAGTGACCCGGTCAGTAATCCGGCTCAGGTCAAGGCCGGCGACACCATCACCTACCGCTTCACCTACACCATGCCCTCGAGTGACGTGGAGGATCTGAAATTCATCGACTATCTGCCGAAGCCGGTGTTGGACGCAATCGAGATGACGACCTTTGAAGCCACCCTCATTCCCTCAAAGGGTCACTGGGGATTCGGCCCGGAGGACACCTTCAACGACATCTATAACAATGGCACGGATAACAAGCCCGCTGTTTCGACCAGCCCCCAGGAAAACAGCATCACCTTCAACTACGGCGATTTCGACGATACAGGCACTCAGACCACTCAAATCGTTGACATATTGTTTACGGTTACGGTCACCAGCGATCCTTTTGCCGACGACCTCTTCCTAACCAACCAGGTGCGAGCAACTCAGGGCTCGACGAACGCGACGGATGAGTTCGCCGACTCCATCGTTCAGTTCAAGCTCAGGGAGCCGGACCTAAAGATCACCAACGGTGTGTACACCGTCGCCAACAGCAACGCCAGCGTATCGCCCCCGAACACGACGCTTCCGGTCGACGGCGATGCGACTGGCGCGGATGGCGGGGACACCGTCACCTATGTCCTGACCGTTGAGAACACCGGCGGAGCACCCGCCTACGATGTGACCGTGACCGACAGCGTCCCGGCCGGGCTCACTGGTTGCTCAGTGGTCAGCGTGACGAATGGAACCGGCTTACCTCTGTCGACTTCCGCCGATCTATTCAGCACTGGCCTAATTATCAACAACAGCAATCCCTTGGCGGCCAACGACGAGGCCCCGGCCACCGGCGGCTCCCCCTACTCCGCCGACACCGCCCTGATCACGGTCACTTGTCAGGTCGCCCCCGGCGTCAATCCACGCGACGTCATCACCACCAATGCCACGGCCACCTGGACCGCGCAACCCAGCGCCACGCCCTTCCCGCCTGTCAGCGACGCGGCAACGGTCACCCTCGCCGGGCCGGGGATCGCCAAGTCCATCGATCGCCTAGTAGTCACCGCCGGGGATGTCGTCACCTATACCCTGACCGTTAACTTGCCCGATGGCGTGACGCCCGGACTCACCTTGACCGACAGCCTGCCGCCAGGGTTCGAGTACCTTTCATCGCCCGGTGTGACGGTGACCCCAGGCACCTTCGCGGGGACCCTCTCGACCCCACCGACGGTCACCCCGACCGGGCAGACCCTGACCATTACATTCGGCGACACCACCGTTACGGGTGGCGACCAGACGATGAACAACAGCTTTACCGTCAGCTTCCAGGCGCGGGTTACCAAAGATGCGGTCAACAACGGTCTGCCGAGCCTTCAAACCAAGACCAACAACGTCAGGCTCGACTGGACTGGCAAGACTGGTACGGATGTAACCGCGAGCGCCGCGACCTCCTTCGGCGAGCCAGACCTGACCATCATCAAGTCCATGACGCCCTCGCCCGTCGACGCGGGCGATACGGTCACGGTCACCCTGACCGTAACCAATAACGGCACCTGGCCGGCCTATGACATCAGCGTCACCGACGAGTTGAATGAGGGTACGGGCAACGATCTACTGGACCTCACGGTCACCCCAGGTACGACGCCCCCCACGGGCTACACCTACAGCTACACGAACCCCACAGTGACTTACAGCCAAGACAACGGTGTCAGCCTGGCGCCCGGAGCCAGCGTCGTCTTCACCTTCACGGCCACGGTTAGATCGGACGTCATCTCAGGCTCTACTTTCAACAATACCGCGCAAGTCGGAGGCGACAGTCAGGAGGGTTCAGTCACCGATGAGCGCCCGACTGGCAATACCGGCTCCGGCTCGACCGAGGCGGCCGAAGTCACGGCCAGCAAGGCACTGATCGCCAGCACCGAGTCCTGGACCAGCGATATCGCGCCCTTGCAGGCAGCGATCGGCGAAATTCTCACCTATCAGGCGACCTTCGATCTCCCAGAGGGCCTAACCCAAGCGCATCCGACACTCCCGATCATCGTCGACACGCTCCCGGCGGGGATGGCCTACGTCGCCGACAGTGCGCGCGTGTACGCGGTTGCCAACACCGCGACCTCCATCGCCTGGGGCAGCTTCGGAAACGTGACCAACGATAGTGTCAACCCCGCCTCTATCACTCCGGCCTTCGATCCTGCCACCGGTCGTCTCGACTTCAACTTTGGAGATATCCGGAACAATGATACAGATGCCGATACGGAGCGGCTCGTCCTGACCTATCAGGTCCAGGTGCTCAATACCGAAGGCAACAACCGCGCCGACACCAAGACCAACTCCGCGTCGCTCAACTACAAGAACAGCGTTGGCACCGGCCAGAGCCGCTCGGCGGCAGCCAATGTCGCCATCGTCGAGCCCAATCCGAAAATCACCAAGGTTCCCTCGACCTCCACTGCGACCTCCACTGTGACGGGCGGCGATACCGTGACCTTTACCGTCACCTTCACCAACACCAGCGACACGGCCGTGACACGGGGCTGGGAACCTTTCATCCAAGACACCCTGCCGGCTCGCTATCAGAGTCCGCACGTCACCAGCGCCACCTTGAGCCGAGGCACAACCGATGTGACCGCCTGTGCGAGTGCCTCCTTTCAAACCGTCACGGTTGACCTCGCTGTCTGCATTAGCGACGCGGCGGAACGCTATCTCGCCCCTGGTGAAAGCATCCAGTTGGTCTATACGGCAACCGTCGACAAAACGATCGCCTTCGAGGAGGTCGTCACCAACACTGTCGCCGCCAGACTCACCTCACTGCCCGGCGCCAAAGGCACTGGCGGCGATACCATCCTTGGCGAGCCGGATGCGGACAACGGCGAACGGACCGGCTCCGGTTCACTCAACACCAGCGGCGATTCCGTGAATGATCTGGCCGCGACCACCACGGCCAAGGTCACCGCCGGACGCCCGACCATCACCAAGACCGGCGGGGCCAGTCTCCAGGTCGGCCAGATCACAACCATGCGGCTCAGCGTCGATGTTCCAGTCGGCACCACCAATCATTTCGTCGTGACCGACGATCTCCCGGCCGGACTGCTTTACCTCGGCGGCGCATCGATACAGATCCCCAACGGCCTGACCGCGACCACGCCCGCCGCCCCCGCAAGCGGCGCGGACCCCTTGACGTTCGATTTCGGGGCCGTCACCAATCCTGGCTCAGGCGCTGCCCGGATCACCATCGACTACAACGTTCAAGTACGCAATGTCGCCGGCAATCAGGCTGGGACGCTACTTACGAACACCGCCTCGCTCAACTACGACGGAATCAGTCTCCCACCACCGAAGGATTCCCAAACCAGCACGGTGCTGGAGCCCAACCTGGAGATCACCAAGACCATCGAGGCCGGTGCGCCGAAAGCCGACGCGGGCGACACCCTTTCCTTCAAGGTTCTGGTTCAAAACACCAGCCTCTCGGGCACCGCCTACCGGGTCGATCTCCGCGATGTGCTGCCGGCCGAACTCCTGGGCGGAAGTGGCGGAAGTGGTCCCTTCTTCCTCAATATCGCCGTCGACAATCCGGGAGGGGCCGCCGTGCTGAATGGCACGAGCACGCCGCTCTCCGCAACCGCGGCTCAATTCATAGTCACCGCCTCGGGCGGCGACACGCTGACTTGGCCCCTGTTCGATCTGCCGCCCAACGCGCGCCTCACCATTACCTACGACGCGGTCCTGGTCAATAACGCCCCAGCCGGCGCAACCCTGGACAGCGATGTGAGCGCCAGCTACCACAGCCTGGTGGCCGGCGGCACGGCCGGTCGCGACAATTTGGACACGGGAGACGATGACGCAGCCAACCAGTCCGCTCCGCTGAACAACTACGGCGAGTCGGGCAGCGTGAGTCTCACGCTGGACGCCGCGCTCGCTATCCAGAAAACGCTCAATGCCATCCATGCCGACAACACCTTTACGATTGGCGACGAGATCGTTTTCGACCTGCGGGTCGACATGGTGGAAGGCAAGATCGACCACCTGGTGATCAGCGACGTCCTGCCCGCCGGGATCCAATTTCTGGGCTTCGAGGCCATCACGGCAACATCGAACATCTCGCACCACTACGTCGGACCGCCCAGTCAATCCGGGCCGAACGTCGATTTCGACCTGGGGACAGTCACCAACACGGCGGACGCGAACAACGCCAACGACTACCTGGTGTTGAGCTTGCGCGCACGGGTCACCGACGTGTCCGGCAACATCGACGACACGACGCTCACCAACTCCGCCTCGGTCACCTCCTCGTCCGGCAATGCCGGCCCGGTCACCCGCGAGATCCACATCGTTGAGCCCCAGCTTGCACTGACCAAAACGCCGGACGATCCTAGCCCGTCCCTGGGTGACCGGGTGACCTGGACCATCGAGGCGCGCAACCAGAGCGACGCGGCGGCGGCCTTCGATGTCGTCTTGAGTGACCTGATCCCACCGGGTCTGACCTACGTCGCCGGATCGACATCCGGGGCAACGGCCAACGAGTCGAATTCAGCCCAGCCGCAATTTAGTTTCGCCAGCATCGCGCCGAGCGAGCTCAAGACCTTCAGCTTCCAGACCCGTGTGGATGAGAACGCCACGGTCGGCGTCGCCATCACTAACGGGATCGGCGCCGCCTATGACGGACAAAGCGGCACCCCGACGGTGCAGCGCGACTACATCGACTCGACCAACGGCCAAGTCACGCCAGACACGGACGCCTTCATCGAGGCGGAAAAGACCGTCACCCTGGCCACGGACAACCTCACCCCGGGCATCGTGGATCCTGGCGACACCCTGCTCTACACGGTCGTCTTGAGCAACACCGGCACGACGGCCAGCCATGTCCTCTTCACCGATACAGTGCCGGTTGGCAGCACCTACGTGCAGGGTTCGCTGTCAACCACGTCGGGTACGCCGAATGCTTCGGCCGCGCCGAACCTCAGCGTTGACATCGGAGGCATGATTACCAATCAGAAAGTGACCATCAGCTTCCAGGTGACCGTTAACACCAATACACCAAACGGCACCGTCATCAGCAACCAGGGTCTGGTCGACTCCGATCAAACCGTCCCCGAGCCGACCGACGTGGACGGGATCGACGCCAACGGCGACCAGCCCACCACCATCCCGGTTGGAGGCTCCGCGCCGCTGGATACCGGGCTCTATGTGGAAAAGGTGGTCGCATGGTCCACGGACTCCGAGTCCGACGGCGCGGTGACGCCCGGCGATACGCTGACCTATACCCTGGTGCTGACCAATCGGGGCGACGCCGAGCTGACCGATGTCACGCTTACCGACAGCATCCCGGCGGGTCTGAGCTATGTGTCCTCCAGCGCCCAAACGACGGAAGGCACCATCAATGTCTCGGGGAGCGCCCTCAGCCTTTCGATCCCATCCATCCCGGTCGGCGGATTCGAATTCGCCTCCTTCGAGGTCAGCATCAATGCGTTTGATGCCAGCGCCTCGCCCAAGACCTTCACCAACCAGGCCGTGGCCGACTCGAATCAGACGGGCACCGTCCGCTCGGACAGCAACGGCGATCCCAGCGACGGCAACCAGCCGACGTCGATTACGGCCGTCTCCGATGGCACTACGGGCGCGCCGGCGCTGGATGTCGAGAAGCGCTGGAGTCTGGCGGTCGATGTCGACGGCGACGGGCTGGTGGATCCGGGCGACACCCTGGCCTATGGCATCAGTGTGCGTAACACCGGCTCGGCCCCGGCGACAAACGTGCGCCTGAGCGACACCATCCCGGTCAATACCACGCTGGTGAACGGCTCTGTGACCAGTTCGCAGGGTGCCGTGGTCACTCAGGATCCGGTCAACGTCAATCTGGGCACCCTGGAGGCCGGTAACGTTGCCACGGTCGGCTTCCGAGTGACGGTCAATGGCGACACCCTGGACGGCACCATCATCGCCAACCAGGCAATCGCGACGGCGAACGGCGACATCACCGCGCCAAGTGACGACAACGGGAACCTCACGGACGGCAAGAACCCGACCCTGACCCCGGTTGCCACCGGCGGTAGCGGCGCGGGCTCTCCGACTGGACTCGCCAAGACGCTGATCTCCAGCAGCGAGAGCGAGGCGGACAGCGCCGGCGCGAATCTGATGATCGGCGAGGTCGCGACCTTCCAGGTCGCGGTCGCGATGCCGGCCGGGACCCTGCATCAGGCGACCCTGACCGACACTCTGCCCTCCGGCTTGACCTATGTGCCTGGCTCAGCCCGTCTCGCGCGCGTCTTCGATACGGGTCTCAACGCGAGCCTGAATCCCGGCGGCATCAACTCGGAACCGAGCGGCGACTTCGTCGTCCTCGTCGACGGGAGCGAGTTGGTCGTGAGCGGCCAGACCCTCTCCCTGTCGCTGGGAGACGTCATCAACTCCGATAGCGACGCGGACAGCGAGCAGTACCTGCTGGAATACCAGGTGCTGGTCGCAAACGTCGCTGGCAATCAGGCCGGAACCGCGCTCGCCAACAGCGCGGGCATGCGCTACCTGAACGCCCTTAATCAACCGCAGATCCTGAGTCCGGACACGGTGATGCTCAATGTCATCGAGCCCAAGGTGACAATCGAGAAGACCGCCAGCCCGACGGTTCTCACCCAGTTCGGCGGCACCGTGACCTTCACGGTCACGGTCACCAATCCGAGCCCGGGCGGCAACGCGGCGACTGCCTACGATCTGCGCGTTCTCGACAGCTTACCTGCTGCCTACACGCTGCTGACGGTGAAGAGCATCAGTCCCACGGGCGCTACCGGCGTCGTCGACCATTCCAGCGGGACGACGCTCGATGTCAGGATCGGCACGCTGCCGGTGGACGGGAGCCTGGTCATCACCTACACGGCAACCACGCCGAGCAAGCTGAACGAGGGTGACATCGCCAACACCGCCGCGATCACCTGGACGACGCTCCCCGGCGAACAGGGCACGGCGAGCGCCACCCCCGGGGCCTCCGGCGCCGCCAACGGCGAACGCACTGGGTCGGGCAGCGGCGCCAACGACAATACCAAGCAGGACGACGCGGTCGTGACGGTCGGCGCGATCAATCTGACCAAGACCGTCCTGACTCCCAAGGCGCGCTACGCCATCGGCGAAACCATGACCTATGAGGTGGTGATCGACCTGCCGCCAGGGGTCAGCCTGGCCAACAGCGTCGCCGCCGACGTGCTGGACCTGGGCCTGACCTATGTCACCGGCACGCTGAGCGTCTCGAAGGATTTGGGCGTTACCACGAGTCAGAACCCGACGAACTTCACTCGCACGGACGGCGCTCCCAGCACCGGTCAGGAGACCCTGTCACTCGGTCTTGGCACACTGACCAATACCACCAGCGCCATTGCCGGGATCACCCTGACCTACCAGGCGCGGGTCGACAACATCATCGAGAACCAGGACAACGCGGGGCTCGACGATATCGCCTCGCTCACGTTCGAAGATCCACTTGGCGTTGGAAGCGTCAAGATCGAGGACGCTGCCTTGGTCACGGTGGGAGAACCCGTCCTCGCCCTGAATAAGACCATCAACAGCCCAACAACGGGGCTGGACGCTGGCGACAGCCTGAGCTTCCAAGTCGTGGTCGAGAATACCGGCAATACCACCGCCTTCGACGTCGAGTTAGGAGATGTCCTGCCCTTGGGTCTTGGGACGATCACAGGGCTCGCGGTAACGGGCACAACGGGCGGCGCCCCAGCCCCTACCCTGGGCGACACCGGCACCGGTTGGACGAGCGATCCCTTCGATCTGCCGGCGGGCGGGACAGTGACCATCGTCTTCACGACCCGATTGACGGATGGCGTCATCCCGGATCAGACGATCCAGAACAGTGTCCAGGCGATCTACACGAAGTCTTGCTCGGCGAGCATCCCGATGATGAGCGCACGGGCGCGGGTGGTCTGAACGACTACGCCACCAGCGACAACGCGCCAACCATCACCGTCGCCAATCCGGTCCAGATCGACAAGGCATTCCATCCGAATCCGGCCAAGTCGACCTACACCATTGGCGAGACCTTCAGCTACCGGCTGAAAATCGATCTGATCGAAGGATCGGTAGCCGACCTGATCGTCACCGATACCTTGCCGACTGGCGTGCGTTTCGAGAGCGCCAGCGTTGGCGTGGGTCATGTCGGCATGACAACCCAATTCGACCCGCCCCCGGCCACGTCCGGTCAGACCCTGACCTTCGCTCTGGGCGACGTGGCGAATCCCGCCAACGGCAAGACCGACGATGACTTCATTACCATCGACATCCAGGTAGTCGTGGAGAACCGACTGCCGGCGAATGTCAACGGCGCAGTTCTCGGCAACCATGCCGCCCTCACCTACACCGGTCCCAACGGCACGGTGATCCGCGACTACGACGCCGACGCGGACCAATCGGGCGTCCAGCCCCTGGATCTCACCCTGGTCGAGCCCACCCTAGAGTTGACCAAAACGCTGGCGCCCACCGAGGTGCCGCCCGGCGACCTGGCGACCTACACCTTGCTGATCGACCATACGGCAGCCAGCCGGGCGAATGCCTATGACCTGGTGGTCAAGGACACCCTGCCGGCCGGTCTGACCTATGTGGCAGGCTCCGCGAGTGTCCCGGTGACAGTGAACGGCCGGGAACTGACCTTCCAGATTGCCGCCCTCACCCTGGGCGACGACCACACCAGCATCACCTACCGGGTGCGGGTCGATCTGGACGCGCCCTTCGGGCAGCCGCTCACCAACACGGCCGCGCTGGGCTACAGCTCGCAGCCAGGCCAAAACCCGGATGAACGCGCCTATACAGACTCCGCCACGGCCCACTTGCTGCCGAAGGAGACCAGCCACATCGAGGCGCTGAAGACGGTGGCGATCGTTCAGGATGGGGCCCCGACAGGCGTGGCCAATTCCGGCGACACGCTGGAGTACAGCATCCTGCTGGACAACCAGAGCGGCCCGGCGGACAACGTGGTCTTCACCGACGCCATTCCGCTGAGTACGACCTATGTCACGGGTTCCTTGACCACGAGCCGAGGCACGATCAACGCGAGCGATCCGACCCAAATGCGCGTGCTGATCGACCGCCTGGAGGACGGCGATCAGGTCACGATTCGCTTCCGGGTGACCATCGACGCCTTCATACCGTCGGGAACCATCATCAGCAACCAAGGCTTGGTGGATTCCGACCAGACGGTACCAGAGCCGACCGATCAGGACGGCCAGGACGCCAACGGCGATCAGCCGACAACGCTGCCGGTCGGCGACGAATCCGGCGGTGCGCGCCTGAGGGTCGAGAAACTCGTGGAATGGTTGGCGGACACCGACACCAGTAAGGACGTCAGCCCGACCGACACCCTGGTCTATCGGCTGGTGCTTCGCAACACCAGCAGCGAGGCGCTGACCAATGTCAGCCTGACCGACAGCATCCCGTCGGGGCTCACCTATCTGACGGGCAGCATCCAAACGACCGCCGGCAGCGCGGAAGTCAACGGCCAGATCGTCTCCGTCACCGGCGTCGCCAGCATCGCTGCGGGCGGCTCTGTCACCGTCAGCTTCACCGTGACCGTCAACAACACCGAAACCTTCGTCAACCAGGCCACGGCGACCTCGGAGCAGACAGGCGCCGTGACCTCGGACGGCAATCCCAACCCGAACGATGGCCATCAACCGACCCAGATCACGGCGGTGGAAAAGGGCACGGGACGCCCGCAGCTCAGCATCGGTAAGCGGGCCGAGCTGGCCCGGGATGCGAACGGCGATGGTCAGTACAACCCAGGCGAAACCGTGCGCTACGTGATCCTGGTTGAGAACAAGGGCAGCGCGCTGGCCACCGAGGTCGTACTCGATGACAGCATCCCGAGCGAACTCACCCTGGTGACCGGCAGCGCAAGCACAAGCCGGGGAACCGTCGTCACGGAATCGCCGGTCCTGCGGGTGAACATTGGCGATCTGCAACCGGCGGAGCAGGCGGAGATCAGTTTCCTAGCGCTGATCCCAGCCACGACCGCTGTTGGGACGGTGGTCACCAACCTCGCCCAGGCGGACTCGCTCCAAGGGCCACCCGTGCGTTCCGGGCCGGTCGATGTCACGATCATGGCGCCCAACGTTTGGGATCCACCGTCGGGCTATAAGACCGTCAATGCCGCGGGTTACCCCGAGCTGCTATGGCAGATGGTCTGGATCAACAGCGGCAATCAAGCCGCTGTCCTGACGCTGATCGAGGATCCCATCCCCAAGAACACCCGGTACGTGGACGGGAGTCTGGAGTGCATCGTGGCAGGCGCCTCCATAAGCCGTCTCTGCGAATACGATGCGAGCGCCGAGATGGTGCGTTTCATCGGCGATATTGCCCCGGATCCAGGTGCGACGGACGAGAGTACGGCAATGAACGAGGTGCTGATCCGCTTCCGCACCACCGTGCAGGGTGCAGCCGCCGCAAACCAGGCATCGGCGTATTGGGATGCCGATGGGGATGGGTTCATCCTGGACGACCAGCAGTCCGGGCAGTCACCGGCTCACACCGATGACCCTGGGACGGATACGAAGGGCGATTCCACCCGATGGCAGATGCTGTCCAACGGGATTCCGACCTTGTCGGGATGGGCGATGTTCCTCTTGGTGATCTTGCTTTCCCTCGTGGCGTCTCGTCACCAGGGATTGCGTCAGCGATATCGCCGATGATCGAATCGAAGCGGGGGTTGTCGGTGGCAGCGAGACACCGTCATCGGCAGGCGTGAGCCCACCTGCGGCGACAGGGATCGGCGACCCGGCCGATCCCGAGTTCAGTCAATCTCCTCCCGAGCGGCCTTAATGGCGGCAATGCGCGCGGCGCGGATCCGCTGCGGGATCAGGCGCGGTTCGCCTGCGGCGCGGGCGATGGCGCCGACATCCAGCGCGGACACCGCAGACAGCAGGCCGCGCAGGATCTCGGCCTGGGGATAGGCGCGCTCGGCGTAGCCGGTCCGACCGCGATAGTCGGCCTCGCAGGCGGTCAACATCTGGTGGAAACGCTCCGGGCGGCGGAAGGCGTCGGTCCTGTCGAGCAGGTCGAGGATGGTCCCGGCGCGCAGTTCCTCGACCTTGTGGACCAGACCGTGATAGGCCGCCGTGACGCGCGCCAGCTCGCGGCAGCGGTTGGGAATGCGCAAGCGGTCGCAGACGCCTTCGACCAGCGCCAAACCGCGCTCCTCGTGGCCGTGATGGCTGGGCAGGATGTCATCGGGTGTGTTGCCCTTGCCCAGGTCGTGACAGAGCGCGGCGAACCGGACCTCCAGGTCGGGCGAGAGTCGCGCGGCCATGTCCAGCACCAGCATCACATGCACGCCGGTGTCGATCTCCGGGTGCCATTTCGCGGGCTGCGCGACGCCCCACAGGCGGTCGAGCTCCGGTAACAATCTGGCCAGCGCGCCACACTCCCGGAGCACCTCGAAAAAGCGCGAGGGGCGGTCCTCGCCCAGCGCGCGCTCCATCTCCTGCCAGACGCGCTCGGGCACCAGGGCGTCCACCTCCCCCGCCGCGACCATGTCCCGCATCAGCCCAAGCGTTTCGTCCGCGATCCGGAAGCCGAGATCGGCATAACGCGCGGCGAAGCGCGCCAGCCGCAGGATCCGCACCGGATCTTCCGCGAAGGCGGGCGAGACATGGCGCAGGATCCGCGCCTGGAGATCGGCGAGCCCGCCATGGGGATCGATCAAGGCGCCATGCTCGTCCTCGGCGAGTGCATTGATGGTCAGATCGCGACGCAGCAGATCCTGCTCCAGCGTGACGTCCGGGTCGGCGTGGACCGCGAAGCCGTGATAGCCGGGGGCGGTCTTGCGCTCGGTGCGCGCCAGGGCGTATTCGTCCTTGGTCTCGGGATGCAGGAAGACCGGGAAGTCCTTGCCGACCTGCTGGAATCCCAGCCGCCGCATGTCATCGACGGTGGCGCCGACCACCACATAGTCGCGCTCCCGCACGGGGCGTCCCAATAGGCGATCGCGCACGGCGCCGCCGACCAGATAGGCGCGTAGCCCCAGAGGCGTGGTCACGGTCCGACACCCCCCATCTCACGGCTGCGCCATTGGAGCCGACAAGCCCCCGCGCCAGCGCCCGCCTGCCTTCTGTCTTCCATCCGCTCCACCCAGACTGATCGTCGATGCGTTCGGATTATATCCAGCCACTGGTTGTGGTTAGAATCGGGATCCTGGTCTCGAACCGAGCGAACGCCCAGCCGCGCTCGCTCAGCCCACCAACCCAAGAAGCTGCGGGCAATCACGATGCGGTTCATCGGCTATCTGATCCTGTTGACGCTCATCGGTTACGGCCTCTGGCCTTTCTACAGCGTCTATCGTCTCGACGAGGCCATCAACCGGCAAGACACCAACCAGCTTGCCGACATGCTGGATCTGCCAGCACTCCGCGCGAATTACAAGAAGCGACTCTCCACGGGCGTGCATGGGGTATTGCCGTCCGACAACCCCGAGAGCGTGGTCAGTTGGATCCGGCAGAATCTGGAGCGACTCGGGGACTCGGCGCTCGAGCAGGCCATCACGGTCGACTGGGTACGCGAGACCCTGCGCGCGGCGGTCACGCAGGCGACCGGTCAGAGTCCGCCCTATCTGCTGGCCGCGGTCGATTTCGCATTTTTCGAGTCCTACGACCGTTTCCTGATTCGGATCGGCGAGCTGGGTCAGGGCGCGACCCATATCAGGCTGAGCCTGGAGGGTCGTCGCTGGCGGATCACCGACATCATCCCTTGAAGCGCTGCGTCAACGCCGTCTTGTGGCCGCCGATTGGCGGCGCTGACCCGGATTAGCGGCGCCCCATCAGGCCGTCCAGGTAGAGGCCGATCAGGTCTTCGGTCAAGGATTCGGCGGCGGCATTACCTCCCGCCGCCAGCTTGCCGGTGATCGCCAGGACCGTGATGCCATGCACCCCGCCCCAGACCGCCTGCGCCGAGTGGCGAACCCGCACCGGGTCCTGGCTTGGAATAAAGGCGTCGAGATAGCCGGCGACCAGTCCGAAGAGCGCGTCGATCTTCTCCCCCAGTCCCTCGGGCAAGGGCGTCCCTGGCGGCAGTCCGTGCTCGAAGATCAAGCGCCAGCGTGCCGGGTGCGCGGCGGCAAAACGGAGATAGGCGCGCCCCATGGCCAGCAGCGCCTGCCGTGGCGCAAGGTCGGTCGGAAGCGCCTCGTCGATCCGCGCGCGCAGTTCGTCCAGGGTGCGCTCGTTGACCTGTAGAATCAGATCGTCGCGGTTACGAAAGAGAAAGTAGAGACTTCCAACCGTGTAACCGATGCGACTCGCAACCGCGCGTGTCGTCAGCCGATCCGGCCCCTCCCCCTCCAGTAGCGCGATCGCCGCGTCCAAGGCCAAGCCGGCCAATTCCTCCTTGGTGTGGTCGCCGCGTCTACCCATGCGACACCCCGTTCTCGCGCGCGCCAGCGCGGCCAACAGGCATTGGCCAGTCCATCTCACCCGAGTCAGCGGTGATGCGCGCTGACTGGGGAAATGACGAAATCATCGCTCCTCCCGAGGGACACTCGGTACCGACGGCCGTGCTCAACCTCACCACCAGATTCCTCCTCATCGCCTCGCCGCCAGATGGTAGTGCATCCACATCCGCATCCGCTTGTAGACCCGGCCAAGCACCAGGGCCGCGATCAGCATTCCTCGGTGCAAGTGGCTCAGGTCCGTGCGGTGCGCGAGCCCGGACGTCCACTGCGTCTGCTTGATATAGAGGATCAAAGCGCGCCGCTCCCGGGCTGAAACCAGGCTCCGGAGCATGTGCGCCGGTGATGGCACCACCCGCTTGTCGACGAAGCAGCCGACACCAAAGACGTCGTTGTGATTGAGCGCCGCATAGGCCTCGGCGATCTGACGCTCGGGCTTCTCGATGAGATCGCCCCAGATATTGCAGGACTTCTCGCGCAACTCCTTGCTCCGAATGGAATGTTCATCGATGTAAGGCGCCCAGTGACGGCAGGCGAAGAGTGCCCCGGCCTGGAAGTGTTCGACGACATCGGCATGGATGGCGCCCTCCGAGGGCTCGATGAGGCGGATCGCGCGCGGTTCTCCATCCTCGAAGCGATACCCCATAACGCTGCCGAGCGGGGAATTGCACAACATCTCGACGGGCGAAACGGCGTCCAGCAGATGGCTGAACAGCAGATCCTGGTTGGCGTCAGGTCCGAATGCCCGCTTGACGCAATTGGGCGGTTGCAAATTCAGGAACCGCTGGAGGCCCATGTAATAGCCGAAGATTCTGGTGTCTGGCAGCATCAACGCGAGGTTGTCCTGGATCGTGCCCCGCCAGCCGATATCGACCACACCGACCTCCCGCCGCTCCCCCGCGAGGCCATGCCGCGCGAGATAGGCGAGCGCGGCGAATCGGTCGGCGGCGACTTTCTCTTCGAGGATCCGAACGACATCAACATCCGCGAACAGGGCCTTGATCCGCTCGTCCTGCCAGGGGCGGATGATCGGCTCGTCCAGCGCCAGCGAATACCGCGAGCAGGCCGGACTCAAGATCGCCGGATCCAGCCCCAGGGATTTGCCGAGCGCAAAGATCGACTGACTGTCGTAGAGGCTCCAGAGCCGCATCATCTCCTTGATCGTGATCGATCGCAGCGACGCCGAGAAGGTCGCCAGGCGGCTCACCTCAAGGATGGTCGCGGCGGGGAGATCATGGTTGGCGATCCGTCCGGATGGCACGACCTCCCGGAACACCCGCAGGAAGAATTCGCCTTCTCGGGTAAAGAAGAACAACTCCGCAACGTCGTCGATGATGCTCTGTTCGGCAATGAAGAGGGCGAAACCGACGAACAGGGGCGCCGCGCGCGCGCCAAGACGAAATGACAGGCGCTGCTTCGTCTTGCGCTCATCGAGGACCGCCGATGCTGCTTCGAGCGCCTCGCACTCGATATGACGATAGAGCGCAAGACGATCTGAATAACGGATTTTCAAGATGTTATGCCGTGCCTGGTCGGTTCTGAACGATCGATTCTTGAGGCTGCCAGGTCTTGCGTCCGAGCATCGCGCGCCGCTCTGGCGTTGCCTTATCGGGCATCGAGGATACGACGTGCCGCGCGAGCCATCGCACCAAGCAGGGTTCGTAGCAGGGGCGGCAGGGAGTTGACATAGGCATTTGGCGGTGCGTTCAGCCGCGCCCTGACCGCGACAGGCAGCGAGCGGACCCGCGCTCCGGCCACGATGGGCGGGTCCGAGTACAGCGGCTGGCCATCGTCCAGGCGCGTCGGCCCCGCGCCGCCGAGGATGCGCTCCACGACTTCGACGAATTGGCTGACCTCGTGGGCGCTCGAACGTTCCGACATGAAGCGCGCGCCGGCCGTGCCCATCCGCTCCCTGAGCGAGCGATCCTCAAGCAGCCGCAGCAGCGCCTCGGCAATGGCCTCGGGATTCGCCTCGGCGAGGCTGACGGCTTGCGGGGGAAAGTCGTGGAGGGTCGAGGGCCGCCACATCTCCACGACCGGCAGCCCTGCCGCCATCATTTCGAAGGGGACGCGCGAGGGATTGGTTGCGCTAAGACTCAAGCCGACCGCACAGCGATTGTAGAGCGCGTTGCACTCGGCGAGCTTGAGCAGACCAAGGTGCGAATGCTCGCAACCGAGACGACTCTTTTCCTTGGATCCATAGAGATAGACCCCGACCTCCGGCATCTGCTGCTTGACGATTGCCAGCGCGTCAACGCCGATACGGGCGCACCGACGCGGTTTTTCCGGCTGGCAGAGGAAACAAACCGCTAGTTCCCGACGCTGTGCCGGGAGCGGCCGGTAAACCGCGAGATCCGCGCCGAAATCGAAATGCAACGCCGGGGCATCGAAACGGCTGTTCAGTTCATGGCTGAGCCAGCGTCCGATGGTCACCGGGGTCAGACCCATCCGATATGATCCCTCCGCCAGCAAGTAGGAATCGCCCATCGGGTTGAACCAAGCCTCATAGTCCTGCACGAAATAGATCTTGGGGCAATCCAGCGGCAGATCGCGCGCGATGACCGCCGAGTACCAAATCGTCGCCACCAGAAGGTCGGCTGACTCGATCACGTCCCAGCCATGGCGAACCTGGGAAAAGGCATAACCGTACAGATCTTGAATCCGCTTGCCGGCTTTGCGATCGTCCCCGACTCCCTCGATATACAAATGGCAGAGGTGCCCCGCGCGTTCCAAGCCCCAAGCATGCTGGAGCATGGTGCGAATCCCACCCGAGCCATCGACCAGTCTGGGAATCAGCCAAGCCACCCGCGCCATCTCAAGCTCCCAAGCCACAATTTTCAGGTCACGCCGCCAGCGCGTTCAGCGCGGGCAGGCGGCAAGCGAGGCGACCGGGTCCAAAGTGCCCGCCGTCGAGGATCCGAGCTGGTATAATCACCGCGATCCTTCAGGCTGCCGACCAACGTTTCCTGCCCACCGATACCGCCGTCGAGGATACCAGATCCGCGCCTGGCCGGGCTTGCACCTGAAGGCGACACATGACCATGCGAGACCAATGCTGGTCAGCCTCTACGACGGGAGAATATCGATGCCGGACCTCGGGTGGAACACAACCCTGTGGGATCAGACCTACGACTGGAGCCTGGAAGGCGAGGAATGGAGTTCATGGTGGGGCGGCAGCGAGGCGCAATGGTTCGGCTCGATCTACCCACGCATCCACAGGCAATTGCCGGCGAGCCGCATCCTTGAGATCGCGCCCGGCCATGGGCGCTGGACGAGCTATCTACTCCACTACTGCGAATCCTATGTCGGTATCGACCTGTCCGGCCAAGCCGTGGACGCCTGCAAGAAGCGATTCGCCAGCCACCCTAGCGCCGAGTTTCACCGCAATGACGGACTCTCCCTTGACGCCGCCAACGACGGGGAGTTCGATTTCATCTTCTCGTTCGACTCGCTCGTCCACGCGGAGATCGAGGTACTCGAGTTATATGTGCCTCAACTGTTGAGGAAGCTATCGAGTCGAGGCGTGGCCTTCATTCACCATTCCAATTTCCTGCAAATGGAAGCTGGAACCGAAAATCCGCACAGCCGCGCCTCATCCGTGTCCGCGGATCGTTTCTTGGATCTCGTCCACGGGCATGAGGGAAAGGTGCTGGTCCAAGAAGTCATCAATTGGGGGGGGGATGATGCCGTCGATTGTCTCACGACCTTCGCGCGGGACTTCGGCCTATCCCGACTGTGAAACAGTGCGACTGACCAACCTGCAATGGGTCGAGGAAATGGATCTCATCAGGGAGACCCAAAGCCCCTACTCCAAGATTCCAGGCGCCTCGGGGAGACCAACCCCGCGTGAAAGACAACACAATGTCATCATGAAGGGAACTAAGGCGATTCGTGACCGGATCCTTCGTTATAAGAAATAAAAACATCCGGAATAACTCTAATAACGATCCGATCGATCGGTCATAGCCGCAACCACAATGAAATCCAAGGAACCGCTTGTCGCGGTCATCACCCGCACCAAGAACCGAACGCTCCTCTTGGAACGTTGCGTCAAGACCGTTCTTGCCCAGACCAGCACGGATTGGGTGCACGTCATTGTCAATGATGGTGGAAATCCCAAGGCGGTCGACGCGCTACTGGAGCCCTATCGCGGCCGCTATGATGGTCGCCTGACAGTCATCCACAATGAACAGTCGCGTGGAATGGAAGCCGCCTCGAACATCGGCATTCGCGCATCCCAATCACGATATCTCGTGATTCTCGATGACGACGACACTTGGAATCCGACCTTTCTCGAAGTTATGGTCCGGGAGTTGTCCGCCGAAACCTGGCCCGATACGCGCGGCATCTTCTGCCATACCGAGATCATCCTGGAAGAGATTCGTGGCAATCAGGTCCAAGAGATCGGTCGTCAGGATTTCAATGGCTGGCTGAAATCCATCGACCTCCTCCGGCTGCTTGCCTGGAATCGGTTCACGCCAGTGTGCTTTCTCTTCGAGCGCTCCGCCCTCGACGAAGTGGGCATGTTCGACGAATCGCTCCCCGTGATCGGCGATTGGGAATTCAATATTCGCTTTCTGGCGAAATTCGAGATCGTCGTCTACCCGGAATATCTCGCCTTCTGGCATCAGCGCCCCAAGGCGGGGGCCGGAATCGGAAATTCGGTCTTCGCCGAAAGCGATCTACATCAAATCTACCGTACCCGCGTCGTCAATAAATGGCTCAGACAAAGTCTACGCAACGGGACGACGGATTTTGGCAATTTGTTCGCAATGGCCATGACGCTGGAGCATGGTCACATCATGGAATCCCGCCTCCATCGCTATCGTTCGCGGATCGAGCAATTCCTGTTCTATCGGCTCTATGCCAGATTGCGAGACTTCATGCGCGGGGCGAAAGGACGTGACTGACACGAACCGGATTGCCGTCATCCTCGTGACCTTCAACCGCAAGGCGATGCTGATCGAGTGCCTTGTTGGAATTCTGCAGCAATCGCAACCGGTCACCAGAATCTATCTGGTCGACAATGCCAGCACCGATGGCACCGAAGACCTCCTGCGATCCCTGGGTTATCTCGATCACCCGCAGATCCAATACGTCGGAATGACAGAGAACACGGGCGGCGCTGGCGGTTTTCACGAAGGGCTACGCCTGGCCCAGGCGGAGGGCTACGACTGGTATTGGCTTCTGGATGACGATGTCGAGCCGGAAGCGCTCTGCCTGGAACATCAGTTGGGCTATCGCCATCTCTCCGAGTGCATTCACCCACTCGTGGTCTATGGTGACGGTACCGCTCACGAGTGGGAACATATCTTCGATCCCATCACGACCTATCAAGCGGGCCTGCACAATCTTTCCTTCCGGAACGGCAAGGACTGGTGCTCGATGCAAGTCGCCTGTTTCGAGGGGATGCTCGTCTCCGATGCCGTCCTCAAGAAGATCGGTTTGCCGGACAAGGATTTTTTCGTCTACGGCGATGACGGCCTCTTCGGCTTCCAGGCATCCTTCCACACCACCGTCATTTATATCGCGAAGGCCCGCCTCCTCAAGAAGATTAAACCTAGCAAGGCGCACTCGCCATTCAAGATCTATTACGACCTCAGGAATCGTTTTCTGCTTCGCCGCCGGATCGCGCGGATCATCTACGTTCCGGCTTTTTCGCGCTATCTCTTTGCCCTCTTCCTCCTCCTCATCACTTCTGCCTATCTGCGTAACTCTTTTTCCTGGCGAGCCTGCCAAGCCGCGTTTTACGGCTGGAAAGACGGCTTGAGCGGCTGCGTTGGGCGTATGCGGTACTGAGCAACCGCTCTAATCCTTCCCCGTATTGAACACGATGCTTCTGGCGAGGTCACGCCCTTTTCTTTGCGAGGGCACTTCTATCATTCGGTACGTCAACTCCGCGGCAGCCGCCATGGAGATCACCCAGCCGAGGAGAAGCATCCACCAATGGTCATGGTTGTTTAATTCCACTCCCCGCGACTTTAGTACGAGAAAGAGTACTGCCCGGTTAATGAGCATCATCGGAATCTGGCACAGATAGATGCTGTACGACCGACTCCCGATCCAATCCAGGAGCCGCGGAACACCGAAGGAAAAAATGTAGCCTTCTCCGTACATCGCGGCCCACACCAGCAGGCCGGAGAAAGCCCAGACCGCGGCATTTGCAAGGTTCGGGTATCCGAGTAGCGGCAAGGGCGCTGTCGCAATCAATACGAGCAAGACCAACGAGTACGCCATCTTCACGCTTGAAGATTCAAGAAAACGGGGCGCCATCGCTCGATAGATCCACGTCTTGCCAAAATAGAAAAGCAGGATACCGACAAGAATTCCGTCGAAACGAAAGAGCCATCTCTCGCCCTCTCCAGGCTGATAAAGTATTCGGGCGAACAACAGAACGAGCAGTATGATAATTCTTCGCCTGGGACTCTTTACGAGCATGAGAAATAGGGGAAAGAACAAATAGAACTGCATCTCCAGGGACAGACTCCAATAATAGCCGAGCATCGTCGGCTGCTGCTGGGCCTCTTGGAAGTTGTACAGATACATGGCAACCGCAATCAGCTTCTTGAAGGTTGCATTGATGTCTAGCCAGATATGCGACTGATTCAAGAAAATCGTCGCGGCCATGACGATCAGTGCCCATGCAAGCGCGGCGGGATAGAGCCTCAGGAATCTTCGGACGTAGAAACGCACGACGCTTTGCGCGGTCGCGATTTTTCCACCATGCGGCTTCCCGCGCGCAATGTCGAATTCGTCGACGAATGATTGGCTGATGACCAGGCCCGAAATCACAAAGAAGAGGTCCACGCCGCCGGTACCCCAAAACCATTGTCGTACTCCGTCCCAGAACCACGGGCCGTGCATGATCAGGCTCGCGTGCTCGATAATGACAAAGCACACGGCATAGGCCCTCAACCAGTCGATTTCCCTGTTCCTGCGCGCCAAAGTCGATGACCTCAAGTCTTGCGTTTTTCCGGGCCGATGATAGATCGATACTAGAGTCGATTTCGGCGGGACTGACAGGGGGGCTAAGGCGACCAAAGTCACTCAGTCGCTCGCGGAGCGACAACGAGCTCAGGCCGCGAGAAAGCGATCGGCGATCTCAAGTGCTTCCTTGATGGTGACATCCATATCGAGATAGCGATAAGTGCCCAGACGCCCCATTGCGGTGGTCTTGAGTTCCTGGTCGAGCAAGCGGAGATAGCGCTGCAGTTGGCGTTGTTCCCCAACCATTGGGATCGGGTAGTAGGGGTCGTCCAGGTCACCGCAAGGCCGACTGAATTCCTTGAACACCGTGGTCCTTGGGTGACTTTCCCAGGGTGCGAAATGCTTGTGTTCCGAGATGCGCGTCCAAGGAATATCGGCGTCACAATAGTTCATGACCGCCGTGCCTTGCAGGTCTCCGTCCGCGCGGGTCAACTCGAAGTCAAGTGTGCGATAGGCGAGCCGCCCCTCTGCGTAGCCGAACCAGGCATCGATCGGACCGCTATAGAAAACATGGGAATACCCATGTCCGTCGTCGCGCGTGAAGCGGGTTCTCAGATGGACCCTGATGTTGCAATGGTCGACGAGCTTCTCGACAATGGCGGTATAGCCTTCGCGGGGAATACCTTGATAGGGATGACTGAAATAGTTGTCGTCGTAGCTGAACCGAAGCGGCAGGCGTTTCAATACGCTAGCTGGCAATTGTGAGGGGTGCATTCCCCACTGCTTCATCGTATAGCCCTCGAGAAAGGTCTCATAAAGCTCTCGACCGATGAAGGCAAGCGCCTGCTCCTCGAAGGTTCGCGGATTTGTGAGCGAGGAATCAGCAAGTGACGCCACAAATGCTTGCGCCTCCGCTGGCGAAAAGGTCTTGCCAAAATACTGATTGATCGTCAGAAGGTTGATCGGCAAGGAATAGACGCGGCCCCGCGCAATCGCCTTGACACGATTGACATAGGGCACGAACTCGGCAAATTGATTGACGAAACGCCAAACCCGCTCGTCCGCGGTGTGAAAAATGTGTGGCCCGTACCGATGCAATAAGATACCAGTGACGGCATCGCGCTCGGTGTGGCAGTTTCCTGCAAGGTGGGGTCGGGTCTCGAATAGGTCGACCGAATGGCCCACTTGGGCGAGACGGTGGGCAATGACGGCCCCAGAAAAACCGCCACCGACGATAGCGACATGCGACTTCAATCTCCGGGCCTCCAAGAACAGACGTGCGCTTCAATGATCCTTTCGGATCCCTCCATCGACGGACCCGGACCGAAGGTTGCGCCTCCGATCGCGTTCATCCAGCGCGGCAACGCATGATCGCCGAGGGCGCCGACCGAGGGATCACTGCACAGAGCCTTAGCCAGCATGAGGAGTCTACCTCAGGGGTGATTTGAGCCTGGATAGAGAGTAGGATTTTGGGCCGAGGTACAGCTACCTTAGCTTGAATTGACATTTTGAAGGATTCGAATCATGAACCGTTTGATTCCAGTGCTGGCGCTCGTCGTCGCGACGTCGGCAATAGAGGCTTCCGTGGACGTTCCTGAGCATGCGGTCGCGACCAGTCTCCCAATTCGTCCTACGCTCATCGAACCGGCTTTCAGGGGCGGCATCGACGCGCTGGCCCTGGCTGAAATGGCTATTCAAGGACTAGAACCGCCAACAGAGCCGAGTTCAGTCACCCTGGTTGCCCAGGGGCCTGGCCCTGGGGGAGGTCCGTCGCCCCAAGGCAGGAGCAGACCCCGGCGGGGCGGCGGCCATGGACGGGGGCCACATGGTCATCATCGCCATGGCGGTCCGGGAGGACCCGGAGGACCCGGCTACAGGCCCGGCCCTGGACCAGGTCCTGGAGCTGGGCCACCGCCACATCATCCGCGTCCTGGCCCGGCTGCGATCATTCCTCAGATCCTGCCGCTGTTTATCCCACCGCCCCATCCATGATTAGCACTGCCTAGCGTTTCGATGGCACATGGATGCGCCACTCGGTGGGGACGCGATCGCGGCGGAGATTGAGTCGATACTCGCCGATCAACGCATGTCGTCAGAGCCGCGATCGCTACCCGTCGGCCGCTGCGAGGCATCGCGAGGGACGCATGCCAGCCGATCGCTTAGGTCGGAACAGGTTCCATCGACATCGCGATCCGGCGTCTTCACCAGGCACTCGGCCCCCATGGCAAGTCCGAGACAGGCATCAAAGGCTTCGCGAGGCGGGGTCGGCTTCCCGCCCCGCGACGAGGACGCGCCTCCCGGCGAAATCGCCCCCCCAGCACCTCGACCTCCCTCGTCGGAGTCCGGTCCCCCCCTTCTTCCAGATCGTCCGCCCTTTGGTCCGCCCTCCGGAACGCAGACCCAATCTCCTCCGTGCTCTTCACAGGCCCCAGAGATCAGACGACCTCCGTCCTCAAAGGAACAACCGTCCGAGGATGCCTTGGCGATACAGGCATCCAGCGCGGCCGGGGGAGGTCCCCCACCGTGCCCTTCCCGATCCGGCCCTCCCGCGCAGCCTGCAATCGAACCGGCAGCCATCGTTGCCATAAGGGCGGCCAAGATACGCCAGTCCCGAGACATGGTGTTCATGCAAGTCATTCCCGTCATTCAGAATGCCGTGAATCCAATCAACAGCTCCATGAAGATGGCGCTCCGCCCCGCCAAGCCGGCAACCCGAAGTTAGCCGGCGAATGACCGGTAAGGATTGAGTGGCCCCTTGGCATACTCATCCTTCTCGAATGGGATGAACGGCTGCGCATGGAATTGGTGGCAGACTTCATCGGCAAAAAACGCTCCCCTGGCCGTCAAGCCCGCGAAGCCCCCTTTATCCTCAACCAGGCCCTGCGCTTGAAGCTGATCCCAGAGGTCGGGAAACGCCTCCTCGAAACGGACCCCGGTCAGCGCCTGGTATTGGGCCTTATCCACGTCCCGATTCTTGAGCGGAAGCACCACGGCCCAACGAAGCTGCTCTTCCTGGCTGCGCTTCAGTCCGCGGTTGACCGGCAGACGTCCCGCGGCAATCCGCCGATAGTAGTCGTCGAACGACTGGGTATTCAGCAGGAAACGGTCCCGCAGACTGCTGAAGGCGGTCAGTCCGAAGCCGACCTGATCATACAACTGGCAACACTGATTGTGCGCATAGTGCGAATACTTCTCCGGCTCCTTGGAGAAGACACGCCTCAGGTTCTCTTTATATCCATGGGCGCCAAGGATATCGATCGCGGCTTGCTTCATCCGGATCGCCTCCTCAAACGCCGGAAGCTGCTCCGGCCGTAGCGTGGCGATCTTCTGGATCGGCCCCTGCGCGTCGCCGTAGGCCTCGATCTTCAGCCGGTAAAGCTGAATTTCGTCGACCCCCAGCCGTGCCGCGTCCTCGATCATTCGCGCCCAAGCTTCAAGCGTCTGGCCGGGATAGCCGAAGATGAACTCGATGTTGAGCTGGAAGCCGTATTCCCGACACGCCTCGATTGCGGCCAGCGCGGTTTTCACGTCGTGCGGACGATGCATCTTGCGCAGGATCTCGTCGTCCAGGGACTGCACGCCAATGGTGAGACGATCCACGCCATGGGCGCGCAGGATCTCCAGTCGCTCCCGACCATGCTGGTCGGTCAGGGTGCCGGGATCCACGTCGAAGTTGAACTGAGTAACACGCGAGCAGTCGACCCGTTGCTTGAACGACGTCAGCATCCGATCCAACTGAGCCGGAGTGAGCAGGGTTGGCGTCCCGCCGCCGACCAGAATCGAACGGGCCTGGAACATGGGGATCCCGAGCCGCTTGCGGAAGAGGTCCATTTCCTGCTCCAGCGCGGCCAGGTACTTTTCCGTCTCGGCATGTGTACTGTCGCCAAATTGGCCGAATTTGACCGGATAATGACAGAACATGCAGCGCTGCTCGCAAAAGGGCAGATGCAGATACACATCAAAGAGTCCATCGGCGGGCAGGACATAGTCCCCCAGCAACTCCTCCTCTTCCGCCTCCGGATACATGGTGATCGGCGGGTAATGGACGGAGGGGAAGAAATCCCCCGAGCTTGCGATGAGCCCCAGCTCGCGGAGCCGCTCGAAGTCCCTCACGCGACTTTCCACGCTCTCCCCAAAGGGTGAATTCCTCAACCCAACGTCGCTTGCTGTCATTTCGCTCATGATTCACACCTCACTGCTAACTGGGTATCGCCCTTAGAGTCGCGCCGCGCTCTTCGGGTCGGGAGTGGCGACCGCCGGCGCGTCAAGTATTGAGCCGCAGACCCGCGCGCTCCACGATCGCACGGAGATGGTCGTCATTCGGCCGATACCGTTTCTCGTCATAAATCGGGAACAGGTGCTGAAACTCCTGCGGCGTCCCATCATGGATGGTCACGGTATTGGCACCCGCCATCACCCCCAGGTACTGGCCATCCGGCTTCAGCTTCTCCAGCGAACTGGTGGTCGGCATGAGCGCGGTGGGATTCTTGATCCGTAGCAACGCCATGAAATTCAGCGTCGTCTCCACATCGCCCGCGGCCATGTGCTCGTAGGTCGTACCATGGCCTGGGATGAACACCGAGGCGCTGACCATGTCGAGATTCTGCTCCGTGAGGAACTTGAGATCCGCCACCAGATCGTCCTCGGTCTGACCCGGCAGACCCACAATGATCCCGCTGCCAACCATGAACCCCAGCTCGGCCAGATCATCCAGGCACTGGCGACGCTCACTCCATTTGTCGTTCGGCTTCACCGCCTCATACAGCGAAGGTCGCGATGCCTCGATCTTCAAGAGATAACGATCGACGCCCGCCTGCCGCATCTCACTGTATTGCTCGTAACTCAGGTTGCCGATGCAGCCGATCAATTGAATGTCCGGCAGCTTGTCCTTGATCTGGGCACAGGCCCGAATGACGCCGGCCACGAAGCGATTGTCCTTGTTCTCGCCCGATTGCAGAAGCAGGACGCGCCGGCCCCGCTCGCGATAGAGAAAGGAGGCGATCTCGACGAGATCCTCGGTCGGGATCACGTATTTCTTCGTGTCCTCGCAGCCGATGTTGCAATAGTTGCAGCGCTGTTTGCAGATATTGGAGATCTCGACGACGCTGCGGATTTCGGCGCGGCGGTCGGGGAAGCCCTGGAGTCTTGCGGCACGAGCAAGCTCGAAGAGTCGCTCCTGAGCCTCTCCCCGCGCGCTCAGCAGGGCCGTCACCGATTCGTCGAACGCGTCTCCAGCCAGGACATGCGAGCAAATCGTCTGTAGGTCCAACGGCTGGACCCCTTCCGTTCTTTTCATACCGCTGGCCTCGCGCTAAGTCAAAAAACTCTTGCTGGAAATAAGACCGACGCCGACGACACCGATCAGGCTACCGAGCAATCGTCGCGCATCCGGAGCCTCTCTATAAAACAGCCCCATGATGAGCAGGACGAACAGCGGCTCGGTCGATAGCAGGGTGTTGGCAATCGCCAGGGGGGTCAACTTCATCGCAAGCAAGGAGAGAAAGAACCCGCCAAAGGTCACGAAGGTCGCGATCACGCAAAATCTCATGGCGAGCCGCCAATCGGACAGCAAAGGGCTCAACCAATTGCCACGCCCCAGATAAAACACTGGTGCCAGGAGAAACAACGAAACCACGCCCCCCGCGATGCGGATAAAGGTCGCCGTCACGGCATCCACCTCATCGAGCACCCCTTTCGCCATGGTTGCCGAAACCGCCATCGCGAGGACCGACACGACCCCATACAGCACGCCGCGGACGCTTGCGCCCTGACCGTTGGTGTCGCCGGGTCCGGTCAATACGACCGCCACCCCGAGCACTACCATGGATACGCCGGCCCACTCCAGCCCAGCCAGGTCTTCGCCGAGAAAGCCAACCGCCATGCCGATGGTAGCCACCTGGCCGAGCAGCATCAACTGAACCACGGAATGCGATGACAGCTCGCGCAGCGCCTTGAAAAAAAGGGTGTCGGCCACGCCGATACCGAGCACGCCACTGAGAAACAGCACCCAGAACGTCTGCCAGGTCAGCGACTGATGTCCCAGCGCCAACATCGCGAGACCCAGTATGACCAAGCCAAAGACGCCTTTTGCGAATGCCAGACCCATCGCCGGCAGACGCTCCGCGAAGGGCTTCATCAGCAAGGCACCAACGGCCCAGGTGGCGGCCGACCCGAGGGCGGCGAGGATGCCAATCAACTCTAGCGCCACGACCGCCCTAGCCTCTCAATCGACCGATCAACAAGGCGGCGATCACGGCCCGCAAACCATCAAACTCGGATACAGCCTCGATCATGCGTTCTCAAACCCGGAATTTAGTTGAAGCCAAGCCCAGCATTTCATCATAGTTTGTGACGTTTGAGTCATGCCCCTCGAACATCAGGCGGACCGCCGGTCGCTTCCGCGATCCGCGATCCGGACTGACGTAGCACTCGATGTCATTCAGGCGAGAGTGGGAACGCGGCCAAGTATCGCCCGAGAGAGGTCGCCAAACCCCACACCCGGCGGTTACTTCCCGAGCTTCTCTCGCAGCTCCGTGACGATCTCTTGCGCGGTCTTCGTCACCGGCTGACCCATTTCGCTCGGCTCCATGATGACGGCGTCGGAATGCGTGCTCAGCGCATCGATCACGGTTGCCGCCTCATCGTAGCGGCCCTCCTGAACGTACTGCCGCGCCAAGTAGCTTTGCAGGGCCGGAATCGCCTCAATGCCCTGCTCGGTCACGACATCCGAGTAGGGCGAGGTCGTCATCAAAGATTCATAATACTGCTCGGCGTTCTCGGTATTGTGGTTCATCGCTGCGTCCAACCCTTGCTCCGCGACCGCGACACTGGTTGACCACGCCTCCGGATAGTCCGTGAGCAGGCTCTTGGTCGCCGCCTCGCGCTCCGTGCGCTGCGCTTCCGTTTCGTTTCCGCGCTGCGGCCGCGCCTTGTCGTAGAGATCGGAGATCCGCTGGTAGCTCTCCTGGCCATAGGACTCCAGATCCCGCTTGCGCATCTCCACTGCGCGCTCGCTCTTCTTCTTGCGGGCTTCCTCGAAGTTGGCCTGGGCTGCGTACTTCTCGCCCATCTGCGCCAGCAAAGGTTGGCGGCCATCCGGCGCGGGATTGAGGAAGGGGCCGGCTGCGTCAAGTCCAGCCGCCCGAATTACACGGGCGAATTGCGCGAGCTGTTTCTCTAGCGCGAGGATTCGCTCATTCTGCGCCGTAAGCAGATCTGTCGATGCGCCCGCTGGGTCAGCGGAGGCTTTCTTGTCGACGCTCTTCGAAGTGACGGTCTTCGCCGTCTGGTCCGTCGGCGTGACACTAGCCAATTCCGGTCCACCCCACATACGTGAGATCATTTCGGTCAACGCACCAAATTGCGGGATAATCGCAAAAATCGACAATAGCAGGGCGGTCGCGCTCAGGACCGAGGAAAGCCGAGGTGCCTTCATTTACTTCAAGCTCCGAGTGATAAAGATGCGAAAGCGCCGTCCCGAATCCATTTCGAGACGGCTGGTCTCCGGTTGGTCGAACGGTAGCCTAGGCCAGGCAGCGAGCTGATTGGCCGAGACGTCCAAGTCGATCGTCATTTGGCTTAGTGGGTAAATACCATCAAATACCGCTGCGGGATAATCTGCTCGCTTGATTCAAGCTTGAACCCATAGGCCGCGAGCTGTGTCGTAATCAGCTCCTGGCGAATGTAGGGACCATGATAGGGCAGCTTCCCCTCGACCACCGGGCCATTGTCGACCACAACGAATTTCCCGCCAGGCTTCAATGCCTTGACAATGCCGTCGATCATCCCATCGCGTTCCGATTGGGACATCACGGCGTACAGGATGTGATAGAGGGAGCACATGTACACCATATCAGCCGTTCCCGGCTCTGGTATCTGAAAGCCATTCTCTTTCGAGGCCGTGGCGACCAGATTGCTCAAGCCCCACTTCTTGACCAACTCCTTGATGTATTCGATATGCACTTCCTTGGTGTCGAACGCATAGACCTTCCCTTGAGGCCCCACGCGGTCGGCGAACTTGAAACTGTAGAACCCCGGTCCGCTTCCGATGTCAACGATGGTATCGCCCGGCTTGATCGGCAACAACTCCATGATGCGTGAGGATTTCTCCCAACTCTCGCGGCGTGGATTATTGAACAGGATGAAGTCCTCGAGCGACTGCCGCCTGACGATGCCAATCTCGCGCGTCTTCTCGTCGGTCGCCTCTTCCACCGTGATTTTCGGCGCTTCGAGCTTGTATTTCCGCGCCAGATAAGACTTAAGCGTCTTGTAGTCGTCCTTGGAGAGATAGGCCAGGAACTCAGCCGCCAAGGGATCTTTGGTCAGTTCTTGCTTTTCTTGATCCGAGCCCGCGATGTATTGGGCGACCCATTGGAGCGCGGTGTATTCACCGCCGAAGTTCTCATTTGGGATCAGCTTGTCGTAAGCCTCGATTGCCGCGCGCGCGGACACCGGATCCGAGTCGGTTACGGCCTTCATCATGAGCTTGGCGGCGGCGATACCGGCGGGCGTGATATCGAAGGAATCGAGACTCCCGATATGGACGACCGAGCTGGTATTGCTCACGGTGATCGCCGACGCCCCGGCGGCATTGGCGTAGCTCGGCGGCTTGGGCGCGTCCGGCGCCGACTTGCGGAAGACGAGGACATACCGATAGGGCGACAGATCCTCGCTCTTCACCAGCTCAAAGCCGTAAAAATACAATTGGGCGATCGCGAGATCCTTGTCCAAGAAAGAGTTGTGCAAGGAAACGCCGTCGTTGTCGCGATTGTCGAGGACAACGAGATAGCCCCCAGGCCGCAGGGTCGTGTTCAGCGTCTTCATGAAGGCATCGCGCTGCTGAGGCAAGCTCCAGGTATAGAGCACATGGTAGAGCGATGCGATGAACACCATGTCTGTCTTTTGCGGAACACTGATGTCATCTGACTTGGAGACGAGTGGCTGAATTCCCTTGATCTGGTAGGTCTTAATAAATTCGCGTAGTTGCTCGACGTAACTCTCCTCGGTATCGGCCGCATAGACGGTGGCATCCGGACCCAGGGTGTTGGCGATTTTCTCGGAGAAATAGCCAAAACCGGCCCCGAGGTCGATCACCTTATGCACCTCCGACTTGAACCCTCCGATGACCTCTAGAACCTGATCCGTTGGCTCCCACTGCGCGCGCGCGGGGTTGTTGAACATGAGCATGTCTTCGAGGAAGGTGCCCCGCTTGAGGTGCTTCTCGGGGTCGTCCGTGGGCTTGAAGTTGGCGGCTCGATATTTGCGTTGGAGATATTCCTTGAGATTCTTGCCATTGTCCGCAAGGAAATAGTCGTAGAAGGCCTGCTCCAGCGCTGGCCGCGCGGGCGCTGCATTCGAGCCCGCCTCGCGCGCTTGGAGCCAGGCATTCACTAGCCACTTCATCGCGGAGCTGGCCCCACCCACCGTCTCCTCTTTCCCAAGCTTGTCGAGCTGCGGAATTGTTTGGGCCATCAACGCCGGATCCTGCTTGTCCAACGCATCGAACAACTGCTGCCCCAAGGCAAGCCCCGTCTCGGTGACTGGATTGGGGATCGCCCCCAGTCGCACGAGCGACCGCTTTCCCAGCAGGGGTACGTCCAAGGACGTCTCGGCCGCCGCGACAAGTGGCTGAGCGACCATCGCAATCATCATGAGTGGAACGAGGAAACGACGTATCATGGTTGTGACCCTACTGATGACATGACTAACCAAAGCCCCCAAGCAGCGCTGGAGATCCGTTTTCCGAACCTGTATTCGGTCGGACTCTTTTGAAAGGGTTGGCGATTAAGGAATTCAGGGGAAAGGAATGGATCCGCTTCTGACTTCACGATGACGCCTGTCGAGATTAACAAAAAGCGACTCCGGGCTGCCGAGGTTTTTTCCGCCCTCGGCAAGCGACCGCGCGCAACAATGCGTGCGCGGGCGCCTCAGCGACCGCCCGCAGTGCCCTTGGAGGACTGGAAATAGTAGCTCAGCTTATCCGAGAGGTTGAGGTACTCCACTTGCTCCTGGCTCAATTCCGATCGGTGCAGGCTCTCACGGATAGCGATGTCTTCCTCGACGAGGTCGAGGACGAGTGCCTCCTCTGACGGCACTTCGGGCGAATACACCAGGACGTTCGGCTTCAGCAGGTCGTTCGCGTTGATGGAGACGACCACGGCAACCCGCGCGTCGTGCAATCTGACCACGGTCCCGGGCGGATAGACCCCAAGATTGGTGATAAACGTGGTCAGCACCTTGGGGTCATAGCAGGTGCGTTCCTTGGAATACATGCGGGAGATGGCCTGATGGGGCGACAGGCCATGGTCCGCGCCGAACCCGTTGCAGAGATTGTCATACCGGTTGACCACGGTGACGATGCGGGTGAGGTTCCCGATGTCCTTATCGCTCAACCTCTCGGGAAAACCGCTTCCGTCCAGATGCTCGTGGTGCCTGCCGACGATCTCGATGACGCCAACGGGCAACGAGCCGATCTGTCTGGCGATGTCGGCGCCATAGCGGGGGTGCTGCTCGTAGAACTGGCGCTCCGGTTGGGTGAGGGGTACTTTCTTGAGTAGGATCTGGGTCGGGATCTTGAGATGCCCCAGGTCGTGGAACAGCGCCCCCATCCCGAGCAGCCGCAACTGCTGTTTGTCCAGCTCCAGCTTGCGACCGACGACGAGCGCCAGCGCCGCGACGTTGATCGCATGGTGGTAGCTGTTCTCGTCCTGGTGCTTCAGATTGACCAACTGGACCGTCGTTTCCAGATCCTCGGTCAACTCGCCGACCATGCTCTCCACCAGCTCGCTCGCCTCTTCCGCGGCCTGCGCGGGCGACGACCGCAGATGGGCCATGAGCTTGCGCGCGAAACCGACCTTCTGCGCATAGCATTTGGCGCACAGATTGAGACGCGAGCGACGCTCCTTCAGCACGCGGATCCGCTGGCTCTTCTCCTCCCACAGGGCGGCGGTCAGATCCTCTTTGACCTGATCCGAGAGGGTGCGCTCCGGCTCCGCGTGCGCGTCGCCGAGCGGCGGCCGGTCGCTACGGTCCAGATCGATCCGGACCTGCTCGATATCGAGCAGACGCAAGGTATCCAATTGCCGCTGAGTGCGAATCTTGAAGCTGCTGGTGAGAAAGGGATGGCTCATCCAGGGCAGATCGAGAAGCACGAACATCCCGATGCGCAACTGGCTCTTGTCGAGGATCTTTTCGCTCACGTCTTGGACCCGCTCGCCGGTTGGGAGTGATGCGCCACCCCGCGCGCCGCGCGCCGACTCCCGACGCAATGGCCCCAGGGAAATCCGCGTCCATGCCGCCGCAACTCAGAATAGGCGATCCGATCTCTTGGAACAAAACCACCGTGGACCGCCCTCGGGCGAGCCGGCACCCGCGCACGCGGACCACGCGCGGCTTGATTCCCGGCCTGACCACTTGTAGCTTGCACGGCTAGCAGAACCTTGGACTCATCGACGCACCCGGGACCCAATCGAAGTGACTGATTACAAGAAGACCCTGAACCTTCCCAACACTGACTTCGCGATGAAGGCCAACCTCGCACAGCGCGAGCCCGAGATGCTCAAGCGCTGGGAGTCGCTGGACGTCTATGCGCGCATCCGCGCGGCGCGGGCCGGCGCTGAGACCTTCATCCTGCACGATGGCCCGCCCTTACGCCAACGGCGAGATCCATATCGGTCACGCGGTCAACAAGGTGCTCAAGGACATCATCGTCAAGGCCCGCACCCTCGACGGCCTGGACGCGCCCTATGTGCCCGGCTGGGACTGTCACGGCCTGCCGATCGAACTCCAGGTCGAGAAGAAGACAGGGCAAGCCGGGCCACAAGATCAGCGCCGCCGAGTTCCGCGTCGCCTGCCGCGACTATGCCGCCAAGCAGGTCGACGGCCAGCGCGCGGACTTCAAGCGGCTTGGCGTCTTCGGCGACTGGGAGCACCCCTATCTGACGATGGACTTCGCCTTCGAGGCCGAGATCATCCGCTCGCTCGGACGCATCATCGCCAATGGTCATGTGCAGAAGGGCGAAAAGCCGGTGCACTGGTGCATCGACTGCGGCTCGGCCCTGGCCGAGGCCGAGGTCGAATACGCCGACAAGCAATCCATCGCCATCGACGTGCGTTTCCCGGTCGTCGAGCCGGAGGCGCTCGCACGCCCGCTGTCACGGCACGCCCACGCGGTTGCGGAGAAGGCCCGGTCTCGGTCGTCATCTGGACCACCACGCCCTGGACCCTGCCGGCCAACCAGGCCGTCGCGCTGAACGCGGAGCTGGAGTACGTCATCGTCGAGGCCGAATCCGGCGCAGGGCAAGGAGCGCCTGATCGTCGCCGAGGGTCTGCTCAAGGACACCATGGACCGCTGGGGCATCGAGCACTATCGCGTGCTGGGCTACGGACGCGGCATCGACTTCGAGGGTCTCAAGCTCCGGCATCCCTTCTATGACTCGCGAGGTGCCGGTCATCGTCGGCGAGCATGTCACGCTCGACGCCGGCACCGGCGCCGTCCATACCGCGCCCGGCCATGGTCTGGAGGACTACATCGTCGGTCAGCGCTATGGTCTGCCGGTCGACAACCCGGTCGGCGGCGACGGCCGCTTCCTGCCCGACACGCCGCTCTTCGCGGGTGAGAACGTCTTCCAGGCCAACGAGCAGGTCGTCGAGACCCTCAAGGCCAAGGGCGCGCTGCTGCTGGAGACCCGCTTCACCCACAGCTATCCGCACTGCTGGCGGCACAAGACGCCGATCATCTTCCGCGCCACGCCGCAGTGGTTCATCAGCATGGACAAGCAGGGGCTGCGCGAGACCGCGCTGCGCGAGATCGAGCAAGGTCCGCTGGATGCCCGATTGGGGTCAGAGCCGCATCGAGGGCATGGTCCGCGGACGCCCGGACTGGTGCATCTCGCGCCAGCGCACCTGGGGCGTGCCCATCGCGCTGCTTCGTCCACAAGGAAACCGGCGAGCTCCACCCGCGCACGGCCGAGCTGATCGAAGCTGGTCGCCAAGCGGGTCGAGAAGCACGGGCATCGAGGCCTGGTTCGCGCTGCAGCCGGCGCGACCTGCTCGGGCGACGAGGAAGGCGCGCGACTACGACAAGATCCACGACACCCTGGACGTCTGGTTCGACTCGGGCGTCACCCACGCCTGCGTGCTGGAACGTCGCGACGGGCTTGAGCGCCCCGGCCGATCTCTATCTGGAAGGCTCCGACCAGCATCGCGGCTGGTTCCAGTCCTCGCTCATGACCTCGGTCGCCATGCACGGCCGCGCGCCCTATCGTCAGGTGCTCACCCACGGCTTCACGGTGGATGCCAAGGGCGAGAAGATGTCCAAGTCCAAGGGCAACGTGGTCAGCCCGCAGGACGTGATGAAGACGCTCGGCGCGGACATCATCCGGCTCTGGGTCGCGGCCACCGACTACCGCACCGAGATGAACGTCAGCGACGAGATCCTCAAGCGCACCGCCGACGCCTACCGACGCATCCGCAACACCGCGCGCTTCCTGCTCGCCAATCTCAACGGCTTCGATCCGGCGACCAACCTGGTCGCGCCCGAGGCCATGGTCGAGCTCGACCGCTGGGCCGTGGACCGCGCCTATCGGCTCCAGGAAGAGGTCATCGACGCCTATCGCGACTACCAGTTCCATCTCGATCTATCAGAAGGTCCAGCAGTTCTGCGTGGTCGACATGGGCGGCTTCTATCTGGACGTCATCAAGGACCGCCAGTACACCACCCAGGCCGACAGCCTGGCCGCGGCGCTCCTGCCAGACCGCCATGTATCACATCGTCGAGGCCATGAGCCGCTGGCTCGCGCCCATCCTCAGCTTCACCGCCGACGAGATCTGGCAGCGAGATCCCGGGCGAGCGGGCCGAGACCGTCTTCACCGAGAGCCTGGTATGCAGGGACTCTTCGCGCTCGATGCCAGCGACCCGCATGGACCGCGCCTTCTGGGATCAGGTCATCGCCACCCGGCTCGCCATCGGACCGGCGCTGGAGACCGCGCGCAAGGCCGGCCAGATCGGCTCCTCGCTGGACGCCGAGCTGGACCTCTATGCCGCACCGGAACACCTGGAGCGGCTCGCCCGGCTTGGGGACGAGCTGCGCTTCGCGCTCATCGTCTCCGAGGTCAGGCTGCACCCGCTCAACGAGCGACCGGACGACGCCGTCGACGACCGAGCTAGAAGGGCTGGCCGTGCGGATCTCGGCCTCCGAGTCACACCAAATGCGTGCGCTGCTGGCACCATCGCGCCGACGTCGGATCCAATCCCGAGCATCCGGAACTCTGCGGGCGTTGCGTCGAGAACGTCGCTGGAGCTGGCGAAACACGTCGCTTTGCCTAGCAAGACGTAGGGTTTACGCGAAATCGGCCGTCTGCCGCGCGGCGGCCCGCTGGAGTCGGGCGCGAGCGCGGCCGTCGGCCAGAGCGGCACTCAGCCAATGCTGGGCGATGAGCCGCTGGCTCTTCCGCTCAGCATCTGCTTTTCCCCGCGACGCCCACGAACACTCCGGAACCCCGGGTGGCTCACCACGGCGGATCACCCGGGCTTCCCCCGCCACTCGACCCTTGACAGACGAGGATTTGCCTCTACCATTAGCACTCGTTTCAGATGAGTGCTAACAGCGCGGGCCGATCATGGGCCGCATCGCGCGCACTCCCGAACCACTTCTCAACCGCACGAGGAGACTCATCACATGAACATTCGTCCCTTGCATGACCGCGTCGTTGTCCGTCGCATGGAAGAAGAGCGCACGACCGCCGGCGGCATCGTGATCCCGGACTCCGCCACCGAGAAGCCGATCCAGGGCGAGATCATCGCCGTCGGCAAGGGCAAGATCCTCGACAACGGCGAGAGCCGTCCGCTGGATGTCAAGGTCGGCGACCGCGTCCTGTTCGGCAAGTACTCCGGCACCGAGGTCAAGCTCGACGGCAAGGAATTCCTGGTGATGCGCGAGGAAGACATCATGGGTGTCGTCGAGGGCTGATAGCGTCCTTCCGCTCCCGTGATCCCAGCCCCGCCGAGCCACCATCCAAGAACACAGCATTCAATTCGAGGAATTTAGAAGAATGAGCGCAAAAGACGTGAAGTTTGGCGGTGACGCCCGTGCCCGCATGATGGAGGGTGTCAACATCCTCGCCAACGCCGTCAAGGTCACCCTGGGTCCCAAGGGCCGCAACGTGGTCCTGGAGAAGTCCTTCGGCGCCCCGACCGTCACCAAGGACGGCGTCTCCGTCGCCAAGGAAATCGAGCTGAAGCGACAAGTTCGAGAACATGGGCGCGCAGATGGTGAAGGAAGTCGCTTCCCACACCTCCGACATCGCCGGCGACGGCACCACCACCGCGACCGTGCTGGCCCAGGCCATGGTCCGCGAGGGTCTGAAGGCGGTCGCCGCCGGCATGAACCCGATGGATCTGAAGCGCGGCATCGACAAGGCCGTCGAGGCGGCGACCGAGGAGCTGAAGAAGCTCTCCAAGCCCTGCACCGAGAACAAGGCGATCGCCCAGGTCGGCACCATCTCCGCCAACTCCGACGAGTCCATCGGCCGCATCATCGCCGAGGCGATGGAGAAGGTCGGCAAGGAAGGCGTCATCACCGTCGAAGACGGCACCTCGCTGCACAACGAGCTGGACGTCGTCGAGGGCATGCAGTTCGACCGCGGCTACCTCTCGCCCTACTTCATCAACAACCAGCAGAGCCAGAGCGCCGAGCTGGACGACCCCTACATCCTGCTGCACGACAAGAAGATCTCCAACATCCGCGAGCTGCTGCCGGTGCTGGAAGGCGTCGCCAAGGCCGGCAGCCGCTGCTGATCGTCGCCGAGGACGTCGAGGGCGAGGCGCTGGCGACCCTGGTGGTCAACACCATCCGCGGCATCGTCAAGGTCTGCGCGGTCAAGGCGCCGGGCTTCGGCGACCGTCGCAAGGCCATGCTGCAGGACATCGCCATCCTGACCGGCGCGACCGTGATCTCCGAAGAAGTCGGTCTGTCGCTGGAGAAGGCGACCCTGAACGATCTGGGCACCGCCAAGCGCGTCCAGGTCGCCAAGGACGAGACCACCCTCATCGACGGCGCCGGCTCCGAGATCGACATCAAGGCCCGCTGCGAGCAGATCCGCGCCCAGGTCGAAGAGACCAGCTCCGACTACGACAAGGAGAAGCTGCAGGAGCGTCTGGCCAAGCTGGCCGGCGGCGTGGCCGTCATCAAGGTCGGCGCCGCCACCGAGATGGAGATGAAGGAGAAGAAGGCGCGCGTCGAAGACGCCCTGCACGCCACCCGCGCGGCCGTCGAGGAAGGCATCGTCCCCGGCGGCGGTGTCGCCCTGGTCCGTGCCCAGACCGCGGTCAAGGGCCTCAAGGGCGCCAACCACGATCAGGACGTCGGCATCACCATCGCGCGTCGCGCCATGGAAGAGCCGCTGCGTCAGATCGTCGCCAACGCCGGCTGACGAGCCGTCCGTCGTCCTGCACAAGGTCGTCGAGGGCACGGGTAACTTCGGTTACAACGCCGCCAACGGCGAGTACGGCGACATGGTCGAGATGGGCATCCTGGACCCGACCAAGGTCACCCGCTCGGCGCTTCAGAACGCCGCGTCGGTCGCCGGTCTCATGATCACCACCGAGGCCATGATCGCCGAAGAGCCGAAGGACGACGCCCCGATGATGCCGGGCGGCGGCGGCATGGGTGGCATGGGCGATATGGGCGGCATGGGCATGATGTAAGCCCAGGCCACTCGCCTGACCGGAAAAAGCCCCGCCTAGCGGGGCTTTTTTGTTGGTGGCGAGGGCATGGTGAGCTCCGCTCGCTGGCTTTCGGAAACCTTGTGAGGAACCCAAGTCGTTCAATGAATAGACTAGCGGGCTATGGTCATCGGAAAGGCGAGAAGGCACGGCATGGACATCCTGCTGCTCAGCGAGCGCGACATCTGCACGAAATACGTGGTCCCAGCGATTCAAGGCGCTGGCTGGCCGCAGACTCAGTTTCGCGAGGAGGTCCAGCTCACGGATGGCCGCGTGATGGTGCGGGGTACGCTGGCCGCGCGAATCAGAAATCCAGAGGCCAAGGGCGGTCCGAAGCGAGCCGACTACGTCCTCTATGCGCGGCCCGGCGTGCCGATCGCCGTGATCGAAGTCAAGCAGGCCAGATTCGCCGTCGGTCATGGGATGCCGCAGGCGCTGCTCTACGCGGAGCTTCTGGACGCACCGTTCGCTATCAGTACCAATGGTCGTACCTTCCTGCTTCATGACCGCACGGGCTTGACTCAGCCGACCGAGCGGGAGATCCCCCTCGGCGCCTTCCCCTCCCCGGAGGCGCTTTGGTCTCTCTACCGACAGTGGAAAGGCATCACCGATCCGCGCGCGGTCAAGCTGATCGAGCAGCCGTTTCACAGCGACGGCAGCGGCAAGGAGCCGCGCTATTACCAGCGCGTCGCCATCAGCCGCGCCATCGAGTCCATTGCAAAGGGACAGCGCCGCATCCTGCTGGTCATGGCGACCGGAACCGGCAAGACCTACACCGCCTTCCAGATCATCTGGCGCCTCTGGAAGGCCAAGGCCAAGCGCCGCATCCTCTTTCTGGCCGATCGCAACATCCTGATCGACCAGACCATGCAGCAGGACTTCGCCCCCTTCGGCGAGGTGATGCACAAGGTCGCGAATCGCGAGGTCAAGCGCCATTACGAGGTCTATCTGGCGCTCTACCAGGCCGTGACCGGCCGGGAAGAGTGGAAGCAGATCTACCGCCAGTTCCCGGGCGACTTCTTCGACCTGATCGTGGTGGACGAATGTCATCGCGGCAGCGCCGCCGAGGATTCCGCCTGGCGCGAGGTGCTCGCCTACTTCAGCGGCGCGACCCATCTCGGGCTGACCGCGACGCCCAAGGAAACCAAAAGCGTCAGCAACATCAACTACTTCGGCGAGCCCATCTACACCTACTCGCTCAAGCAAGGCATCGAGGACGGCTTTCTCGCCCCCTACAAAGTCATCCGTATCGCGACCGATGTCGACGCCATCGGTTACACACCGGAGAAAGGCAAGCTCGACAAGCACGGCCAGGTTGTCGAGCAGCGTCAGTACAACACCAAGGACTTCGACCGCACCCTGGTATTGGACCAGCGCACCCGGCTGGTTGCCAGCAAGGTCTGGGAGTATCTCAAGGCCACCGACCCCATGGCCAAGACCATCGTCTTCTGCGACGACCAGGACCACGCCGAGCGCATGCGTCAGGAGTTGGTCAAGCTCATCCCGGCTGCCGCGAGCAACCGCCGCTACGTGATGCGCATCACCGGCGACGACACCGAGGGCAAGTCGCAGCTCGCCTACTTCATCGACAACGACGAGCCCTATCCGGTCATCGCGACCACCTCCAAGCTGCTCACGACCGGCGTGGACGCCAAGACCTGCAAACTCATCGTCCTGGACCAGACGATCAACTCCATGACCGAGTTTAAGCAGATCATCGGTCGCGGCACCCGCTTGCGGGAGGACTACCAGAAGCTCTACTTCACCATCATGGACTTCAAAGGGGCCACGCGCCTCTTCGCCGATCCGGACTTCGATGGCGAGCCGGTGGTGGTCTATGAGCCCAAGCCCGGCGAGTCCGTCGTGCCCCCTGATTCCGAGGACCCATTGGATGTCGACGATCCAGAGCGGGCGCATCCTGACCCCGACGAATCGGGCCGTGACGATGGCGGCGCCGGTCGAGTTGGCGAGGGTCGCATCAAATACGTCCTCGATGACGTGAAGGTTCGAACCGCTGTCGAACGCTCGCAGTATCTGGATCTCGATGGCCGTCTCATCACCGAGGACTTCCGCGTCCTGCTCAAGGACGAGATCCGCAAGTCACTGCGAGCCGAGTTTGGTAGCCTCACCGGTTTCTTGCGCCGCTGGAACGAGGTCGACCGCAAACAAGCCATCCTCGACGAGTTGGCGAAGCAAGGTGTTCCTCTGGAGGTCTTGCAAGAGGCCGTTCCGAACGGAAGCGCCTGCGATGTCTTCGATCTGGTCGCGCATGTCGCCTTCGATCAGAAGCCGCTCACCCGCCGCGAGCGCGCCAATCGGGTCAGGAAGCGCGACGTCTTCGGCCAATATGGCGAACCAGCCCGCGCCGTACTCGAAGCCCTGCTCGACAAATTCGCCGATCACGGCGTGCAGGATCTGGAGGATCCCAAGGTGCTGGAGCTGCCCCCGTTCGACCGACTCGGCAGCAAGACCCAGATCCGCCGTGGGCTCTTCGGTGGTCCGAAACAATACGCCCAAGCCGTGCGGGCGCTCGAACGCGCCCTGTACGACGCCGAACCAGAGCAGCCGCTAGGACGGGCAGAGCGATAGCGATTATGAAAGAAATCCTCGTAGGATGGGCAGAGCGCAGCGATGCCCATCGTTGCAGACCTCAAGGCCGATGACTGACTACCGACGCCTTTACATCCCAGGCGCGACCTATTTCTTCACGCTAGTCAGCGAGGGCCGCCGGCCGCTGCTGGCCTCGGACGATGCGATCGGCCGCCTGCGTGAGGCTTTCCGATATGCGATGGGGCGGCGGCCGTTCCGTTTCGATGCGGTGGTCATTCTGCCCGATCATCTGCACGCGATCTGGACGCTGCCGCCAGAAGACGTGGATTTTTCGGAGCGCTGGCGGTTGGTGAAATACCGCTTCTCGCACTGTTCCCCCGCGCGAGGGGCGACGCGCCCGTCCCTCTCGGGTAAACGGGAAAAGGGACTCTGGCAACGCCGGTTCTGGGAGCACTGCATACGCGATGAAGCCGATTTTGCCCGCCATTTTGATTACCTCCACTTCAATCCCGTCAAGCATGGCTTGACCAAGCGCGTGGCAGATTGGCCGCATTCGAGCTTTCATCGTTTCGTCGAGCTGGGTGTCTACAGGATGGATTGGGGGTATGCGAACGACGCGCTCGACATTGCGGGGGATGGCAGTGAGTGAACCTTTATGATGGGCATCGCTCTCGCTCTGCCCATCCTACCCGCGTTTCAGAATCATCCAGCCCGTAGGATGGGCAGAGCGCAGCGATGCCCATCTTGGCAGCTTTGCCCAACCCTACCGGCTGATTCACAGTCGACCGAAATGAAACAGCGAGCCCCATGAACCTCAGCAGCACCATCAAGTCCATCCAGGACATCATGCGCAAGGACGATGGCGTCGACGGCGACGCCCAGCGCATCGGTCAGCTCACCTGGATGCTCTTCCTCAAGGTGCTTCGACCAGCGCGAGGAGGACTGGGAGGACGACGACCCCAAGTATCGCTCCCCGCTGCCGGAGTCTTGCCGCTGGCGCAACTGGGCCGCCTATGAGGTGGATCACGAGGGCAAGAAGAAGCCCAAGATGTCCGGCAGCGAGGTGATCGCCTTCGTCAACAACGAGCTGTTCCCGGCGCTCAAGGAAGACATCGTCGCCAGCCGAAGCCCGCTGCACCGCGTCATCAAGCAGGTCTTCGAGGACGCCAACAACTACATGAAGTCGGGCCAGCTCATGCTGGCCGTGATCGAGAAGCTCGACGAGGCCATCGACTTCCACGACTTCAAGACCCGCGCCAATCTGGGCGATGTCTACGAGCAGATCCTCAACGACCTGCGCAGCGCCGGCAATGCCGGTGAGTTCTACACGCCGCGCGCCATCACCCAGTTCATGGTGGCCCAGGTCAATCCCAGTCTGGCCAAGCGGGAAACCGTGCTCGATCCGGCCTGCGGGACGGGCGGCTTTCTGACCGCCGCCATCGATCACTTCCGACACGCGCTGGAGCGCATGTCCTCGCCGCGTCCCGAGGACCAACGCGCCATTGAGGAGCTGATCCACGGTATCGAGAAGAAGCAGCTCCCCCACCTGCTCTGCATCACCAACCTCATGCTGCACGGCATCGACGTGCCCAGCCGGATCGGCGCGAGAACACCCTGGCCAAGGCATGGAACGAATGGGGCAAGAACGACCAGGTTGACTGCGTCGTCACCAATCCGCCCTTCGGCGGCTATGAGGAAGACGCCGTCGGCGGCGACTTCCCGGCCGACCTGCGCACCCGCGAGACGGCCGACATGTTCATGGCCCTCATCGTCAAGAAGCTGCTGAAGGAGAACGGCCGCGCCGCCGTGGTGCTGCCCGACGGCTTTCTGTTCGGCGAAGGCATCAAGGACACCCTCAAGAAACTGCTGCTGCGCGACTGCAAACTGCACACCATCATCCGCCTGCCCAAGGGCGTTTTCGCGCCCTACACCAGCATCAAGACCAACCTGCTGTTCTTCACCAGGGGCGCGCGGGTGGACGATGGCAGCGAACATTTCCACACCGACACCATCTGGTTCTACGAGCATCCCTACCCATCTGGCTACAAAAGCTACTCCAAGACCAAGCCGATCCGGTTGGAGGAATTCGAGGCCGAGCAGGATTGGTGGGGCCGCGAGGACAACGACTTCGCCGACCGGGTGGAGAACGAATTCGCCTGGAAGGTCGACTTCAAGGCCAAGCGCGAGCAGGCCGAGGCCGCCGCCCAGCCGCATTGGCGACGCGCCGAGGAGCTGAACAATCAGGCCGCCGCGCTGGACGCCCAGGCGAGAGACCTGCGGAACAGACTGGTCGGTAGCACCGATGCCGCCTACCGCCAGAAGATCGATGCCGAGATCGCCGCGCTGCGCGAGCAAGCCGAACCACTGCGTCAGCAGGCCCGCGATGCCCAGGCGGCCGGCGATCGCCTCTACTGGCCCATCTTCAACCTGGATCTGAAGAACCCCAACGCCCCGGAAGAGGAAACCCAGGATCCCGACGTGCTGCTGGAGAAATACAAGAAGCTGCTGGGCGAGATCGAGGAAACCGAGAACCAGCTCAAGAGCGAGTTGGGTGCGGCCCTGGCGCATCATTTCAGCGCGGAGGGAGTCGAGTGACCGTCCAGATGCGTCAGAACATCCACGGGCTCGGCGATGCTGGCGAGACACCGAGGGCTTGCACTGTAGGGTGTGGTGAGCTTGCGAACTGCACAGAGTTGCCCGCCTGCCGGTGCGGGATATCCTGTCACCCGAATCGCGTCGGGGGAGACTGCTGATGGATGCCCGGCAGTTTCTGGCGGAGTTTGGGCATATTGCGAATGCGTCGGGGGGTATGGCGCGGTTGCGGTCGATGATTTACCAACTTGCGGTCACTGGCCGATTGGTTGCACAGGATCCGGCCGAGGGGCAGGCAAATGAACTGCTGGCCACCGCCTCAAATATTCGCGAGCAATTGATCCGCGAACACAAATTCAAGCGAGCAGCGAAACTTGAGTCCGAGCCTTTGGTTGTTCCGAAGATCATCATTCCACCAACCTGGCAATGGAGTCGTCTGCTTGATCTGGGCGAAATTAATCCCCGTAATCAAGGCGAAGAAGATGCATTCGCTACATTTATCCCGATGGCCGGCGTATCCGAAACACATGGCGGAACGTTGATTGGTGAGACGACACGTTGGGGCAAGGTTGCCAAAGGTTATACTCACTTTGCCAACGGCGATGTGATTCTTGCTAAAATCACTCCCTGCTATGAAAATGGCAAAGCTGCGGTTATCGACGCTTTGCCCTATGCCATTGGCGCGGGCTCAACGGAATTTCATGTATTCCGCTCCATACATCCCGGTGTGCTGCCTGGATATGTGTATCTGTTTTTACGGTCACCATTATTTCGGATCGATGGCGAAGCCAATATGAGTGGAACGGCGGGCCAAAAGCGATTGCCGACCGACTATTTCGCACTGCGGGCTTTCCCTCTCCCTCCACTCTCGGAACAATCCCGCATCGTCGCCAAAGTCGATGAGTTGATGGCCCTGTGCGACAAGCTGGAACAGCAGCAGCAAGAGCGCCGCAAGCTGCAAAACGCCCTCCGACATTCTACCCTGCAAGCCGTCTCCGATGCCGCCAGCCGGTTTAAACTCCAAACCTCGTGGGAACGTCTTTCCAAACATATTGGCCAGCTCTTTCGCGATCAGGAGGATGTACGTCAGTTGCGCGATGTGGTGTTTGATCTAGGGCGTGTCATCAATTCTGATCGTGTGGGATTATCGGGCCTGCCACATCCGCTGACGAACGATCATGGAGCCCCGTGAGATGACACCGCGCCGCTACGCCTTGCGTGATGACCAATGGGAGCGGATCAAAGATCTCCTGCCGGGCCGCCCCGGTTACGTTGGGGTCACTGCACGGGATAACCGATTATTTGTCGAAGCGGTGTTGTATCGCTACCGGGCCGGGATTCCCTGGCGCGATCTGCCGGAGCGCTTTGGCGATTTTCGGGTGATTCATCCGCGGTTCTCGCGTTGGGCGCGCACCGGGGTGTGGTTGCGGATCTTCGAGACCTTGGCCGCGGACGCCGACAATGAGTACGCCATGCTCGACAGTACCATCGTGCGAGCGCATCAACAGAGCGCGGGCGCCCAAAAAAAGCCGGTGGTGACCAAGCGATCGGGCGCAGCAAAGGCGGCTTGAGCACCAAGATCCATGCACGCACGGACGCTTTGGGTAACCCCGACCGGGTTTTATCTGAGCGGGGGGCAGGAGTCTGACTTGGTGGGGCCGATCACTTGCTTCCCGGCCTGGAGGCCGAGGCGTTGCTCGCCGACAAAGCCTTTGATGCCGATGAGCGGGTGCTCGCGGTGTTGGACGCGATGGGAACCGTCGCGGTGATCCCCCCGAAGCGCAACCGCCTCGTTCAGCGTGACGATGACAAGGAATTGTACAAAGCACGCCATCTGATCGAGATTTTTTTTCAAAAACTCAAGCAAGACCGAGCGATTGCGACGCGCTATGACACGTTGGCCCGCAATTTCCTGGCGGGGGTTCATTTAGCAGCAGCGAGCATCCTGCTCACGTGATGGACATCTCCTTGATCTCAGTGCTAATCCCACACGATCAGAATTGATGACACGCCCTAGGGCGTGTCATCAATTCTGATCGTGTGGGATTATCGCGCCTGCCACTTCCGCTGACGAACGATCATGGAGCCCCGTGAGATGACACCGCGCCGCTACGCCTTGCGTGATGACCAATGGGATCGCATCAAGGATCTCCTGCCGGGCCGCCCCGGTGACGTTGGGGTCACTGCACGGGATAACCGATTATTTGTCGAAGCGGTGTTGTATCGCTACCGGGCCGGGATTCCCTGGCGCGATCTGCCGGAGCGCTTTGGCGATTTTCGGGCGATTCATCCGCGGTTCTCGCGTTGGGCGCGCACCGGCGTGTGGTTGCGGATCTTCGAGACCTTGGCAGCGGACGCCGACAATGAGTACGCCATGCTCGACAGTACCATCGTGCGAGCGCATCAACAGAGCGCGGCCCCCGTTGCGCGGCGTATTTTTGCCAAAAATGCTCGATGCCAATAGGAATATTGAGCCGTCTGTAGATAAGCCGCTATTACCTCCTGGCTGGCACTGGAGTACTTTAAGTGAGCTTTCGGAATACATAACGAGCGGCTCAAGAGGGTGGAAAAATTATCTGGCGAATGCCGGTGATCCGTTTATACGCTCTCAAGACATCAAACATGATGCGCTGAGGTTCGAGAATCCGGCCTTCGTGTCATTGCCGGAAAAGGTCGAGGGTAAACGAACTCTGGTGCAGCAAGGCGATTTGCTGTTGACCATTACCGGCGGTAACGTCGGAAAATGTGCCGCCATTCCTGCTCTCCCATACAAAGCATACATCAGTCAGCATGTTGCGCTGATTCGGCTTCGAGATCCGCGTCTGACCGAGTTCACCCATTTCTGGATGACCAATGCCTTTGGCGGTCGCCGGTTCCTCTCGCGCTTTATCTATGGCGATAAGCCGGGTTTAAACCTGATTCAGGTCGGGAGCGTGCCTATTCCGGTGCCAGTCCATGGCGACTTGTCATCCGTGATCGATAGCCTGCGCCGCTATCAATGCCTGTGCGATCAACTCGCGAATCAAGTTGCCACTGAGCGAACGCTTGCGTCGAATTTGGCTGCCGCGACCATCACCAGCCTGACCGGCATCGCCATCGAACAAAGCGAGGACGAACCCGTGAAAGCCCCACAAACCGAATTGCTCGCTCCCTTGCATCTAGGCCAAACGCCGGACATCAAGGCTCAGGCTCCGCTGGCTGAGCTGCTGGCTCGCCACAACGGCGAGATGCAGGCGAAGGATCTATGGCAGCGCTTCGGCGGAGAGATCGACGCCTTCTACGCCCAGTTGAAGCATGAGGTCGCCCAAGGCTGGATCCGCGAGCCGGCCCCGGCCGAAATGCGCGAGCACGAGCCGGAGCGGGAGTCGGCCTGATGCCCGTCTGCTGGATCATCGCTGGTCCCAATGGCGCGGGGAAAACGACCTTCGCCCTCAACTACCTGCCGGCGGTCGCGGGCTGCCGACGCTTCATCAATGCCGACCTGATCGCCGCCGGCCTGTCGCCCTTGGCCCCGGAGCGCGAGCTGGCCGCCGCGAGCCGTCTCTTTTTGGGTGAGATCGATGCGGCGATCGCCGCTGGCGAGGATTTCGCGTTCGAGACCACCTTGGCTGGTCGCGGCTACCTGCGCCTCATCGATCGGCTACGCGCCACAGGCTGGCGCGTCGAGCTCATCTATCTGGCGCTGCCTAGCGCGGACCTGTCGCGCCTGCGGGTCGCCGAGCGGGTGTCGGGGCGATCACGACATCCCGACCGCCGCGATCGCCCGGCGCTTTCCGCGCAGCCTCGGGAATCTGCTCGATGTCTTCGCACCTCTCGTCGATCAGGTGCGTTGTTTCATGAACAGCGGACCCTCGCCGGAGTTGGTGTTCCGACAGGTCGGCACGCACCGCGCCATTCATCACCCCAACTGGTTCAACCTGTTACAACAGGAGGCACGGACATGAGCCCATCCCAATCCTCGCCGCAACCGCCAGCACCGGATCCCGACATGCTCGCAATGCTCAACAGCCTGCAAGCGACCGTGGCCAGGGCGTTGGATCGCAAGCGCCGGCTGGGTCAATACTGGGTGGAGTGGTCACCCGAGGGGCCTGTCTTCCGAGGGCCGGGGGCACCCGGCATTGACGGCTCGCGCGATCCAGGCGATTGAGGAGGCCCTAAGCGACATGCGGTTGCATCGCCTCGGAATCGGCGCCTTCCGCAATCCGCGGGATGTCGAGATCCAGCTCGCGATCCATTTCGAGTCGGTGCAGCAAGGTGATTGGCGATCCGGCCTTGCGGTCCAGACTACCCCGAAAATCCGCTCCTACGCCGGTCGAGCGCCAGCGGCGACAGGAGATATTGGCTCAGTGCGCTCATGATCGCCGCCAGTCCAAGCAGGCGTAGCATGAGCGCGGCTTGATGGTAACCGCCGTCATCGAAGAGCAGGCGGAGGGCCAGCAGTGCGGCGATGCTCACTGCGGCGATATGGACGCCGGCATGGGTCGCCGGACCTGGCCAGCGCGCGGCGAGTCGTCCGCCAACCCAGGCGGCCAGCGCCCCGATCGTCAGACCGGCGGCCACGTCGACCGGCCAATGCACGCCGACCGCGACCCGACTGAGCCCGACCAGGACCGCGATCATCAAGAGGAGCACGCGCCATTCAACCCGTCGCGCATGGTAGACGAGGACGCCGAAGAAAACCCCGGCCGTGACGCTGTGACCGGATGGGAAGCTGGCTCTCTGGTGGGCTGGCCCGATGAGATTGAAGACATCCGCCGCCAGCACGGCGGGCGGGCGGGCCGTGTCGAAAAGCTCTTTTAGCCCCCGGCTACAGACGATCGCGATCACCGCAGCCAGGATCAAGCTCCAGAACACCCTTGGGTAACGCAGGGAGAAGAACAGGCTCAGGGCGAAGGCAACCCGCTCATCGCCCAGCACCGTGAGGCATTGCCAGATCCAGCTCGGATACTGGGCCGCGAGGGCATTGAGCCGCGTGAAGCCGGCATGATAGCCGCAGACCAGAAAGAGGCTGGCCCCGACGATCGCGCCGACCCAGACCCAGCGCAACAGCCAGCGGTCGCCGCCCGGTGACTCAAGGGGCGTCCTGGCCGCTCCGGCGGTCAGCCGCTCGCCCCAGTCACGACGAAACTCACAACGACGGACCCGAGCGACAAACCCCCTCAGGGTATCGGGCAGCCTGAGCGAAGGCTCCGAGTCGCCGCTCACTCGGCCGGCCGCACCCGCAGCAGCGCAACCGGGCCGCGATGGTAGACCAACTCCAGGCGCATCGCCGGGCTGGCCTTGGTCAGTTGCTCCAGCTTGTCGACCCGCAGGAAGACCAGCTCGCCCGGTTGCGGCGCGCGGCTGGGCGTGATGGCGCCGCGATAGACGCTGAAGCTCGGCATGGAGGTGCGGTAGACGACAGTCGGCAGATCCATCCGCTTGGCGGTCAGCGCCGCTTCCTTGACCGGTCCCTGTAGCGTTTCCAGCACGCGCGGTGCCACGGCTCCATAGACCACCAGGGTCTGCACGATCCCCGCCAGCACCAGTCGCTGCCAGAGCGGCGGACGCGACCAAAGCATCAGCAGGACCGTGGCCGCCAGGCCAGCCAGGGCGGCAATGCCATATCCCTGGTCGATCGCGCGGCGCCCTTCCTCAAGCAGGATGGTCTCGTAGGGCTTATCGGACAGCACCATGGCGACGTCCAGGATGAAGGGCAACGCCACCAGCAGGGCAACGAAGGTCAGGGGCGGCACGAAGGCCAGCCAACGGTTGGTCAGACCATCGCGGTACCGAGCCATGAGAATAAAGAGCGGCGTGGCGCCATAGAGCAGATAGTGCGGCAGCTTGGTCCCGGAAAAGGAGAAAAAGACCAGCACGGTCAGGAACCAGATCCAGAGGAAGCGATCCAGCGGATCCGACCAGGCCGAGCGGTAACTCTTGACAAGATTCAGCATCCAGCCGGTGAAGGGCAGCAGGATCAGGAGCAGGATCACCAGGTAGTAACCGGGGAATCCAGTGTGGCCCTGCATCGCCTCGCCAAAGCGGCCGGCGTTGTGATCGAGGAAGAAGCTGCGGAAGAAATCCGCGCCGTCGTCCAAGTAGATGGCCAGATACCAGGGACCGGCCACCAGCAGGAAGACCAGCCAGCCCAGCGGCGCGAAGGCTGCCCTGAACCATCGCCAGAAGACCTTCAGACTCGCCTTCGACCAGCGGATTTCCGAGAGGAAGAAAAGGAAGCTGGCCAGCACCGGAAAAAAGACCGCGACCGGCCCCTTGGTCAGAAAGCCGAGCGCCATCCAGAGATAGGCGCGGAGAACGGAGTGCCGGTTGGTCTTAGGATCCGGATCCAGGTAGTAGCGATAGATCTCGAAGAAGGTGAGCGTGATAAAGAGGTTGAGCAAGGCATCGGCCACCGCCGCCTTCCCGATCAGCGACACCTGGAGACTGAGCGCCATCGCCAGGCCAGCGACGGTGGCGGTCGGCGCATCCAGCCGCTTGCGCACGAACAGCCAGAGCGCCAGCACCCACAGGGTCGCCGCCAGGGCCGATGGCAGGCGCAGCGCCAGCTCGTTGAATCCGAGCATCTGAGTGGAGCCCGCCTGGAGCCAGTAGATCAGCGCCGGCTTGTCGTAGCGTGGCTCGCCGTCCTTGTGCGGGGTGATGAAGTTTCCGCTGTCCAGCATCTCGCGGGTCGCCTCGGTGAAGGCGCCCTCATCCAGGTCGTAGAGCGGCATTGCCCCCAACTGCCAGAAGAAGCTCAGGACGAGCACGAGGACGAGCAGCAGGGGCGAGGTCATCGCCCGCTGCATGGCCTCGATCCAGCCGCGCGGGACACTGGCATTCATGGCGTTTGCAGTTGCATTCATTTAGGAGACCTTCCAGCCTGCCGCCTCGGGATTCGACTCCCAGCGGATACGGTGATGGGTGCGCTCGCCCGTCGCGTAAAAGGTCCGCGTCAGCAGCTCGGCCAGCACGCCCGTTGTCAGGAATTGAATCGAGGCGACGAGCAAGAGGATGGAGACGAACAACAGCGGCCGCTGTCCGATCGACTCGCCCAGAATGAACTTGACCACGAGCAGGTGCGTCATCATCACCCCCCCGAGGATCCCGAAGACGATACCGATGGAGCCGAAGAAGTGTCCCGGCCGCGACCCGAAACGCAGAAAGAAGAAGGCCGACAGCAGGTCGAGGAGCACCCGGAAGGTGCGCGAGATACCGTATTTGGAGACCCCGAACTGGCGCGCACGGTGGGTCACCTCGGTCTCGCCGATACGCTGCGGCGAGGTCACGCCCGCCACCCACACCGGAATGAAACGATGCATCTCCCCGAGCAATCGCACCTCCTTGATGACCTCGGCCCGGTAGACCTTGAGACTGCAACCATAGTCGTGCAGCGCCACGCCCGTGACCCTGCCAATCATGGCATTGGCAATCCGCGAGGGGATCTTGCGCATCACCAGCGCGTCCTGGCGCTGGCGCCGCCAGCCCTGCAAGAGGTCCAGATCGCGCTCCAGCAGCTCATCGACCATGCGCGGGATATCCGCCGGATCGTTCTGCAGGTCGCCGTCCAGGGTCGCGATCAGCTCGCCGCGCGCCGCGTCGAAACCCGACTGCATGGCCGCCGTCTGACCGAAGTTGCGCCGCAACCGGATCACCCGCAGATGCGGCCCGACACGCTCGGCGGACTCTTGCAGACGCTCCCCGGTCCCGTCGCGGCTACCATCATCGACGCAAATCAGCTCCCAGTCCCCGCGATAGTCGGCGAGCCCCTCGTGCACTCGCGCGATCAGGGGATCGACATTGTCGATCTCCTGATACATGGGGATCACGACCGAGAGCGCGGGGCGTCTCTTGGCCGTCGGCCGTTCAACCGCAAGACTAGGCATCGGACAGGGGTCCAGGGATTCAGGGCAAGCCGCCCCAGCGCGGGCACGCTAAAGGGTCCGGATGGAAAATTCAACTCCTCGCCAGCCGCTGGCGGACCGGCATCGGTTATTGACGCAGCCAGGTCCGGCCACCGCACCGATCCGCTCTGATGACCAGCAATCCATCATCATGGCAGGGTATGGCCCGCTCATTCCCTCGCGGAGGTGGGCGCCGGCGGGTTGCCGGCGCCACTTCAGGCGGATCTCAATACGGGGACGGCACGACCTCGTAGACCACGCTCGGTCCGTCATAGCGCGGCAGATAGTAGTCGCCGCCGCACTGCCGGTAGACATCGCCATGGACGGTGACCGTGCGGCAATTCGGCGGGAGCGTCGAGACGATGGCCCCGGCGACGATCGCCGTTCCTACGACAGCCGCCGCCGCGCCGAATGGCGCCCCCCAATAATTATCGACATCCACGCGCGGTGGTGGCGGTCGCATACCGCCCCCGCCAGGTCCACCAGCCGGCGGCCGACCCCCGTATGCACCGCCGCCGCCACCCGGTCGCGGCGGGCGGGCTCCACCGCCACCGCCGCCACCCGAGGGTCCGCCAGGACGCATCTGCCCGCCACCACCACCGGGGCTCCCACCATGAGACCCGCCACCAACATTCCCGCGTGGCGCGCGCATGCCCCCCCCGCCGCCGGGACCGCCACCGCCACCACCGCCACGATGACCGCCGCCGCCACCGCCATGGCCACCGCCGCCACGGCCGCCACCACCACCGCCAGGCCGGGCATCAACGTTCGCCGTGATGAGAGCGAGGGACGGACCAACGATCATGGCAATGACGAATGCCCGCTTCCAGAAGCTCCAGAGTGAATTACGCACGATGCAACCCTCGGTTGATTAGTGTTTGGCCTTGGCCGACAGGGCCAGCGACGCTTCGCTCAGGAAGGGGACCCGCTGGCTGCCCGCCGGGGGCGTGAAGTCGAAGAAGCCGCCCGGAAACGACGGCGAGACGTCCCAATCGACGAGGTTGGCCATCATGGTTGGCGAGCCCTTGACACTCTTGTCGGTCAACAGCAAGCGACGCGGCAACGGCTTGGGGCCATCCTCGATCCAGATTTCCCAATCCACGTCCGGGGTACGGAAGGCGAGATGGTGACAGGGGACGCCCTGTACCAGGATGCGACCGACGTAGGTCCGCGAACTGATGTTCCGCACCAGCCGGCTTTCGGTATTGGTCGCCAGGAGGTCGGCCACGGGCAATTCGATCTGGTATTCGTTGTAGAGCGTCTCCAAGGTCGCGTCGATGGTCGACGCAGCGGAACCGACCGCGTAGACGCCCGCCGCTGGCGTATAGAGCGTGAAGTCCTTGCCGTCATAGAAGAGCTGCCGCCCACCGCCGAGACCCTTGTAGTCGACCCGAAGCTGGCTCGGCCGCTTGACGGCGATCTCGATGGTTTGATCCTCGTGGATACTCTGATCGGTCGGCAGGATCAATTGCGTGACCTTCTCGACGCGCACCCGGAAGCGGTCGAGCGAGCGGATATAGGTGGCCATCTGTTTCAGCACGTCGATGGGCTGGGGCGCGACCGCCGGCGGAGCGCTGACCGCGATCGGCTTGGTTCGGTCATCGGTGAACGGGTTGGATGGACTGGCGCAGCCGATCAGCGCCAGGCCGGAGACGATCATTGCGGAGAGCAATGGCAGATGTTTCATGCTCGATCGATCCTCTGTGGTTTGAACCTAAACCCTCTTGCACGCATGCCCGTGCGAGCCAACTGTAAGGTCTTTCTCGATCACGACCCGTCCCCGCCTGATGGGACCGAGCCCGCTGTATCATCCATGCTTGCCCGCAGATCCACCAGCGCCTGATCGAAGGCATCGACCCGAATCAGCCCCAGGCGCGGGTACTCCAGATCGAAAATGACGTAGACCGCCATCCCCATCACCGCGGCGAATCCCAGGGCATGCAGCCAATTGCGAGTCTTTCCGCCAGCCATCCCGTAGCCGGTCAGGAGCGCGCTGGCCAGCGTGACGACGACCAGCATGAAATAGACAACCAGCGGCGGATGCATTCTCGCGGCCATGGTCCGGGTCGTGGTGATATCGATCATCTCGTTGAGCGCCGGCAGCAACAGCTTGGTGGCATCGGGCAAGCCACCCGCGGCCTGCCCGGCCGCGATCGCCTGGGTCCAGATCTCACCCTGCAAGACTGTCGATCGCTTCAGCTCCGCCCGGGCGGCATCAAGGTCCGGCAGTTTGCGATAGGTCTCGATCCGCGCATCCAGGTAGCGTCGAAAGCTATCACGCAGCGCTGGCTGCACGCCAGCGGGGAGGAGATCGAGCCGCAGATAGGCGGTCCCGATCGCGTTGGTCTCCTGGACGATCAAGTCCCGTCGTACATCGAAGCGTGTGGCCGCACCCGAAAAGGTGAAGGCGATCAGCAGGCCCACCAACGCGAAGATCGCCCCCTCGACAGCGCCGGTCCCGGTACGCGCACCCTCCGGGTCGATCGCCAGTCGCCGGGTGCCAATGCGGCGACCGACCTCCAGCAGGACCAGGACACCGACGAACAAACCGACGGCCAATACCAATCCGACCAAAACCTTATCCATGCCAAAACCTCGGTACCTATCGTGAACGTTACAGGGCGCCTGCTCGCGCGCTCCCTCTGAATGGGAGAGTATCGACGAGAGTGGACGTCCACGGCGAGCCACCGATTTCATTGACGCTTAATCTGCCTGGAGCAGTGGAACTGACCGACCCGAAGAGGAATGGATGGTCATGGATCCGCCATCAAATGCTCATCCCACGATCATCAACCGCGGGCATATTGAGCACTCGTGTCTCCCGCGCAGGCAGGAACTTCATGGAAAAATTCGCCGATGTGCTCGATCTGGCCCAAGCCCACACCGAACGGGAAACCCAAATTCGGATTGCCGCCATCCAACGCCGTACCGACAGCGGATACGGCAGCGAATACTGCATCGACTGTGGCGAGCCGATTCCGGCCATCCGCCGCCAGCATATTCCCAACGCCAAGCGCTGCGCGGCCTGTCAGGATCAAGAGGAGCGGCGCCACATGTCAGTGCGGCGCTGCTGTCAGGCTTAGGCAACGTCAGTTCCGACGCTTGCTGATTCAGACACGGCCGAGCTGATGCACCATCAACGCCTGCCACACCGAGAGCGATTCAGCGCGCGGAAATCCTCGATTCCGGCCATCCCAGCCATGAGGACTGTCGACTTGGTCTGGTTCAACGCGGGCGGCGGGCATCGTGCCGCGGCACAAGCGCTGGAGCAGGTGATCCATGACCAGGGACGGCCCTGGCGCGTGCGCAAGGTCAATCTCACGCAGGTCTTGGATCCGACCGGGCTGTGCCGTCGGTTGCTCGGCATCGAGCCGGAGGATCTTTACAACAAACGCCTGGCCAGCGGCTTCACGCTGGGCCTGGCACAGGAACTCAAGTTGCTGCAGGGCATGATCCGCTGGACACACGCCGGCATGGTGCGACGGCTCGCGGCGCATTGGCGGGCGACGCGCCCCGACCTTGTGGTCTCGCTGATCCCCAACTTCAACCGCGCGCTGCACGACAGCCTGGCGCGGGCCTGTCCCGGCGTCCCGTTCGTCACCGTGCTCACGGATATGGCCGACTTCCCGCCCCACTTCTGGGTCGAGCCAGATCTCGCGCAGGATGTGATTTGTGGCACCGAGCATGCCGTCTCGCAGGCGCTGGCCGCCGGTTGCAAACCGTGGCGCGTGCATCGCAGCAGCGGTATGCTCCTGCGCCCCGACTTCTACGACCAGGCCCCGATCGATCGCGCCGCCGAGCGGCAGCGGGTGGGATTGGACGCGGACACGCCGACGGGACTGGTGTTGTTTGGCGGCGCCGGTTCGAGGGCGATGAAACGCATCGCCGAACGTCTGCCCGAGACGCCGCTGATCCTGCTGTGCGGCCGTAACGAGGCGCTGGCCGCAGAACTGCGCGCCCTTCCGGCGACGGCTCCACGGGTGGTGGTGGGCTTGACCACCGAGGTCGCGCGCTGGATGCGGCTCGCCGACTTCTTCATCGGCAAGCCGGGGCCTGGCAGTCTGAGCGAGGCGGTACAGCAGGGATTGCCCGTGATCGTGACGCGGAATCACTGGACGATGCCACAGGAACGCTGGAACACCGAGTGGGTGCGCGCGCAGGGCTTGGGCGTCGTCCACCGCGGTTTTCGGACCGTGCGCGCCGCGGTGGAAGAGATCACGCGGCACCTGCCTGAATACCAGGCGCGCGTGCGACGGATCGACAATCGCGCGGTTTTCGAGGTGCCGGAGTTCCTCGAACGCATCCTTGAGCAGTCGTGGACACCCGACCGTCTGGAGCGGCGCGCCCCCGCGAAGATGCTGACACCGTCATCGCCTGAAAGGCGCCTGTTCGACACGGCGATGCGGCGCATCCGGACGTCGCGCGCCGCCAGGCAACGCGAGATCGAGGCACGCCGATGAACACCTATTTCGCGGCGATCGGCTGCATCTTCCTCTCGGTGATGGCGCAGTTCTTGATCAAGTCCGGCATGTCGAGTGCGTCGGTGAAAGCCGCGCTGGAGCAGTCAGCCGCGTTTCAAACAGCGGCAACGGTCATGCTCAATCCAACAGTCGTTGGAGGACTCTTGCTCTATGCGCTTGGGGCCATCGCCTGGCTGACCGTATTGGCCCGCTGGGACGTGAGCAAAGCCTATCCTTTGGAAGGTCTGGGGTTCGCCCTCGCGGTCATCGTCGGATTTCTGATCGGAGAACAGGTGACGCTGATGCGCGCGCTTGGAGTGCTGCTGATCTGCGCGGGAGTATTCTTCGTCAGTGCAAGTTGACCCGTGGCCCGCGAGAACCTCAATTAACGAAGAATGAAGAGTTGATAAAGTGTCAGCGCGATCTCGATCACGATTAGAAGCACGATATACCACTCCACCCTCAGACTGCGCTTGCTCTGAAGAAGGTCGAGCAGGGTTCCAGCGGTATCATTGATCAGCGTGAGCTTGCGTTCGAGGGCAAGCTGACGTTCACGAATCTCGTACTCCGCCTCCAGATTCAGAAACAAACGTTCCAGGTCGGGCCGTTCCCAGATCACTTCCGGCTTGTCGCCGACTTCGCCACGTCCGACCAAATCCTGCTGAATCGCAAGCGCCTCGCCGATGTGACGGATGAGGGCGCGGGCATTGCCCGTGCCGCGCCCATTGCGCTGCAAACGATTGGCCAGTGGCTCGATCCGATCGAAAGCGAGGGCGACGCGAGATTCCTGTTCGGCGAGCAAGACACTTTTGCCCAGGATGTCCGCGACCACTTGAAGGCGAGCCGTATCCGTGTCCGCCAGGACGACGCGATCACGCTCCATCCCCTCGTTGCGCCCAGGGTCGACGACCAGCCCAAGCTCTTCGCATTCCGATCGCTCCAGCGGTTCTTTCACGAAAGGTTGCAGTTGGGCGATGAAGATCGCTTCATCTTTTGGGTCGACGCCGAACAGCACCACCGCGCCGGAACGAAGCAGAACCGCGCGACCGCGCTCGGACACGGAAACAACCATTGGATTGGTCGCCAGCGCCTCGAACTGCTCAAGCCGACGTTGATCCAGGTAGCGACCAATCAGCAGGGCACGCGCAACAAGAAAGTCCGGGCTGGCTGTCATGATCCCGTTTGGCAATTGAGTTCTCCTTAAACATCAGGCAACGGATGGCATGATAATCAGGTCTGGAGCGTGGAACCAAACCCTATCGGGCTTGGCTCGATCGGACTGACCGTCCGATAGGCTGCTAAACTCCGCCGAACGCGGCGACGCGCCCTGTCCCTTCAAGCGGAGGCCGCCGATGGCCCACCCGACCTATCTGATCAACATGCGCACCCACCTGACCTGGACACCCGTGCTCGAACCGCTGGAGTCGGGCGACGATGGCAGCGTGGAACTCCCCTTGCTCGGATCCGTGAGCGCCGGCCAGCCGCTGGATGTCGCCGAGGATCGGGAAACTGTCACCGTCCCGCGCCAAATGGTGCGCCAAGCGCGGATCGGGAGCAGCTACGCGCTGCGGGTGCGTGGACAGTCGATGGTGGACGACCAGATCCAGGATGGCGACATCGTCATCGTCGAGCAGCGCCAGACGGCCGAAAACGGCGAGACCGTGGTCGCCCTGCTCAACGGCGAGCAGGTCACGCTCAAGCGCTTCTATGTCGAGACTGATGGCATCCGGCTCCAGCCGGCCAACCCCGCGATCGAGCCGATCTATTTGCGCCATGGGGAGATCCAAATCCTCGGCATTGTCTTCGGGTTGGTGCGAATGTCGCCTTCAGCGGAGGCTTGAGTCAGTCCGCGAGGAAGATTCCACCCTGGCGACCAGACCAGAACGGGATTGAAGCCGGTGTCTGGGGCCGCTTGCGAGCCCTGGCCTTGGTCCGCCGGCCTCTCTCCGCCTTGCGCTTGGCCGGCGCGGCGCGTTTCGTTGCCTTGGCCTTCGCGGGTCTCTGGTCGGCGATGGGCGCCACGGCAGGATCCGCAACGGAGGTTGACGTCTGCTCCTGCCGTGACCGGCATCTTTCCAGTTCATCCACCAGCGAATCCCGGGGGAGTCCGTTCGCCGTGGCGAAGGCTTGCTGCTCGCTGGAGACGGCGGATGGCGGGGCGTCCGAGGTACAGAACGTTTGGCGGCGGCAAGACTGGCGGCACGGGGGGCGTGGCGACAGGCGGTGCAACGGCTTGATCGAGATCCGGGCGGGCGGGTGCCTCCGAGATCAAGGATCCGACGGCCTCGCCAGCGGCCGGCGCTGACGCAAGCGGTTGCGCGGCTGTTGCGCGACCCGTGGCGGCGATGCTGCTCGGGGAGTCTTCCCGTGACTCAGGCGCGGTGCTCGGCCACGGGAGCCACGCGGTAGCGCCAGCCAAAAAGGTTCCGATCAGTCCCATCCCGACGACCCACACCCCGACGCGGGACCGAGGCGCCGCCGCAGGCACGGAGGACGGCGCCGGATCTGTCGTGGAACCGTCGAGGCCGGACAGCGACATCATGCCGGGCATCCGCGAATTCAGCTCGAATGCCTCGGGATCGGCTGCCATGGGCATTTCCGCACCGTCGCATGGGTTCCACGCTGGATCCGGGCCAGGGTTTCTGTTCAGTCGGACGCGAATTCTCATCGGCGTTCCAGGCGTGGTGGTGTCGTTTGCGAAGGCCAGGCTCATGGCGGAGACGAGATCATCCCACGCCGAAAGGCTGCCCCGTCAACCCCGCGAGGAGCATGCCAAGTAACCGCGCGCGGCTTATAGAATACAAATGCCTGCAATCTGCTTGCCTCCTGGTTCTTGCGAAGAGAGCCGTGGTCGAACGGAGCGATCCGCAACCGGATGTCCGGGGATATCGCTGCTGAACGCCCGCCTTGAGACGACTCGCAGTCGGGATTTTCAATGAAGGTCGAGAACAAATTACCTGGCCGAGGGGTTCTGAAATCGCCGAGTCTCCGCATATAGGATCCCAGAATCTTCCCCTCAGCTCGCGAGATGCCACATCGTGTTGGAGATCACCGCGCTCTACGCGGTCATTTGGGTCCTCTTCCATTTCGGATCGGGCTATCTGGCGCAACGACTGCCCATCGGGCGCATTGCCGCGCTTCCCTTCGTCGGCGACAGCTATGCCTGGGAGCAAAGCGGCAGGGTTTACGAGCGGCTCGGCATCCGCGCCTGGAAAGACCACCTTCCCGAGGCGGGTGCACTGTTTCGCGGGGGCTTTTCCAAACGCCGACTGCTCGGCGGCGACCCTGGCTATCTGGAGCAGTTCGCGCTGGAGACGTCCCGCGCTGAATTCTCACATTGGCTGACCTGGAGCCTGGCGCTCACCTTCTTCGCCTGGAATCCCTGGCAGGTCGGGGTCGTCATGGTGATCTATGGCGCGGCGGCCAACGCGCCCTGCATTCTCGTGCAACGCTACAATCGCGTCAGGTTGCGCCGCGTCATGCGGACATCAGCTCGGCGAGCGCACCGGAATCCAGCGGTCTTTCCAGCGCACGCTGTTGCGCACCAGTGTGAGATATAGGGACCGCAGAAAAATCGCCACGAAGAACGCCAGCGCGATGGGATAGGCCAGGGCCGAGATCAGGCCGAAATTCCCCAGCCTGCGCAGCAGCCACCAGAGCTGCGCGACATAGGCGGCATAGGCCACCGCGCCCGCGACGACCCAGTTAGAAAGCCCGTGCGCAGGCAAGCCCCTGAACGCATCGAGCGCCGCCGCGCTGCCCGAGATCCAGGCGGTGATCATCAGCAGCATCCAGGGATCGGTCGTCATGGCGCCGCGCGCGAAGTTCTTCGTCCAGCCGTCCGCGAGATCGCGGAGACCACCGGCGTACATGCGAAACGAGATCGTCCCATCGCCGATGAAGTTATGCGCCGGGACGCCTCGGCGACCCATCTCCCGCGCCAGCGCCACATCGTCGATCACCTCCGCGCGCACCAGTCGATGCCCGCCCGCGCGGAAATAGTCCGCGCGCGAGCAGACGATGCAGGGGCCGAAACTCCCATTGGGCTTGACGCGCCCGCCCGCCAGGGTGAAGGAGCGGATGCTGCCCATCATGATGATGAAGAACAGCGCCGAAAGCCGTTCATAGGCCCTGGTCATACGGTTGTAGGGCTGCACCGACACCAACCCTCCATAGCGCGCGTGGGTGGCGACGATGCGCCGCAGGCCGGTCGGTTCGAGTTCGGTATCGGCATCGAGAAACACCAGCAGGTCGCCGCTCGCGCGCCGCGCCCCCGCCCAGCAGGCATGGGGCTTGCCGAGCCAGCCATCCGCGAGCTCGGTCAAGGTCAGCGTGATCGCGCCCGCGTCGCGAGCCATGGCGGCCGTCGCGTCGGTGGAATTGTCATCGACGAGGATCACCTCGAAGTCCGGGTAATCCTGCGCCCGTAGGGACGCCAGCAAGGGCGGCAAACGGGCCTGCTCGTTGCGGGCTGGAATAATCACCGACACCTTGACCGCGTCGGTCCGGTCGGGGATCGGCGGACAGGGACGCATCCGCCCCAGGAAGACAAACGCAAGGCTCCACGGCAGGAGCAACCAAATGAGCTCTGTTGGCACGATCGATGGACTCTCTCATTTCAAACGGGGGAAGGTTGTCAAGCGCGGCGCCGGTCCCGACGGCATCCGGCATCGCGCGGAGGTGGCCGCAGTATGCTGACACCCCTTCGAGAAGGCAAACGTCAAGATACTGAAAAGATGCGCAAAAACCCCTGACCCACGGGGCGCGGCAACGGCAACGGCAACGGCAACGGCAACGGCAACGGCAACGGCAACGGCAACGGCAAGATTATGGAATCGATTGAGTGCTCGAATAGCAACCTGGCCGAGAGCAACTAAGATGAGGAGTAAAAGCGTTACAACACACAAGGGCATTGACGTGATGTTGGACCTCGACCCGACCACGATTTGGAGCGCGATTGCCTCCAACCCGCTTGCCAAGACGGCCATCCTTGCCGATCGCCATTTAGGTCTTGAGGAGTTCGTCGACAAGCACAGCCAGACCCTTCATGCCCACTACGCACAAGCGGGAGATGATCTGGATGTGGAGGACGCCCGCGCCGCCGCTGCCTCGCTTTGGCGGTACATCCAATATCTTCAGCGGATCCGGTCTTTGGTCGCGGCTCCAGACCCGGCGCCCGCCATCCCCGGAGCAGCAACACCCGTGCCGGCGGGCCGAGCGGGATACGGACCCAAGAATACCCCAGGGACGGGCATCTTCTCGGAAGCGGCCTTGCGACGTAGGGAAGCCCTTCTCAACGAAGCCCAGGACATTGCCGGGATGGGTTCCTTCGTGTGGGATCTGCGGGATGATTCGTTGGAACTGTCCAGACCCATGTGCAAGATGACCGGACTGGATGCGAAGGCTTTTCGTGACACGATGAGCGAGACCATCATCCAGCGCATCCATGCCGATGATCGCGACGGGTTTCGACAACAGATCGCGGCCATGATCGAGCAGAGACGCACCTGGCCGGTCGACTTCCGGTTCGTCCGTCCCGATGGACGCCTCCTGTGGCTACGGACCGGTTCGCGGTTCGAGTTCGACGAACAGGGTCGCCCGATCCGCTGCCTCGGCGTCAACCAGGACATCACCGAGCAGAAGCGGCAGGAAGACGCGCTGCGCGAGAGCGAGGCGCGCTTCCGTCTGCTGCTGGAGCAAACCCCCTCGATCGCCGCCCAAGGCTATGGCCCGGACGGCACGGTCCATTACTGGAACCAGGCCGCCGAGACCCTCTACGGATACAGCGCACAGGAGGCGATCGGACGCAATATCGTGGAGCTGGTCATTCCGCCGGAGATGCGCGGAGAGGTCGAGCAGGCGATCCGGCACATGGCCGCGACCGGACAGGTCGTGCCCACGGGGGAGCTGTCACTCCTGCACAAGGACGGCAGACGTGTCCCGGTGCTCTCGAGTCATGCCGTCATCCAGGTTCCGGGCAAGGAGGTCGAACTCTTCTGTCTGGATATGGATATCGCCGACCGCAAGCAGGCAGAGGAAGCGGTGCGCAAGAACCAGGAGTTGTTTTCGCTGTTCATGCGTCACTCGCCCATCTACGTCTATCCTCAAGGATGTAACGGCCACCGAGAGCCGCGTCATCCAAGCCAGCGACAATTTCGAGGAGATGATCGGCATCGCGGGTCGGGAGATGGTGGGGAAGACGATGGCGGAGCTGTTTCCAGCCGATTTTGCCGCGAAGATCACCGCCGACGATTGGGGCGTCGTGACCAGGGGCGAGGTCCTGACCGTGGATGAGGACTTCAACGGTCGACGCTATACCTCGATCAAGTTCCCGATTCTCCAGGGCGATCGGACCCTGCTGGCGGGCTACACCATCGATATCACCGAACGCAAATGCCTGGAAGAAAAATTACGCCAGCAGAGCACCCTGGACGAACTCACGGGCGTCTTTAACCGCCGTCATTTCCTCGCGGAGGCGCGCGACGCACTGAAGCGCGCGCGCCGTCTCAATCGTCCGGTCGCGATCGCCTTGGTCGACCTCGATCGTTTGAAGCAGATCAACGACACCCGTGGACATCTCGCGGGGGATCAAGCCTTGGTGGCATTGGCGCGCCGCTGCCAGGAAAACCTTCGCGAGATCGACCTCTTCGCGCGCTTCGGAGGCGATGAGTTCGTCATGCTGCTGCCGGAAGCCACGCCTCAACAAGCCTATGACGCGATTGAGCGCATCCGCCTCGCACTGGCGGCACAGCCGATGGAGTTGGCCGGTCACTCGGCGCCGATCACCATCAGCGCCGGCATTTCCAGTCTGAGGACGGAGGAAGACTCGTTGGAAACGCTCCTGGAGCGCGCCGATCAAGCCCTCTACCAGGCCAAGGGGGCCGGGCGCAATCGCGTCGAAATCGAACCGGTCCATGGTCTTTCCACGCGCCTGACTTCAGGGCCAGCCACTCCTGATGCCTTGTCAAAGGATCGACCGATTGACGCTGACCGCCGATGCCACCCCCGCCGGTCTGTCGCCTACGGGGTCCAGCTCCAGGTCATCGCGGTCTTGCGCGACGACACAGATTCCTGCAGTCACCACGCTATCTCGCGAGACCTCAGCGAGCGCGGGATACAGGTGTTAGCCGAGCGAATTTACCCGTTGCAGACGCCCATCGTGCTCGCCGTCGAGGACGCGGAACAGGGCTGCGAGCGCCTCCAGTTTCATGTTGGCTCCGTGGTCTGGGCGCACTCCCTTCCAGGCGAGCAGCGTCGGTGCGTGCTCGGCATCAAATTCGGCGATGGCGAGGATCTCCAGGCGTTGGCGTGAGCCCTCGAATGGCCAACTCGGCGGCCTGGTTACTGGTCGCCACGACGGCAACGGCGGTGCCCACCCTAGCCGCCGACTGGACCTCTGGGCTAACCAATGCCCTGACCCGCGACAGCGCTCTGACGCTGCACTGGCGCTCCCATTACCTGAACCGGGTCCGACCCGGCCCGGTCGAAAACCTCGCCTGGGCGGGCGGCGGCTGGCTGGGGTATCGCTCCGGCTGGATCGCGGACCGGCTGCGTCTGGGGCTGACGGGCTATACCTCACAGCGACTCTATGGCCCCTTGGACAAGGATGGCACCTCCCTGCTGGCCACGGGGCAGCAGCCTTACAGCGTGCTCGGCGAGGCGTTCGGGGCGCTGAAGCTCGGCGATCAGACCTTCACGGTCGGGCGCTTCCTGGTCAATGAGTTCGAGGTCAATCCGCAGGACACCCGCATGACGCCGCGCACCTTCGAGGGCGCGGCGCTGACTGGCACGCTGGGCGGGACGGAGTATTTCGCCGGCTACATCGACGCCATGAAGCACCGCAACTGGGATGAATTCGTCCAGGTCGCCGAGGTGGCCGGTGCCCCGGCGACCGTCACCGAGCCCATGCTGCTGCTGACCGCGCGCGGCACGCCGACCGAAGCGCTGACCTGGGGCGCGGCGACCTACTACCTCCCCGACCTGCTCTCCTCGACCTACGCCGAACCGATGTCACCACGGAATATCACCTGATCCTGAATTACACCCACACCTTCAAATAGGTCCAGCAAATAGGTCTTGCCATCGGTCACTGCATGCCGCGCCTCCATCGCACATCGCTCATCGCCATTCTGGCAACGCTGGTCCTGCTGGCGGTCGCGGCCTGGCAGTGGCGCGCGCTCGATGGGGAGCGGACGGCGCGGGAGGTCAGGGTCGGCGTCTACGAGAACGCGCCCAAGGTCTATACCGACGAGAGCGGCCGACCGGCCGGTCTCTTCGTCAAACTGCTGGAGACGATGGCGCACGCCGAGGGCTGGCGGCTCAGTTACATCCACTGCGAGTGGGCCAAGTGTCTGGAGCAACTGGAGCACGGCGAGCTGGACCTGATGCCGGACGTCGCCTTTTCCAGCGAGCGGGCACGGCGCTTCGATTTTCACCACGTCTCGGTCGCCAACAGTTGGTCGCAGATCTATAGCGATCCGCGCCTGACGGTGCTCTCGGTGGCCGACCTCGCCGGCAAGCGCGTCGCCATCCTGCAAGGCGGCATTCAACAGAAATTCTTCGATCAGTTGATGGCGAGCGACCATTACGTCTACCAACCGGTGCCAGTCGACTCGCTGGATCAGGGCTACGCGGCGGTGGTCGCGGGCGAGGCCGACGCGGTCGTCACCAACAGCTTCTTCGCCGCGCGTAACGGCATCCGCTATCGCTTGCAGGAAACGCCGATCGTCTTTCTGCCCTCGACCCTCTATTTCGCCACCACCAAGGGGCGCAATGTCGATCTGCTGGAGCGCATCGACGCGAATCTGACCCGCTGGCGGCGCGATGCGGAGTCGCCCTATTTCGCCGCGCTGCACCGCGCCATGGCCCTGCCGCCCGAGGTGCTGATGCCGCGCTGGGTGCTGTGGTCGCTGGCGGGACTGGGCCTGGGGCTGCTGCTGTTGCTCTCGCTCAGCCTGCTGCTGCGCTGGCTGGTGGATCAGCGCACCCGCGCGCTGGCCGCGACCACGCGCGAGCTTGAGGAGGAGCGCGCCAATCTGGAGCGGATGGTCCGGGAGCGCACCGCCGAGCTACAGGCCATCTTCGACGCGGCCTCCGTGGGCATCGTCTTGATGAAAGAGCGGGTCATCAAGCACTGTAACCACCGGCTGGACGAGATGCTCGGCTACGCCCAGGGCGAGCAGATCGACCGGGAGACGCGGATCTGGTACCCGGACGAGGCATCCTGGGTCGAGATGGGCCGGGAGGCTTACGACGACGTGTGGCACGGCGGCACCTTTGCGCGGGATTGCCAGCTCGTGCGCAAGGATGGCGGGCGGTTCTGCGCGCGGGTGTTCGTCCGCGCCCTGGACGCGAACGACCGCGCGAAGGGCGTGGTCGCCGTCATCGAGGACATCACCGCCGAGCGCGCCACCCTGGAGGCGATGCGTCAGGCCAAGGCGCTGGCCGAGGAGGCCACGCGCATGAAGTCGGACTTCCTGGCCAACATGAGCCACGAGATCCGCACCCCGATGAACGCCATTCTCGGCATGCTCTATCTGGCCCTCAAGAACGAGCTGCCGGCCGGGCTGCGCAACCACTTGACCAAGGCGCAGGGCGCCGCGCACACGCTGCTGGGTCTGATCAACGACATTCTGGATTTCTCCAAGATCGAGGCCGGCAAGCTCGACATCGAGCAGGTCGAGTTCGGGCTCGACGCCGTGCTGGAGCAACTGACCGATGTCATCGGGACGCAGGCCGAGCACAAGGGCATCGAGTTCCTGATCCGCTACGACATCGCCATTCCGCCGACCCTGGTGGGCGATCCGCTGCGGCTCGGTCAGGTGCTGCTCAATCTGTGCGGCAACGCGGTGAAATTCACCGATCAGGGCGAGGTCGAGCTGGCGCTGCGCTGTCTCACGATCAGCGAGACCGAGCTGACCCTCCAGGTCTGCGTGCGCGATACCGGGATCGGCATGACGCCCGAGGTGCAGGCGCGGCTGTTCGAGAAATTCATCCAGGCCGATCAGTCGACCACGCGCCGCTTCGGCGGCACCGGGCTGGGGCTGGCGATCTGCAAGAATCTGGTCGAGCTGATGGGCGGGCGCATCTGGGTCGAGGACTCCCAGCCCGGCCAGGGCACGACCCTCTGCTTCACGGTGCGGCTCGGGATCGCCCAGGCGGCCCAGGCGCGCCGCCGCGAGCTGGTGGAGCAGGCCGGCCCGCTGCTCAAGGGCATCCGCATCCTGGTGGTGGATGACAACGAGGTCTCGCGCGAGATCCTGGCCGAGATGCTGCGCTTCTTCCAGCTCGACGTGGGCACCGCGCCGAGCGGACCGGCGGCGCTGGCCGCGCTCGAAAGCCGCCGCCGAGCATCCCTATGACCTGGTGCTGATGGACTGGCGGATGCCCGGCATGAACGGCGACGAGGCGACCCAGCGCATCCATCGCGATCCCGCCATCCCGCGCCAGCCCAAGGTGGTGATGGTGACCGCCTATGGCCGCGAGGACGTGATCCGGCTGGCCGAGCAGGCGGGCGTGGACGGTTTTCTGATCAAGCCGGTCTCGCCCTCGACCCTGCTCGACACCATGCTCTCGGTGCTGGGGCGCGGGCGGATTCTCGGCGCGACGGATCGCGGCCACGCGCGCACGCCCGAGCTGGCGACCAGCGGCCAACTGGCCGGCGCGCGTCTCCTGCTGGTCGAGGACAACGACATCAACCGCGAATTCGCCATCGAGCTGCTGCGCAGCGAAGGCATGGAGGTGGACGAGGCGGTGAACGGTCAGGAGGCCGTCGAGCAGGTGCAGCGGCTGCGACTTACGATGCCGTGCTGATGGACATCCAGATGCCGGTGATGGACGGGCTCGACGCCACGCGCCAGATCCGCGCGCTGGCCCAGACACCCGAGGGCGAGCGGTTCGCCACCCTGCCGATCATCGCCATGACCGCGCTGGCGATGGCGCAGGACAGCGAGCGCAGCCAGGCGGCCGGGATGAACGACCATGTCACCAAGCCCATCGCGCCCGATCACCTCATGGCGGTGCTGGCGAAGTGGATCGAGCGGCCGACGGGACGCGCGGGCGGTCCGGCGTTACCCGCGCCCGCGCCACGACCCGAGACGCTCCCGCCCGACCTGCTGGCGCTGACCAGCCTCGACACCCGCGAGGGGGTGCGCCGCATCGGCGGCAAGGCGGAGGCCTATCGCAAGCAGCTGCGCCGCTTCCGCGAGCACTATGCCGACGCGGTCGATGAGCTGGAGCGCCGCGCCGCGCGCTCGGGGCCGGCGGCAGCGGAGGAATATTGCCATGCGCTCAAGGGCGTGGTCGGCAACATCGGCGCCCAGGCGCTCTACGCCCAGGTGGCCGAGATCGACGCCCGGCTCAAACAGGGCGAGCCGCCGGACGCCAGCGCGCTGGGCGACGATGCGCGCCCTGCTGGAGCAGGTGATGGGCGAAATCGACGGACTGGCCGCCAGCGCGCCGCCAGTCATCGCGCCGACCGCCGCTCCGCTCGCCCCGGAGCGGGTGCGCGACCTGGTGGAGCGGCTGGCCCAAGCCTTGAACTATGATCTGGGAGCCGCCGAGCCCTTGCTCGCGGAGCTGCGCGCCGGGGTGGGCGGCACCGCCCTGGAGCCGGAGATCGCCGCCATCGCCGCCCAGGTCGAGGTGTTCGCGATCGACGAGGCGCTGGCGCGACTGCAGGCCGTGCAGGCCCAACTGAACCCGACCGCCATGGATCGCTCATCATGACCGACGTCACCAATGGCCGCCCGCGTATCCTCATCGTCGACGACGTGCATGAGAATCTGCACGCGCTGATGAACATCCTGCGCGACGACTATGCGATCGCCGCCGCGACCAGTGGCGACAAGGCCATCGAGCTGGCCCGGCGCGAGCCCCAGCCGGACCTCATCCTGCTCGATATCAAGATGCCGGGCATGGACGGCTACTCCGTGCTCGCCCATCTCAAGGCCGATCCGGGTACGTCCGACATCCCGGTCATCTTCGTCACCGCGCTGGCCGAGTCCGCCGACGAGGCGCGCGGTCTCAAGCTCGGGGTGGCCGACTACATCACCAAGCCCGTCAATCCGGATCTGCTCCGTCTGCGGGTGCGCACCCAGCTCGAACTCACGGCATTACCGGAGAAACCCCATGCGGTTCGATCCCACCGCGCGACGCCGATCCGGATCATCGCCCCACGCTGCTGATGGTCGACGATGTCCCGGACAATATTCACGAGCTGCTGGAATCGCTCAAGGACGATTACCGCATCCTGGTCGCCTGCAACGGCCCCAAGGCCATCGAGCTGGTCGAGGGGCAGACCCCGCCCGATCTGGTGCTGCTCGATATCATGATGCCGGTGATGGACGGCTACGAAACCTGTCGCCGCATCAAGGCCCTGCCGGCGGGCAACCGGATTCCGGTCATCTTCCTGACCGTGGTCGACGCGACCGAGGAGAAGGTCAAGGGCTTCGAGGTCGGCGCGGCCGACTACATCACCAAGCCGTTCGATATCGACGAGGTGCGCGCCCGCGTGCGCACCCATCTGGAACTCGCCCGTCTGCGTCACCGGCTCGAAACGCAGGTCGCGCAGCGCACCGCGCTGCCTGGAGCAGAGCGAGGAGAAATACCGCATCCTCGCCGACTATTCGCCCAACTGGGAATATTGGATGGCGCCCGATGGCGGCTATCTCTACATGTCGCCCGCCAGTCTGGAGGTCTCGGGCTATGCGCCGGCGGAGTTCTTCGCCGATGCCGGACTCCTTGAGACCATCATCCATCCGGAGGATCGGGATGCCTGGCGGACGCAGGGGGCGGACATGACGGTGACCGCCGAGATCGAGCCACTGATCTTCCGCATCCAGGCCCGCGACGGCGCCGAGCACTGGATCGAGAATCTCTGCAAGCCGGTCTTCGACGAGACGGGAAAATACCTGGGACGACGCGGCTCCAACCGCGACATCACGGCACGTCGTCACGCCGAGCAGAAACTCGATTTCTTCACCCATCGCGACCCCCTGACCGGCCTGCCCAACCGCTCGCTGTTTCGGGAGCTGCTGACGCACGCGATCGCGCAGGCGGAAGGCAACCATGGCCAGTTCGCGCTCTTGTTTCTCGATCTCGACAATTTCAAGACCATCAATGAAAGCCTCGGCCACAGCCTCGGTGACCAGTTGCTGATCGGGGTCGGCAAGCGGCTCCAGAGCCTGCTGCCCGAGGGCCATGCCATGGCGCGCATCGGCGGCGACGAGTTCAACCTCATTCTGGAGCGCGAACCGCACCTGCCCGGCATCGACCTGATCGCCCAGCGGCTGATCGACATCCTGACCGAGCCCTTCCAGATCGACGGCCACAGTATCTATATCGGCGCCAGCATCGGGATTGCGCTCTATCCCGCCGACGGCCAGGACATCGAAACCCTGCAAAGCAACGCCGATGCGGCGCTCTACCAGGCCAAGCAGCAGGGACGCGGCATCCTGCGCTTCTTCTCCCCGGAGATGACCCATCAGGCCAAGGATCGCCTGACGCTCGAAGCCGACCTGCGCCGCGCGATCGAGGGCGATGAGCTGCTGCTCTACTACCAACCGCAGATCGATCTGACCAGCGGCCAGATCGTCGGCCTGGAGGCCCTGGTGCGCTGGCAGCATCCGCAGCGGGGGATGATCCCGCCCGGCGCCTTCATCCCGCTGGCCGAGGAAAGCGGCTTGGTGGTGCGCCTGGGTGACTGGGTACTGCGCAGCGCCTGCCACCAGATCAAGGCGTGGCTAGACGCCGGGCTGGCGCCGCGCCAGACGGCGGTGAACGTCTCCGCCGTCCAGTTGAGCCGGGGCCATCTGGTCGAGTCGGTCCAAGAGGTATTGCGGGAGACGGGCATTCCGCCCGAGCGGCTGGAGCTGGAGATCACCGAGAGCTTCGTCATGGCGGACCGCGACCAGTCCTTCAAGGCGCTGGCGGAACTGCGGGCGCTCGGCGTGCGTCTGTCGATCGACGACTTCGGCACCGGCTATTCCTCGCTCGCCTATTTGCAGCAAATCGAGGTGCACAAACTCAAGATCGACCTCTCCTTCGTGCGCGACGTCACCACCAACAGCGGCAACGCCTCGATCGTCAAGGCCATCATCGCGCTCGGTCACAGCCTGGGGCTGGAGATCATCGCCGAGGGCGTGGAAGAACAGGCGCAGGCGGACTATCTGCGGGGCTTGCAGTGCGACGTGATGCAGGGCTATCTGGTCAGCCGACCGTTGCCGGTCGAGGAGATCACGGGCTTTCTCACGGATGACCGCCCGTCCTGAACTCGGCGCTCCCAGGGTCAGGCTAACTTGGGAATCAAAGACACCGCCAGACCAGCCGCTCCACCCCCAGCGCCACCACCGCGAACGCCCGCAGCTCGGTCACGCCATAGCCTTCGCGCAAGGTCTCGCCATACCGACGCGCCTGCGCCGCCGCCTCATCGAGCTTCGCCGCCACGGCGGGAAGCGCGCTCAAATCGTCGCGGGACCGCTCGCGCACCTGCTCGCCGCTCAAGCCCAGCTCCTTCAGCCCCAGATACTTGAACTCCAGCAGCAAATCCAGCGCCTGAAAGCGGCGCATATCCGGGCGCACGATCAGCGCGAGATCCACATAGCCGCGCGCGCTCTCCAGTTCCGAGACCGTCATGTAGAGCCGGTCGTTGAACAGCAGGGTCAGAAAGGCGAACTTGACCAGCAGCTCGTTGCTCCAGCGATAGTCGCGGTTGGAGAGGATGTTGAAATAACGCTGCTCGATGAAGTCGCACAGGGGCGCCAGGTCGCCGGTCTGACAGACCTTCCGGCCGATGCGCTGGACCCCGGTCTGATCCACGGGGTCCGGCAGCCAGCGTTCCCGCAGACGTTCCACATAGAGCGAACGGGCGACCAGATTGGGGATGCGAAAGACCTCCTCGTTGAACCCAGTCAGGCCAGCCCAGGTCAGGATGCCGAAGTAATAGAGCAGCGAGACCATGAAACTCTCGTCCTTGGTGGCGGCGAGCACATCCGCCACGCCAAAGCGTTGGGCCAGTTGCGGAATCACCAGCGCATCGTCGGCACTGAGCGCCTGGATCAACACCGCCTCGCCGTGAGGAAGCTGGGCGATATAGACCAGCTTGTTGCGGTCCATCGCCAGGTTTTCGTCGAGCAGACGCTGCGGATAGGCGCCATGGTTCGCAAGATATTTCAGGAAATAGAGACTCAGCGTCGGGTTATAGACGCTGGTGTCGGCCAGATCGCTGAAGCGGTAGCCGTTGTAGAAGGTGCGCATGGTGTCCAGCGCCTCGCTGGCGGACCAAGCGACATCCTCTCTGCTCAAGCGCGTCAGCAGGACGCTGATCTCAGTCTCGGAAAATCCGCACAGATCGTTAAATTCCGCTTCCAGATAGATGTTTTCGGCGACGTTATAACCGCTCGTCATGTCGCTCAACACCACCGGCGAGACACCGGTGATGAAGACCCGATCCAGCCCCATGCCACCCGCCGCCGCCTTGACCGCCTTGAAGACCGTTTTGAGCAGACCCTCGCCATAGAGCAGGGCTTCGTAACGCTCACGCGACTGACCGCCCATCAAGACCTCATTGGCGAAGTTGTCGTATTCGTCGATCAGCAGATAGAGCTTGTGCGGGGTCTGGGAGACCGCCATCAGGGCGGAGCGCCAGGACGACAGCGCATTGTCGGGATAAATCGTGATGGGATGCGTCAGTCGCGTCGCATAGCGCAGCGCGAATTCCTCGATGCAGTCATTGAGATGGCGATGCAGCGCCGCCTCGATCTCGGTGAGCGTCCCCTGCGACTGGATCAGCGAGAAGTCCCACTTCATCACGAAATACTGATTGCGCAGCGGGGTTGGATGGCGGCCGATGGCCAGCGCCCCGAATAGCGCCTGGAAGTCATCGGCGCGGTTCAGGTCGTAATAGTGCTCCAGCATGGAGAGCAGCAGGCTTTTGCCGAAGCGGCGCGGGCGGATGAAGATCAACTGATCGCCAGCCGCCTCCAGTAAAGGAATCCGGTCGGTGCGATCCTGGTAAAAATAATCACCACGGACGAGCTTGGCAAAATTGCTCAAACCATAGGGAAATTTCATGCGGCGGCTCCAAGTTAACCGTAAGCCCACATCCCGGCCATCTCCCACTCGGGCGAGAGGGGCCAAACGCGCGACATCGGTGCAATCCGGTGAGTATAGAGCGTCGCTCGGCTATCATTCCCGCACCTTATGGCGACGCCCCTGACCTCGGGAGGCCCATCATGACCGTCACGCGCATACGTTATTTCGCCCTGGCGGTGGTCGTCGCCTTGGTGATCATCGGCACCCTCGCCTGGCGGAATTGGCCGCCGCCCGCGCCCGCCGAGCCGCTGACGCTGGCGGTCGCCGCCAGCGCGTTCAGCGGACCGCTGTGGGTGGCGGACCGGCGGGGATTCCTGGCCGACGAGGGGGTGCAAGCGACCCTGCAACGCTACCCAACCGGCAAGCTCGCGATGGAGGCCATGCTGCGCGGGGAGACGGAGGTCGCCACGGTCGCCGAGACCCCGATCATGTTCGCCGGCCTCGCGGGCAAGCCGTTGCGGGTCATTGCCAATTTTGCCTCCAGTAGCGAGCAAAGCGTCGTCGCCCGCGCTGATCGGGGCATCCGCCAGGTGAGCGACCTGCGCGGTCGGCGCATCGGGGTCAGCCTGGGCACCACGGGCCATTATTTCCTGCATGTCCTGTTGAGCGATCAGGGACTGACCGAGGCCGACGTCACGCTCGTCGATCTGCCCGCACTGGAGCAGACGGCAGCCCTGGCGGCGGGCCGCGTCGATGCCGTGTCCACCTTCGCACCCTATTCGACCCAGTGCCGGCAGGCCCTGGGGGACCAGGCGCTGACCTTCCCCGCGGGAATCCGTTATGCGGGCTATGCGAGCCTGGCCGTCGCCCCGGACCTCACCCGTCGCCGACCCGAGGCAATCGCGCGCCTGCTGCGGGCCACCGATCACGCAATCGACTGGATGCGCGCGCATCCCCAGGAGGCGCTGGCGATCGTGGCCGAGGAGTCCGACATCGACGCCGCCGTGCTGCAAGAGACTTGGGACTCAATCCGGCCTAATCTGGGATTGGACCAGGGCTTCATCGTCCTGCTGAACGCCGAGGCGCGCTGGGCCATTGCCGCCGGACTCGCCCCCGGCGCCACCGCGCCGCCGGACTATCTGGACTCGATCGAGGCGTCCCCGCTTGCCCGACTGCGCCCGGAGGCCGTGACTCTGATCCAACGGCCATGACGCTCCGCCACCGCGCCCATCTGGTCGCCCTGGTCTCCCTCCTGGTCTTCCTGGTGCTGCTCGGTCTGTTGCTGATGACCTACCGCGAGCGCACCCAGGCCGAACAGGATCTGACCCTGACCAATTCACTGAGCGTTGCGATCACCCAAATGCGCACGGCGCTCTTCGACTATCTCCTGCACCCGGAGAGCCAACCCCGCGCCCCGGTGGACGCTCAGATCGAGAACCTCAGCGGCTTGCTGACGCGGGAGCGCGCATCCATCGCCGCCGCGATCCGCCACGACGAACGGACCCGCCATGCCTGGGAGAGTGTGCGGCGACTGGCGGATGAGACGCGGGCGCTGTTCGCCGCGAGAAATGGCCCCATGATCGACCCGCGCTTCAAGGAGCGGGACCGGCGCACCACGGACCTGATCCTGGTCGACAGCCATGCCCTGATCCTGTTCGTCAGTCAGATCGGACATCAAGCCAACGCGCGGATGCTCGCGGCGAGTACGCGCGAAAACCTGACCCTGGGCCTGATGCTGGCGGGCATGGCCGCCCTGGGTCTGGGGATTTTCCTGACGCTTCAGCGGACCATCCTGAACCCCGTGCGAGCCTTGCACGCGGCCGCGCTGCGGGTCACCGCCGGTGAGCTGGACCAGCGCCTACGCAGCCATCGGCCGGACGAACTGGGCGCGCTGGCGGATGCCTTTGACGCCATGTTGGACCGGCTCCAGGAGACCACCGTCTCGCGCGCGCGGCTGGAGGCCGAGATCGTCGAGCGCAAGCGCGCGGAGGCCGAGATCCAGCACCTCAATGTCAATCTGGAGGAGCGGGTTCGTCTGCGCACGGCGGAGCTTTCGGCCGCCAATCTGGAGCTGGAGTCCTTCGCCTACGCGGTCTCCCATGACCTGCGGGCGCCGCTACGCGCTCTGAGCGGCTTCAGTCAGGCCCTACTGGAGGACTACGGCGAGCGTCTGGACGGCGAGGCGCTCGACGATCTCCACCAGATCGACCTCGCCAGCCGACGCATGGGCGAGCTGATCGACGGCATCCTGACCCTCTCGCGCAGCACACGGGGCGAGTTGCGGCGCGTCCCGGTGGACTTGACCGCGCTCGCCGAACATCGGCTCGCGCAACTGGCGGCGGCGGAGCCGCAACGCCAGGTCGCCTGGGAGGTGGCGCCGGGGCTCCAGGTCCTGGGCGATCCGACCATGCTGGAGGTCGTCATGATCAACCTGCTCGACAACGCCTGGAAATACACCGGCAAGACCCCGCCGCGACCATCCGGGTCTATGCTGAGGATAAAGCCGGGATGCACTGGCTGTGCGTGACCGATAACGGCGCCGGATTCGACATGGCCTACTCGGAGCGCCTGTTCAAAGCCTTCCAGCGTCTGCACCGGCAGGAGGAATTTCCGGGCATCGGCATCGGGCTCGCCACGGTGCAGCGCATCGTTCACCGTCACGGCGGCACCGTCGAGGCCGAGGGCGTGCCAGACCAGGGCGCCACCTTCCGCTTCACCCTGCCTGCGGCGACCTCGTCAGGAGTCAGCATGAAAAACAAAGCGATCCTCATCGTGGAAGACAACCCGCAGGACGAGCGGCTGATCCTGCGCGCCCTGCGCAAGGCGAACCTGGCCAACACCATCGACGTGGTGCGCGACGGTCAGCAGGCCCTGGACTATCTGTTCGTCGAGGGCGAATTCGCCGCCCGCGCACCGGGGCTGCCGGCGGTGATCCTGCTCGACATCGGCCTGCCGCGACTCTCTGGCCTCCAGGTGCTGGAACGTCTGCGGGCGGACCCGCGCACCCACCTGCTCCCGGTGGTGATCCTGACCTCTTCGGATGAAGAGCGGGATCGCTTGCAGAGCTACGAGAACGGCGCCAACAGCTTCGTGCGCAAGCCGGTGGAATTCGCCGAGCTGGCCGAAACCGTCGCGCGCCTGGGGGTCTACTGGCTGCTCATCAACGATCCGCCGGATCCGTGAGCCTGGACCAGAGACGATGAACACCCCGCTCAAGCTTTTGGTCATCGAGGACGATCCGGCGGATTTCATGCTCATCGCCCGTCATCTGCGCAAGCAGGGGCTGGCGACCGAGTGTACGCGGGTCGCCAGCATCCCGGAGCTGGAGGCCGCCCTGGAGGCGGACTCCTGGACGCTTGTGCTGGCCGACTACCGGGTTCCGGGCATGGACTTCGAGTCGACCCTCACGCTCATTCGCCAGCGTTGGCCGGACCTGCCGGTGATTCTGGTCTCCGGGACGGTGGGCGAGGAGCGGGCGGTGGAACTGTTGCGGCTCGGGGTCGGGGACTTCGTCCTCAAGGACCACCTGATCCGTCTGGTTCCCGCGATCGAGCGCTGCTTGCGCGAAGTGGCGGAACAGCGCGCCCGCCGGGCCGCGGAGGCGGCACTGCGCGAGAGCGAGGAGCAATACCGCATCCTCGCCGACTACTCGCCCAACTGGGAGTACTGGGTGGCGCCCGATGGCCGCTACCTCTACGTGTCGCCCGCCTGTCTGGATGTCTCGGGCTATGCGCCAGCCGACTTCTTCGCCGATGCCGGTCTGATGGAAGCCATCATCCATCCGGATGATCGGGACGCCTGGCAAGCGCACCATCCAGGCCCGGCGAGCACCGATGCCGAGCCGCTGATCTTCCGCATCCAGGCCCGCGATGGCGGCGAACGCTGGATCGAGCGTATCTGCAAGCCGGTTCTCGATGAAACGGGCCGGTTCCTCGGGCGACGCGGATCGAACCGCGATATCACCGACCGCCACCTGGCCGAGGAGAAGCTCGATTACGTCACCCATCGAGACGCCTTGACCGGCCTGCCCAATCGCTCGCTGTTTCGGGAGTTTTTGACCTACGCGATCACGCATGCCGAGCACACCCAGACCCAGTTTGCCCTGCTCTTTCTCGATCTCGACCATTTCAAAACCGTCAACGAAAGCCTCGGGCACAGCTTGGGCGATCAGTTACTGATCGCGGTGAGCCGGCGTCTACAGGATGTGCTGCCTAACAGCAACCCCATTGCGCGCATCGGCGGCGATGAGTTCAATCTGATCCTGGAACAGGATCCGAGCCTGCCCGGCATCGACCTGGCGGCGCAACGGCTGATCGACGCCCTGAACGATCCCTTCCAGATCGACGGACACCGCGTCTATATCGGCGTCAGCATCGGCATCGCGCTCTATCCCGCCGACGGCCGGGACATCGAAACCCTGCAAAGCAACGCCGATGCGGCGCTCTACCAGGCCAAGCAGCAGGGACGCGGCATCCTGCGCTTCTTCTCCCCGGAGATGACCAATCAGGCGCGGGATCGCCTGACGCTCGAAGCCGACCTGCGCCGCGCGACCGAGGGCGGCGAGCTGCTGCTGCACTATCAACCCCAGATCGATCTGAGCCAGCGGCCAGATCGTCGGTCTGGAGGCACTGGTCCGCTGGCAACATCCGCAGCGGGGGATGATCCCGCCCGGCGCCTTCATCCCGCTGGCCGAGGAAAGCGGGCTAGTGGTGAGACTGGGCGACTGGGTGTTGCGCAGTGCCTGCCACCAGATCAAAGCCTGGCTGGATGCGGGGCTGGCACCGCGCCAGACGGCGGTGAACGTCTCCGCCGTGCAGTTGAGCCGGGGGCATCTGGTCGAGTCGGTCAATGACGCCCTGCGCGAGACCGGCATCCCGCCCGAGCGGCTGGAGCTGGAGATCACCGAGAGCTTCCTGATGCTGGACCGCGACCAGTCTTTCCGCTCGCTGGCGGCGCTGCGGGCGCTCGGCGTGTGCCTCTCGATCGACGACTTCGGCACCGGCTATTCCTCGCTCGCCTACTTGCAGCAGATCGAGGTGCACAAACTCAAGATCGACCTCTCCTTCGTGCGCGACGTCACCACCAACAGCGGCAACGCCTCGATCGTCAAGGCCATCATCGCGTTGGGTCACAGCCTCGGACTCGAAATCATCGCCGAGGGTGTCGAAACGCAAGCGCAGGCGGATTACCTGCGCGCGCTACAATGCGACGTGATGCAAGGCTATCTGGTCAGCCGGCCACTGCCGGTCGATGCAATCACCCACTTTCTCATCACCAACGTCCCAGCGACGACCATTCAGGCTTCACATTGACCCCATGACCATCACCTCGAAACAAAAACGCTGGCTCAAGCAGCAGGTCCACCATCTCAAGCCCGTCGTCCTCGTCGGTCAGCACGGCATCACCGAGTCGGTCCTGGCCGAGATCGAGATCGCGCTCGCCCATCACGAACTGCTCAAGATCCGCATCAACGCGGGGGATCGCGAGGAGCGCGATGCCGGGATCGAACTCATCCGGGAGCGGACCCAGTCCGATCTCGTCTCACGCGTCGGCAATGTCGCCGCCTTCTACCGAGCCAATCCAAAGAAGCGCGACCCCATCGTTCTACCCAGACTTTAAGCGTCTGTCCCGAAAACGTTCAAACAGGGTTTGCCAGCGTGCTGCGGCCGTTTTCGCCATCGCGATGCGGTTCCTGCTCAGCGGCGGCCCCCCATGGCCCGCGCGGGGATCGGATGCCGGGCGCTCATTCCGAGTGCGAGCAGCGGCACCAGATTCAGCAGCAGGATGCCGAGCTTTAGGCGGCCATGCCCGAGTATCGAAGGGTCGATGGAGAGCCGGAACCAGTCGATCACTCCACTCGTGGGCCGCGACGAAGAGCACGAACCAGAGCAATAGCAAGCCGTAGTTGATCGCGAGCGACCAGAGGAGCAGGTCTTTGAGCAGGGTAATGGTCATGGCGTCTCCGAATGGTTGCCGATCCCAGGCGATCCGCGCTCCAGCCTGAAGCCGATGGCGGGGATCGGGCTGTCCGCTGATGCTGGAGCTGTCGGGTTATCTTGGACTCTTTCTCGCCGCCTTCGGCGCCGCGACATTGCTGCCGTTGCAGTCGGAGGCGGTCCTGGTCGGGTTGCTGCTCTCGGGAGCCTATCCGCTCTGGGCGCTACTCCTGGTGGCGACGCTCGGCAATGTGCTGGGTGCCCTGGTGAACTGGCTGGTCGGACGATCCCTGGCGCGCTGGCGGGATCGGCCCTGGTTTCCCGTGAAGGCACACCGGCTGGCTCAGGCAGAGCGCTTCTATCAGCGCGGCGGGCACTGGTCCCTGCTGTTGAGCTGGGCGCCCGTGATCGGCGACCCGCTCACCCTGATCGCCGGTCTCCTGCGCGAGCCACTCTGGCGCTTCCTGGGACTGGTGACGCTGGCCAAGGGCGGGCGCTATCTGGTAGTCAGCGCCCTGACCCTGGGATGGGCATGAGGCCGGACACCGGCGGCGGCCCGTTCAGCGCGCCACCTTGACCCCGCGCCAGAAGGCCACTCGCCCCTGGATATTGGACGCCGCCGGCTTGGGCTCGGGATAGAACCAGGCGGCATCGGCGTTGCGCTCGCCATCGACAATGACGTGGTAGTAGTGGGCCTCCCCTTTCCAGGGGCAGCGCGTGCGCGTGGGGCTCGGCTCCAGATACGCCTGCTGAACCGACTCGGGTGGAAAGTACAGATTGCCTTCCACCACTTCGACTTGATCGCTCTCCGCGATCACCCGATCTTTCCAGATGGCGGTTGCCATGGTGTGAAGCCTCGGTGTTGTGATGCCAGATCTTGGACATCACGTCCCGGCTCGCTTTCTTCAAGGGTGGCCGCCTGGCGATCCGGTGGGCGCGGATCCTTGCGGCCACCCGGGCCGCGAATCGGCGAGAATGGCGGCTTTCCACTCCAGGTGCCCGCCGATGTCGCCGCCCGATCTGCTCGGCTATGCCGCCGCCTTCCTCACCACGTCCGCCTTCGTACCGCAAGTGGTACAGACCCTGCGCACCCGCGACACCCGGGCGATCTCGCTCGGGATGTATCTGCTGTTCTCCGCCGGAGTCGCCCTCTGGGGGATCTACGGCATCCTGCTCGCGGCCTGGCCGATCATCCTCGCCAATGGAGTGACCCTGCTGCTCGCCCTGGTCGTGCTCGGGTACAAGCTCACGGAATCCCAACGGTTGTGAGGGATCCCCGGCACGTCGCGACGCCGGGCCATCGTTTCGCACCCCGGCAGCCGGTGACGCTCAGGCCGCCAGTCGGCCCAGCTCGTAATCCTTGATCGCCTGTGCGATCTCCTCCTGGGTATTCATCACGAAGGGGCCATAGTGGGCGATTGGCTCGCCCAAGGGGCGGGCGGCCAGGACCAGGGCATGGGCACCCTCCTCTCCCGCATGGAGCGTGATGCCCTCCCCCGCCCCCAGCACCGCCATCTGCCGGGGGATGAGTCCCTGATCGGCGACTTGGAGCCGACCGGCGATCAGGTACACCAGCGCACGGTGACCCGCCGGGATGGGGACGGCCAGTTCAGCCTGGGCCGGTAACCGCGCATCCAGATAGAGCGGATCCGTGGCAATGCCCTGGACGGCGCCGAGGGTGTGGGTGTCGCCATCCGCGAAGGCACCGGCGATCACCTTCACCTGACTCCCATTCGCCAGGGTCACCACCGGGATGGCCTCCGCCGGGAGATGCCGGTAGGCCGGATCGGTCAGCTTGTCCCGGGCGGGCAGATTGATCCAGAGCTGCAAGCCGTGCATGCGCCCGGACTCCTGCTGTGGCATCTCGGAGTGGATGACGCCGCGCCCGGCGGTCATCCATTGCACCCCGCCGGAAGACAGCAGGCCCTGGTTGCCGAGATGGTCCTCGTGGAGCATCCGCCCCTCCAGCATGTAGGTCACGGTCTCGAAGCCCCGGTGCGGATGGGGCGGGAAACCGGCGATGTAGTCATCCGCCGACTCCGAGCCAAACTCGTCGAGGAGCAGAAAGGGATCCAATCCGCGCATCCCGTTGGGTCCGACGATGCGGTGGAGCTTGACGCCGCCCCCATCGGAGGCGGGGGTGGCGGTCAGGATGCTGTTCAATGGTCATGGTTTGCATGGCGTCTTCTCCTCAAGCGGCGGCGAGTTGCTGAAGGGGTGATTGGGCTTGAGAAAAAGCATAGGCCAAAGGAAACGATCGTTTTATGCTGATTTCTGGTCTATCCCATCGACAAATTTGATCAGTTATGACCACTGAACTGCCCCGTACCACCCTGGAACAATGGGCCGCCCTGCGGGCGGTGGTCGATCATGACGGCTTCGAGGCCGCCGCCGAGGCGCTGAACCGCAGTCAGTCGTCCGTCAGCTATAGCCTCAAGCGGCTTCAGGAGCAGTTGCCGGTCGCCGTCATGACGCCCCAGGGCCGGCGAACCCGGCTGACCGATCCGGGACAGGTCCTCCTGCGGCGGGCGCGCCTCATCCTCGACGAGGCGCTGACGCCTGGAGCGGCTCGCGGCCAGGCTCGCGCAGGGTTGGGAGACACAGGTGCGCCTCGCGGTGGAGATCGTGATGCCACCGGATCCGCTGCTTGGCGCCCTCGCCCGCTTCAGCGCCGAGGCGCCCCAGACCCGGGTGCAGTTGATCGAGACGGTGCTGTCCGGGACCTGCGAAGCCTTGTTGCAGCAGCAGGTGGATCTGGCGGTGACGGGCCTGGTCCCGCCGGGATTCCTCGGCGATCCGCTGACGCGGGTGGACTTCATCGCGGTGGCCCGGGCGGATCATCCGCTCCATCGCCTTGGGGCGGACCCTGACCCTGGAGGATCTGCGCGCGCACCGCCAGATCGTGATCCGCGACACCGGGCGCTTTCGTCAGGTCGACAGCGGCTGGCTGGAGGCCGAGGAGCGCTGGACCGTCTCGCATCTGCTGACCGCGATTGCCATCCTCAAGCGCGGGCTAGGCTTCGCCTGGATCCCCCAGGCGCACATCCGCGCGGAGTTGGAGCGTGGTGAATTGCGACCCCTGCCGCTCGAACAGGGCGGCACCCGACCCGAGACCCTCTATCTGGTCTATGCCGACCCGGCCGGCGCCGGTCCCGCGACCCGTGCCCTCGGACAATGGCTGGTCGAGCAGACCGCCCGCGCTTCCGCAAACGGGCAGGCGTAACCGTTTCATGAGCCAGGACGCCCGAGAACAAGGCGCCAGTTTTTCGCGAGATTGACCCGAACCAGACGGTGCTCTTGCTCGACGAGCGCGAAGGCTTGCTCGCCGACCGGCGTCAGGCGTAGCGCGGTTGGGAGCGCACCCAGGTCAATGAGCTGTTGCAGAGAGCCTGAATCTGGCGATGGTCGCGGCGGGACAGGCGGCAGTGTACCCCCGGGATTGCCATGAGCAGCGGTTTGAGGCCGCGCAGACGCAAGCGAAGAAGGCGCGGCGGGGGATTTGGGAGAAGGCGAGGGAATGGCAGCAGCCGTGGGTTTCCAGGCAACGGTGATCGACGAATAAACACCCCGATTTTTTGTGCTATATCTTAAAAGCCAATTAACAAAGAACAAGGTGGCCATGATGTGTACGTTGTTACTCGCAAATCCAGCACTACTAAGGTTTTCGCAGTTCCTCCGTATGCGTGTGAGGCTTTGGGCCTTGGGGTTGGCAGTATTCGCCATGGCATCGCCGGGTCTCTCGCAGGCGAGCGTCCTTCTGTCGTACGGTTCGGCAGAGGTGGACCTTGATGCAAACGGCACTTATTTCTGGATGAATCAGTTTCCCACAGGCGCTTTCAGCAACAACTATTTCGATCACTCTTGGTGGTATCGCATAGGATCAACAGGGGGTGAAGCCAGAGTTTCAAGCCTGGAACTCGTGGACACGATCCAGCTTGGTTCAGCAGCCGTTCGGTTCGAATTCCGCGATACCGAAGGGAATTTCAGGCTAGCGACGCAGTATGGATTGTCCGAGGCGGGTGGCAAGTCTATTCTCCGAGAGTCTATCATCTTCAATAACTTCACCTAGAGCCGCTTGATTTGCATCTATTTTTATTGAGCTATACCGATCTCGATATCAACTTGTCTATCGAGTCCGCTTACGACTACGACGGTGTCGAATGGGTTAACTCCGAGACCATGCGCCAGGCATCACCGCGGAGCTCGACCGTCAGCAGCACCGTCGAAGGTGGAGCCTTACCAGATGCTTATCAGATGGGATTTGGCGTCTATAATTTCATCACTACACCGTGGACTTACCACTCCCCAGTCGGCGGTTTGCTTCGGGATGCCGCTCCGACAAATCTCGCTTGGTCAACGAACGACTCACACTCGCTGCCCGCACTTACGCAGTCGAATCTAGAATGGGCGTGGCAATGGAACATTGCGGTCGATCCGCAGTCGACCGAGTTCGTAGACATCGCGAATCGCCTTTCAGTGCCCGAGCCGCCATCCATTTCTCTGCTGCTATTGGCGCTTCCGTGGATAGCCCGGCGCTCGTTCAAACCGTCGGTCATGTGGTCGTCAGCATCGCCGACCACGGCGGGCTGCGAAGCGGTAGCGTGAATAAAATAGGTAATCCCCCGGCTCTGCCGGGGGATGGTTATTCGCGCTTAGCTTGGCTTGGCGGAAGGTAGGGCCGTAGACGGGGAGAACGAGAGTGAATTCCAGCAGCGACGTTCGGCGTCATGCTGGGGTTCGGTCCTCACCCCAGCCCTCCGACAAGAGGTTCCGCCGATTGGGTACCACCTCGCTACCAGAGACCATGTCGCCAATCGGATGCGAGCAATCTTGGCGGACTCGTTGCCACGCGTAATGGCGGATCGCCCTTCGGGCGATCTGCGCACAGGTTGATGCTGCTCCCGACTTGGGCGTCTACGCCCTCTTCGGCGTCATTCTGGGGTTCGTTCCTCGGCCCACGCCCCTGGATATCCCCTGTCAGCCGATCGAGCCACGCGCGGCGGTCCGTCCATCGCGACGGAGCATCCGATGACGCGATCAGCCCGTGGCTGGAGCGCCAGCGGCAGGCCATGGGAAAGCGTCTGTCGGCGAATGAATGCCGTTACCCTGACAGCCTCGGGATCGAAAAGCGAACACATTCGACGACCCGCATCCTTGGCCTGGTACATCGCCTGGTCGGCGTGGCGCAGCAGGGTGTCGGCGTCGCTCAGATAGGCGACAGCGTGACGCCGATGCTGGCCGCGACCGCGACCGAGGTGTCTGGATCGATGGCACAGGGCGCGGCGACGCCGAGCAACAGACGCTCCAGGAGTTGCCGGCACCTGATCCGAACTCCCCAGATTCCCCAGCAGCAACAAGAACTCGTCACCGCCGAGGCGCGCGACCGTATCCTCCGCGCGCACGCAGCCGGTGAGCCGTTCGGCGATCACGATCAGCAGTCGATCGCCAGCCGCGTGACCATGGGTGTCATTGACGGGCTTGAAGCCATCCAGATCCAGATAGCAGACCGCCAGCAGACGCTTGTCGCGCGGCGCGCGCCAGGGCGATGCGCAGGCGGTCCCTCAGCAAGACCCGATTGGGCAGGCCGGTCAGCGAATCGAAGTGCGCCAGTTGTTTCAGGCGGAGCTGCTGCTCCTTGAGCTGAGTGATGTCCGTGAACATGGCGAATGATCCATCAAAGCCCCGTGCCTCGTCGTGACGCCCCCGCCGCGACCAGGCCCCAAAGCTCCGAGCCGTCCTTGCGACGGAAGCGCCGTTGATCTCCTCGTCCTGGCCGCGATGACGGACCTGCATCCGCTCCTGGTGCGCCTCCAGATCCTCCATCGAACATGAAATCCTCGACCGGGCGACCCATCATCTCGGCCACCTCGTAACCGAGCATCCTGTTGGCCATCCGCGCGTTGACGAAGGTCGTCAGATGCCCCGCGTCCATGGCCCAGATGCCTTCGTTGGCGGTCTCGACGAAACGGCGATACCGGGTCTCGCTCTCGCGCAAGGCATTGAGGTTGCGCTTGCGCTCGACGATGTCCCAGGCCAGGTCGGCAAAGGCCGTGACGGTTTGCAGATCCGAGGCATCGTAATCACGCGCCTTGTTGCCGACGCCGAGGATGGCGACGATGCGTTCGTCACGGAACACCGGCACGACCAGCTCGCGGATGACCTCGGCATGACCCGGCGGTAGGCCCCGACGCGCCGGGAGCGATCCATAGTCGTTATGCATGATGGCCCGGCGTTGCCGCACGCAATCGGCCCGATGCCGGCCTCCGTCAGCGGATAGTGAAGCCCTGCTCCCCTCGGCCTGACAGAATTCGCTCAAGGTCCGCGTCGACCAGGTTTGCAGCGTCAGCGTTTCCTGATCGGGCTCCAGAAAGTGATAAAAACCGATCGAGCTGCCCGTCGCGGGCTTCGGCCTCGTCGAGGCTCGCGCGCAGGATCTCCTCCAGCGAACGCGCCTCGAAACCATCGAGCAGACGCAAGCGCGCCTTGCGCATCTCCATGCCGCGCTCGAGTTCGGTGATGTCGCGCGCGGCGGCGAAGACCTGCTCGACCGCGCCCTTGTGCCCCCGATAGACCGAGGCGTTGTAGAGCACGGGGGTCGAGCCGCCGTCGCGATGCAGCAACTCCAGTTCAAAATCGCGCACCTCGCCGCGCACGAAGGCGGTCCGATAGCCTCCCCGCGCCCGTTCCGGATCCAGGAGAAATAGCCGCTGAAGTCCGTCCCAATCAGTTGCTCCCGTCCGTAACTTCGTCGCCTGCTCGGTGGCGCCGTTCACGTCGCTGATCAGGCCCGTCCGATCGATCACCACCAGCGGATCCAGGCTGGCTTCGAGCAGCGCGCGATTGTGCTCATTGGCCCGCCGCAGGGCGTCTTCCGCCACCTTCCGCTCCGTGATGTCCTCGGTGAAGATGACGATGCCGCCGACGACGCCCTCCGGCTCATACCAGGGCCGAACCGCCCAACGCTCCCATTGCACGCGCCAGTCCCGCGCGCTCGAAGCGATCCTCGTTCGATTCCACGACCTCGCCGGCGAGCCCGCGACGATGGGCCAGCTTCCACTCCTCCGTCATTTCGGGAAAAAGGTAGTAGTGGGAGCGCCCGAGGATGTCGCCGTCCGCGAGACCATAGTCCAGGATCCAGCGCCGACTGACCGCGAGATAACACATGCCCCGGTCGAACATCGCGAGCGCGACGGGGGCGTGCTCGATGAAGAGTCGCAGGAGCGTTCCTTCGCTTTGCGCCAGTTGCCG
>CAWFSC010000002.1:0-70323 GCA_963818415.1 uncultured Gammaproteobacteria bacterium | reverse complement strand
CTAGAACACCTTAGAAATCATCATCTCCGAGTGCCTAGAAAATGTGTGGGCTTTGTATACTCTGTCTTGAGTCGAACGAACCGCTGACTGAAGAACACATATTTCCAGAGGCCGCTGGAGGCCATATCCTTACCCATAACTTCCGCCCACGGCGCGTTGGGCCTCGAGCGCGAGGACGAAGTCCGCGGCGCGCTGCAGTCCGATCCACAGGGATTGCCCTCCTGTTAAACCGTCGCGCGTGCGATCGAGGAAGCCGCCGAGGGTGGCCACCATGCGGACCATGCTGTCGAGCGACGGCGGTTGTTCCCACTCGACGGGGTCGTCCTCGGCGGGTGGATCGATCTCCGTGGCCAAGAGCGCGGTGAGCGTGACCTCACTGAGCCGACGGTCGGGCGGTGCGGCGCCTTCAAGGTCACGCGCACCGCCTTGAGTTGCTGCTCGACGGGGCGAGCGGGCTTCCATGCCCGGCCGGGCGCGTAAAGGTGATCGTGGTCAGCACCGGCGCGGCGGTAGCGCCTCGCGCAGGGTGCGCCCGTCGGTGAGACGGCGCTCATGATACGGCCCCCGCACCCGCCAATCGGCTCCGTGATCGGGACAGGGCGCCTCGACGAACAGGTCGTAGAGATCGCCCTCGCGGTCGGCAATGTAGGTCAGGCGCGTCCCAGACGAACTCCTCGGCCAAGGCGTTGACCTGAGCGAAACCGTCGACCCAGCGCACGCTCTCTTTCTCTTCGCGCGGGGCGATTCGCCGCCTTGTCTTGCCCCAGCCGCCGCAGGTCGTCGGAATGCTCACGCTCGGCTCCGCCCAAGACTGCCCCAATACCCGCCGCGCACGCCGGTTCGAACCGCGCATCCCCCAGATCAATGCCGCCCAATTCCTCTTCCAGCGCACCCCAGCAGCAGGTTCGTCGGTTGCACTGTCGCCCCCTCGCTCGACGGACTCATCACCCACTCGTGCATCGCTCTCCGGTCCGATTAGCTCTCACTCAGGACCCATTGCACGAACAATTCACCGGCGCGGTCCAACCTGGCGTCAGGGACACGCGGCAGGCGTGTACAGAACAGGGGGAAGATATGGGTAAAAATATGGCCTAAAGGCGGCAGGTCAGCGCCACAGATTCAACTGCTCTACTACTACGGGCGGTTTGCTGGATAATGGCCAATCGACCTCCCGCCGCCTTCAGATGACTGACCGCCCCATGGCCAGTCAGGCCCCTTGATTGACCTGACCCCTGAACCACGCACCCTCCTGGAAGGTCTGGCGCGGAGCCGCGAAACCGCTCACAGCTTGGTCCCACGCTGCGCGCCGCCGAGGGTGAGCACAACAAGCAGATTGCGCAAGCGCTGGGACTCAATGAAGACAGTGTCGGGCAATGGCGACGCCGTTGGGTTCACGCCCACGACACGGCTCGCCCGCGCTGGCGGGCCAACCCAAGCGCCTACGCGCCGCGATCGAGGAGATCCTCTCCGACCGCCCGCGTTCGGGGAGCCCCGGCGACTTCACCGCCGAGCAGATCTGCCAGATCATCGCACTGGCCTGTGAAACCCCGCCGCCGCCCTTGACGCGCAACGATCTGGTGCGCGAAACGATCGCGCGCGGCATTGCAGAGACGATTTCGGCCAGTACCATCGGTCGTTTTTTAAAATCAGGCCGACCTCAAGCCGCATCGCACCCGGTACGGGCTCAATCCCAAGATCGACGACGCGGCCACCTTCCGCGAGGAGGTGCGCACGGTCTGCAAACTCTATCATCAGGCGGCGGAGCTGCATGAACAGGGTGTGCCTGTCATCTCCACGGATGAGAAAACCGGGATGCAGGCCCTGGCGCCGATTCACCCATCCCTGCCCATGCGCCCAGGCCATCCCGAGGCGGTCGAATTCGAGTATGAACGTCACGGCACCCAGGCACTGATCGCCAATGTCGAGGTCGCCACCGGACGTGTCATCACCCCCTCTATCGGCGAGACCCGCACCGAAGCGGATTTTCTCGTCCACATTGAGGCCGCCGTGGACACCGATGCGCAGGCCCAGTGGATCTTCGTCTGCGATCAGCTCAACACCCATCAATCGGCCAGCTTGGTGGAATTCGTCGCGCAACGATGCACCATCGAGACGGATCTCGGGCGCAAGGAAAAGGACGGCATCCTCAAGAGCATGGCCTCCCGTGCCGCCTTTCTTCAGGATCACACGCACCGCATCCGCTTCGTTTATACCCCCAAGCATTGCTCCTGGCTCAATCAAGTCGAAATCTGGTTCGCCATCCTGACGCGCCGACTGCTCAAGCGTGGGCACTTCGCCTCTACCGACGAGCTAAGCAACGGATCCTCGATTTCATCGACGTCTTCAACCGGATCCTCGCCAAGCCGTTTCGCTGGACTTACATCGGGAAGCCGCTGATGGCGTGAAATTGTCCGGTCAATTTCGGGTGCGCGGTACTATATGGCGGCTCTGGCGCAGCCGGTTGAATCACGCGGTCGGGAAACGCATGGCGTCTGTCCTCGGTGGTCGTGACGGCGTTTCAGCGGAACGCCAGCGGTCAAGACAATGCCTCTAGCGGCAGCCAGGTTCCCGTTTCCAGATCCAGCGTCGCTCGGTGCCGCACGGCGATATCCACCCAAATCCGCCCGATGCGCAGACAGTCGCCGAGGTTCAAGGCCGGTTGGCTCAGGCCGTAGCGGTGGTCGTAGAGATCGTGGAACAGCCAACCATACGGGATCACGTTCAGCAGTCCCGGAAAGCGGCGGATCGTCTCGCGGAAATCCCCGTCCAGCGTCGGGTCGTCCGCATCAACGCCTTTCATGGATGTGTGGCGTGTGGTCAGAACATTGTCGCTGTCCTCGTCGCTCTCAGGAGCGCCCTCGCGCAGCATGAACGAGAGCGTGACATCGAGCTCGAAGTCGTCCAATGGGTCATTCGGATCGGCGACCCGGTCGCGCATCTTGGCGCAGGCTTCCTGACCGACCCGGTGGAGATACGCTTGCAGAAAACCTAGGCGCGCATTCAGTTGCACCTGGCAATCGATGTCCTCCGGGCTGAAGTCGTGATCCGCTGACCCTGGGGTCGGGAAGAGCGCCTCCAAACGGCCCGCATTCCGGTGCAACCGTTCCAGCGCGTCAGCCGCCTCGCCGATCCGTTCTTGCAGGTCCGCCACAGCCTCGCGTTGTTTGGAGTTCATGGGCGATCTCCACTCCTGGATGATGAATCCGGGCGAGTCTAGCGATGCTGTGCGACAGAGGATGTCGCCAAGGATTGGAGGCTCGATCGCTCACCGCTCGCGCGTCCAGTCGGCTCCGCGATAGACGCGCACCGCGTTGCCGCGTTCGAGCTGGGTGTGCTGCCGCCAGCGCTGGTCCTCGGCGGCGCGGGTCTGGGTGTCCGCCCGCTCGGCGAGCAGGGCGGCGAGCCGCGCGAGCGCGAGCCGGCGGTTGAAGTGTTGCGAGCGATCCTCTTGGGCGAGCGCGCTCAATCCGGTCGGCAGATGGGTGACCCGAACGGCGCTTTCGGTGCGGTTGACATGCTGTCCGCCGGGGCCGCTCGCCCGCCGGGTCTCGATGCGGATCTCCCGCTCGTGCCAGGCATCGGCTTGGGGTTCCTGGAAAGCGGCCACGCTGACGAACCAGTTTTTGCGGGGATAGCGCGGTCGGTAGGGACTGGCGCCGATCCACTGGATGGTGCCCAACCAGGACGCGACCGACCGCGCGGCCTCCGGGCCGCTGACCCGCCACAGGATCGAGCGGGCGTCGCCGCCATGTTCACCGGACGTGCGGGCGATCTCTTCCACGCTCAGCCCCTGTTCCGTCACGTCGCGGATCAGGATCGGCGCCAAGCGTCCCACCACCCACTCGCACTCCGCCGGACAGCGCCCGGCGGAGAGTTGCAGCCACAGGGTCGCGTCACGCATGACGGCCGCGCGGCGGTTTGCGCGCGCCGGGTTGCCGATGCGCCTGTCCTGAGCGAGGTCGAAGGGGCGGGCGGCGGACCTTGTAGGTGAGCAGCGGGCGCAGGGTCGCGATGACCTCGATCAACCCGGCCTCGCGCAGATCCGCCACCACCCGCTCGATGCCCTTGTAGTTCTCCGGCGCCTCGTCGTAGAGCAATTCCTTGTCCTCGCAGATCACCCGTCCGCCGAGCGCGGTCGTCACCAGATCCTCGGGCCGTTGCCGACCGCTCAAGCGACCGCGCGCCTCGCCGCGTTTCCACTTGCGACCGGCGCCATGGGCCAGCGAGCGCAGACTCAGGTCGCTATCCTCGCGCGGTTGGACCAGATAGGACAGGCTGCCCCGCGAGCCGGGGATGACGACCGCTCCCCGATCCGCCGGCGCCGCGCCCTTGCGATGCAGCCACAAGCGTTCACCGTGCCAGTCCACGGGCTGGACCAGGTTGTGCCAGACATCGAGCCTGCGTTCGCCCTCGGCGTTCAGGGCAGCGAGGAGGCGTTGGGCGATGAGGGCGCGATTGGCCTCGGCCCAGCGCAATGCCTGGTCGTGCCGACGCAGATAGTCGATGGCCGCCGGCGCGGCGGGATCCAGTCCCGCATGGCCCTGGGTCTCGATCGTCTCGCGCAGGATGGCCTCGCCCAGCCCGCGCGAACCGCTGTGGACCAGCAACAGCATCTGATCACGGTCGATCCCCAGCGTCGACAGCGCCGCCGGGTCCATCACCGCCTCGACGCACTGCGCTTCCGCGAAATGGTTACCGCCCCCGATCGTGCCGAGCGCGGCATCGAAGGCGGTCGGTTCCAGACCGAAGTCCGCGCGCCAGTCGGCCAGGTCGCCATCCCACGGGGCTTCGAGCCCCTGTAGCCGATCCGCCGCCCGCTCGGGCTTGAACTTGCGCGTCGGCAGATCCGTGCGCCACAGTGCCATGCCGCAGCCGATGTCGTTGCCGACCAGCGCCGGATAGATCCGCTCGGCGAGGAAGGCCGCGCCGATCGGATAGCCCTTGCCGGGATGCAGATCAGGCAGACCGACGGCTTGGCGCATCCCCGGAAGCGCGGCGGTCTGCTCCAGTTGGCGCAGCGCCTCGCCCTCGATCCAGGTGTCTGGAGAGGCGATGAGGTGGTAGGTGGCGGTCATCGGATTAGGTTCTCGGCGGGTGAATCAGGCGGATCGGGTCAGATCGGTTAGAATCTAACCATGTTAGTCAGATCGAGACCCAACATGGAACACATACAAATTGCCCAGGCCAAGGCTCACCTCTCGGCCTTGCTCGAACGGGTCGAGGCGGGCGAGGAAATTGTTATTACCCGCCGGAGCAAGCCCATTGCCCGGCTGATCCCGGAACGAACGACGCCGCGCACGGCGGCTGACGTGCTGCAAGCCGCTTGGGCGCTCGATGGTTTCACGCTCGAAACCCTCTCGGAACTGCCCATGGATGCCGACGGGATCACGTTGGACTGATCCACATGCGCTACCTGCTGGACACCAATATTCTCATCGCCCTCAGCAAACCGATGCCGGAGTCGCCACTGGCGCTCTGGCTGCGGCGCTGTCCCGCGAGCGATCTCGTCTTGTCCTCCGTCGTCCTGGCCGAGATCGAATACGGAATCGCCAAAAGTACCCGCCAAAGTCACAACCGCCAGGTGTTGAGCTATCCTGAAATCTGGTGTATGAGGGCGGGCTGATCAGGTCTTGGAAGGCGGCGCACCGTTGCTGACAATGCGGTTGTCAACGACCCCAAGCAGCAACGAAGAGGTGCGCCATGAAAGACGATACGAGCAAGCAGAAGGGCGGTGCAAGTGCGGTTCCGCCACCCGGGGCTTTGGAAGAACTGGGCATGCCCTTGGAAGAACTGATCCGTCGCGGCGCCCGCCAACTCATTGAGCGGGCGATCGAGGCGGAGGTGGAGGCGCTGCTGGCGCAGTACGAGACGGTCACCCTGCTGGACGGCCGCCAGGCGGTGGTGCGCCATGGTGATCTGCCGGCGCGCGACAGTCTGACCGGGATTGGCCCGGTCGAAGTGCAGGTGCCGAAGGTGCGCGACCGTTCGGGATCGGGCGTGAAATTCAACTCCACTCTGGTGCCCCCGGATGTGCGTCGCACGCTGCGGGTCTCGGCGGTGGTGCCCTGGCTGTATCTCAAAGGGGTCTCCAGCGGGGATCTGGGGGAAGCCTTGCAGGTGCTGCTCGGTGAAGAGGCCCAGGGACTGTCGCCGAACGTGCTGGGGCGGTTGAAGGCGCAGTGGGTGGAGGAGCATCAGGACTGGACGCACCGCTCCCTGGCCGGCAAGGAATACGTCGATTGGTGGGCCGACGGGATCTACACAACCTTGCGCGCCGACGATGACGCGCGGATGTGCCTGTTGGTGATCATTGGGGTCACGCCCGAGGGCAAGAAGGAATGGGTGGCGATCAGCGACGGCTTTCGTGAATCGACGGAATCCTGGCTGGATGTCTTGCGCGAGTTGAAGGACCAAGGGCTGGCCCTGGGGCCGCGCCTGGCCGTCGGCGACGGGGCGCTGGGTTTCTGGAGCGCCCTGGCGCAGGTCTATCCCGATCCCCTCCACCAGCGCTGCTGGGTGCACAAGACCCGCAATGTGCTGGCGGCCCTGTCGAAATCCTTGCAGAGCCCGGCCAAGGCCGACCTGCAGGCGATCTGGAGGGCACCCACCCGGCGCGAAGTCGACCGGGCCTTCGACCGGTTTCTCAAGCGCTCTCAGGCCAAATACCCGAAGGCCACCGAGAAGCTGGTCAAGGACCGCGAGGCGCTGCTGGCGTTCTACGCCTTCCCGGCCGAGCACTGGACGCACCTGCGCACCACCAACCCGATCGAATCAACCTTTGCGACCGTGCGCCAGCGCACCACGCGCACCAAAAACGGCGTCACCCGCAAGACCTTCCTCGGACTGGCCTTCAAGCTGGCTGAAGAAGCGGCCAAATCCTGGCGGCGCATCCGTGCCCCGGAGAAGCTGGCAGACTTGCTGGTGGGAACGGTTTATGAAGACGGAATCCCGGTGACCGACAGCCCACCGGAGCAAGAGCAACGGGAAGCCGCCTGAGTCAAGACAGAGTCACCGGCCAGACACCAGATTTGCCAATAGCTCCCAGGTGTTCGACGCCATCGTCGAGGGCTTTCGGGTTGAAGCCTTCGATCAGGCGGCATCCCGCTGTTACGGACCGCTGCGCGCCGACTTGGAGCGACGTGGTCAGTTGATCGGTCCCAATGACCTGATGATCGCCGCCCACGCCCTAGCGCTCGATCTCACGCTCGTCACCGACAACATCGGCGAGTTCTCGCGTGTCGCCGACCTGCGCCTGGAAAACTGGCTACGGCAGATGCCAACGGCCTAAGCGGCTTCCCAATTCGGCCAGAAACCGTTGTCAAGCACCCGCTCCAGCGGATACGGGCAAGCGAGCGGCAGGGCGTCGTAATCGAGCGGTGTTTCCCGGACCACCAGATCGCGGCTATCCGGGTAGGCATTCGCGATAAGTTCGGGTAATTGCGCACGCAGGCTGGGGCTCTCGGCCAGCAACTGCTCAATGCGGCGGCGCTGTTCGTTGATCGTGGCGCGCCAGCTTTTGCGATGCGAATATTCCGGTTGGTATTGCCATTTCAGCAGATGACCGATCAGGACCGCGAGACGGCTTGCCACGGCCCGGCGTTCGCGTTTTCCCAAATCCTCGATCTCCTCGATCAGATGCTCGGCGCTCAATTCAGCATAACGCCCGGCGCGTAGCAGTTCGGCCTGCTCATGGGTCCAGGCATAGAAGTCACGGTCATAGAGATCCGGCATGGTGTGTTGCTCCAGATGGGTCACCATTCCGGATCGTCAGCACTTGCGATCCGGGCTGGCGCAGACAAGCGTTTCTGTCAGGAATCCAGTGAGTCAGGTGCCTGAAGTCAGAAACGCTTGGCGGCAAAGGCCGCCAGCCGCAACTGTCTCAGCATCACATATCGGCGTAAAAGACCGAGGTTTTGGTTGCCATTAAGATCGTGGGCGATCTGTTGGGCCGATTGCGTAAAGCTAGGTTTGTTATACTGCAGCACCTTTTGATGAACCGGCGTCACGTTAAGATTCTGATTATATTGCGCATGAAGCATCAGCTTGTTGCCCGGTCGATCCACGAATTCCTGTTCGTAATCTGCTGTGCCCGTAAAGCCGTGACCTGGTATACCCGCAATCAGATTGAAATCACGCCCAAAGAAATGTTCGATCTGAAAATTTGACATTTGAACATGCGCATTTAAACCACCTGGAAGACAGCATTCAAACTCACGCAGCAGATAACGTAGCTCCCGAGACTGGTTATCAAGACGTGAATTGCGTGCAATCTGCCAGATGATGAATCTGTCTCGACTATAATTGCCGAGCAGATAGCCAATCCATGCGTTGAGAAATTCCTGGCTGGTAATTGCATGACTGCCAAATCCATACCCCCAAGTACCTCCGAAGTTTCCGGGCTTGGCGTTACCAACGATTAGACGTAACAACTCAGCAAGATACAGTGGAGTGACATCACGATCACTTTTGTCTGGAATGCTGTCAATTTCTTGCTTTATCTGAATAGCCCATTCAGCATCCCCTATTGGTTTAGCCCAATCATTGTTTAAATTGACAAATTGCACATACAGATTATGAAGCTCCTGTTTTACCCCTTGATTAGAAACGTGCATCAGTCCAAGAGATTGATGCCATTCGACGCCATAACGATTACGCACTGCGAGCAGAATGGCGAGTTGTTTTGGTTGTAAACCGAGCGAATCCAGGACCATCTGGTAGTCGTCGTGCGCATCTCGCCGAGGCGCATGCGGAAACAGCGCATCGACAAAACTTGGTTGTGTAAGTGCTATTGCATTACGGGCATCCGCAAGATGTGCCGATAGAGCGTTATGCTCATTGACTAGAATTTTGCCACACGTCAGGACGGCTGTAACTAATGGATTAGCATGACCAACCGGATCAGAGAGGTAACCGCGATAGAGTTGATAGATGTTTTCAAGGCTTTCATCATGAACTCTGGGGTATGTCGTCGATTCGCCTTGTTCGTCATGCCGGCCATCGGGTTGGCCGATTCTGGCTTCCCAAATGGCAATTGCAAGTTGCCGCAAAAAATCATTCTCTTTCAGCAGGCTTTCATTGCGATCAATCGATCGGTAGATCTCGCCAAAACGAGTATTGAGAGCGTGGGAAAATCCTCCTGCGTTCCAGTTCTCGTCAGCTTCCATCGCAAGGCTTTTTACCTTCTCCATCTTTGTCAAATCCTTGCCACGGTCGTTCAAGGTCAGGAATGGAGCTAATGTGAAGCCAGCCGGAAGGTTTATCCAGTTTAATTTTGTCGCTTGACCGATCAGAAACCCACATTCAGGATTTTTCCGATGGTTCTGTTGAAAACCATGTGTTGCGAAATGGTTAAACAGATCGTACAGACGCTGCTGACTGCGTGTTGTGCACGGTAGGGCAGCAGGATCTAACCCCAACAAATTGCGCCAGTGCGCATGGTCAGATGCCGGATTCAGGATGAGTCTTGGAATGCGTCTTCCATTTGGTAAATCGACATATCTTTGCGCTGTGTGCCCACAGCATTCGAGTAATGCAAATAGCGTGATGAGACGTTGCTGGCCATCAATGACTAGATGGGCTTCGTAGTTCTGGAAATTTGCCATAAAACCGCAGTGAAGAAGATCCTGGATGTCCACGTTGCCAGCATCGCTATAGTTATTTAACAATGGGTCATGAGGAGCGACCATGACCGTATGAATGGCACTAAAATAATGTATTGCACTCCCACTTGCCGCGTGTCTGCCGACGGCAATGCTAAGGTCCCGAAGCAGATCCTGCCACTGCGGTTCCTCCCAAGAATATGGACGCTGAAAAGTTGGAACGATAAAGATATTGGACCCAATGAATAAGTTGGAAACGGGAATCATGTTAGTTGCCCAATTGGTTTATATAAAAGGCCAACGATGTCCGGCTAGCGTCACAGTAAGTATCACTTGGCGACCGTTACAACCCCGTCTCCCAAATCCCAGCCAGCGGCACCGCTAACCCCGGCAACAGATCCTCGTCGCGCAATTCAGCCGGGTCATCGAGACAAACCGGCTCCGCTTCCGGTGTATAGCGCCACACCTGCCGCTGGTCGGGCAGAATCAGCCAGCCAAGACTCACCCCGTTGTCGCGCCATTCCCGCATCTTCGCGTGGAGCGTCTCGGGGTCGTCGCTCGGCGAGGCCAGCTCGATGATCGCATCCGGCACCAGGGGCAGAAACTGGCGTTTCTGTTTCGCGCTGAGTTCGGCCAGACGCGCGCGTCGTACCCAGGCCAGATCCGGCGAGCGCATGGCGCCATTGGGCAGCAGGAAACCGGTGGAGTAATCGAAGACGACTCCCCGTCCGTCGGCACGCGCCCACAGGCCAAAGTCGAGCATCAGGTTTGCATGTCTGGCACCTGTTTCAGCGCCGGTCGGTGACATGATTTCGAGGTCTCCCTGTGACGTGCGTTCGATCCGCAGTGCGCGGTTGGCCTGACAGAGCGCGAACAGCCAGTCGTCATCCCGTGGCAAATCGGACGGGAGCCGCAGATCGAGTCGGCCGGGCGTCGGGACGGTCGCTTCAGGGTCAATCGTCCCGGCTGCAATCCCGCGTGGCGGCACGGGTGTCGTTGAGGTCAGGAGTAAGGAGGATGGCATGATGATCATCCGATGCTGGTTGTGTGTGGAGCCTATCAGAGAACAGGTGATGCTTCGCGACCCTCACCCCGCAACAAAATCAACGAAAAATTATCCGGCGCACCAGCCAATAGAACGGCCTCCCGGTAACGGCTCGCCTGCTCCGCCACCGACAGATCCGACTGATAGAGCACGGCCAGTCGGTCATCACCCAGGGTGTCATGCACACCGTCAGTGCAGAGGAGGAAGGTGTCTCCCGGCGCCCAATCTCCCGGCTGCCAATGCACGGCAAAGGTGTCTTCCGCCTCGTCGGCGATCAGCATGTGTTCCAAATCGTTGTAAAGCTGTCCAACCGACTGATTCGGACGAATCTCGCCGCGCTCGACCATGGATTGACGATAGGTGTGATCCTTGGAGATAAGCCGCCAGACACCCGTCGCGCCGATCCGATACACCCTTGAGTCACCAACATTGACCACGCTGAAACGGGCGTCGCGCCATTGCAGCAACGCCAGCGTGGTCGCCGCGCCATGGGTGCGTCGGTCGTGCGCCAAGCGGCGGCACAGGTGGGCATGGGTCTGCTGGCGAATAAACCGGGGACCGATCCAGCCGTCCTGTAACCCTTCGGGTCGGGCCGGATCCGCCGCGCACAGGGATTCCAGCACCGCGCGGCTAGCCATCTGCGGGACGGGACTGATCGCGACCCCATCGGCCAGGGCGCAGAGTCCCTCCGATCGGCTCAAGGTCAGAGACCTCACCGGCGCATCCGGGGTTTGCACGAGGTCTCCGGCGACCAGCAAGGCATCCTGCTGGTGGCGCGCGATTCGGCCCCGGTGCTGGGTCGCGGCCAAATGGATGGCGTTCGTCATGGGCGCTTCCGCAGACAATAATCTCCGCTGACGGACCAGCCGGAGGGACAGGAGGCACCGAGCTTCGGCACCGCCGGCCGCGCCTGCGGACCCGCCAGGCAGTGGGCACCGCTGGTCGCATACCCACTCGGACATTGGTTGCGCTTTTCCAAGGCGAAACGGGCCTTCGGGCCAGGGTTGCAGTAACGACCGCTGACGCTGTAGCCGCTCGGACAGGATCCGATCTTCGCCACGGGTTGCGGAGTCAGTGTCGTGTCCGCGAGGCAAACCAGCGGGAGCAGAGTCAAGGCACCGAACCAGCGAAGCCCCAACCAATGGCGACGAACGGAGAACAGAAGCATCAAGAGTAAAGTGGACCCCGAAAACCGGACCGTCATTTAAGCTGTCAAGCCGGCCCGAAAGGGTTGATCGAAATGGGTGAAGCAAAGGGCAAAACCTACGCGGCAGCGTTCAACGCTAAGGTCGGGTTGGAGGCCATCCGTGGCGTGAAGACGGTCAACGAGATTGGCCAGGAGCATGGTGTGCACCCGGTGCAAGTCGGGCCATGGAAGAAGGAGATTCTGGAACAAGCCGGCACGTTGTTCGAGACCAACCGTGGGCGCAAGCCGGCGGATGATCAGGGCGCGCCGGAGCGCCTCGACAGCGAGATTGGGCGCCTGAAGAGGGAACTGGACTGGGGCGTTGGTGCATAAAGAAGCATTGGGACAGGATTCCCCTTTCCCCATTTTCTCAGGACGCAGTGGCCCCGACCCGGACCGACACCGGCATTCCCAGGTAGGTCATCCTGTTCATGGCCGCGATCCGCGCATGGACCTCGTTCACCTGGGCGTCGAACCGGCGTGAGGCAACGCCCGTCCCGAAGAGCTGCTTGAGGCGGTCCATGGCGTTTTCAGCGAGGCTGCGATGGTGGTCACCCGCGTCTTTCTTCCACGGTGCCAGGCCCTTCTCCTGGATCTCCGCGAGCGCCTGCGTGCGCGGGTGATCGGCGTCCCAAGCCACCGCGTGTTCTCTGGGCGGAACCACCAGCGTCGCCTGGTGTTGCGCCGCCACGTCATACGCTTCGCGGGTATCGTAAGCCCCATCGGCATCCATCTGTTCGATCGTTCCCTCGACCTGGCCCAGCAGATCCCCAAACACCTCGCCATCCGTCCAGGCAGCGGTGGTCACCGCCACTGCGATGACATCTTTGGCGTGAGCATCGACGGCCAGATGAACCTTGAGCCAGGTGCGCCGCTTCCCGGCGCCGTGTTGGCGCACCGTCCATTCCCCCTCGCCGAAGACCTTGAGCCCGGTAGAATCGACGACGACATGGATCGGCCCCGTGCGTTCCTGACGCGGGATCTGGACCGTCAAGGCCCTGGCGCGACGCGACAGGTGTGTGTGATCCGGGATCGGCAAGTCCAACTCCATCGAGCGCATCAAGGAACGTCCAAACCCTTCCAGGGCACGAGAGGGCAAATGGAACACTTGCTTCAAGACCAGCAACGTTTGGATGGACCCGTCCGAGTCGCGCCACGGCGCACCTCGCTGACCCGTTGGCTCCGGCGTCCAGCGCTGCGTGATCGCCTCCTGATCGAACCAGCACGTGATGTCCCCGCGGGCCACCAGTGCCCGGTCGTACGCCGACCAGTGGGTGACGCGGTAGGTCGCTTTCTTGGGAGAGGCGTCTTCGCAACCGTCGGGAACTGTCGATGACATGTCAGGGAATACGCTTCGCAGAAACCACCGCTAGATTAGCCGCTGTCGGCAGGTTTATGCACCAACGCCCTGGACTGGTTGAAAAAAAGTCCGGGCTGAGTCTGTGAGCATCCGTCGCGGGTGGATCGAGCATGAAGGTGAGGTGGCGGTCAGCCGGCCATGTGCCTTGATCGGGGTCGCGCGCTCCGGGGTTTATACCCGCTCCACGGAGGAGGTTGTGAGCGAGTTGGACCGGATCCTGTTGGCGTTGATTGACGCCGAGTATACCCGTCACCCGTTCGATGGCAGCCGGCGCCTGGTGGTCTTTCTGAAGGCGCACGGCCAGGCGGTGAACCGCAAGCGCGTGCAGCGACTGATGGGGATCTTGGGTCTCGCGGGCATGGCGCCGGGACCCGCCACGAGCGCCCCCCACCCCGAGCACACGATTTACCCGTCTCGGCTGCGCGGAGTCGAGGTCACGCGCCCGAATCAAGTGTGGAGTACGGAGATCACCTACGTCCGTCTGGCGCCTGGTTTTGCCTACTGGGTGGCCATCGTCGACGGGTACGCGCGCCGTGTGCTCGCCTGGCGTTTGTCCAACACCCTGGATGCCGGATTCTGTGTGGACTGTCTGGAAGAGGCGCTGCGTGCCCACGGCAGGCCCGAGATCTTCAACACCGACCAGGGGGCACAGTTCACCAGCGCGGCGTTTACGGGGGTGCTCCTACGCGAAGGAATCGCCATCAGCATGGACGGACGCGGGCGGGCCTTGGACAACTCTTCGTCGAGCGACTGTGGCGCAGCGTCAAGGACGAAGATATCTACTACACCAGCTTGCCCGAGTTGCTCCTGGGACTGACCGAGTATTTCGCCTTCTACAACGGCGAACGCCCTCACCAATCCCTGGGGTACCGGACGCCGGAGGCGGTCGACCGCTCGGGGGAAGGCGGGGGAGCCAACATCGTGGATCGCTTCGGCGAGACCACACGGGGGCAGCGCCAAACCGCTGCGATTGAGGTCGGCAGCACAACTTAAATTCGGGGAAAAACTGTCCTGGACATGGGGCCCACTTTACCTCCCAAACCTACAGACCTGATACCAGAATTTAAGCGCAGTCGAAATCGCCTCTTTTCTGATGCCTTAGCAGGCCGTTGAAAACTCCCGTCTAATTCCCCCAACCCATAATGATGGGCGAAAAATCAGGCCGAAATCGCCGCTTGAGGTCAGCCGTGGCGCGGCCAGCGGGTTTTCAGCCGGGAATTGCCCTGTTCATTCGCCGCTTGGCGACGGGCAGGCGGACCACCCCCTCAGACATGGCGCGCATCCCAACAACCATTGAGACGGCCCATGCGCAATCGACGACCAGGCCATGACGGTTCTCCATGAGCACATGACCCATGTGGCAAAGCTGGGCGGCGGTGTTCGCCGACTGGCGATAGAGCCGGGCCTCGGGATCGGTCGTGGAGGCGTGGGTGGCGTTGGAGCGCTTTTCGCCTTTGAAATCGACCTCGGGGTTGCGCCCGCCGCCTTGGGTCGGCGGTTGTGGCTCGTCTTTGGGGCGGAAGCGCTTGTGCGAGGCCCATGCCGCGATCAGCGTGCCATCGACACTGAAGTGCTCATCGCAGATCAGATCCTGCCATTCAGCCAGCCAGACGACGCGCTCGAAGAACGCCCGCGCCATGCCCTCGTCAAACAGCCGATCGCGGTGCTTGCTGAAGGTCGAGTGGTCCCACACCCCCGCGTCAATGCCCAAGCCGACGAACCAGCGAAACAGCAGATTGAAGTCGAGCTGCTCGACCAACTGGCGCTCCGAACGCACCGTGTAGAGGATCTGGATCAAGGCCGCCCGCAGCAGCTGCTCCGGTGGGATCGAGGGACGCCCGCCAAGGGCGTAAACCGCATCAAACTCGGCGTCCAAACTGGTCAGCACGCCATCGACCAGAATCCGCAGCTTACGTAGCGGATGCGAGCGCGGAACGCGCTCATCCAGGTTCACGTAGCTGAACAGGCTGCGTTGGGGATTGACCTCACCGCGCATCGCTCAAGCTCCAGACACAGGAGTCTCATTGACCCTATTGTCTCAGATCCGAACCGGCGGCTCCGGGGCTTTTCAACGGCCTGCTAGGCGACGTATGAAACAATCCCCCAATTATTCTTCGACGCGTTTATAAAAAAGTTTCTGAATTTATTGAACTGATCAAGAAGATCCTCTTCGCCATCTTCATCTTTCCAGGATTCGATGTGGTATATGTCGGAGTCGATGTCTAGCTCTCGTAGCGATTCTAATAATGCCTCGTTCGTCCACTTCGCGAGTTCGTCGGCTTGTTTCTTGACTAAGACAGGCGAGATGATTGAGCAGCCATTGAAAAGCGCATCATCAACCTCGACGTCGCTGGCGAATCCCTGTCCGGATAGGAGATGATTGAGGGCATCCCATGCGGTTTCCGTATCGGTTGATTCCGAATAATTTTTGTTGTCTAAAATCCAAGAGTCTATCAAGGCGTGGTCGTTTTTCATTGCCTCGATCTGTTCGGCGGTGAATGCTTTTAAAAATAGATTCATGCTCATTTGGCGAGTCTCCTGAAAGATAATTAGTGGGGATGATAGGTTTTTCGGGTCCCGTGTAATTATATCCCTGAGAAGTTATCCTCTCAACGGACGCATCGCCGAGGTGCTCGCCACCACCCGCCTCGACTCCGCCCAGAGCCTGGCGGACACCCTCACCGGCTATGTGAGGGTATACCATCACCAGATCCCACAGAAAGCGCTCGGACATGTCTCGCCGATTCAAGCGCTCAAGGACTGGCAACAAAAGTGCCCGGAACGCTTCAAAAAGCGAGTCTATAATCTCGCAGGGCTTGACAGTTTTAGCTTAGTGTATGAAACCACTATATAAGTGCTTCTTGATGCGATTGCCCTATGTATCCCGGTTGTTCGACTTGCTTGAATCCAATGCGAGGAGGCACTGAATGAAACATCTTTTCGTTTCCGCGACGATTGCGCTGTCGGTGATGATGGCCGAGCCGGCGACGGCGCAACAGGTTGGTCTCGATGGCTATTTCATCGCCCTGTCGGCGTGCGAGGCGACCAAGAAAAAGGATGCCGACAATCCGGGCAATGTGCGGCTGGTCATCCGCCATGCCTATGACATCATTGGGCGCAACGACACCCCAGGCACCCATTACCAGATCAAGGTGCCGGGGGCGCCGGTGAGCGAGGCGCGTTGGGTGCCCATGAGCTGCGGAGCCTATGCCCCTCGGGCTGCCCTGCAGTTGCGCGGGGGTGTAACGCCCGAGCCCGAGCCGGGCGTCGCGACAGGTCGACTTGCCCCCGACAGCATCGAAGTCGTCCTGGCCGCGAGCTGGGAGCCGGCGTTCTGCGCCACCAGCGCGGGCCAAGGCAAACCCGAGTGCAAGGCTCAGACGGCGGATCGTCCCGACGCCACCCACTTCTCGCTGCACGGCCTCTGGCCCGATGACCTCGACGATCGGAAGATCTTCCCCTGCTACTGCGACCGCGGGGCGCCCATCGGGTGCGGCTCCAGCCAGGATCGGGATACCAGCATCGCTCTGTCTCCCGCCGTCATGGAACAGCTACGGATCGCCATGCCGGGGGTGCAATCCGGACTGCAACTGCACGAATGGCCGAAGCACGGGGCCTGTTACGAGGACGATAAGACCGGTCCAGACGCGAACGCCGACCCGGACGAGTATTTCACCGAGGCGATGGCCGTGCTGCGGGCGCTCAATGACTCGGCGGTGCGCGCGCTGTTCGCCGATCATCCGGGACAGATCCTGACGCGAGGCCAGATCGCGGCCGCATTCGATGAAGCCTTTGGCGAGGGGGCCGCCGGGCGCGTCCTGATTCGCTGCGCGCGGGTTGGCGGCGAGAACATCCTGTCCGAGCTCTGGATCAATCTGAAGGGTGATATCACGGTCCCCGCCGACCTTGGGAAGCTCATCCAGGCCGCCCCGCCAGCCTCGACTTCCAGCGGCGAGGCGAATTGCGCGAGCGGTCGGGTGGTGCGCGTACCAGGCTAGACGGATGCTCCGCTCAGGCGACCAACTCGATCCCCGCGTAGGCCAGGCCCAGGCCGAGCAGGGTGGCGACCAGGACGTCGCTGGGGTAGTGGAGCCCCAGGATGATCCGCGACATCGCGACCAGGGTCGTGAAGGGGACGAGCAGCCAGGACAGCTCGGGAAAGTAATAGATGGCGACGGTCGAGAAGCTCACGGCGTGGAGCGTATGACCGGATGGGAAGCTGTAATGGTCGAGGGGCGCCACCAGGGCGGCGATATCGCTGACCTGGTGGCACGGGCGCTTGCGTCGGGTGAGGCCCTTGAGCGATTTGTAAAGCAGGAGCGCGACTCCGCCGGTCGCCAGCATGTGCAGGCCGGCCTGCGCGCCCCGCAGTCCATACAGCAAGGGCAGGAACGCCATCAGGCTGTACCAGAAGACGCCATCGCCGAGCCGGCTCACGATGGCGAAGGGCCGCTGGATCCACCGCCGCTGGCCGGAACGGCTCCAGACGCGGCAGACGGAGACTTCCAGCTCATTCAGGTGTTGTAGCCATGGTTGCATGACAAGCCTCCGTTCCACGCTGTCGGTGGATGATTGCGCGCAGATGCGCCTCGATCCTCTCCAGAACCCGTTCCCAGCCGATACCCTCGGCACTCTTTCTCGCCTCCACGCCCAGGCGGCGGAGACGTTCCCGGTCGCTGGCGGCCTCGCGGCAGGCCGCGATGAATGCTGCGCGGTCAGCGAGCGGCAAGGTCACGCCATTGACCCACGGGGTGATGTGCGTGTGGGCCGCCGCATAATCAAAGGCGATCACCGGCAAGCCGCTCGCCATCGCCTCGGTCACGACGTTGCCGAAGGTCTCGGTCAGGCTGGTGAAGAGGAGAAGATCGCCGGAGGCATAGTGGGCGGAGAGCGCATCTCCCGTTCGTGCTCCGGCAAAGAGGTAACGCGGGAAATCGCGTTGCAGATGCCCCAGCTCGGGGCCATCCCCGACCAGCACGAAACGGGCGTTCGGGCAGTCCGCCTCGATCGCCTGGAAGGCCAGGTGCGCGAGTTCCAGGTTCTTCTCCGCAGCGATGCGTCCGACGCAGAGCACGACCAGTGTCGTGTCGTCGCAGCCCCAGGAGCGGCGCAGCTCCGGGTCGCGCCAGGCTGGCGCGAAGCGGGCGATATCCACTCCGCGTCCGAACACCTGCAAGTTCTCGAACCCGCGCGCAGTCAGCTCGGCCTTCAGCTCGACGGTCGGGACCAGCGTCGCGTTGGAGCGGTTGTGGAAATGGCGCAGGGTCTCCTCGATTCGCTCGGTGAGGAGGCCGAGCCCATAGTACTCGCTGTACTGGTGAAACTGGGTATGGAAGCCGGTGACGGTGGCGATTCCGAGCGCCCGCGCCGCGCCGAGCGCCGCGTGCCCGAGCGGTCCCTGGGTCGCGATATAGACCAGGTCGGGAGCGCTCCGCCGCCACAGTCGACGCAGCCGCCAATACACGGGCAGCCCGAGGCGCAGGCCGCGGTAGCCGGGGATCGGCAGACCAGGCACCAGATGCAGGTCGAGCGCCTCCTGCTGCAGCGATCCTCGGTCGGCCCGTTGGCGCGGTCTGACCAGTTGGATGCGATGACCCTTGCCGGCGAGTCCCTCGGCCAGGTAGCGCATCGTATTGGCGACCCCATTGATCTCCGGCGGATAGGTCTCGGTGACGATTGCGATCCGCAGGCGATCCAATGGGATCCGCTCGGACGCCTTCGCGGATGAATGTGGCATGGCGTCAGGCCGGCTCCGGGTCCACGCGCAGGGCGGTTACGGCATCCTGCACGGTTGGCTCCGGGCCTGCGGCTGGCGTGTCGGCCTCTCGGCCTGGTACATCCAGATCGAGCGCGTCGAGGATCGCGGCGCGGGCGCGCTCGGCGATGACGCGCCGCCGCTCGCCCGCCAGCGTCTGGACGGGTGGCAGGAATTGGACGTGCGCGACCAGATCCGGATGCCGGATGAGCCGCCAGAGATTGGCGATCAGGGTGTCGTCGCCGATATAGGGGGCCTCGGTGTCGGGCCGGCGGTCCTCGCCCCGTCGGTAGCGGATCGCGATTGGCTGAACGCGCATCCCTGGCATCTGGGCGAGGCTGAAGAGGCGCGGATGGAAACGGCGCACGCCATCTCCGGCGGTCGTGGTGCCCTCGGGAAAGAGCATCAGTGAGCGCCCGTCCGCGAGATCCTCCCGAAGCTGGGCCAGCACGGCATCCGTCTGGTGCGCGCCGCGGGCAATGAAGCGGGTGCCGGCGATCCCGGCCATCCAGCCGATCAAGGGCCAACCCCGGATGTCCGACTTGGAAAGAAAGCGGATCTCGCCCTGGGCGCCAAGGATGGGGATATCGAGCCAGGAAATATGATTGCCGACCAGCAGACACTGGGGCACGAGTCTCCCGTCCACCTGGAGTCGAACCCCCAGGGCGCGGCAGAGCCGAGCGTGCCACCAGCGGACGGCCCTAGGCAACCAGGCTGGGCGACGGCCGGGGCGCGAGGTCAGGCTCACATAGAGCGTGATCAGGGCGCCGGTCGTCAGATGTTCGATAACCCGCGCGGCTCTCCAGAGTGATCTTGCAAACATGGGGCGGATCAGCCGTGGGTGACGCGATCGAAAAAGTGCCGGGAGTAGGCGGGATTCAGCTCGCGGATGTCGAGCAGCATCAGGACGTCGCCAACCCCGAAGGCGGGATCGCGGCAGGGTTCGCCGCAGGCCCTCGCGCCCAGACGGACATAGGCGCGCAGCAGGGCCGGCAGCGGCGCGTCGAGGATGTCGTCTGGAACCTGGGTGTTGAGCAGGGGCACCCGAGGCCGGACGCGCAGCGTCGCGGGCGCCATCGCCTGTCGACGAAGCCGGTTCATGATAGCCGCGGCCTGGATGTCATCCTCGCCGAGCGGCACGCTGGCGCAGCCGAAGAGATAGTCGAAGCCGTGCAGTTGAACGAATCCGGCCAGGCCCGACCAGAGCACGGCGATGGCGGAGCCCTGCCTGAACTCGGGCGCGATGCAGGTGCGGCCGACCTCCAGGAGGCGACCGTTCAGCCGGCTGATGGCGTCCAGCTCGAACTCGCTCTCCGAATAGAAGCGGCCCAGGCGGGCGGCATTGGCGTCGGTCAGGATCCGCGTGCAGCCCACGACGCGACCGCTCGTGGCCTCGCGCACCAAGAGGTGCTGGCAGGACGCGTCGAATTCGTCGCGGTCCAGACCGACGCCGCCCATGAGCGTGGCGCCCATCTCCTCGCCGAAAACCTGGTATCTGAGCGCCTGTGCCTCGCGCACCTCCGACTCGGACGTGGCGATCTCGACGAACAGGCGCTCGCCGCGCTTGGCGGCCATCGCGGAAACGGAAGCGACCATTGAAAACCCTTGGACAGTGGCGATTGACAGGAAGGTAATCTTAGGTCGCGACTGTTGCGGGATGATGTGGGCTGGATGACATCCGGGTGACCGAGGCGCGCGGGACCGCCGCTGACGAGGGCGGCGTCAGCGAAAGCGGCCCTGCTCGCGAGCCTTCAGTCCCGCAAGGAGATGATCGGCCAGCCGCGCGTGAGCGCGAGCTCACGCAGATGCGCGTCCGGATCCACGGCGACGGCGCGGTCGACCCGCTCCAAGAGCGGCAGATCGTTGTGGGAGTCGCTGTAGAAGTAGCTTCCCTGGAGATCGAGCGATTGCTCGGCGAGCCATTGCTCCAGGCGAATGACCTTGCCCTCCCGAAAGGCGGGCATGCCCTCGACCTCTCCGGTGTAGCGGCCAGCGACTTCCTCGGGCAGGGTGGCGATGAGGTGCGGCACGCCAAAACGCTGGGCGATGGGGGCGGTGACGAAGGCATTGGTCGCGGTGACGATGAGCAGGGTGTCGCCGCCCGCCCGGTGGGCGTCGATGAGGCGTTGCGCGGCCGCGAGCATGATCGGCGCGATCACCTCATCCACGAACCGCGCGCGCAGGGTCTCCAGGAGCTGGCGGGGATGATCGCGGAGCGGGCGGAGCGAAAAGCGGAGAAACTCGGCGATGTCCAGGATCCCGGCCTGATATTCGCGGTAGAAGCGCTCGTTCTCGCGCGCGTAACTCGCCCCGTCCACGATCCCTCGGCTGGCGAGGAAAACGCCCCAGAGATAATCCGAATCGCCGTCGAGCAGGGTATTGTCGAGATCGAAGATTGCCAGTGCCACGCGCGTCCTTCCAATTCGTGATAGCGTCGAGCCCAGCCCAGGGAAGCGGCCGTGGCAAGCTCGATGGTCTCGGATTCCCCGCCCGTTTCAAGGCCCGCCCAATGACGGCGGGGCCAGCGGCCGGGGCCAGCCGTCATATCTAGCATCAAGCCGTTGATTGGCAATCGCTTATGTTTGGCTCGGCTTGCCGGAGACAAGCGGTTCATGGAAAAATGAGGAAGGACAGGGCTAAGGGACACGAATCCTTGATCGACCACGACGGCTTTCGACCCAATGTCGGCATCATCCTGACGAATCAGGACCGCCGCCTATTCTGGGGCCGCCGCATCGGCCAAAATGCCTGGCAGTTTCCGCAAGGCGGAATCAATCCGGATGAAACGCCCGAAGAGGCGATGTTTCGGGAACTGGAGGAAGAGGTCGGTCTGAAAGCCCCGCAAGTGACCATCCTCGGCTGCACGCGCGGTTGGCTGCGCTACCATTTGCCCAAACGCTACATTCGGCGCCACTGCGGTCCCACCTGCATCGGCCAGAAGCAGGTCTGGTTCATGCTCCGCGTCGACTGTGGCGAGGACGCCTTTTGTCTCGACCGGCACGGATAAGCCGGAATTCGATGCCTGGCGTTGGGTCAGATACTGGCAGCCCCTATATGAGGTGGTGTATTTCAAGCGTCACGTCTATCAGCGGGCACTTGAGGAACTCGCGCCGATACTCTATCCGGAAGGTGTTCCCGAGCGGCAAGATGTCTTTGCCGGTGCATCCGGTTTTTTACGCCACCGCTGCCCCTGATCGATTGTGCTCGCCCAAGCTCCGCGCGCCCGTCCGAGCGGCTGGAGGTTGAGATCGCCGCGCGCGCAGCCGACGCGGTTCAACCCGATCCACTTATTCACCAATCAGGCACCAGTTTGTCCGACACCCAATCGACCCAGGGCGTGAGCCCATCGTTCAGCATGCTGGAATCCCTGCGGCGGATCGTTCAGGAAGTCAACAACGCCCCGGATCTTGAGCAGGCGCTCACCATCATCGTGCATCGCGTCAAACAGGCGGTGAGCGCCGATGTTTGCTCGGTGTATCTGAACGACTTCGACAATCACCGGCATGTCCTGCATGCGACCGATGGTCTGCGCAAGGATGCCGTGGGGCGGGTGCGCCTGGAGCTCGGGCGCGGACTGATCGGTCTGGTGAGCGAGCGGGCCGAGCCCATCAACCTCGATGACGCAGCCACCCATCCGCGCTATGAGTGCATCATCGACACTGGGGAGGAGCGCTACCACGGTTTCCTCGGCGCGCCGATCATCCAGAATCGCAAGGTCCTGGGTGTTCTGGTTCTGCGTCAGCGTCAGCGGCGGCATTTCGCCGAGGATGAAGTCACCTTCGTCATGACGCTCGCCTCGCAGCTTGGCGGGCGCCATCACCTACGCCCGCACCAGCGGCGAGCTGGCGCGGCTGCAGGACGACGGGATCCCGCAACGCTTTCTTCCCGGTCTCGCGGCTTCCCCTGGGATTGGGATTGGGCAGGCGGTGGTCGTCTATCCCCCCGCGGATCTGGACGCGGTGCCAGACCGCCGTCCGGAGGACGCGGAGGCCGAGTCGGAGGATTTTCGCCGCGCCGTGCGCAACGTGGCCGACGATCTCGATCGCTTCGCCGCGCGCACCCAGGCGAATCTCAGCACCGAGGACATGGCGCTGTTCGACGCCTGGCGCCTGATGCTGGAGAGCGACACCCTGATCGACGGAACCCTGGGACGGATTTGCGCGGGGAATTGGGCGCCGGGCGCCCTGCGCGAGACCATCGCGGAGCACGCCAAGGTCTTCGACAACATGGACGACGCCTATCTGCGCGAGCGCGCCTCCGATGTGCGCGACCTTGGTCGCTGCATTCTGATGCATCTGCAGAATCAGACGGCCACGCCGATCCAGTACCCGTCGCAAGCCATCCTCGTGGGCGAGGAGATCAGCGCCATGCAGATCGCGGACGTTCCGCGCGAGAAGCTGGCCGGGATCGTCTCCACCACCGGCTCGGGCTCGTCCCACGTTGGTATCCTGGCGCGCGGCATGGGCGTGCCGGCGGCGATGGGCGTGTCCGACCTGCCGGTCGGTCGGGTCGAGGGGCGCGAGATGGTGGTGGACGGCTACCGGGGCCGTGTCTATGTCTCGCCCGGTCCGGCGGTGCGCTCGGAGTATCAGCGGCTCGCCGCCGATGACGCGGCCTTGACCAGCGAGTTGCAGGCGCTGCGCCACCTCCCGGCCGAGACCACGGATGGCTATCTGATTCCGCTGTATCTCAACACCGGACTGGTCTCTGAATCCCGTCCACTGGGGATTGAGGAGTCCGCCGGGGTCGGTCTTTACCGGACCGAGCTGCCTTTTATCGTGCGCGATAGTTTCCCTGGCGAAGCTGCCCAGATGGCGAATTATCGGCACGTATTGGAGCTATTCGCTCCTCGGCCCGTCACCATCCGCACTCTGGATATCGGCGGCGACAAGCCGCTCCCCTATTTCCCGATGCACGAGGCCAACCCCTTCCTCGGCTGGCGCGGGATCCGCATCACGCTGGATCACCCGGAAATCTTTCTGACCCAGGTGCGGGCCATCCTGCGGGCCGCGATCGGGCTCGACAACCTGCAGTTGCTGCTCCCCATGGTGAGCACCGTCACCGAGGTGGACGACGCCCTGCTGCTGATCCGGCGCGCCCACGATGAATTACTGGAAGAGGGCTATCAGGTGCGGATGCCGCCGGTGGGCGTCATGATCGAGGTTCCGGCCGCCGTCTATCAGGCCGAGGCGCTGGCGCGACGGGTCGATTTCCTCTCTGTTGGCACCAATGATTTGACCCAGTACCTACTCGCTGTCGACCGCAACAATCCGCATGTGGCCAAGCTCTACAATGAGTATCACCCGGCGGTGCTGCGTGCCTTGTTGCAAATTCTTACCGGCGCCAGACTCCACGGTAGGGAGGTCAGCGTCTGTGGCGAGATGGCCGGCGATCCGCTGGCGACTTTCCTGCTGCTCGGCATGGGTGTCCACAGCCTGAGCATGGGCGCCGGAAGCCTGCTGCGGGTCAAGAAGGTCATCCGCAGTATCAGCAAGTCCCGCGCGCGCGAGGTGCTCAAGGTCGCGCTGCAATGTGAAGACGCTGGCGCGGTCCGCCGGTTGCTGCTCGACGCATTGGAGACCGTCGGTCTTGGAGCCTTGGTGCGGCCGGGCCGGTAGCGGCGCCATTCGGTCGGCGGTCCCAGGATCGCTTCATTGACGGTTGAGGCGATTTCCAGAAAACGCCCATCGTTAACGACGCTCGAGAACGTGTTCTCGCGTGTCAATCCAGCCGAGTTTTCGTCTGTCCTCTCCGCGGTTTAGGCAAGGGGCAGCGATTTGCCGGGATTGAGGATTCCGGCGGGGTCGAAGCGTTCCTTGATGTCGCGCATGAGTCCGAGCGCGACCGGATCGAGCTCGCGATCGACGAAGTCCCGCTTTTCCAGTCCGACGCCATGCTCCCCGGAGAGCGTCCCCTCCAAGCGCAGCACCAGCGAGAAGACGGCGTCCAGGCATTGCGCGGCGCGCGCTACCGCTTCGGCATCGGCCGGGTCGATCAGCAGATTGACGTGGATATTGCCGTTTCCCGCATGGCCGAAGTTGACGATGCGGATGCCGGTCTCCAGCGAGAGTCGCTCCAGCGCCATCGATGAACTCGGCCATGCGCGAGACGGGGACGACCACATCCTCGTTGATCTTCTTCGGCGCGATGTGACGCAACGCTGGCGAGAGGGCTTTGCGCGTCTTCCAAAGCGCGGCGACCTCGGCGGCCGTTTCGGCGAGCCGCAGTTCCAGCAGTCCCGCGCCGCGCGCGGCTACCGCGACGGCGTTCTGCGCCTCGTCGATGCAGGCGGCGGGACCGTCCACCTCGATCATCAGCAGCGCCCCGGCGCCGTTTGGCAGGTCGAGCCCGGAATAGCGGCTGACCATGGCGATGGCGGAGGCGTCCATGAACTCCAGCGCGCACGGGCGTGACGGGCTGGGCCATGATGGCCGAGACCGCGTGGGCGGCGGCGTGGATGTCGACATAGGTGGCGCGCAGGGTGCGCTTGGCCTCGGGCAGGGGGGTGAGCTTGAGCGTGGCCTCGGTGATCAGGGCCAGGGTGCCTTCCGAGCCGATGATGAGCCGCGTCAGATCATAGCCGACCACGCCCTTGGTGGTCATGACGCCGGTGTGGAAGATTTCGCCAGTGCCGCTCACGGCGCGCAAACCCAGGGTATTCTCGCGCGGGCGTGCCGTATTTGACCGCGCGCGGGCCGGCCGAGTTGTAGGCGAGATTGCCCCCGATAGTGCAGGTCGCCGCGCTGGTCGGGTCGGGCGGCCAGAAGAAGCCGGCGGACTCGGTCGCCTTTTGCAGCTGGGCGTTGATCACGCCTGGCTGGACGACCGCGAGACGATCGCCGGGGGCGATGCGCAGGATCGCGTCCATGCGCTCGAAGGACAGCACGATACCGCCACGGTCGGGCACGGTGGCCCCGGTGGTTCCCGTGCCCAGTCCGCGTGCCGTCAGCGGGATGCCGTCAGTGGCGCAGCGCTTGACCAGCGCCGCGATCTGGCCCTCGTCCGTCGCGAAGACGACCGCCTGGGGCAGCGCATGACGGCGGCTGTTGTCGTAGCCATAGGACCAGCAGTCGGCGGGATCGGTCAGGAGACAGCCGTCGCCCGCGATGCGCCCCAGCTCCGCGCGCAGGCCGGGGGTGAACTCAATCGCCCGCAGCTGAGTATTCAAAGAGCTTGACCACTTGCTGGACGCCTGGGACATAACGAACCTGCTCGACGGCCGCATCCGCTTCCTGGGGGCTGACCAGTCCTAGGAGATAGACCACGCCATTTTCGGTGACGACCTTGACCCGTGTGGGGTTGAAGCCGGTGACCGCGATCTTGGTCAAGGCGAGCTTGGCGCGCGAGGTGATGAGGGTGTCCTCGGATTCGCGTGTCAGTCCGATCGCGGGACCGATGGCGATCTCGTCGACGACGCGAGTCACCTTGGGTACTCGGCTGACCAGATCCCCGGCCCGCTCGGCGATCACCTCGGACTCCGCCTGGCCGGTGATCAGGACACTGTGGTTGTAGCTGGTAACCGAGATTCGCGCCCCTTGCCGGACACTCGGATCCCGCCGCAACGCTTGCATGGCCGCGAGTTCGATCTGCTCATCGTCGATGACCACCTCGTAGTGGCGACGGTCATAGACGGCCGAGGCGCCGACCATCGCGCCGCCCACGACCAGGGGCGCGCAACCGGAGAGGGCGGTGGCGAGCCCGAGGGCGAGCACGACCAGGACGCTCGGTCTAATCGGAATTGGCGACAAAGGCATTCTTGATCCACTGAATCCGATCCTGCCCGCTGATGGCGACCACATCGAAGCGGCAGGGCAGCGTACTCGGATGGGAAAGCAGATAGTGGCGCGCCGCCGCGACCAGACGCCGCTGCTTGCGCGCGTCCACGGTTTCGGCGGCGCTGCCGAACCGCTCGGAGCGGCGATACCGTACCTCGACGAAGACCAGCACCGCGCCGTCGCGCATAATGAGGTCGATTTCGCCGAATCTGCAGCGATGATTGCGCGTCACGAGCCTCAGCGTTTGACCCGTCAGATAGGACTCCGCGAGACGCTCCTTGTCGAGGCCGATCGCCGTGGTCTTCGTGGGTGTGCTCGCTTGTTGCTCGTTCGGATTCACCCTGGAATCGACCCCGATGGCCTATTTTGGTTCCGTTTGGCGCGCACCCTCGGGGACGTCCGCCGGACGCACGCCGGTCGCGGTGAAACGCCCCAGCTCAAGCCGGCGGGTGATGCGCCCTAGCGAGTCGATCGCGAGACCGCCGGTCTGGCCCGCGTAGTAGGCTCCGGGATTCTTGGCGAGTCCGGTCAGGCGTGGCGCCAGTCGATAGGCGTCGATCCCCATCGCGTAGAGCCGGGCCAATGGGCCTGCCGCGCTGGCGGAACGGCCCGTGGCATTGCGACGCGCGAGTGGACTCTCCCCGCCCGCATCGAGCATCCAGGGAATATCGACGAAGTAGAGTCCAACCAGTGCCTTGTCGCGCGCGGTATCGAAATTGCCCGAGTAGACATGCGAGGTCGAGATGACCTTGAGGTCTTTCGGCGCGGCGGCTTGGATGCGCGGATAGATCTTGCGGGCCATGTCCGCGGTGGCGACCAGGAAGAGCAGGTCGGCATCCTTACTGGCGAGCAGCTTGGCCAGGCTTTTCTCGTTGCTCGATAGCGACGGATCGAAGCTCGACTTGACCAGCCAGGGTTCCGCCCAGGTTGCGCCATTGGCGTTGAAAGGCATTTGCCAGGCGCTCGCCCCAAGCATCCGAGGGATAGAGAATCAGGGCGCGCTTGGACCCCATCGCGATGGCCTTGCTGGCGACCTCGGTGGCTTCGTTCTCGGGCGAGAGCGAGAATTGGAACAGGTTCTCGGCGCGTCGATTGGAGCGGGTGGCCTCGTTCAGGGCGAGCGTTGGAACCGCGAGGGCGCCGCTGGCCAGGAGTTCGTCGACCGCCGGCTTTTCGAGCGGGCCAATCACGTAATCGCTGCCCTGCTTGATGGCCGAAGTGTGAATGGCCCGAGCCCGGCTGGCGTTGGTGCTGTCGGCGAAATCCAGGGTCGGCCGTTGCGCGCCTCGGTCGGCGCCGACTCGCCGCCTCGATCCCGTCGCGCACCGCTTGGGCGGCGGCGGCGAAGCGACCGCTGCTCGGCAGCATGATGGTTAGCCGATCGCCATTCGCATAGCCACCGGACAGCGTTTGCGCATAGGCTTGCGCGAGGTCGGCGAGGGCCGGGTGGATGAAATGCGCGTGGCGCCATTGGCGATAAGCGGCTTCCAGTCGCTTGGCATCGGCCCCGCTTTGTTGCGCGATGAGCGCGATCTCGGCCCAGCCCTTCATGGCCCCGGCGCCCTGGTGACTCAACCGCTCCAGCTCGGAGCGCCCGAGCGGACTCAGCGTTGAAACCAGCGACACCTGGTTGATCAGACGCTCTTCCTTCGATCCGAGCGCTCGATCGAGCTGATTCAGCGTCTCGGCGGCCGCGATCGGTTGATTGTCCGCTCGCTGCGCGGAGGCGAGCGTGCCGAGGCGCTTCGCCTGCAGATCGCTCGGCAGTCCTTGCGCCTGCATGCGCTGCAGGTCGGCGATGGCATCCTTGGGGCGACCCAGCGTCAACGCAAGCTCCGCGCGGGCGAGCAGGCGAAGCTCGCGTTGGCTCGCTGTCAGACCCGTCTCGGGGATCGCGTCCAGAGTCTTCTGGGTCTCGGCGGTGCGGCCGGCGGCGAGATAAGCCCGGGCCGCCTTGAGCTGCAATTGCGCCTTGGCGGGTGGTTGCGCCTTGGCGGCGAGGTCCAGGTAGATTCTTGCGGCATCGGCGGGTTTGCCCTGGGTCTCCAGCGCGGAGGCGCGCGTCAGCTCGGCGCTCGAAATCGGGGCGAGTACTGCGGCGTCTTCCTGGACGGGAGTCACCGCGCAGCCAGACATGACCAGCGCGGCGAGTAGGGGGGGCAGAAGCCACGCGCTGGAAAGACGGGGACGGGCGACGTGATTTTTGGGCATGATTCCGTTCCGTGACGAAGGCTGACGGGGGCAGAAAATGCAGCAGCAGGCGGGAATACTATACGTGGTCGCAACTCCGATCGGCAATCTCGGAGACATGACCGAACGGGCGCGCAAAATCCTGGCCGAGGTGGATGTGATCGCCGCCGAGGACACGCGGGAAACTCAACGATTGCTCGGTCATTTCGGGATTACGGCGGCGCTGATCGCCTATCACGACCACAACGAGACGGCCGCGACGCCACGCTTGCTGCGGGTGTTGATGGACGGTCGGAATGTTGCGCTCGTGTCCGACGCGGGGACGCCCCTGATCAGCGACCCGGGTTACACGCTGGTGGCGGCGGCTCGCGAGGCCGGCTTGACGGTCGTCCCCGTGCCCGGCGCGAATGCCGCGATCTGCGCCCTCTCGGCCGCCGGGCTGCCGAGCGACCGCTTTCTCTTTCTCGGTTTCCCTCCGCGGACTCAGGCGCACCGTCGGCAGTGGCTCGAAGCGGTCGCGAGGGAGCCGGGGACGCTGATTCTCCACGAAAGCGGAAAACGCGCCCTGGCGACTCTACTCGATCTGAATGCGATCCTCGGCGATTCGCGGCGGGTCGTGATCGCGCGGGAGCTCACCAAGCATTTCGAGACCTTTCTCGTCGGCCGTGCCACGGAGCTGATGGCGCGACTGGAAGCGGACGAGCAGCAACGTCTCGGCGAGCTAGTGATCCTGGTGGAAGGTTATCGCGAGGCGGCGGATGAGGCTCGCCGCGCGGAATGGAGCGGGTCATGCGCATCCTGGCCGAATCCCTGCCGTTGAGCCAGGCCGCCGCCCTTGGCGGCTCGCCTGACCGGCGCCAAGAAGAACGCGCTCTACAAGCTGGGTCTCGATCTCGGCCTCGGGATCGGCTGCTGGCCCGACTCTGGCGCCATTGCTCCGCGACAGGCGTTGCGCTCTCGGGTATACTGCAGCGGCTGGGAGTTGGCCAGACAGTCGCTCCTTCCGCTTGCGGGAGGGGAGGAAAGTCCGGGCTCCATAGGGCAGGGTGCCAGGTAACGCCTGGGGGGCGCGAGTCCACGGAAAGTGCCACAGAAAAGATACCGCCGATCCCGCGCTCACGCGCGGGAGGTAAGGGTGAAAAGGTGCGGTAAGAGCGCACCGCGCTGGTGGCAACATCAGTGGCAGGGTAAACCCCACCCGGAGCAAGACCAAATAGGGGAACAGGCAGCTTCGGCTGCGACGCGCGGCCCGCGCGTGTTCCCGGGTAGGTCGCTTGAGGCGCGCGGTGACGTGCGTCCCAGATGAATGGCTGTCCTCGACAGAACCCGGCTTATCGGCCGACTCCTTCCTTTCAATCCCGCTCGCGTCCCACTTCCCCGACAAGCCCCTTGCCTCCTGTACATCCGTAAGTTACATCGGTTTCATGATATTTTTCCTTGCGAACCGGCTTCATTAAGCTGTTTGCGCGGGGTTTTTTTCGTATTTCATTCGTCTTTCAGTTACGGCGTGTAAGTTGCTGACTGTCAAGAATAAAGGAGAAGCGATTCCTTGACGATGCCTGAGTCCCGTCTCTAACATGAGATTAAGTGGGTGAGAGTGGGGAATTGGGGATTAATTCGCTCAGACGCGGATAGCCGAGGGGTGCGCCGGTGTTTCGGGGAGTTTCCATCGTCAATCTGGATGCCAAGGGGCGCCTCGCGATTCCGTCGCAAGCATCGCGAGCGTCTGCAGGAGACGTGTGACTCGCATCTGGTCGTCACCGTTGATCGGGATCGCTGTCTTCTGCTCTATCCGGAGCCCGAATGGGAAGTCATCGAACGCAAGTTCGCCGCGCTTCCCGCGCTCGATCCCACCGCGCGTTCGCTGCAGCGGCTCTACGTCGGCAATGCACAGGAAGTGGACGTCGACGCCCAAGGCCGGATCCTGCTGCCGCAACACTTGCGTGATTTCGCCTCACTCGACAAGCGGGTCGCGTTCGTGGGGCAGGGCATCAAATTCGAGCTGTGGGACGAAGCAGGCATGGAATGCCCGGAACGAGGCGGCCTTGAACGATGCCGCGATCGGCGACTTGGCCTTGGCGGCGGGGCTCGGCTCCTTGACGCTGTGATGTCCATCCGCGCGGCCCTTGTCCAATTCTCGCGACCGAGAGAACAACTGCTTGCTGCATACATCCGTGCTGTTGGAGGAGAGCGTGTCTGCCTTGCTGGTGCGACCGGATGGCATCTATGTCGACGCGCACCTTTGGTCGCGGCGGGCATAGTCGCGCCATTCTCGCTCGTCTGGGTTCGGCCGGCCGCCTGCTCGCGGCTCGATCGCGATCCGGAAGCCGTGTCGGTCGCGGCGTGCGCTGGCCGCAGACGGATCGCACGGTTCGCCATCCAGCACGGGTCCATTTGGCGACGATTGGCGAGGCGATCGCGCGAGCGGGGATCAGCGGTCGCCTGAACGGCATTCTGCTCGACCTCGGCGTGTCCTCGCCGCAACTAGACACAGCCAGAGCGTGGCTTCAGCTTTATCGCCGATGGACCGCTCGACATGCGCATGGATCCGCGCTCCACGGAGTCAGCCGCGCAGTGGCTAGCGCGGGCGGATCAGTCCGAGATTGCCTCGGTCCTGCATCGACTTCGGCGAGGAGCGCTTTTGCCAGGCGCATCGCGCGCGCCATCGTCGAGGCCCGCGCGCGCGGCGCCCATCGTCTCGACCGTCCAGCTCGCCGAGCTGGTCGCGCGGGCGGTGCCGACGCGCGAGCCGGGCAAGCATCCGGCGACCCGGACCTTTCCAGGCGATTGCGCATTCAGATCAATGACGAGCTCGACGAGCTGCGCCAGCTGTCTCGATCAGGTCTGCGACCTCCTCGCGACGACGGGGCGTCTGGTGGTGATCAGCTTCCATTCGCTGGAAGACCGCATCGTCAAGCGTTTCATTCGCCAGGAATCCAAGGGTCCGGAGTTTCCCAAGGGGCTTCCGGTCACGGCGGTGGCGAGCCAGGGGCGTCTGCGCTCGGTTGCCAAACCGGTGCGTCCATCAGCGGCGGAGGTGGCACTCAACCCGCGGGCGCGGAGCGCGATCATGCGCGTCGCGGAGCGTCTGCCATGACCCGCAGTCAGCTCGTCACACTTGCGGGACTGGCCTTGGCCGTCATCCTGACTTCGGTCGGGGTCGTCTATACCAAGTACCTGACCCGACTCCATTTTGCGCAATTGCAGGATCTTCGGGGCAAGCGCGATTCCATCGATATCGAGTGGAATCGGCTGCGTCTCGAAGAGGCTGCGCTTTCCACCCACGGGCGCGTCGAGCGCAAGGCGCGGCATGAGCTCGGTATGTTCGCCCCCAGGGTCGGCGACGTACTCCTGATTGAGGACACTGGTCATGGCCACCCGTAACGGTCGCTCTCGACGGACCACGGTCCGTCGGGCCAAGCCGAATCTGTTTCTGCGCCGTCGTCTTCTGGCGAGCGTGCTCGGTTTCGCCTTCGTCATGCTGTCCAGCGGTGTCTTCTACCGCCAGGTCATACGAAACCGATTTTCTACAGAAAGAGGGCGAGCTGCGCTATCTGCGCGACGGTGTCGTCGCCGCCAGGCGCGGCATGATCACGGATCGCAACGGCGAGCCGCTAGCCGTGAGCACGCCGGTCGAGACCGTCTGGGCGGAGCCGCGCAAGCTGATCAACCAGCCCGAGGCGATCGCGCCACTGGCCGCCGCGCTGGAGATGGACGCTGGTCAACTCCGCGAGAAGATCGAGGCGAACGGGAAGAAGGGGTTCATTTACCTCAAACGTCGGGTCAGTTTCGATGAATCCCGCGCGGTTCGTGAGGTCATCGCCAAGCACAAGGTCGAAGGTGTCGATTTCGACACCGAGTACCGCCGCTACTATCCGGGCGCCGAGGTGTTCGGTCATGTCGTCGGATTCACCGACATCGAGGACCACGGCCAGGAAGGTGTCGAGCTCGCCTTCGATCCGATCTTGAAGGCGGAGCCGGGGCTGCATCGCGTCATTCGCGACGGCCGAAAGCGGGTCGTGCAGGAGGTCGAACAGGTCCGGCCCCCGCATCCCGGCAAGGATCTCGTCCTGAGTCTCGATCGGCGGTTGCAATTCCTCGCCTATCGCGAGCTCAAGGCTGCGGTGCAGGAAAACAAGGCCAAGGGTGGCTCCGTCGTGGTTCTGGATGTGGCCACCAGCGAAGTGCTGGCGATGGTCAATCAGCCGGGCTTCAACCCCAATACCGACCGCAGCGGCGGCAGTGATCGGCGCAGAAATCGTGCCCTGACGGATGTCATGGAGCCGGGTTCGACCATGAAGCCCCTGGTCGTCGCCGCCGCCCTCGAAAAGCATCTGGTAACCCCCACGACGCGCATCGGGACTGGACCGGGTTTCTATAACGTCGGCAGCAACGTCGTGCGCGATGTGCACAACTACGGAACCCTGGATGTCACCGGCGTCATTACCAAATCGAGTAATGTCGGAGCCGTCAAGATCGCCCAGATGATGGCCTATTCCGACCTCTGGAATCTCTACGATCGGTTGGGGTTCGGTCATACCAGCGGACTCGGCTTTCCCGGCGAGAGTCAGGGCAATCTGCGTCACTATTCGAAGTGGAGACCCTTCGAGCACGCCACCCAGGCATTCGGCTATGGCCTCTCGGTCACGGCGCTCCAGTTGGCGCAGGCCTACAGCGTGCTGGCCGCCGATGGCGTCAAACGGCCGGTGACCCTGTTCAAGCGTGATCCGTCAGCCCCCGTGGCGGCGCGGCCGGAGGTGCGTCTCTTGACCGTCGACACGGCGCGCAAGGTGCGCGCGATGATGGAGACGGTCGTATCCGACCAGGGCACCGCCAAGTTGGCCGAAATCCCCGGATATCGGGCCGGAGGCAAGACGGGAACCGCCAAGAAAGCAGCGGGGCGGTCGGGCTATGGGGGCGGTCGCTATCAGTCGGTCTTCGCGGGCTTCGTCCCGGCGGGCCAGCCGCGCTTCGTGATGGTGGTGATGATCGATGAGCCCGGTGGCAAGTCCTACTATGGCGGCATCGTCGCGGCGCCGGTGTTCGAGCGGGTGATGGAAGGCGCGCTGCGGCTCTTCAATGTGCCGCCGGATGACCTCGCCCCGGCCATGCTGCTTGCGCACCAGGATCCAAGCCTATGATGGCCTTGGCTGGCACTAGCCATCCCTGGAGGTTTGGCGATCTACTCGACGACCTGGTCGACTCGCCAGATCTCGGCGGGCCGATTGGATCGCTACGGGTTTCGGGCCTTGGTCGCGATAGCCGGGCGTTCATTCCGGGTTTCCTCGCGGCGCTGTCCTCGCTCGACTCCGCGGCGCGCGCCTGTGCTGGACTCCGTGGCGTGCCGGGGCGCAAGGTCCATTTCAGCGACCGTGCCCAGGTTGTCGAGGCGCTGCGTGAGTGGCGGGAGGGACACCACTGATGTGGACGCTGGCCCAAGCCGCCGAGCAGGCTGGCGGAACCCTGATGGGCGCCGATGCGGCCTTCGGTTCCGTCGGGACGGATTCGCGCGCCGACTGCGCCGGTCAGCTCTTCGTCGCGCTGCGCGGCGAGAATTTCGATGGGCACGAATACGTGGCGGCGGCGCGCGCGGCCGGCGCCGTCGCGGCCATGGTGGATCATCCCCTGCCGCTCGATCTGCCCCAATGGATCGTTGCCGATACCCGTCTTGGATTGGGGCGTCTGGCGGCCGCGTGGAGGGAGCGTTTCTCCGGTCGCGTGATCGCCATCACTGGCAGCAATGGCAAGACGACCGTCAAGGAGATGGTCGCGGCCATCCTGGCGCAAGCCGGCTCGGTGCGGGCGACTCGGGGCAACCTGAACAACGACATCGGGATGCCGCTGACCCTGCTCCAAGCCCGCGACGAGGATTATCTGGTGCTGGAGATGGGGGCCAATCACCCCGGCGAGATCGGCTACATGACCGATCTCGCACGTCCCGATGTGGCGCTCATTACCAATGCCGGCCGGGCGCATCTGGAGGGATTCGGCAGTCTTGAGGGCGTGGCGCGCGCGAAGGGCGAGATCGCGCGTGGCCTGACCGACGCGGGGATGTTCGTCGCGAGCGGCGATTCGCCCTTCACCGAGCTCTGGCGCGAACTTGCGCGCGGCCGACGGATGCTGACGTTCGCGCTGAACGCGCCGGCCGATGTCATGGCCGAGGCGGCCTCGATCCGGGTGGCCTGGGACGAGGCCGGGTTTCGCACCGAGTTCATGGCGCGCGTCGGCGCGGTCGAGATGCCCCTGACCTTGCGTCTCGCCGGCGATCACAATGTCCGCAATGCCCTGGCTGCGGCGGCGGGTGCGATGGCGCTGGGGATCGACGCGGCGGCTATCCGCGATGGCTTGGCCTCCCTGCTGCCGGTCAAGGGTCGTCTCTGTCCGCGCCACTGCCGGGGCGTCGGCGTCATCGACGACACCTACAACGCCAACCCGGATTCAATTGCCGCCGCCATCGAGGTGTTGGCCGGACTCGATGGCCGGCGCTGGCTGGTGCTGGGCGACCTGGCCGAGTTGGGGCCGGAGGCGTCGCGTCTGCATGAGGAAGTTGGCGAGCGCGCACGGGCGGCGGGTCTGGATCGGATGGCGACCGTCGGAACCTTGAGCGCCGAGGCCAGCCGAGCCTTTGGCCCCAGAGCGACGCACTTCGCCGAGCAGGGTGCGCTGGCCGATTTTCTCCGGACCGAATTGGGTCCGGATGACCGTCTTTTGGTGAAGGGCTCGCGTCTGGCCCGGATGGAACGTGTTGTCGAGGCGCTCTGCGCCGAGGTGGAATCTTAATGCTTTTGTATTTGACCGATTGGCTCGCCGAGCACCATAGCGGCTTCGCTGTCTTCCGCTATCTGACGCTGCGCGCGATTCTCGGCGTCTTGACGGCGCTGCTGATCGCCCTGCTCGTCGGGCGCCCCATGATCCGCCGCCTGCGTGCCTACAAGATCGGACAGACGGTGCGGGACGATGGCCCCCAGAGCCACCTCTCCAAATCCGGCACCCCAACCATGGGCGGGGCGCTGATCTTGGTTGCGGTGTCCATCGCCACCCTCCTGTGGTCGGATCTGCATGACCACTATGTCTGGATCGTTCTGCTGACGACGCTGGCATTCGGCGCCATCGGTCTGGTGGACGACTACAAGAAACTGGTGATGCGCGATCCGCGCGGACTCGCCGCGCGCTGGAAGTACTTCTGGCAGACCCTCGCGGGTCTCGCCGCGGCCCTGGCACTCTATCTGACCGCCGCCTCGCCAGCCGAGACCGCGCTGCTGATCCCCTACACCAAGAGCATGGCGATCCAGCTCGGCCCCTGGTTCATCCTGCTCACCTATTTCGTGATCGTCGGCGCCAGCAATGCCGTCAATCTCACCGATGGGCTCGACGGGTTGGCGATCATGCCGACCGTGCTCGTCGCTGGCGCCCTGGCGATCTTCGTCTACGCCGCCGGACATGCGCAGATCGCCAACTATCTCCTGATTCCCCATATCCCGGAGGTCGGCGAACTGGTGATTTTCTGCGGCGCGCTGGTTGGCGCTGGCCTTGGCTTCCTCTGGTTCAACGCCTACCCGGCCATGGTCTTCATGGGCGACGTCGGCGCCCTGGCGCTGGGCGCCGCGCTGGGCGTGGTCGCGGTCGCCGCGCGTCAGGAACTGGTGCTCTTCATCATGGGCGGCGTCTTCGTGATGGAGACCGTCTCGGTGATGCTGCAGGTGATGTCCTTCAAGCTCACCGGCAAGCGCATCTTCCGCATGGCGCCGCTGCATCACCATTTCGAGCTCAAGGGCTGGCCCGAGCCGCGCGTCATCGTCCGCTTCTGGATCGTGACCGTGGTCCTGGTGCTGATCGGTCTGGCGAGTCTGAAGATTCGGTAATCGCAATGGGTCACTCATCCACACTCGCGACCGATCGGGCCACAACGCCCCTGTCCAAGACCCTGGTTGTCGGGCTTGGCAAGACGGGTTTGTCTTGCGCGCGCTATCTGCGGTCGCGGGGCGTGCGGGTCGCGGTGACCGATAGCCGGGCACGGCCGCCTGGTTTGGAGGCGCTCCAGACGGAGATGCCGGAGGTCGCGGTGTTCCTCGGCGGTTTCGAGCCGGAGGTCTTCGCGGCGGCTTCCGAGTTGGTGGTCAGCCCCGGGGTGCCCATCGCGGAGCCGTTGATCCAGCAGGCGATGGCGCGTGGCGTGCCCGTGGGCGGCGACGTGGAACTGTTCGCTCGCGATCTGAAAGCGCCGCTGTGCGCGATCACCGGCTCGAACGGCAAGAGCACGGTGACGACGCTGGTGGGGCTGATGGCCAGGCTGGCTGGTCGCAACGTCGCCGTCGGCGGAAACCTCGGCGAGCCGGTGCTGGATCTGATCGATGAAGCCGTCGAGCTCTACGTGGTCGAGCTCTCCAGCTTCCAGTTGGAGACCACGCCCAGTTTGCGCGCCGATGTGGCCGTCGTCCTCAATGTCTCGCCGGATCACCTCGACCGCTATCCCGATTTGAGCGGCTATGCGCGAACCAAGGCCAGGATCTACCAGGGCGCGCGGATCGCGGTCATCAATCGCGACGATCCCGTGGTGGCCGCCATGCCTCGTGTCGCCGCGCGGGAGATCGGCTTCACCCTGGGCGAGCCAGCGGCCGGCGATTTCGGGCCGCGATCGCTCGACGGTCGGATCTGGATCTGCCATGGCCGGGAGCCGATCATGCCGGCCGCCGAGGTGGCGATCCCCGGTTCGCACAACCTCGCCAATGCCCTGGCGGCACTGGCGCTGGCGAGCGCCTGCGGGATCGAGATGGAACCCGCGTGCGAGGCGCTGCGCGGCTTCCCTGGGTTGCCTCATCGCAGCGAGTTGGTCGCGGAGCGCGACGGGGTGCGCTGGTTCGATGACTCCAAGGGGACCAATCCCGGGGCAACGGTCGCGGCCCTCGATGGCTTGGCGCCGGAGGGTACGGCGGGTCGCGTCGTACTGATCGCCGGCGGCGAGGGCAAGGGTGCCGATTTCGCCCCGCTGCGTCCGGTCGTGGCACGGGCCGCGCGCGGGCTGGTGTTGATCGGGCGGGACGCGCCGCTGATCGAAACGGCCCTGCGGGGAGCCGTGCCCATGGTCCATGCCAAGGACATGCCCGAGGCGGTCCAGCGGGCCGCCGAATGGGCGCAACCTGGCGATTGCGTGCTGCTGTCGCCGGCTTGCGCCAGCTTCGATATGTTCGACAACTACGAGCATCGCGGCCGGGTCTTCGCCGACGCCGTGAGGAGATTCCTAGCATGACGGCCGCCGTCCGTTCGCGCCACCTGGGCCAGCGTCGGCGCGAGCGCGCCATTCCAGCCATGGATTATCCCCTGCTCTTCTGCGCGCTCGGGCTCCTGGCATTCGGCTTCGTGATGGTCACCTCGGCCTCCATGTCGATCGGCGAGACCTGTTGTCGAGATCCCTTTCACTACGCGATCCGCCACGGGCTTGCCCTGAGCCTGGCCTTGGCGGCGGGACTGCTGACCTTCCGCGTGCCGACCGAATGGTGGGAACGCTATGGAACCTGGCTGTTCCTGCTCAGTGGCCTGGTGCTGGTCATGGTGCTGATCCCCGGGATCGGGCGTTCGGTCAACGGAGCGACGCGCTGGATCCCCCTTGGCCCCCTGAATCTGCAACCCTCCGAGTTCGTCAAGCTGTTTGCGATCCTCTACGTGGCCGGCTACCTGGTGCGGCACGCCGACAAGGTGGCGAATGAGATTTCCGGCTTCATCCGACCCATGATCCTGATCGGGATCGCGGCCGCGCTCATCCTGATGCAGCCGGATTTCGGGACCACGGCGGTCATGCTGGCGACCGTCATGGGGCTTCTATTCCTGGGCGGCGCCAGCCTCATGCCATTCATTCTGCTGCTCGGGGCGGTCGCCGCCGGGTTGGTCGCCCTGGTCATCTTGTCGCCTTACCGCTTGGCGCGTGTCGTCTCCTTCCTCAATCCCTGGGAGGATCCCTTCAACTCCGGTTATCAACTGAGCCAGGCGCTCATCGCCTTCGGTCGGGGCGAATGGCTGGGCGTGGGCCTGGGCAATGGCATCCAGAAGCAGTTCTTCCTGCCCGAGGCCCACACGGATTTTCTCGCCTCGGTGATTGGCGAGGAGCTCGGCCTGGCCGGGATGCTGGTCTTGATCGCCGCCTTCTGCTTCCTCGTCTGGCGCGCCATTGCCATCGGGGTGCGGGCGGAGGCGGTGAAGCGTCCCTTCGAGACCTATGTGGCGCAGGGGATTGGGATCTGGCTCGGGCTGCAGGCGTTCGTCAACATCGGGGTCAATGTCGGCGTCCTGCCCACCAAGGGCCTGACGCTGCCCTTCATGAGTTATGGCAGCAACAGCGTGATTGTGGATTGCATGGCGATCGCCGTCCTGCTGCGCATCGACATCCTGGTGCGTCAACTGGAGTCCGAGGCCGGACCCAAGCGGGGGATGCGATGGGCGCGAGCATAGGTGTCATGGCCGGTGGAACCGGCGGTCATGTCTTTCCCGCCCTCGCCGTCGCGGAGTTGCTGCGCGCGCAGGGGATGGAGGTGTTCTGGATCGGCACCCAGCGCGGCATGGAGTCCCGGCTGGTGCCCGAGCATGGCTTCGAGATGGAGTGGATCGGCATCGAGGGTCTGCGCGGCAAGGGCGTTGGCCACCTTGCTGAAGGCGCCCTTCCGCCTCGCCGGGGCGCTCTGGCAGGCGGCTGGCATCCTGCGGCGTCGGCGTCCCGCGCTGGTGCTCGGCATGGGCGGCTTCGCCTCCGGGCCGGGCGGACTGGCGGCGCGTGCGCTCGGTATTCCCCTGGTCATCCATGAGCAGAACTTCGTCCCCGGCATGACCAATCAATGGCTGGCGAGGATCGCGCGCGCGGTCTTCGAAGCCTTTCCGGGCAGCTTTCCCGCCGCGCGCGGTGCGATTGCCACGGGCAATCCGGTGCGTCAGGAGATCCTGAAGGTTCCCGCCCCGCGCGAACGCCTGTCCGGTCGCGACGGTGCCCCGCGTCTCCTGGTCGTGGGCGGTTCGCTGGGCGCGCGGGCACTGAACGAGATGCTGCCGCAGGCGCTCGCCGCGCTGCCGGCGTCGCGTGCGTCCCCAGGTGCGTCATCAGGCGGGGGAGCGGATCCTGGAAGCCGCGCAGGAGGCCTATCGTCGGGCGGGGGTCGCGGCCGAGGTCGTGCCCTTCGTGAAGGACATGGCCGAGGCCTATGCCTGGGCCGACCTGGTGGTTTGTCGCTCCGGGGCCTTGACGGTGTCCGAACTGGCCGCCGCCGGTGTTGCTTCCATCCTGGTGCCCTATCCCTTTGCCGTCGACGATCATCAGGTCGGCAATGCCCGCTATCTGTCCGATGCCGGCGCGGCGCGTCTGGTCATTCAGCGCGACCTGACGGTGGAGGGTCTGACGGCTCTCTTGAGCGAGTTGCTGGGCGATCGCGCGACCCTGCTGGCGATGGCGGAGGCGGCGCGCGGACGGGCGCGGCCGGAGGCTGCCGCGCGGATCGCGGCCGCCTGTCTGGAGCTTGCCAAGGGCGGGACCGGCCGCGAAGCCGCGTCCGGGGATGCTGGTGTCAAGGGAGTCGCACGTCGATGAATGCCCATCGTCAACACACGGCCGCGCGCATGGGGCGGGTGCGTCGTCTGCACTTCATCGGGGTCGGCGGCGCGGGCATGAGCGGAATCGCCGAGCTGATGGCCAATCTGGGCTATGAGGTCGCCGGGTCCGATCTGCGCGAGAGCGCGGTGACCCGGCGTCTGCGCGGGCTGGGTGTCGAGGTCTTCATCGGCCATCGCGCGGAGCAGGTGACCGAGGCCGACGCCGTGGTGGTGTCCACCGCCATCGACGAGAGCAATCCGGAGATCCAGCAGGCACGGACCTCGCGCATCCCCATCGTGCGACGCGCCGAGATGCTGGCCGAGCTGATGCGCTTCTACTACGGCGTGGCGGTGGCGGGAACGCACGGCAAGACGACCACGACCAGCCTGGTGGCGAGCATCCTCGCCGAGGGCGGTCTGGATCCGACCTTCGTCATCGGCGGACAGCTCAACAGCGCCGGGGCCAACGCCAAGCTGGGGACCACCAAATACCTGGTGGCGGAGGCCGACGAGAGCGATGCCTCCTTCCTCTATCTCCAGCCGATGGTCTCGATCGTCACCAACATCGATGCCGATCACATGCGCACCTACGGCAACGATTTCAACAGGTTGCGCGAAACCTTCATGGAATTCCTGCACCACCTGCCGTTCTACGGGCTGGCGGTGCTCTGTATCGACGACGACGAGGTGCGCGCCCTGGCGCCCACGGTCCCGCGTCCGGTGCGCACCTATGGCACCCTGCCGGAGGCGGATGTTCGGGCGACCGATCTGCGTCAGGAGGGGATGCGGACATCCTTCCTGGTCCATTGCGCCGAGCTGGATCGCCCGCTGCCGGTAACGCTCAATTTGCCGGGTCGGCACAACGTCCTCAACGCCCTGGCCGCGATCTGCGTCGCCCTTGAACTGGGGGTCGACGAGGACGCCATCGCGCGGGCGCTCTCGGGCTTCCAGGGTGTCGGCCGACGCTTCGTGGCGACGGAAGTCCGGGATCCCCAGGGGCGGGAGCTGCTGCTGGTCGACGACTACGGACATCATCCGCGCGAGCTGGCCGCGACCCTGGCCGCCGCGCGCGCGGGCTGGCCCGGCCGGCGTCTGGTGCTGGTCTTTCAGCCCCATCGTTACAGCCGCACCCAGGAGCAGTTCGAGGACTTCGTCGAGGTGCTCTCGACCCCCGACGCCCTGGTGCTGTGCGAGGTCTATCCGGCGGGCGAGATGCCCATCACCGGGGCCGATGGACGCGCCCTGAGTCGGGCGATCCGCACGCGCGGTGAACTGGATCCGATCTTTGCGCAAGGACTCGATGCCGTGCCCGGGCTGCTGTCCAATCTGATTCAGGACGGCGACATCCTCCTGGTGTCGGGCGCGGGCGATATCGGCGGTCTGGCGGCGCGTCTGCCGGGCCTGGTCGAGCAGGGTCTGTGATGGACGCCGCGATGGATCCGAGCAGGGCCAGCGCGCACCGCTGTGCGATCAGACCCTGCGTCACAAGGCCGTTCGGGGGAGTGGAAATGGCTGCGTTGAGGGGCGAGTTGCGGCTGAACGAAGCGCTTGCCGGCTACACCAGTTGGCGGGTCGGCGGTCCCGCGCGGCGTTTCTATCGCCCGGCGGACGCCGCTGATCTGGTCGCGTTCATGCGTCAGTTGGATCCGGACGAGCCGCTCCTGTGGCTCGGGCTCGGAAGCAATGTTCTGATCGGGGACGAAGGATTTTCAGGAACCGTGATTCTGACTCAGGGCTGTCTGACCGGCCTGGAGCGCAGAGGCGAGACCCGGATCCATGCCGAGGCGGGGACAAGCTGCGCCAAGCTGGCGCGCTTTGCCTCGCGGCATGATTTGGTCGGGGTCGAGTTCCTGGCGGGTATTCCAGGCACGATGGGCGGCGCCCTGGCGATGAATGCGGGAGCCTGGGGGGGTGAGGCTTGGGCGTCCGTCCAACGTGTCTGGACTCTTGATCGCGCTGGCAATGTCCGCGAGCGCGCCGTGGGGGAGTACGAGCCCGGCTACCGCGAGGTCAAGGGGCCGGCGGGCGAGTGGTTTCTCGCGGTCGAGTTGGGCCTGTCTCATGGCGACGGCGCGGCGGGCATGGCCCGGATCCGCGCCTTGCTCGACCGACGCGCGGCGACCCAGCCGATCGGACTCCCGAGCTGTGGCTCGGTGTTCCGCAATCCGCCGGGGGACCACGCGGCGCGGCTGATCGAGTCACTCGGACTCAAGGGGTTTCGCATCGGCGGGGCCGAGGTTTCGGCCAAGCACGCCAATTTCATCATCAATACCGGCGACGCAACGGCAACCGACATTGCGCGCCTGATCAATCATGTACAAGAGGCGGTGGAGCGTCGCACGGGCATCCGGCTGGTGCCCGAGGTCCGACGCGTCGCCGGAGAGAGATCATGACAAGCGAGACGATCCCGTCGGCAATCCAATTTGGCAAGGTCGCGCTGCTCATGGGCGGGCGCGCGGCCGAACGCGAGATCTCGCTCAAGAGCGGTCGCGCGGTCCACGAGGCGCTGCTGCGTCTCGGCATCGATGTGGATCCGCTGGATCCCGACGAGACCATCCTGGAGCGTTTGCGCACCGGCGGCTATGACCGCGCCTTCATCATTCTGCACGGACGCGGCGGCGAGGATGGCCAGATCCAGGGGGCGCTGGAGACCATCGGCATGCCCTATACCGGATCCGGCGTGCTGGGTTCGGCGCTGGGCATGGACAAGTACCGCTGCAAGCTCGCCTGGGGCGGTTGCGGGCTGCCCACGGCGGACTATGTGCTGCTGCGCGAGGAGGCGGATCTTCCGGCCGCCGCCGCGCTTGGTTTCCCGCTCATGATCAAGCCGGTCCACGAGGGGTCAAGCATCGGCATGGCCCGGGTCGAGTCGTTGGCGGAACTTGAGCGTGCATGGCGCGCGGCTGCCGAATTCGACGCCTTGGTGCTCGCCGAGCGCTGGATCCAGGGTATCGAGCTGACCTGCGCCATCCTGGGGCGCGAGGCGTTGCCGATGATCCGGCTGGAGACCCCGCATGCCTTTTACGATTACGAGGCGAAATACCGGGCCAACAGCACCCTCTACCACTGTCCCAGCGGTCTCGACGAGGCGGTCGAGACGCGGCTCCGCGAGCTGTCCTTGCGGGCGTTCGACGTGGTCGGCGCCAGCGGCTGGGGGCGGGTCGACATGATGCTGGATGGCGAGGGCCGTCCCTATCTGCTGGAGATCAACACGGTCCCCGGTATGACCGATCACAGCCTGGTGCCCATGGCGGCGCGGACCGCCGGTGTCGATTTCGATACCCTGGTGTGGCGGATTCTGGAGACGAGCCTGGAACATGGCTGAGACCGAACCCAAAGCCGATCCGTCCCGCGCGGGCACTAGCTCGCGCCTGCTCGCCATCTCCGGGATCCTTGCGTTCCTGGCCATGGGGGTGGGGGTTTGGTTGTTTGGTTATTGGGAGCCCCGGCTGCTTCCGATCCGCGTGATCGAGGTCGAGGGCGAGTTGCACCATCACTCCTCGCAGCGGCTGCAGGAGACCCTGAGCGAGCGTTTGCGGGGCGGCATCCTGACCGCCGATCTGAGTGACCTCAAGACCGCCGCCGAGGCGCTACCCTGGGTCGGTCACGCCAGTCTGCGCCGGGTGTGGCCGGACACCTTGCAGGTGAGTGTCGAGGAGCATCGCCCGATCGCTCGCTGGAACGCGGATGGCCTGGTGACCGCCGAGGGAATCGTCTTTCACCCGCGCGGCGGCGCCGTTCCGACCGGGCTCCCCTTGCTTGAGGGAGACGACAAACGGGCGCCCGAAGTGACCGCTCGCTATCTCAAATGGCGCGACGACCTGATGCCGGTCGCGCATCTGATCCAGTCGATCTCGGTCGATCCGCGCGGCGACTGGCGGGTCGTATTGGTCATGGGCACCGAGCTGCGGCTCGGCACCGGTCCGGTCGAAGAGCGACTCGCGCGCTATATCGCGAGTGCACCGCAATTGGAAGCCGCGGGCCAGCCTCTGATGGTTGACCTGCGCTATAGCAACGGCTTTTCCGTTAAATGGGCGCCGAACGCGGACGCGAAGGTGCGCACGCCATCCGATCGCATCGCGCGGTCTGGCAATCGAGGATAAATTTGGATGTCGCGACGTAACGACAAGAGCCTGTTGGTGGGTCTGGATATCGGCACCTCGAAGATCGCCTGCCTGGTCGGCGAGATCAAGGACGACGATCAGATCGAGATTATCGGTATCGGCACCCATCCCTCCAGGGGGTTAAAGAAGGGCGTGGTCGTGGATATCGAATCCACCGTCCAGTCTATCCAGCGGGCGGTGGAGGCGGCCGAGCTGATGTCCGGCTGCGAGATTCACTCGGTCCATGTCGGGATCGCCGGGAGCCATATTCGCAGCCTCAACTCGCATGGCATCACCGCCATCAAGGAGGTCGAGGTCTCCCAGGCCGACGTCGATCGCGTGATCGACGCGGCGCGCGCGGTGGCGATCCCAGCGGATCAGAAGATCCTGCATATCCTGCCTCAGGAATTCATCATCGACGGCCAGGAGGGGATCCGCGAGCCGATCGGAATGTGCGGGGTCCGTCTGGAGGCGCGGGTACACATGGTGACCGGCGCGGTCAGCGCGGCGCAAAACATCGTCAAGTGCATCGGACGCTGCAACCTGGAGGTCGACGATCTGGTGCTCGCTCAACTGAGCTCGAGCTATTCGGTGCTCGGCGAGGACGAGAAGGAACTGGGCGTGTGCGTGGTCGATATCGGTGGCGGCACCACGGATCTAGCGGTCTTCACCGATGGGGCCATTCGCCACACGGCGGTGATCCCCATCGCGGGCGATCAGGTCACCAACGACATCGCGGTGGCACTGCGCACGCCGACCCAGTATGCCGAGCAGATCAAGGTTCAGCATGCCTGCGCGCTGACGCAGCTCGCGGCCAACGGCGATACCATCGAGGTGCCCAGCATCGGCGACCGTCCGCCGCGCCGGCTCTCGCGCCAGACCCTCGCCGAAGTTGTCGAGCCCCGCTACGAGGAGCTCCTGACGCTACTGCACAACGAGCTGCGCCGCAGCGGCTTCGAGGATCTGGTGGCCGGCGGGGTCGTGCTGACCGGCGGCGGCGCGAAGATGCAGGGTCTGATCGAGTTGGCCGAAGAGGTCTTTCACATGCCGGTGCGACTCGGGCTGCCGCATTACGTGATCGGCATGGAGGAGGTGGTCAACAATCCGATACACTCCACCGGAGTGGGTCTATTGATGTACGCGCGTCAGCATCGCTTCGCGCGACGCCCGGAGTCGGCGGAGAATCTGGGCCTGAAAGCGACCCTGGCGCGTTTGCGGAGCTGGTTTCAAGGGAATTTTTAGTCAAGCGATCGATGGCGACCCTCCTTGAAGATGTCCTGGGGTCGCGGTGGAAAAAGTTTTTGGGGGCTTCGCGATGCTCGTCGCTCCGTGCCCGCGGGGCAAGCGAATGGGCATTGCGCGGACTTCGTCGAAATCGTGGGTCATGGTTCGTGGCCTGGTGCTGGCGCAAGGTGCGCCGGTCGAGTCGGGGGGCGGTCGTAGGCATCAAGCCTCTGGCCAGATAACAGTTTATGGTGGCGCACGGGGTGCGCTTAGGAGAGAGATTCATGTTCGAGTTGATGGATACCCATAGTCAGAATGCCGTCATCAAGGTCATCGGCGTCGGTGGCGGCGGCAGCAATGCGGTCAATCACATGGTGGCTTCCACCATCGAGGGGGTCGACTTCATCTGCGCCAATACCGACGCCCAGGCGCTGAAGAGCTCCCACGTCAAGACCATCCTCCAACTCGGCGCGGGCATCACCAAGGGGCTCGGCGCTGGCGCGGATCCCGAGGTGGGGCGCCACGCCGCAATGGAGGATCGTGATCGCATTCAAGAGGCGCTGGAAGGCGCCGACATGGTGTTCATCACGGCGGGCATGGGCGGCGGCACCGGCACCGGTGCCGCGCCGGTCGTGGCTCAGGTGGCGAAGGAGTTGGGTGTCCTCACCGTGGCCGTGGTCACCAAGCCGTTTCCGTTCGAGGGCGCCAAGCGCCGTCGCATCGCGGAGGAAGGGATTTCAGAGCTTGCCAAGCATGTCGACTCGCTGATCACCATCCCGAACGAGAAGCTCCTCGCCGTGCTCGGCAAGGACATGAGCCTGCTCGATGCCTTCAAGGCCGCGAACGACGTGCTGCTCAATGCGACCCAGGGCATCGCGGAGCTCATCACCTGCCGCGGTCTGATCAACGTCGACTTCGCCGACGTCAAGACCGTCATGTCCAACATGGGCGTCGCCATGATGGGCACGGGGTCGGCGACCGGCGAGAACCGGGCGCGCGAGGCGGCGGAGGCCGCGATCAAGAGTCCCTTGCTGGAGGATATCGATCTCGCCGGCGCCAAGGGCATCCTGGTCAACATCACCGCTGGCTTGAGCCTGACGATCGGCGAGTTCGACGAGGTGGGCAACACGGTGCGCGATTTCGCCGATGACGATGCCACGGTCGTGGTCGGCACCGTGGTGGATCCGGAGCTGGAGGGCGAGCTGCGCGTCACCGTGGTCGCCACGGGCCTCGGTGAGCGGCGCGTCACGGTGAAGCGTCCCAGTGGCGAGCCGTCCATGCGTCTCATCACTGGCGATTCCGATGACTCCACTCCGGACTATCGGGAAATGGAGCGGCGTCCGGCGATTTACCGCAAGGGCGGCGGTGTCGTCCAGGCCGAGACGAACGAAGAGAACGACCTGGATTACCTGGACATTCCCGCATTCCTGCGTCGGCAGGCCGATTGATCAGGGCTTTCCCTGTATCGATGATCGCAATAAAAACAAAGGCTTATTGCTTGATTCAAAGTCAAGCTTGAAAAATTCTCGGGAAAACCCTAAGCTATTCATAACGCGCTTCCATCTGGAAGCGCGGCGCGTCACGGAAAGAACGACCTGCTTGGCTCCTGACCGGAAAGGTTGGATCCAAGCGTCGACTCGCCGGCCGAGGACGCCGACAGCCGCGTTGGAATGCGATGGGAGACCCGACCGATGCTCAAACAGCGAACACTGAAGAATGTGATCCGGGCGACCGGGCTCGGTTTGCATACGGGCGAAAAGGTGGAGCTGACGCTGCGCCCCGCCGCCGTGGATACGGGTATCGTTTTCCGTCGCGTCGATCTTGGGCGGCCAGTCGAGATCAAGGCGACGCCGTTCAATGTTGGCGATACCCGGTTGTCGACGACACTGGTGGCCGGCGACGTGAAGGTGTCGACGGTCGAGCACTTGCTCGCCGCCTTCGCTGGGCTCGGGATCGATAATGCCTATGTGGACCTCGGTGCCGCCGAGGTACCCATCATGGATGGCAGCGCCGCTCCCTTCGTCTTTCTGCTCCAGTCCGCAGGTGTCGAGGAGCAGGCTCGTGCCAAGCGCTTCATTCGCATCAAGCGGCCGATCGAGGTGCGCGATGGCGACAAGCTCGCGCGGTTCACGCCCTACAATGGATTCAAGGTGGAATTTTCGATCGACTTCGACCACCCCGCCTTCCATGCGCGGACCAATCAAGCTGCCATCGACTTTTCCACTTCCTCGTTCGTGCGCGAGCTGAGTCGCGCGCGCACCTTCGGTTTCCTGCGGGAGATCGAGGCGCTCCGGCAGCAAAACCTTGCCCTGGGCGGCAGCCTGGATAACGCCGTGGTGGTGGACGAATATCGAGTTCTGAACGAGGGCGGACTGCGTTATGAGGATGAATTCGTCCGGCATAAAATCCTGGACGCCATTGGTGACCTCTATCTGCTCGGGCATACGCTGATCGGGGCGTTTCGCGGACACAAATCCGGCCATGCCTTGAACAATCGGCTATTGCGAGCGCTTGCCGCGGACGAAACGGCATGGGAGGAAGTGGTCTTCGAGGATTCGGCGACCGCACCGATCTGTTATGCCCATCCGGTGCCCGCCGTCTAACGTCCGCTCCTTGGTGGAGTTTCGGCGTGCCGCCGGGCGAAACGCCGAAGCGCCTCGCCAAGTTCCGAGCCGCTCTGGTCCTCGGCGGCCGCCAGTAAAACGCGGACAACTTCATCCGAAAGCCTACGCACGGGGCGGGCCGCCGATCTGCCCTCCGGCTCCGCGACCCCGCTTGGCGGCCGGACCAAGAATCGAATCTCATCGATTGCATGGGGCTCCAAGGCCGCCAGGATCTCCTCGGAGAGGAAACGCGCGCGTGTCAGCCATGCCGAGGAATCTAGACAGAGCGTCAACTTACCCGCGACAATGCCGGCGTCCACGCAGTGTTGGGCAAGGCTTCCCGGCAACAGCGCCCGCACGGATGAAACGACCGCCTCGTCACCTTTGTTCCGAGCGAGCAGGTCGCGGGCGATGCGGTTGCTCCGCAGATGATCGCGGATATGTGAGAATCGTGTGCGCATCCCGAACGTCTCCTCCACCCTCCAATTCATGCAGCCAAATGGTCGCGTTTCCACTCAGGCTGAGTTTTTGACTCGGTTCGGCGGATTGACGCTCGTTGGATACGCGCATTGCTGAACTCGACCAGCAGCAGGGATAAACAATGCTCCAACTCAATCGAAAGACAGGCGCACAAGGACATGCCGTCGTCATGCTCCTGGCCGTGCTGACCTTTTCCCTTGCCGGCGCCGCGCTCGGTTTCTGGATTGGACAGTACAGGTCCCAAACGAGTGTCGCCAGCCTCACCATCGACCGCTCCGCCGCGACCGGATTGCTCGCCTTGCGCGCGGGGGAGCCCCAACTTCCGAACGAGCTGGATGCGATCCTGACCCAACTGGGCGATATGCAGGCCCAGCTCATGCGGATCAATGCACTGGGGGAGCGTCTGGTGCGAATGTCGGGGCTGAGTTCCGAGGAGTTCGATTTCGAGAATCCACCACCCCAGGGTGGCCCGGAAACAGGCACCGCGCGCGACTACACCATCAAGGAACTGGCCAGCGAACTGACCAGTGTCGTCTCGCTCATCCAGGATCGTCAGCGCAAGCTCGATGTCATCCAAGACTACATCATGCAAAAGGATCTTACGGCGCAGTCGCTCCCGGCGGGCTGGCCCGTGCGAAGCGGCTATGTCAGCTCCGACTACGGTTTCCGCATCCATCCGTTGAAGCATGTTCGTCTTTTTCATACCGGAATCGACTTGGCCAGCCCGCGCGGAGCTCCGGTCTTCGCCGTCGCCGACGGCGTCGTGTCCTTTAGCGGCACGAAGAGCGGCTATGGTCGGGTCGTGGACATTCGCCACATGGACGGGCTTGTGACCCGATATGGCCACAATACCGCCAATCTGGTGACCGAAGGTCAACTGGTGAGGCAGGGCCAGAAAATCGCGACCGTCGGCTCGACCGGCACGGCAACCGGGCCGCATGTCCACTTCGAGGTGATTCGGGACGGCCAGCCGATCAATCCGATGCCTTATCTGCGCTCGGCTCCAGCTCAACGATTGGCGAGCCGTTCCGCGGATCTCGACGGCTGATTCGCACCGCTCGCCTCGCTGCGTCATAGACGCTCCAACCTTCGTCGCGGAAATTCGGTATCATCCGCCGATTTCCGCGACAGCTCTCAAGATCCCTCGATGGTTACTCATCTGTTTAAGAAGATCTTTGGCAGCCGCAATGAGCGGCTTGTCAAAACCCTGTTGAAGACAGTGACGCGGATCAGCGCGCTCGAGCCCGATCTGGCTCGATTGTCGGATCAGGCCCTCGCCGCGAAGACAGCCGAATTTCGCCAGCGGCTCGCTAACGGCGCGGATCTCGAAAGTCTGCTCCCCGAGGCATTTGCCGTGGTCCGCGAGGCTGGCAAGCGAGTGCTCGGCATGCGCCACTTCGATGTGCAGATGGTCGGCGGCATGGTCCTCAACGACGGCAAGATCGCCGAGATGCGCACGGGTGAAGGCAAGACGTTGGTGGCCACGCTCTCGGCCTACCTCAACGCGCTGCCCGCGAAAGGCGTTCATGTCGTCACGGTCAACGACTATCTGGCGCGACGCGACGCCGCTTGGATGGGGCGGATCTATCACTTCCTCGGGCTCTCGGTCGGGGTCATCAATTCCTCCGGTGGTCTGGGTCCGGACTCCGCGTCCTACCTGTTCGATCCGTCGTTCGAGTCGGTGGGCGGGCAAGGGTACCGGCACATGCGGCCCGCGACCCGGCGTGAAACCTACGCCGCCGATATCACCTACGGCACCAACAACGAGTATGGCTTCGATTATCTGCGCGACAACATGGCGTTCACGCCTGAACAGCGGGTTCAGCGCGACCCCTTCTACGCCATCGTCGACGAGGTCGACTCCATCCTGATCGACGAGGCGCGCACGCCGCTCATCATCTCCGGTCCTTCCGAGGGTAGTACCGACCTCTATCGGCAGATCAACGCGATCATTCCCAGGCTCACGCGCCAGTCGCCCATCACCAACGAAGAGGGTAAGCCAGACTTCGGCCCGGGGGATTATTCGGTCGACGAGAAGATCCGCCAGGTCTTTCTGAGCGAGGAAGGCCACGAAAAGGTCGAACAGATGCTGGTGGAGATCGGGGTGCTGGAGGAGGGTGCCGGTCTCTACGATCCCAGCAACATCGTGCTCATGCACCATGTTTACGCCGCATTGCGGGCGCATGCGCTCTTTCAGAAGAACGTCGAGTACATCGTGCGCGACGGTCAGATCATCATCGTCGACGAGTTCACCGGCCGCACCATGCCGGGCCGACGCTGGTCGGAAGGGCTGCATCAGGCGGTCGAGGCCAAGGAGGGGGTGCCCATCCAGCCTGAAAACCAGACGATGGCCTCCATCACCTTCCAGAATCTGTTTAGGCTCTACCCCAAGCTCTCGGGCATGACCGGCACGGCGGACACCGAAGCCTACGAGTTCCAGCAGATCTATGGCCTGGAAGTGGTGGTGATCCCCACCAATCAGCCGATGGTCCGCGACGATCGAGGTGACTTGGTCTATCTCACCCAGCAGGAGAAGTACCAGGCGATCATCGCTGACATTCAGGATTGCGTGAAGCGCGGACAGCCCGCCTTGGTGGGTACCGCCTCGATCGAGACCTCCGAGCTGGTCTCGGGTCTGCTCAAGGGCGAAAACATTCCGCATGAGGTACTCAACGCCAAGCAGCACGAGCGCGAGGCCGGCATCATCGCCCAGGCTGGACGTCCGGGCGCGGTGACCATCGCCACCAATATGGCCGGTCGCGGTACCGACATCGTATTGGGCGGCAATCTGGAGGCCGAACTCGAGGACGCCGGCCCCGATGCCGACCGCGAGGCCATCCGTGCCGCCTGGAAGGAGCGCCACCAGGAGGTCATCAAGGCCGGCGGTCTGCATGTGGTGGGAACCGAGCGGCACGAATCGCGCCGCATCGACAACCAGTTGCGCGGTCGCTCAGGTCGTCAGGGCGACCCTGGATCCTCGCGCTTCTATCTGTCGCTCGAAGACAACCTGATGCGCATCTTCGCCTCCGAGCGGGTCGGTAAGATGATGCAGCGGCTTGGCATGCAGAGCGGAGAGGCGATCGAGCATCCCTGGGTGACCAAGGCGATCGAGAATGCCCAGCGTAAGGTCGAGGGGCGCAACTTCGATATCCGCAAGCAACTGCTTGAATATGACGACGTCGCCAACGACCAACGCAAGGTGATCTATCGCCAGCGCCGGGATCTGATGGATGCGATCGACGTCTCCGATACCATTGAAGCCATGCGAGAGGATGCGCTCAAGGGGTTGATCGACTCCTACATCCCGCCCGAGAGTCTGGAAGAACAGTGGAATACCCGTGGCCTGGATGAGGCGCTGACCGAGCATTTCGGCGGCGACTGGGCGATCCAGTCCTGGCTGGATCAGGATCACGACCTGCACGAGGAGACGTTGCGCGCCCGCATTCATGACGGGGTACTCCAGCGCTATCGGGACACCGAGGGCCTGGTCGGATCGCCAAGCATGCGCCAGATCGAGAAGGCGGTGATGTTGCAGACCCTGGACAGCCAATGGAAGGACCATCTGGCGGCGATGGACTATCTGCGTCAGGGCATCCATCTGCGCGGTTACGCCCAGAAAAATCCCAAGCAGGAATACAAGCGCGAAGCCTTCCAGATGTTCTCGGCCATGCTCGACAGCATCAAGCATGACGTCGTGGCGACACTCTCGCGGCTTGAGGTCCAGGCCGGCGACGGGGCGGATTTCGCCAGCCAGTCGACAGCCGTGCCCGACGATCGGAAGGGCTTCGAGTTCAAACACGAGGTCTTCGAGGGGTTCGGCGGCGCCGACGAGGGGGCCGGGGCGGAAGATCCGGACCTGGCGGGGGGCGAGTCCCAGGTCCAGCCGTTCGTGCGCGATGGTCGCAAGGTCGGCCGCAATGAGCCCTGTCCCTGCGGCTCCGGCAAGAAATACAAGCAGTGTCACGGCAAGGTCAGTTAGGGCGGAACACCATGGGCGAAGCCGATCTGTCGTTTCAACCCGTTCCAGGGGTCCGTCTGGCGACGGTCGGGGCGGGGATCCGCTACCAGGGGCGCGATGACCTCCTGCTGTTGGAGTTCGCGCCAGGCGCCACCTGCGCCGCCGTCTTCACCCGCAACGCCTTCTGCGCGGCGCCAGTTACACTGGCGCGCCAGCACCTGCAGCGCGCGGCGCCGCGCTATCTTCTGATCAATTCCGGTAACGCCAATGCCGGAACGGGCGTGCGCGGGACTCGCGGATGCGCTGGCGTCCTGCGCGGCGCTGGCCGCCGGGGCTGGATGCCGGCCAGAGGAAGTGCTGCCGTTCTCGACCGGCGTGATCGGCGAGCACTTGCCGGTCGAGCGCATCGCGGCAGCGGTGCCCGAACTTCTGAGTCGGCTCGACGCCACGGCTTGGCCCCTGGCCGCAAGGGCGATCATGACCACGGATACCGTGCCCAAGCTGCGCTCACGGTCATTCGATCTGGATGGCCGGCGGGCGACCGTGACCGGTATCGCCAAGGGCGCCGGGATGATCTGCCCAGACATGGCGACCATGCTTGCCTTCCTGGCGACCGACGCAGCCGTCGCGCCCAGTGTCTTGCAAAGCTGTCTGCGGGCGGCCGTCGATCGCTCCTTCAATGCCATCACCGTGGACGGCGATACCTCGACCAACGACGCCTGCGTGTTGGCGGCCACCGGCGCGCTTGGTAATCCCGTGATCGAGGATGTCTCGGGTTCGGACTACGCAGCCCTGCAATCGGCTGTCGAGGCCGTTTGCCTGGATCTCGCCACGGCGATCATCCGCGACGGCGAGGGGGCGACCAAGCTGGTCAGCGTGCTCGTCGAGGGGGCGAGCGATCGGGACGAGGCCAGGCGGGTCGCCTACACCATCGCGCATTCACCACTGGTCAAGACCGCGCTCTTCGCCTCGGATCCCAACTGGGGTCGAATCCTAGCCGCCGTCGGTCGCGCGGGTTTCTCCGATCTGGACATCGGCAGCGTCCGGATCTTTCTGGGCGACGTGTTGATCGTCGACGCTGGTGGGCGCGCTCCGGACTACCGGGAGGAAGCGGGCGCCGCCGTCATGGCCGAGCCGGAGATCCTGATCCGCGTCCTGCTGGGGCGCGGCGAGGCGCACGCGCGAGTGCTGACCTGCGACTTCTCATACGACTATGTCCGCATCAACGCCGAATACCGGAGCTGACGCGGGAGTCGAGCCGCCATCCAGACGCGCGGAGACAGGCGGCTTGTCAGCCGTATCGGCTTCTCCAGCCCCGCTCCAAGAGCAAAAAAGTCGGTGTCTCCATGTGATGGCAGGGGCTATCGCGGATGCCGATGGTCGGATCCTGGTCACCCGGCGCGCCGATCATGTCCATCAGGGCGGTCTCTGGGAGTTTCCGGGCGGCAAGCTGGAACCCGGTGAATCCCCCGCGCAGGGTCTGAGACGAGAGCTCTCCGAGGAACTCGGGATCCAGATCCGCTCCAGCCGTCCGTTGATTCGGGTGAGCCATGACTATGGTGATCTGCATGTGCTGCTCGACGTGCATCGGGTCGATGACTATGACGGCATCCCCACCGGTTGCGAGGGACAGCCGCTTGCCTGGCTGACTCCCGAGGCGATGGATCCCGAGCAATTTCCAGCGGCCGACAGGCCCATCATCAACGCCTTGCGCCTCCCGCCCGTCCTGCTGGTTACGGGTGAGGATCCGAGCCGGCCGGACGACTTCCTGGGGCGACTCGCGCGCGCAATTATGGCTGGCGTCATGCTCGTTCAACTCCGCGCGCATTCCTTGACGGATGACGACTATGGTCGACTCGCGGCGCGGGCCTTCGCCCTGTGTGAGCGGCATCGGGTACGTCTGCTGCTCAATCGGGATCCACGCCGGGCGTGCAAACTCCCGCGACACGGTCTGCACCTGACCAGCCGGATTCTCATGGAAGTGCCGGCGCGTCCTGGTCGGCCGGGCGAGCTGATCGGCGCCTCCTGTCACGATGGGGCTCAGTTGGCCCGTGCAGTCGAGTTGGGGCTGGATTACGCCTTGCTGTCACCGGTCAAGCCGACGGCCAGCCATCCGGATGCGCTTCCACTTGGATGGCGGAAATTCGCGGAGCTTGCGGACTCGGCCCAGCTCCCGATCTACGCCCTGGGGGGATTGACCCTCGACGATCTAGGGGACGCCTTCGAGCATGGTGCTCAGGGGATCGCGGGGTTACGGGGACTCTGGCCAGAGTCCTGAAGGCATCACCCGCGTCAATGATGCGCGGGGTCGTACTCGGACGGGGGCGGATCCTCGCTTGGGGCATCCGTGGGATCGGGGATGCGATGCTGTTCGCTCAACCAGTCGCCCAGATCGATCAGGCGACAGCGCTGGCTACAGAACGGACGCCAGGTGGCCGCTTCGGTCCACTCCACGGGCTTCCCGCAATTGGGGCAGGTGACGATGGTCTTGGCCATGGGCTTCAGAATACGCAGCAGGTCAGTCTGAACGGGACGTCAGCCGCGTGCTGGATTGCCCGCCCCTGCGCTTCGGCGCTCATAAAGCGGATGCTGAAGCGGTTCTTGTGTCCACTGATCTCCGGGAAGATGCCCTCCTCCGCGTCCAGGCCGACGCGCAGCATCTGGGCTGGGACGACCGGGTCAAGCGCCTCCTGGAAAAAGCCGCCTTCCGCGAGGATTCGGCGCGCTGGAGAACTGGAGCGGATCAGCGAAAGCGCCAGTTGAATCGCCTCCAGCGCGGGCTTGAGATCTTCCAGCCAACTAGCAAACCTGGCTTGACGGAGTTCTGTCGGCTGAATCAGCCAATAATGGAAATGCGGCAGATCGAAGCTGCAGGTTCCCCCAGGGATGCTGCTACGCTGGCCGATCGTCTTAAGGAATTCGTCCTCGCGTGCGCGATGACCAATAGGGCCGTTAAGCTGGTGGATCCCCTCGGCTGCCCGGCGCAGATCGCCCAGCACCTCCGCCAGGGCGTCCGGATCGACCCCGCGCTGCGAGGAGAGCCGGTTGAGGTTACCCATGAGCCGATCGAGTTCCTTCAGGAGTTCGCTCTTGACATCCGCCCGCGCGGTGATGGCAACGAGGTCCAGCAGCGCCGAGATCGCGCAGCGCGAGGCGCGTTGGTCGTCCTGGTAGACAAAGTGGTCCAACTGACGGAACAGATGTTCGAGCCGCAGGAAGGTCCGGATGCGTTCGTTGAGCGGATGTTCGAAGGTGATCAATGTTGGCACGGCCTTGTCTCGAGGCTGGCGGGTCGCGATCCTAATCGATGCGGCGGGCCAAGCGACCAAGTAACGGTTAGGGCGGCGCGGGTGCGATCAGTGCCGCCAGTGGTCCATACGGGTACCGACGAGGGTCGAATCGGGATAGCGCCGTTGTCCGCATTGGGAGCGATCGTGCGCTCCACCAGCGTGTATCCAGCCAAAGGGCCTACGCGAATCCTGAATTGTCCTGATTTTTGTGCATGATGTCACGCGGAGGACGGGTTTGCCCTGAATCCGTCCGGCCGTGTCGGCCGTGGGGTTCAACCCAACTTCAATGCCTGCTTGTAGAAACGCGGAACGGCATCCGGATCGGTCGTCATCAGGATCTGCTCGATCAACCAAGCGGGTACACGGCCCTGGCGCGCCATCTCGTCCAATTGTCGTCGTAGCCCCTCCCAGTAGAAGTCGCCGCCAGAGCTGTCGAAGAAGACCACCGGCCCGGTCTCGATGACGCCGAGCTTCATATCCGTGAGGGTGAGACCGATTTCCTCCAGCGTTCCGACACCGCCGACCAGAAAGAGGTGGAAGCTTGCGATCTCAAACCAACGTTGGCGGGCTTGCCGGCTGCGGGCCTGGAAGGTTTGGTAGAACTCGGCGGTCTGATTGGGCTCCTGGTCCACCGTCTCGATGAAGCTGGAGCCGACCATCAGACCCTGGCGGTGCGCGGCGTCGGTCACCTGTTGCATGGCGCCAGGCCCGCCGCCGGTCAGGATCCCGATATCGCTCCCGAAGAGCCCGCGCAGATTTACCAGCAGGCGCTCGACCTGGCGCGCGGCCTGGTCGCTGAGCGGCTTGGTCGAGCCATAGACGGCGAAGATCAGGCAGGAGCGGAAACGGTCCACCTTGTCGGGCGTGGTGAAATAGCCGCGCAGTCCTCGAAAGACATGGCGCAGCACATGACCGCGTTCCTCGTTGCACCAGAACACCTCCAGCCCCAGGCCCTCGTAATCGGCCAAGCGGCCGTGGTCGCGGGAGGACAGGAAGGGGCCGTGCTCGAAGGACGCGCGGCGGAAGATGATCCGGGTGATGGCCTGTCTGAGGGCGGCGGCGCAGATCTGCGTATGCTCGATCAGGTTGGGAAAATAGCCGAGCAACAGGGTCGTGCGTGCGCCATCGGGAAGCTGGGTCAGCACCTGGGAGCCGCATTCCACGCGGGTATTGATCTCCAGCCCTTCCGCGACCAGACCGGCGGCGAGATCGGTCCCGCCACGCGGATCACGGGGCGTTTGGGGCTGAGTCCAGATCAAATCAGGGGCGCCACCATCCAGTAAGGCCCCCGGATCCCGGGTGACCGCCACCATGCGGTGCGAATAACGGTCGCGCACGGGGCCGGCCTCAAGACGGTCGAAAACCGCGCGCAGCGCCTCGCAGCCTGTCGCCTCGCGCGGCTCCGGCCGATCGGTGGCGCGGGCGTGCCAATACCTTGGCTTGGGGTCCAACTGGATCGCCTCATGCACCGAGGCGGCAACGCTGGGGTTGATGATGAGCTGCTCGGTACGGTTGACGAACTCCAGATAGACATTGGTGCCGCGCGTGGAGACCGGATCCAGCACCGTCGCCTGGAGGTGAAAGCCGAGCGATTCGTCCAGGTTGCGCAGCACCACATAATGACGATGCAGGAACATCGAACAGGCGGTCACCAGTCCATCCTTGGGCGGCAGCTCGATATGCTCGACCTTCTCGCGCACCTGCAGCCGGTTCAACAGATCCTTGCCGTCCGCGTGGGTCGCGATGGCGGTCACTTCCTCGGGGGTGAGCGGCTTCTGGAAACGGTAGATGAGTTGCTGCGGCCGCAGGATCAGATAGCCGTTGCCATCGAGCGAGAAACCCGCCGGCACCTGCAGGGTATTGTCGTGGATGAGGCGATGGATATCCGCGGAGCCGAGCCGGTTGTCGGTGGGGCAGAAGACAAGGCGGCCAATCCGCAGCCCCGGTACCACGATGCGCTCCAAGTGGGAGGCGATGCCGTAGGAGCGGATGGCGGCGAGGATGCGCAACTGGACGTTGCAGTGATGGCCGTTGAGGTCGGGCGGCCCCAGCGGAAGAATGTTGATCCCCAAACGCGCCAGACGACTGCGCGCCGCGAAGACCAGATCCCCTTCGCGCCCCCCCACCAATTGCCGAAAGGCCGGTGAGATGGCGAAGCGCGCCGCGACGACGAAGCCCTCGTCGTCCGTCGCGATCAGGCGAGTGATCCAGCCGTCGCCGGTTTCGGGAGTCGCATACATAGTCGAGTGTCTCGGAAGCTGTGCGGCGGGACAGTGAGCGGGGATCGGATGGAAGAGGTTACCACATGGGCATGACGGCCCGGCGCCGCCGTTCCTGTTGGACGCTCGCATGGTCATCGAGCCCGCCGGTCCAGGAATGGCGGTGGGACGCTGTTCATACCAGAGCTTCTGTCCGCTGCAGTCGCGGGGGCGCCGCAGCGTCATCGGGCGGGCGGGAAGCAGTCTTTACCTACCCTCGAATGGACTGCATGGGCACGGGTTGACTTCCATCACTTCATCACAGTATTGATTTTCTCTAATGTATACATCATGAGGGGCGCATTTGGTCAGGCAACCAGGCGTGGGCCTGGCGCTTTCCCGATCGTCTGATTGAAATCCATGAATCTAGGCAGTCGTGACATCCATGAACGACCAACAAGGGGTCGGATCCGACCCGCTGGACGGGGATTCGTCGTCCACCGATCAGGCACCTGAAACGTCGGTGCGGCACGCGGCGAGTCCAGCGGGCGAGGCGTCCAGCGGATGGGGGCGGGATTTCCAGGCGGACGGCGCGGCGATCGCGGACGCCGTCTGGATCATTGACGGCGAGACCCGCTTGCAACACGCGAACCTGGAGGCATTGAGACTGACGGGACACGACCTGGCCAGCCTGCGCGCCCTGCGCCTCTCCGACCTGATCGCGCCCCGCGACCGCCCTGGGCTTCCAGGGTTCCTGGCTCAACTGGAGGTAGGGGTCGCCGCGCGGATCGAGCTGTGGATGCAGCGGGCGGACCGTACCCAGGTGATGATCGACCTCAGGCTCCAGCATCTCGACGACGGGCGCTATCTGTGCGTCGGCCGCGACGACACCGAACGCAAGGGCGTCGAGGCGGCGCTGCGGCGCAGCGAGGACAACCTCAAGCGGGCGCAAACCGTCTCGCGCACTGGCAGTTGGTACCTGGATATCCCCAGCGGGAAGCTGGACTGGTCGGACGAGACCTATCGCCTGTTCGGGCTGCCGGTCGGGACCGCCGTCGATCTCGATCGCTTCGTCGAGTGCATCCACGCGGAAGACCGCGAGCAGGTGCTTGCCGCCTGGATCAGCGCGCTGGATGGCGGAACCTACGAGATCGAGCATCGCCTCCAGGCGGGCGATCAGGTGAGCTGGGTTCGCGAGCGCGCAGAGATCGTTCGCGACACGCAGGGTCGGCCATCGACCGCGCTCGGCACGGTGCAGGATGTCACCGAGCGACGCCGTAACGAACAGGCGTTGCGCGACAGTGAGGCGCGCTATCGCGAGCTGCTGCGAGGGCTGCCAGTCGGCGTGGTGGTGCATGGCGCGGACGCCCAAGTCATCGACGCCAACGTGACCGCCCTGACCATCCTCGGAATCGCCAAGGAGCGGCGCGGCAACATCGACCCGGACCTCCAGGCCCGTCAGCTTCTCGACGAGGATCGCCGGCCGCTCACCCTGGACCGCTATCCGGTGAATCGGGTGATCGCAACGCGCGAGCCGATTCGCAACCAAGTGCTCGGGGTGATGCTGGCGCCGGAGCTGGACCCGCGCTGGCTGCTGCTGAACGCCGACCCCGTGTTCGAGGATGGGGCGCTGCAACAGGTCCGGGTCACCTTCATCGATATCAGCGACAAGAAGCGCACCGAGGACGAGTTGACGCACTACCGCCAACACCTTGAGGAGCTGGTGCGGATCCGCACGGCCGAACTCGAGCACGCGAAACTGGCCGCCGAGTCCGCCAATCTGGCCAAGAGCACGTTCTTGGCGAACATGAGCCATGAGATCCGCACGCCGCTCAACGCGATCCTCGGCATGACCCATCTGCTCAAGGCGAGCGCCAAGGATCTGGAGCAGTCGCGCCGCCTCGCCAAGGTCACGGATGCCGCCTACCACCTGCTGGGCGTGGTCAATGACATCCTTGACCTGTCCAAGATCGAGGCCGGCAAGCTGCATCTCGACACGGTCGATTTCGAGCTGCAGCACAGCTTCTCCAAACTCGGCATGCTGGTCGCCCACGAGGTCGAGAGCAAGGAGCTGGAGCTGTGCCTGGCGATCGACACCGCGCTGCCGCCCAAACTGCATGGCGATCCCTTGAGGCTTGGCCAGGTTCTGCTCAATCTGGTCAGCAACGCCGTCAAGTTCAGCGATCAAGGCATGGTGAGGGTTCATGCCACCTTGGTCGGGCGATCGGCCCAGGATCTGACCGTCCGCTTCGAGGTGCGGGATCAAGGGATCGGCATCTCCCCGGATCGGCAGGCCCAGCTCTTCATGGCCTTCGAGCAGGCCGACGCATCGACCACGCGCAAGATCGGCGGCTCGGGGCTCGGACTGGCGATCAGCAAGCGCCTGGTCGCGCTGATGGGCGGCGAGATCGGCGTCGACAGCGTCGTCGACGTCGGCAGCACCTTCTGGTTTACCGCCCACTTTGGGCCGGCGGCGGACGTCCTGGCCGAGGCGCCGGAGGCGGCGGACGATCGCGCGCTGGCGCGCTTGTCCGCCTTCCGCGACGCGCGGATCCTGCTCGCGGAGGACAATGAAATCAACAGCGAGGTCGTGAAGATCCTGCTGGAAGAGGCCGGGCTGGTGGTCGAGATTGCCGAAAATGGCGCGATTGCCTTGCGAATGGCATCGGAGTTCGCTTACGCCGCGATCCTGATGGATGTGCAGATGCCGGAAATGGACGGCTTGGAGGCCACGCGGCGGATCCGCGCGCTGCCCGGGCGCGCCCAGATTCCGATCCTCGCGCTCACCGCCAACGCCTTCCAGGACGATCGCGAACGCTGTCTGGCCGCTGGCATGGACGATCACATTGCCAAGCCGGTCGAGCCGCGTCTGCTCTACGACACCCTGGCGCGCTGGCTCGCGACGCGCGGCGCGCCCACTGCTCAATCGTCGAGCCCAAGGACCGAGCGGGAACGGGAGCACGGCGGCGCCTTGGAGGATGTCGAGGGGTTGGACGTTGATGCCGGGCTGCGCAGCGTGGGTGGCAATCGGCCGCGCTATCTTCGCCTGCTGCAAAAATTCGCCCGCACTCACGCGGACGACATCGCGCGCGTGCGCGCAGCGCTCGCGGGGGGTGACATGGAGCACGCCCGGCGGATTTCTCACACGCTGAAAGGCGCTGCGGCAACCCTGGGCGCCAGCGAAGCGTGCGCCTACTCGGCCGAATTGGAGGCGGCGATCCGCGACGCCTTGGGCGCGGCGGAGATCGCGCAACGATGCCTGGTCGCGGAGCGGTGCCTGGAGCGGCTTATGCCTATGCTTGAGCGGTTTCGCGTAGAGCCGGAGTCGTCTTGAAGCTCGGCGCGAAGGAGAGTCGCAAGAACGCGAATCTTGTTGTCAACGGTCGCTCAATGGTCCTGCCAATTTTCAGCCGTAAGGGGGCGCCCTCAGCCCGGTCATCCGAGGTGGTGTTGCTCGGAAATCGCCGCGATCTCCCCGTCGCGATTCCAGCATCGACATCCGGGCGCCCCCATCGTCATTTTTCGAACAGCTCGTCGAGGAAGGTTTGCATGCGTTTCCAGGAGCGGGCGTCGGCTTGGGCGTCGTACTTCAGGTTCTCGATACCGTAGTCGCCCACCTTCGGGTTGGTGAAGCTGTGGCGCACGCCGCCATAGAGATCCATCTCCCAGTTGGCGCCCGCCGCTTCCAGCTTGGACTGGAAATTGGCCACGACCTCCGGCGCGACGAAGCCGTCGGCCTGGCCATGCAACACCAGGAGTCTCGGTCCGATCTTGCCCTTGGCCTCGGCGGGCGCGGCCGGGAGCGAGCCGTGGAAGCTCACGACGCCCTTGAGGTCGGTTCCGCCATAGGCCATTTGCAGCACGGTTCCGCCGCCAAAGCAGTAGCCGACCGCCGCCAGCTTGCCAGTGGCGACGTATTGACTCGACTTGAGCTGTTCCAGCCCCTTGGTCGCCCGTTGGCGCCACTGCTCGGGGTCGGCGGTCACCTCTTGCATCCATTCGCCGGCCTGTTTGGGATTCTCGGTCACCCGCCCATCGCCATACATGTCGGCGGCGAAGGCGACATACCCAAGCTCGGCGAGCATGCGGGCACGCTGCTTGGCGTAGGCGTTGAGCCCCCACCATTCATGGATCACCAGAATACCGGGCCGTTTGGCATCGCTGGCATCGTCCCAGAAGAGATAGCCGGTCAAGGGCGTCCCTTCGTCATCGTAGGAAATCGCCTTGGTTTGGATCGCGGCCTGAGCCGTGGTTCCAAGCGTGAGCGATAGCAGCAGGCCGGTCAATTTGTGCATCGGGCTCCTCCTGACGAGATCGTTGGGTCTGTGCGGGTCGAGCGTTGTGCGCGGGCGAAGCCGTCGCCATCCGCCCTCGGCCGAGGCTCGATTCGAGCAACTTGCCGGCAACTTTGCAACACCGGGATCCATGGTCAGGCTCCCGGCCGGCACCGATGAGGTGCGGGCCAGCGGCTTCGACCGCGATTTCACGGAAAAAAGGTGACGGTGCCGGCCACCGGGCTGAAGACGGTCGTCTTCAATCGCTGGACCGACGCGGGCGTGAGCCAGGCCATGTCCCGCTCTCACGCTTCCCACTGAATCGCGGCGGCGGTCATGCGCGTCTCGCGCGTGGCATCTGGTCCATGCCTGTCCTCCGAGGGAAGGCCCGTCCCCGCTTTCCGTCGACTGCGCCAAGAAATCGGATCCTGACTGACTGGGTATTCACATTCCGCTTGCATTCCCCCGCCGTTCGAGTATTGTGCCGATCAATATAAAGCGCCATCCGGTCGGCGCACCCCGCCTATCGGTTGATTTCCCTCCAAGGCTCACCCGTCGCGACCCACCCAAAATCGCCTAGACCGGCCCAGTCAATGCCTGGGTAGGCCGACCCAGGAGTCTGTATGTCTTTCGTTGAGCTCGGCCTTTCGGCCGAACTACTGCGCGCGGTTGCCGCGCAGGGCTATACCCAACCTACCCCGATCCAGTCGCAGGCGATCCCCGCCATTTTGGCGCGCCGCGACATCCTTGCCGCCGCCCAAACCGGCACCGGCAAGACCGCCGCCTTCACCCTGCCGATGCTGCACCTGCTCAATCAGTCGACTGCTCGCCACAAAGTGCCCCGCGCGCTGGTGTTGACGCCGACGCGCGAGCTCGCGGCTCAGGTTGGCGAGAGTGTCAGCGTTTACGGCCAAAATCTCCCGCTGCGTGCCATGCAGATCTTTGGCGGCGTTGGAATGGCGCCGCAGACCGCGCAGCTTCGCCGTGGCGTGGATATCGTCGTGGCGACGCCGGGCCGGCTGCTCGATCATGTCGGGCAGGGCAACATCGACCTTTCCGCGATCGAGTTCCTGGTTCTCGACGAGGCCGACCGCATGCTGGACATGGGCTTCATCCATGATATCCGCCGGGTCATCAAGCTGCTGCCGCGCCGCCGCCAGAACCTCCTCTTCTCGGCGACTTATTCCAACGAGATCGAGCAACTGGCCATCGGTCTCCTGCAAAACCCTCAACGCATCGAAGTTGCGCGCCGTAACATGGCCGCCGAGACAGTGACGCAGCTCGCTCATCCGGTCGCCCGGGAGCACAAGCGCGCGCTGCTCTCGCACCTGATCCGGTCCGGCGATTGGCAGCAAGTGCTGGTGTTCACCCGCACCAAGCATGGCGCCAACCGCTTGGCCGAGCAGTTGGAGCGCGATGGCATCAGCGCGGCGGCGATCCACGGCAACAAGAGCCAGGGCGCGCGCACCCGCGCGCTGGCGGATTTCAAGCGTGGCGCGGTGCGCACCCTGGTGGCGACCGACATCGCCGCCCGTGGACTCGACATCGACCGCTTGCCGCACGTCGTCAATTTCGAGCTGCCGAATGTCCCCGAGGACTATGTGCATCGCATCGGGCGCACCGGGCGGGCCGGGTCCGATGGCACGGCGGTATCGCTGGTGAGCGCCGATGAGCGCGCACTGCTCGCGGGCATCGAGCGCCTGCTTGGGCGTCGCATCGAGAGCCACCGGATCGATGGTTACGATGATCTTGGCACGGCCTCCGAGCGGCCTGCGGAGGCGCCCGCCGCCGCCCGTCGCCCAAGTGCCGCGCAGCCGCCGCGCAAACATCACGCGCGTCCGCGCTCGGATGGGAGTGACAAGGCCGGCCGCGATCATGCGCCGCGTCCGCGCTCCCGTGCTTCCAACAGCGGAACGGGCGGATCCCGGCCGCGCGCGAGCGTTTGATCGCGGTAAGCTAAATTCCAGCTTCGCGGTGTGGCTTAGGCCGCGCCGCAAGTCCTTCAACCGGCGAGCGCATCGGCCGGGTGCAGAGATCTTCTTTCCGATGCGCGGTTCCTTGCGAGACTGAGACTGATGAATATTTATGTTGGCAACCTGGCCTATGGCGTGACCCAGGACGATTTGCGCGAGACCTTCGGTGCCTACGGAAACGTCGAGAGCGCTAATCTGATCACCGACAAGTTCACGGGCGATTCCAAGGGCTTCGCCTTCGTGGAAATGCCGAACAACTCCGAGGCCGACGCGGCGATCAAGGGTTTGAACGAGACCCCGCTCAAGGGCCGCGCCATGCGGGTCAACCAGGCCAAGCCACGCGGCGAGCGTCCGTCGCGCGGCAGCGCCCCGCGCTGGTAGCCACCGCCTGGTAGAGAAAGGCCGCGTCCGCTGGGCTGCCTCGCAGCTCGGCGGGGCGGCCTTTTTTCGTTCAGCCAAATAGAAATCGGATCCTTCAGTAACGCCCGCCTGTCTTCAGCAGGTAATTGCGCATCTCGGCGCTCTCCAGGTTCATGCGCATCAGGTTGCCGTGGGTGATGCGGAAGATGGCTCGCATCAGCGTGTAGACCAGGCGCGGGTGCGTTTCGATGAGGGCCTCGAAATCCTCCGGCTCCAGGGTCAGGACCACGACGTCACCCTCGGCGCGAAGCGCCGCCTTGCGGACCGAGCCGTCGATGAAGGCGCGAGTACCGGCGCATTCCCCGGGCCGCATCTGGTAGACCGTCTCCTCCGCCCCGCCGACCGACTTGCAGACACACAGACGGCCCTCGGCCAGAACGAAGAGGGTTCGCCGCTCCTCGCCTTCCGTCACCAGCGTCTCGCCAACCTTGAGACGCTGGACACCCGTCCGTTGCGCCAACACCTGGCGCTCGCTATCTCCCAGCTCGGCCCCCAATGCCGACTGGGCCAATGCCTCTGCGATATTGATGTCGTTCATCGAGTCAGCTCCTGGTGGTCTCGGGTTCGCGGCACGACGTGCCCTGGAGTGTCCGCTCAAGGTCGCGATCCGCAAGCGTCGACGCGAAGTTTACCGCGAAAGGGCATCCTGTTCCCGGATGCTCGCGGGCGAAGCCTGTCTATAATCCGACCTGGCTCGTCTGTTTTATGCCGCCAAGGTGTGACAGGCTTGGGCTGCGGCAAGATCCGCCGAGACACTTCCAAAATGCCGATAGGAGGATGACCCACCATGAAAGTCCGCGACGCCATGAGCCGTTCCGTGCGCTCCATCAAGCCCGACACCAAGATCATCGAGGTGGCCTCACTCATGTGTCTCTATCGCTTCCACGGCCTGCCCGTGGTCGATGACGAGGACCGCCTGCTGGGCGTGATCGCCGAGAAGGACGTGCTGCATTGTCTCTTCCCCAAGCTGGAGGATCTGATGTCCGAGGGAATGCACTCGGTCGATCTCGACCGCGAAATGGGGCGCTATTCCGAGGTGCTGGATTTGACGGCCGAGGAACTGATGACGAGAAAGCCGGTGACGGTCGATCCGGAGATGCACCTGCTACGTGCCGCGACCGTGATGGTGCGCCACAACTTCCGCCGTCTTCCGGTAACCGACAACGACCGCTTGATCGGGATGCTCAGTCTCGGTGACGTCCACAAGGCGATCTTCCACGCCAACATCACCGGCGCGCTCAAGGGAGCCTGATTGGTCGGAGCCGACCGCGCTCGCGGCCCGGACTCCGGGGCGCGGGCGGTGCCGGCTCCAGCCAAGAATCCGGTGTCGAATCCCGTCAGGCTTGCCCGGCCAATTCGGTGGCGGCCGACTCGATGACCCGTGGCTCGGTGAGCGGATAGGCCGGTATCTTGAGTCGCTGGAGCCGGGCCTGATAGGCGGTGCAGTACTCGTGATGGAAGGTGAGGAACAGGGGATGCGCGGCGACGCCCTGGATCTCGTCGATGAATCCCAGGTAGTTGCGGATCTGCCCCATGTGAAAGCGGGAGGGTTCCGCTTGCAAGCGAAACCGTTCGACACCTCGATTCCACATCGGAAAGACCGCTGGATTCGAGAAGTGCAGCACCCTCGCGGCCCCGACCAGCGAGCCGAGACAGTCGGCGATGGGCTCGATGGCGTCGGTTGCGATGAGCGGTGCCTCCTGTCTGGCGGCCGCGTGGGCCGCCGCCGCTGCATCGAGCCGGGTCAGGTCGAGGCGCATGCGTCGCGGCATCCAGGCAAAGGCGAGGGTGGCGGCGCGCAGAAAGCCCTCGACCGCGCTCGGCGCCGGGAGTCGCGCCGTCGCGAGCAGGATCGGGTAGGCGCGCATGAAGGCTGCTTCACGCGGATTGCCGCGATAGCCGCTGGCGCGAACCAGATCGACGGCGCTGTAGAGGAGCTCGATATTCATGGGCGGGAACCTTGGCAATCGCCCCGGCGGGCGGGCCGAGCGGGGCGTGGCGGGGACTGATCTCATTCCGTCTTACGTTCTCGATCATCCACTTCCATGGCGATCGCTTCCAGCGCTCCTTGCACAAATTGAGGACGACGTCATGCATTCGCCCAGGGCGCTGGCGTGCCCCGGTCATTGACTAATGGCCACTGCGAGCCTCGATCGCAACCCCGGCCGCGCTGGCGGGCGTCCGCGAGTACTCATAGTGCTTGATCTGGCGTCGGATATTTCGCTGGATGATGATCCCGAGCACGGACCACTCCAGCCCCTGGAGATCGATCTCCGGGTAGGCTGGGTTGAGTGCCACCAGTTGCTCCTTGCCGGAGGTATCCCGCCGGTATTGGCGAAACCAACGCACGCCCTCGACCTCGGCGAAGACATAGCTTGGGTCTGGGCACTGGTCGGTGGGTTCGATGATCAGGATGCAGCCGTCCGGGAACTCGGGTTCCATCTCATCGCCCAGCACCCGCAGTGCATAGGGTTCGTGCAGGCTGCAACCGCTGCCGCCCAGGTTCGGTTCGGTCATCGCTCGTCCTCCTTCATGCATGACGTGGTTGATGGGCGGATGATAGGCCATTGGCTCGATCCAGCATGTACCTCCGTCCCCGAAGGCTCCGTGGTTTCATGGCCGACCGAGGAGGCTGTGCGTCAGAGTCAGTCCGTCCCAGAGCGCGCTGCCGTCGTGAAAGACGAAGAAGAGATCGTCCGTCGGGATGCGCGGCAGGCACTCCTCGGCAAAGGCCCGTCCGTCCTCCGGACGCAACTGAGTGACATTGATCCAAACGAGCTGACGATAGGCGGGGGCCAGGTGTCGCGCCGTGAAGGATCCGAAAGAGTCGGACAGAATGAGCGCGCGCCGCTCGGTCATGGGCGACTGAGTCAGATAGGTGCCGAAATCGAGCGCGCGCGGATAGCAGGAGCGGATGGCGTCCGGCTGTTGGTAGGTCACCTGGGAGGCGAAGGCCGAGTAGTCGAAATCCGTCGCCCGCAGTTCACGCTCGAACCCGAAGATCTGCCCCAAGTCGGCGTCGCGGACCTGATCTGGCTGGCGGATGCGGTAGTGCGCGGGCGGTTGGATACCCACGCTGCCCAACAGGGTTGCGCTGAACAGATGCGCGCTGAGGCCGGAGAAATGAAAACTCTCCCTGGGGAAGAAATTGTCCTCCTCGCGCTGGGCGATGAAGGGCTCCAGGGGATAGATGACCTTCACCCCGGCCGCCTCGGCATCCGCAGCGAGACGGCTGGCTGGCGGCGGGCCATGCCGATAGTTGACGCAGGCGTTGCGTAAGGCGAGCGGGATCGCGTCGGGCAGACGATCCGGATAGACCACTGGCGTGGTTGGCGCGATCCCCAGAACGACGTTGCGTTCAGGCTGCTGGAAGTGTCTCAGGACTTCGAGCCAGGCCGAGGCGAGGGTGGCGTAATTGCGGTTGACTTCAGCGGTGTTGCACAGCGCGACCAGGGCCGAGTTCGGGTGGCCGGCCGCGTGCGAAGTGAGGAAGACGAAGCCGTCCCGGCCCAGCGCGACTTGCGGCGAGGGTGAGTCCTGGAAGACGTGAAACACCAGCTTGCGATACAGCCGGTTCAATGGCAGGGCGAATCCGAAATGATCGTTGATCCAATTCTCCAAGCCCTGGAAGAACGCTGGCTGATCCGGCGACGAGTCCACGAGCCGGGGAAAAGGCAGCGAGGGGGCGGTTCTCCCAGCGCGAGCGCTTGGCGCCGTCCGTCCAGGGCATCGAGAGCGCGGGCAGCCCCAGGATCAGGGCAACGAGCAGCAGCAGCGCGCTGGCGCGCTTGGAAATGAGTCCGTCTGTTTTCGCCATGGGGCTGCGCTCAGAACCGAAAATAGATGAAGGGGTTGTAGGTGCCGGAGGCAATGGAGAGCGAACAGAGGAAGAGCGTCGCGGCGACGAAGGAGAGATCGAGCGCGAGAGACGCGCGTTTGTCCTGGACACCGCCGCGCCGCTTGACCCGCAAGCTGCGATCGGTCAAGAGGCGGGCGAGGAGACGGCGCGGCCAGGGCGTGGCCACCAGGATCCCGAGGAGGCCGAAGAGCCATTGCTGATGATTGACCAGCTCCGCGACTCCAGGTGCATCGGGAGCCAGCGGGTCGCCGAGTCCCATCATCCGTCCGAGAAAGGCCAGCGCCTGAGCGAAGGTCTCCGCCCTGAACAGAACCCACCCGACCAGGATTGCGCTCAACGCATAGAGGTGGCGCAGAGCCTGCGGCCAGCGTGCGAGCAAGGCGGTCGAGACCCAATCGCTCGACCACCAGCAATGCGCCGTGATAGAGCCCCCAGACCAGAAAAGTCCAGCTCGCGCCGTGCCAAAGACCGCAGAGCACGAACACGATCAGAAGGTTGCGATAGGTCATCAGATCGCCACGGCGGCTGCCGCCGAGTGGGATGTAGAGATAGTCCCGGAACCAGCTCGACAGCGACATGTGCCAGCGTCGCCAGAACTCGGTGATGGATTGGCTGATGTAGGGGTAGTTAAAGTTGTGCGGAAACTTGAACCCCATGATGAGGCCGAGTCCGATCGCCATGTTCGAATAGCCGGCGAAATCGAAGTATCTGGCTCCATGTAGGCGGCGGGTCCAGCCCATGCAGGGCTCCCGCCCGTCGAGTGGTCGCTCGCCAATCCGAAGGCGGCGTCCGCGACCGCGCCCGTGTTGTTGGCGAAGAGAACCTTCTGGGCAAGGCCGATGGCGAAGAACAGCAGACCATGCCGGACATAGCTGACATGAATGGCGCGGCGGCCGATCTGCCGCGCGACGCTCGCGTAGCGCACGATGGGTCCGGCGACCAGTTGTGGAAACAGCATCATGTAGAGCGCCAGATTCCCACAGGGAGCGCGCCGGGCGGGCGTGGCCGCGATAGATGTCGATGAGATAGGACAGCGAATGGAAGGTGAAGAATGAATTCCGAGCGGCAGATGCGGCACCTGCGCCGGATCGAAACCCTTCCAGCCCAGCACATCGAAGATCAGGAATCCGAAGTATTTGAAGTAGATGAGGATAGCCAGATCGGCGACGATCGCCAGCGCGAGCAGGTTCCGACGATGTTCCGGGGCCGCGCTTGCGATCGCCCGCCCGGCGACGAAGTTGATCAGCACGGAGAGGAACAGGACCAGCACGAAGAGCCCCTCGCCCCAGACGTAGAAAAGGACGCTGAAGAGGAGCGCGGTCGTGTTGCGATAGCGGCAACGACACGTAACAGACGAGAAAGGCGGGGAGGAAGAAGTAAAGAAAGGTAACCGAGGAGAAGACCATCGAGTGTTCCTGGATTCCGGCGCATGAAGATCCGGCAATCCCAGCGCGCTGCATTCG
>CAWFSC010000001.1:0-16495 GCA_963818415.1 uncultured Gammaproteobacteria bacterium | reverse complement strand
CGAGCTGCCGAATGTCCCCGAGGACTATGTGCATCGCATCGGGCGCACCGGGCGGGCCGGGTCCGATGGCACGGCGGTATCGCTGGTGAGCGCCGATGAGCGCGCACTGCTCGCGGGCGTCGAGCGCCTGCTCGGGCGTCGCATCGAGAGCCACCGGATCGATGGTTACGATGATCTTGGCACGGCCTCCGAGCGGCCTGCGGAGGCGCCCGCCGCCGCCCGTCGCCCAAGTGCCGCGCAGCCGCCGCGCAAACATCACGCGCGTCCGCGCTCGGATGGGAGTGACAAGGCCGGCCGCCGATGCATGCGCCGCGTCCGCGCTCCCGTGCTTCCAACAGCGGAACGGGCGGATCCCGGCCGCGCGCGAGCGTTTGATCGCGGTAAGCTAAATACAGCTTCGCGGTGTGGCTTAGGCCGCGCCGCAAGTCCTTCAACCGGCGAGCGCATCGGCCGGGTGCAGAGATCTACTTTCCGATGCGCGGTTCCTTGCGAGACTGAGACTGATGAATATTTATGTTGGCAACCTGGCCTATGGCGTGACCCAGGACGATTTGCGCGAGACCTTCGGTGCCTACGGAAACGTCGAGAGCGCTAATTTGATCACCGACAAGTTCACGGGCGATTCCAAGGGCTTCGCCTTCGTGGAAATGCCGAACAACTCCGAGGCCGACGCGGCGATCAAGGGTTTGAACGAGACCCCGCTCAAGGGCCGCGCCATGCGGGTGAACCAGGCCAAGCCACGCGGCGAGCGTCCGTCGCGCGGCAGCGCCCCGCGCTGGTAGCCACCGCCTGGTAGAGAAAGGCCGCGTCCGCTGGGCTGCCTCGCAGCTCGGCGGGGTGGCCTTTTTTCGTTCAGCCAAATAGAAAGCGGTTCCGATCGGATCCTTCAGTAACGCCCGCCTGTCTTCAGCAGGTAATTGCGCATCTCGGCGCTCTCCAGGTTCATGCGCATCAGATTGCCGTGGGTGATGCGGAAGATGGCTCGCATCAGCGTGTAGACCAGGCGCGGGTGCGTTTCGATGAGGGCCTCGAAATCCTCCGGCTCCAGGGTCAGGACCGCGACGTCACCCTCGGCGCGAAGCGCCGCCTTGCGGACCGAGCCGTCGATGAAGGCGCGAGTACCGGCGCATTCCCCGGGCCGCATCTGGTAGACCGTCTCCTCCGCCCCGCCGACCGACTTGCAGACACACAGACGGCCCTCGGCCAGAACGAAGAGGGTTCGCCGCTCCTCGCCTTCCGTCACCAGCGTCTCGCCAACCTTGAGACGCTGGACACCCGTCCGTTGCGCCAACACCTGGCGCTCGCTATCTGCCAGCTCGGCCCCCAATGCCGACTGGGCCAATGCCTCTGCGATATTGATGTCGTTCATCGAGTCAGCTCCTGGTGGTCTCGGGTTCGCGGCACGACGCGCCCTGGGGTGTCCGCTCAAGGTCGCGATCCGCAAGCGTCGACGCGAAGTTTACCGCGAAAGGGCATCCTGTTCCCGGATGCTCGCGGGCGAAGCCTGTCTATAATCCGACCTGGCTCGTCTGTTTTATGCCGCCAAGGTGTGACAGGCTTGGGCTGCGGCAAGATCCGCCGAGACACTTCCAAAATGCCGATAGGAGGATGACCCACCATGAAAGTCCGCGACGCCATGAGCCGTTCCGTGCGCTCCATTAAGCCCGACACCAAGATCATCGAGGTGGCCTCACTCATGTGTCTCTATCGCTTCCACGGCCTGCCCGTGGTCGATGACGAGGACCGCTTGCTGGGCGTGATCGCCGAGAAGGACGTGCTGCATTGTCTCTTCCCCAAGCTGGAGGATCTGATGTCCGAGGGAATGCACTCGGTCGATCTCGACCGCGAAATGGGGCGCTATTCCGAGGTGCTGGATTTGACGGCCGAGGAACTGATGACGAGAAAGCCGGTGACGGTCGATCCGGAGATGCACCTGCTACGTGCCGCGACCGTGATGGTGCGCCACAACTTCCGCCGTCTTCCGGTAACCGACAACGACCGCTTGATCGGGATGCTCAGTCTCGGTGACGTCCACAAGGCGATCTTCCACGCCAACATCACCGGCGCGCTCAAGGGAGCCTGATTGGTCGGAGCCGGCCGCGCTCGCGGCCCGGACTCCGGGGCGCGGGCGGTGCCGGCTCCAGCCAAGAATCCGGTGTCGAATCCCGTCAGGCTTGCCCGGCCAATTCGGTGGCGGCCGACTCGATGACCCGTGGCTCGGTGAGCGGATAGGCCGGTATCTTGAGTCGCTGGAGCCGGGCCTGATAGGCGGTGCAGTACTCGTGATGGAAGGTGAGGAACAGGGGATGCGCGGCGACGCCCTGGATCTCGTCGATGAATCCCAGGTAGTTGCGGATCTGCCCCATGTGAAAGCGGGAGGGTTCCGCTTGCAAGCGAAACCGTTCGACACCTCGATTCCACATCGGAAAGACCGCTGGATTCGAGAAGTGCAGCACCCTCGCGGCCCCGACCAGCGAGCCGAGACAGTCGGCGATGGGCTCGATGGCGTCGGTTGCGATGAGCGGTGCCTCCTGTCTGGCGGCCGCGTGGGCCGCCGCCGCTGCATCGAGCCGGGTCAGGTCGAGGCGCATGCGTCGCGGCATCCAGGCAAAGGCGAGGGTGGCGGCGCGCAGAAAGCCCTCGACCGCGCTCGGCGCCGGGAGTCGCGCCGTCGCGAGCAGGATCGGGTAGGCGCGCATGAAGGCTGCTTCACGCGGATTGCCGCGATAGCCGCTGGCGCGAACCAGATCGACGGCGCTGTAGAGGAGCTCGATATTCATGGGCGGGAACCTTGGCAATCGCCCCGGCGGGCGGGCCGAGCGGGGCGTGGCGGGGACTGATCTCATTCCGTCTTACGTTCTCGATCATCCACTTCCATGGCGATCGCTTCCAGCGCTCCTTGCACAAATTGAGGACGACGTCATGCATTCGCCCAGGGCGCTGGCGTGCCCCGGTCATTGACTAATGGCCACTGCGAGCCTCGATCGCAACCCCGGCCGCGCTGGCGGGCGTCCGCGAGTACTCATAGTGCTTGATCTGGCGTCGGATATTTCGCTGGATGATGATCCCGAGCACGGACCACTCCAGCCCCTGGAGATCGATCTCCGGGTAGGCTGGGTTGAGTGCCACCAGTTGCTCCTTGCCGGAGGTATCCCGCCGGTATTGGCGAAACCAACGCACGCCCTCGACCTCGGCGAAGACATAGCTTGGGTCTGGGCACTGGTCGGTGGGTTCGATGATCAGGATGCAGCCGTCCGGGAACTCGGGTTCCATCTCATCGCCCAGCACCCGCAGTGCATAGGGTTCGTGCAGGCTGCAACCGCTGCCGCCCAGGTTCGGTTCGGTCATCGCTCGTCCTCCTTTATGCATGACGTGGTTGATGGGCGGATGATAGGCCATTGGCTCGATCCAGCATGTGCCTCCGTCCCCGAAGGCTCCGTGGTTTCATGGCCGACCGAGGAGGCTGTGCGTCAGAGTCAGTCCGTCCCAGAGCGCGCTGCCGTCGTGAAAGACGAAGAAGAGATCGTCCGCCGGGATGCGCGGCAGGCACTCCTCGGCAAAGGCCCGTCCGTCCTCCGGACGCAACTGAGTGACATTGATCCAAACGAGCTGACGATAGGCGGGGGCCAGGTGTCGCGCCGTGAAGGATCCGAAAGAGTCGGACAGAATGAGCGCGCGCCGCTCGGTCATGGGCGACTGAGTCAGATAGGTGCCGAAATCGAGCGCGCGCGGATAGCAGGAGCGGATGGCGTCCGGCTGTTGGTAGGTCACCTGGGAGGCGAAGGCCGAGTAGTCGAAATCCGTCGCCCGCAGTTCACGCTCGAACCCGAAGATCTGCCCCAGGTCGGCGTCGCGGACCTGATCTGGCTGGCGGATGCGGTAGTGCGCGGGCGGTTGGATACCCACGCTGCCCAACAGGGTTGCGCTGAACAGATGCGCGCTGAGGCCGGAGAAATGAAAACTCTCCCTGGGGAAGAAATTGTCCTCCTCGCGCTGGGCGATGAAGGGCTCCAGGGGATAGATGACCTTCACTCCGGCCGCCTCGGCATCCGCAGCGAGACGGCTGGCTGGCGGCGGGCCATGCCGATAGTTGACGCAGGCGTTGCGTAAGGCGAGCGGGATCGCGTCGGGCAGACGATCCGGATAGACCACTGGCGTGGTTGGCGCGATCCCCAGAACGACGTTGCGTTCAGGCTGCTGGAAGTGTCTCAGGACTTCGAGCCAGGCCGAGGCGAGGGTGGCGTAATTGCGGTTGACTTCAGCGGTGTTGCACAGCGCGACCAGGGCCGAGTTCGGGTGGCCGGCCGCGTGCGAAGTGAGGAAGACGAAGCCGTCCCGGCCCAGCGCGACTTGCGGCGAGGGTGAGTCCTGGAAGACGTGAAACACCAGCTTGCGATACAGCCGGTTCAATGGCAGGGCGAATCCGAAATGATCGTTGATCCAATTCTCCAAGCCCTGGAAGAACGCTGGCTGATCCGGCGACGAGTCCACGAGCCGGGGAAAGGCCGCGAGGGGGCGGTTCTCCCAGCGCGAGCGCTTGGCGCCGTCCGTCCAGGGCATCGAGAGCGCGGGCAGCCCCAGGATCAGGGCAACGAGCAGCAGCAGCGCGCTGGCGCGCTTGGAAATGAGTCCGTCTGTTTTCGCCATGGGGCTGCGCTCAGAACCGAAAATAGATGAAGGGGTTGTAGGTGCCGGAGGCAATGGAGAGCGAACAGAGGAAGAGCGTCGCGGCGACGAAGGAGAGATCGAGCGCGAGAGACGCGCGTTTGTCCTGGACACCGCCGCGCCGCTTAACCCGCAAGCTGCGATCGGTCAAGAGGCGGGCGAGGAGACGGCGCGGCCAGGGCGTGGCCACCAGGATCCCGAGGAGGCCGAAGAGCCATTGCTGATGATTGACCAGCTCCGCGACTCCAGGTGCATCGGGTGCCAACGGGTCGCCGAGTCCCATCATCCGTCCGAGAAAGGCCAGCGCCTGAGCGAAGGTCTCCGCCCTGAACAGAACCCACCCGACCAGGATTGCGCTCAACGCATAGAGGTGGCGCAGAGCCTGCGGCCAGCGTGCGAGCAAGGCGGTCAGACCCAATCGCTCGACCACCAGCAATGCGCCGTGATAGAGCCCCCAGACCAGAAAAGTCCAGCTCGCGCCGTGCCAAAGACCGCAGAGCACGAACACGATCAGAAGGTTGCGATAGGTCATCAGATCGCCACGGCGGCTGCCGCCGAGTGGGATGTACAGATAGTCCCGGAACCAGCTCGACAGTGACATGTGCCAGCGTCGCCAAAACTCGGTGATGGATTGGCTGATGTAGGGGTAGTTAAAGTTGTGCGGAAACTTGAACCCCATGATGAGGCCGAGTCCGATCGCCATGTTCGAATAGCCGGCGAAATCGAAGTAGATCTGCTCCATGTAGGCGGCGGCTCCGGCCCATGCGACTCCGCCCGTCAAGTGGTCGCTCGCCAATCCGAAGGCGACGTCCGCGACCGCGCCCGTGTTGTTGGCGAAGAGAACCTTCTGGGCAAGGCCGATGGCGAAGAACAGCAGACCATGCCGGACATAGCTGACATGAATGGCGCGGCGGCCGATCTGCCGCGCGACGCTCGCGTAGCGCACGATGGGTCCGGCGACCAGTTGTGGAAACAGCATCATGTAGAGCGCCAGATCCCACAGGGAGCGCGCCGGGCGTGCGTGGCCGCGATAGATGTCGATGAGATAGGACAGCGAATGGAAGGTGAAGAATGAAATTCCGAGCGGCAGATGCGGCACCTGCGCCGGATCGAAACCCTTCCAGCCCAGCACATCGAAGATCAGGAATCCGAAGTATTTGAAGTAGATGAGGATAGCCAGATCGGCGACGATCGCCAGCGCGAGCAGGTTCCGACGATGTTCCGGGGCCGCGCTTGCGATCGCCCGCCCGGCGACGAAGTTGATCAGCACGGAGAGGAACAGGACCAGCACGAAGAGCCCCTCGCCCCAGACGTAGAAAAGGACGCTGAAGAGAAGCGCGGTCGTGTTGCGATAGGGCAACAACACGTAACAGACGAGAAAGGCGGGGAGGAAGAAGTAAAGAAAGGTAACCGAGGAGAAGACCATCGAGTGTTCCTTGATTCCGGCGCATGAAAGATCCGGGCAATCCCAGCGCGCTGCATTCGCGATCCCGTCCGCCGCTGTTTATCGAACGCGCGGCGGGGCGTTGGCCACTTCGCCTTTATTCCGAGGGTATCGCAGGCGTGGATGGCGGTCGCGCGGGGCGGTCATCTTAACCGCTCCGGCGAGCAAGATCAGCGGTTGGCGCGCGGAGGGTGGGTGCTGGCGGCCTCGTGCCCCCCGCAGCCAGATCTGCCATCATGCATACCTGTTCCGCGCGACTTGAGCGCGTTCGCGCGCCGATCGCTGGCGTGCCATGCGCCAGCCGTATCCATCCGCCGACAACCGCAATTGGGGAGCGATGACTCAAGGCCAGGCAAATCGAATCCTTGCGACCGAGCGCGTTCATGGCGACCGTCGCGATTGGCACAACCTGCGGGGCATGCTGCCCTATCTGTGGGAGTTCCGTGGCCGGGCGGCGCTCGCGCTCGGCTGCTTGATACTGGCCAGGGTCGCCAATGTCGGCGTCCCCCTGATTCTGAAGGACATCGTCGACGCCTTCCAGGGCAAACCTGGACAGGTGTTGATCCTGCCGATCAGTCTGCTGCTGGTCTATGGCCTGCTCAAGCTCGGGGCCTCGCTCTTCAATGAGCTGCGCGATGTCGTCTTCGCCCGTGTTCGCTACCGGGCGATGCGGCGTCTCTCGACCCGGGTGCTGGACCATCTGCACCGCCTGTCGCTGCGCTATCACCTGGAGCGCCAGAGCGGAGCGGTGAGCCGGGATCTGGAGCGTGGCACCCGCTCGGTCTCGACCATCATGAACTACCTGGTCTTCAGCGTGCTGCCGGTGCTGGTCGAGTTCGCCCTGGTGGGCGCCATCATGCTCGGTCGCTACGCCCTGTCATTCACCCTGGTGACCTTCGGCACGGTCGCGGTCTATTTCGTCTTTACCTTCGCCATCACCGAGTGGCGGATGGACTACCGGCATCGGATGAATCATCTGGATTCGCAGTCCAACAGCCAGGCCTTCGACAGCCTGATCAACTACGAGACGGTCAAATACTTCGGCAACGAGCGGCTGGAGCTGAAGCGCTACGACGATACCCTCGCCGAGTGGGAGGAGATGGCGGTCGCGAGCCAGACCTCCATGTCGGTACTCAACTTCGGTCAGGGCGCCATCATCGCCATCGGCGTGACGCTCATCATGGCCTTTGCCGCCCAGGGTGTGGTCTCCGGGGCCATGAGCGTGGGCGATCTGGTGCTGGTCAACGCACTGATGCTCCAGCTCTTCATCCCGCTCGGCTTTCTCGGCATCGTCTATCGTCAGATCAAATATGCGCTGGCGGACATGGATCTGGTGTTCAAGCTGCTGGAGCGCGAGCCCGAGATCGAGGACCGGCCGACCGCTTGTCCGCTGGTACTGCGCGAGGGCGGGATCCGCTTCGAGCAGGTGGATTTTCACTATCAGCCCGAGCGGGCGATCCTGCACGGGCTGGATTTCAGCATCGAGCCTGGCCAGAAGCTGGCCGTGGTGGGCCATAGCGGCGCCGGGAAATCGACTTTGGCGCGCCTGTTGTTTCGCTTTTACGAGGTGACCGGCGGACGCATCCTGATCGACGGTCAGGATGTGCGCGATGTGACCCAGGAGAGTCTGCGGGCGGCGATCGGCATCGTTCCCCAGGACACCGTGCTCTTCAATGATAGCCTTCGCTACAATCTGGTCTATGGACGCCCCGACGCGACCCGCGCGGAGATCGAGCGCGCCGCCGAGATGGCCCATATCCGCGCCTTCATCGAGAGCCTGCCGGACGGTTGGGAGACGGTCGTCGGCGAGCGCGGGCTCAAACTCTCCGGCGGCGAGAAGCAACGGGTCGCCATCGCCCGCGCGATTCTGAAGCGGCCGCGTATCCTCATCTTCGACGAGGCGACCTCATCGCTCGACAGCCACACCGAGCAGGCGATCCAGCAGACGCTTGCCGAGGTGGCGGAGAATCACACCACGCTGGTCATCGCCCATCGGCTGTCCACCGTGGTGGACGCCGACCACATCCTGGTACTGGAGCAGGGCCGCATCCGCGAGCAGGGCACCCATCGCGCGCTGCTGGAAGCTGGCGGACATTACGCAGCCATGTGGGAACTACAGCAGCGCGAGGGAAACGATGCCGTGGCGATACTCGAATCCATTGGCGAGGGCAAGAGGTCATGACCGAGCTCGGCAAACTGTATCAGACCGATTATTCAGAATGGGCGCGCCGCAATGCCGATTTGCTGCGCACTGGAAATTATGCGGCGCTGGATGTCGAACATCTCCTGGAAGAGCTTGATGACATGGGAAAGAGCGAGCAGCGCGAACTGGAGAACCGTCTGACGATTCTGCTCGCCCATCTGTTGAAATGGGAATATCAATATCAGACCCTGGCGGAACGTTGGCGGGAATACAAAGGCGATAGCTGGCGGGCTACGATCATCGAGCAGCGTGACCGCCTCGGCAAGCGCCTGAAAAAGACACCGAGCTTGAAGGCAATCCTCGGCGAGACGATCGTCGAAGCCTATGCGGACGCCGTCGATCTCGCCAGCAAGGAGAGTCGACTGCCACGCGAGACCTTTCCCGCGATCTGTCCGTACAGCGAGTCGCGAATCCTGGACGATGACTATTATCCGGTACCGGAAAAATCAGCGGGGAGTCAAGACTGAACGCGATGCCATGGCGGCCAACATGAGCCATCGTCCCGTGATCGATCGAAATGGCTAATCACCCGCCGCGTTCACGCTTGCGATGACCCCTGCGCCCCCCCGTCTCCGGCCCGAGCCGAATCATCTTGCCGACGCCAGGCGTGTCCACGCCATCCTGCGCGCGGCGCATCTCGCGCTTCCGCTGCTGACCGTGGCGCTGGCGCTGACCTCGGCACTGGCGCTACTGGCGGTGCATTGGATCTGGCCCGGACAGGTCTGGCCCCGCTGGCTGTGTCTGGTTTCGCTGCTGGCCGGAACGGCCGGTTGCGCGCTTGCCTGGATGCGCTTGCGCAACCAGTTGCTGTTGCCCTTGGTCCGTCTCGAACACTCGCTAACACGCGTCTGTCAGGGCGAGCCGGGCGCCAGCGACTCCTTGCTGGAGACCGGCGTGCTTGGGGGCATCGCCCAGGACATCCGCAGCCTGAACGAAGAGCTGACCGAGCTTTACGAGGACATGGACAACCGGGTCGCGCGCCAGACCCGCCGGCTCGCCCAGAAGACCGCCTCGCTCAAGATCCTCTACGACGTGGCCGCCGGCATCCACCAGACCGAGAGCGTCGAGGAGCTGCTGCTGCGCTTTCTGCGGGTGCTCAAGGAGATGGTGAATGGCCGCGCGGCCACCGTGCGGCTGGTGATGCCGGACGGCAGCCGCCGCTTGATCGGGTCGATCGGTCTCAACGACGACCTGGTGCGCGAGCAGGACATGGCGCCGGTGGATCTCTGTCTGTGCGGCAGCGTGCTGGCGCCCGGCGACATCCTCTGCGACAACGACGCGCGCTATTGCGCGCGCATCTACGGCCGGCGCATGTTCGCCAGCTCCGAGATCGAGGTGGTGACGGTGCCGCTGGAGCATCGCGACGCGCTGCTCGGGCGTCTACAGCATCTTCGTCGACCGCCCGGGGGTGAAGGCGCGCGAGGACATCATGGATCTGCTCTTCACCGTCGGTCATCACCTGGGCGTGGCCATCGCCAAGCAGCGCTCGGACGCCGAGGCGCGCCGCCTCTCGATCGTCGAGGAACGCAGCGCCCTGGCGCACGAACTTCACGACTCGCTGGCCCAGACGCTCGCGAGTTTGCGCTTCCAGGGTCGGATGCTCGACGACTCGCTCGCCGACAGCGACATTCCGCACGAGGCGCGCAATGATCTGGCGCGCATCCGCAACGGGCTCGACGAAGCCCATACCGAGCTGCGCGAGCTGCTGGCCAGCTTCCGCGCGCCCTTGGATCGGCGCGGGCTGGTGCCGGCGCTGGAGAAGCTCACCCAGCGGCTTGGCCGCGAGACCGGCACCCATGTGCTCTTTCAGAACGACAGCCGCCCCTTCGAGCTGTCCGCGACCGAGGAGCTGCAACTGTTGCGGATCGTCCAGGAATCGCTCGCCAACATCCGCAAGCATGCCCAGGCCCACACGGTGCGGGTGCTGCTGACGCGCGAGAACGGCGGCCAGCATGTGCTGCTGATCGAGGACGACGGGATCGGCTTCAGCGCCCCCGCCGACGGCGTCCAGTCCCGGCGAGCGCATCGGGCTCTCCATCATGGAGGAGCGCGCGCGACGCATCGGCGCGGAGCTGCGGATCGAGAGCGAGGCGGGCGAGGGTACCCGGGTGGAGATCCTCTTCGATGTCAATCGGCGTTCCGCGCGCCAGGCACGGGAGGCGGTCTGATGCGCGTGCTCTTGATCGACGATCACGCCCTGTTCCGTTTCGGCCTTCAGGAGCTGCTGGAGCGGCGCGGCATCGAGGTGGTCGCCGCCGTGGGGGACGCGACCGCCGGTCTCGATACCGTGGTCGCAGGTTGCGCCCCGACGTGGTGCTGCTCGATATGCGCATGCCGGGTTTGTCCGGGCTGGATCTGCTGCGTCAGTTGCGTGCCGCCGATCAATCCATGCCGATCGCCATGCTGACTACCAGCGCCGAGGAGCGCGATGTCATCGAGTCCCTCCAGAGCGGGGCGCAAGGCTATCTGCTCAAGGACATGGAGCCGGATGCCCTGATCGCCGCCCTGGGCGAGATCGTGCGCGGCGGCACGGTGGTCGCGCCCGAGCTGGCCATCGTGCTCGCCAAGGCGGTGCAGGGCGAGGTCAAGCTCGCCCGCGTCGAGACCGGGCTGACCGATCTCACGCCGCGCGAGCAGGAGATCCTCTGTCATCTCGCCGAGGGGCAGAGCAACAAGGCCATCGCGCGGCGACTGGGGATCTCGGACGGGACCGTGAAGCTGCACGTCAAGGCGATCCTGCGCAAGCTCGATGTCCACTCGCGGGTGGAGGCGGCGGTGATCGCGGTCGAGCGGGGGCTGTGCGAGCGGGCGCCGATCCGGGATCCGAATCCCGCTGGGCTAGTCGGCGAGACGCGGCCGCTCCGCGGGCGGTCGCCGCTCTGGAGCGATGAGCGGGTGCGGATTTCGCATGCCAGGCCCACCCGAGTCCGGTTATCTTGCCCGGATCACCGTCCCCAAGACCGCACGCCGCGGTTTTCAGACGTCATGCGAGGAGACTGGTAGCCAGTGAAGAACTTCCTAGAGCTCATCAAGAACTGTCTCAGCGATATCCGCGAGATCCTGCCCTGGGATCTGGAGGAACGGCTCCAGGCGAACCCCGGCCTGCTCATCGTCGACGTGCGCGAGCCGAACGAGTTTGAGGCCATGCACATCGCGGGTTCGCTGAACGTCCCGCGCGGCATCCTGGAATCCGCCTGCGAGTGGGATTACGAGGAGACGGTCCCGGAACTGGTGCAGGCGCGCGATCGGGAAGTGGTGGTGGTATGCCGCTCGGGTTATCGCAGCGTGTTGGCCGCGCATTCCCTGAATGTCCTTGGCTACAGCGACGTCGTTTCGCTCAAGACCGGGCTGCGCGGCTGGAAGGACTACGAGCAACCCCTGGTGGACGGGGATGGCAACTCAGTCGACCTGGACGACGCGGACATCTACTTCACGCCACGCCTGCGGCCGGAGCAGACGCGGCCATCCGCTGGCTGAGCGAATCCTGCGATTGCGCTGAAAAGCAGGGTAGCGACCCGCGACCGTCCATTGTGATGGATTCCCGATGCCATCCACGCCCTGAATGCACCAATGCCTCCCCTGTTGGCCCATCCCATTCGGCGAGCACGCATCGCCGCGCGTGTTGCGGACCCAAGGCGATCTCGTGGTCGCCCGGTCGGTGGGTGTGGCCGTGGATGAGGCGGGAGGCGCCGTGACGGCGCAGGTAGTCGAGGACGCTGTCCTGGTTGACGTCCATGATGCGCTCGGCCTTGCCCGAGGTCGCGGCGCTGCTCTTGCGTCGATAGTCCGCAGCGATGGCGCGGCGGCTGGCCAGCGATTTCCAGAGGAAGAGCCGGACGACCACCGGGTTGCGGATGCGTCGGCGGAATTTCTGGTAGGCGACATCATCGGTGCAGAGCAGATCCCCATGCATCAGGAGGGTCGGCTCATGGTCGAAATGGGTCAGCGTGGGGTCGCGCAGGAGCCGGCATCCGGTCTCCCGAAGGAAGGCGCGGCCGATGAGAAAGTCGCGATTGCCATGCATCAAGGCGCACTGGGTGCCGGAGCTGACAAGTGCGCGCAAGGCCGCGCGGACCGCCAGATGCAGCGGCGCGTCGTCATCGTCGCCGATCCAGGTGTCGAAGAGATCCCCAAGGATAAAGAGTCGTCGCGCCGTCCGCGCCCGGGTGGCAAGAAAATGCAGGAACAGCTCCGCCGTCGCCGGGCGGTCCGGCGAAAGATGCAGGTCGGAGATGAAGAGCGATTCGTCGGATCCCGACGGATGCTGGCTGGTGGCGCGGTCCATGTCAGTCGGTCGTTCCTGGCGTTGAGCGATCTGCGATGCGAGCCTGAAGGCGGCGCCATGAATGCAAAATGGCCGACTTCGGCGGGACGGCTAGGGTTCGGCGATCTCCAGCCAGCCTTGCAGCGCCTCGATCAAGGACTGGGCCTGGGCGCGGCTCGAAATGTTGAACTTGGACTGCTGGCGGTACTCGCCATTGCGCTTCTGGTAGCGGCGAATGGTGTATTTCTCCGCGCCGTACTCGTTCTTGGCGCGGTCCCAATCCTGGTAGCGGAAAATGATGGTCGTCCAGCTCCCCTTGGACAGGATGACCTTGTCCAGTTCCTTCGTGGTTTCGATACCGTCTTCCGTGTAAGTCACGGTCAAATCTTCGACCTTCTCGGTCATTCTGGCGTCCTCTGTGTCGGGTTCGCGGGGGTCGCGTCTGGCGGGTGATCGGCTTCCGGCCCCGCGCGAGCCCCGTTGCGTTGCAATAATTCGATGATGCGGCGCGCGTCACCGCGGCGGCTGCCCGGTTGCTTCAATGCCAGCATCAAGGGGAGGCGGCCCTGGGCATCGGCCTGATTCACATCCGCCCCCAAGACGATCAGGCGGGTGAGCGTCGCGAGATGACCCTGTGCGATGGCGAGGGTCAGGGGCGTGTCCCCGTTGGCATCGGTTTGTCTCGGATCCGCGCCCCGCCGGATGAGGAACTCGAAGACGTCTCGATCCGAAATACCCGTGCGCACCAGCTTGACGAGCAGCATCTGGGGATCGAGCCGCGCGCGGTGCTCGACCAGCATCTTGGCGACCTGGGTTCTGCCCTGGCGCAGCGCGACTTCGACCGGCGTTTCGCCCGCCGCGTTCGGCGTCGTCGGGATCGGCGCCATGTTCGACCAGCTCGCGGGCGATGTCGACACGCCCATCCCGCGCGGCCACATGGAGCGGGAAGTCGCCGTCCGGCTCCGGCTGGTTGACGTCCGTCTCCCAGTAGAGGTGCCGCTTGACCTGATCGAGATCGCCGGTGTGGACGGCGAGGTAGAGGCTCAGGGTCGGGGGCGCCGGCTCGGTGCAGGCGGCGAGCGTAACAGACGCCAGGAGCATCATGGCTGACAGATGGCGATACATAACGACAGACGCGCGCGGCTGGCCCTCTCGGGAACCCCGATGTTAATGCGACCGCCGAGGCCATCGCAACCCGGCGGGTGGGGTGAAGGCACGCTCTCCGAGGCATGCCGTGGTACATTTTCATCATGATCCTGAAGTTTCTGTTGACCCTGGCGGTGCTGCTCGGCGCCTATGCGGTGCTCCGCGCACGCCTGCGTGCCGAGCGGGTGGCGCGCGGATTGGAGCCGCCGCGACCGCCGTTGGTGCCGAGGGGCACGGTGCGTCTCGCGGCCGGGATCCTATTGGCGGTGATGGTCCTGGGGACTGCGCTCTACTTGATACGCGGTTGGCTGTACGCGCATGAGGTCGTTCAGGTCCAGGTCGTCAACGCCAACACCGGCCGGATCAGCCTCTACGAGGCGCGGCGCGGGGGCATTCAGGGGCGAGGTATCAGGACACTGGACGGGCGAGAGATCCGTCTGGCCGACGTCGAGCGGATGATCATCCTCCCGGAGGGGTCGGAAGCCCTCCGCTGACCCCGCCCGCCGCACTGGGGCCATAGATCTCGCCGCCCGCAGCTGCATAGCTCCGCAGCACGGCGGCGCCCTCCTCGCGCATCAGCTCCGGCGTCACGCGGATGCCACGACGGGCATAACCCGCGATCCAATCCGTCGGCTTGTGGCCTTCGTCGAAGCCGACCGCGCGGGCATCCTCATCCCGGGCGGCATAGACCAGCCGGTCGATCCCCGACCAGGGAATCCCCCCCAGGCACATGGCGCAGGGTTCCGCGCTGCTGAAGAGCACGCAGCCACCCGGCAGCGCCCGCCGCAAGTCATAGTGATCGAGCATCTGCTGAGCGACGGCGATGGCCACCATCTCCGCATGGGCGAGCGAGCAGCGCGAGGCGACCACCAGGTTGACCCCGGCCGCGACCAGCCGGCCGCTGTGGGCGTCGAAGATCGCGGCGCCGAAGGGTCCGCCCGTGCCAGCGCGGATATTCTCGTGGGCCAGATCCAGGACCAGGCGCATACGCTCGGCGTCGGTGGCGAGCCGCGTCTCGCGGGCCGCGAGAAAGGCGTCGAGCCACGGGGGGAGTTGGATCTGAATGCCTCGCATCGGATCTCCGCAAACTGCTTGTAACTGAAAAATATGCGTCCAAGTTCCTAACGTGGATCAAAGAGGCGAGCCGGGTATGCCCTGCAAACGCGCCCATCGCGGCTTTGACCCTTGCCCATTGTCAAACAGACTCAGGAGAGAGTGATGCGCTATTCGATCTTGCCCCTCATGCTCGCGGGAATCCTGGCCACGGCTCCAGCGCTCGCCGATTGGAATCTCGACCCGACACGCTCCGCCGTGACCTATGTCACCATCAAGTCCAAGGATAAGAACAAGGACGTCGCCGAGAACAATAGCTTCCAGGAGATGCACGGCAGCATCGACGCGGAAGGCCGGACCGTCGTTACCCTGATGCTCGACAGTGTCGAGACCCTGGTGCCGATCCGCAATGATCGGGTGCGCGCGATCCTGTTCGAGACGGCGAACTACAAGGATGCCGAAGTCACCGCGAAGGTCGACCCCAAGGCGATAGCCGCCCTGAGCGTTGGCGGTGTGACCCAGATCGCGGCGGAAGGGAGCCTGACACTCCACGGCAAGACCCAGCCGGTGACGCTCTCGCTGCAAGCCGCCAAGTTGGACGCCACAACCCTGATGGTCGCCACGACCAAGCCGATCATCGTCGACGCAGCCCAGTTCGGTCTCAGCGACGGGATCGAGAAATTGCGCGAGATCGCGGGCCTCGCGAACATCAGCGAGGCGGTTCCGGTGATGTTCGTCGTCACCTTCGTGGATATGCCGACTGCGGTTCAGTGACGCCGATCGCGGGCGATCCGCAAGGATCGGCCTGCGAACATGAGGAGCCCGTAGCCCGTAGCCCGTAGGCTGGATTGAGCGGGAGCGAAACCCAGCATCCCAGGCGCGAGGTCCGCTGGGCTTCACGCGGTTCATCCGAGTCCACGGGCTGGCTCAGGGATGCCAATCGCGGAGATGGAGGATTCCGGGTAGGGTTTCCGCCTTGCGATGATAGCGGTCGTCAGCCGTGATCAAGCGCCCGCCGCATTCCAGCGCAACCGCGTGATAGAGCGTATCGAACAGATGGTGTTCGCGATCAATGCGGTTCGTGCCTCACCGCAGCCTACGATCATGAAAGCCCCGGCATCCTTGGCGCGATCCTGAACCTCGTCTCTAGGCCGGATCGGCCGTTTCGCCCAGAACGCGCAGAAGTACCTGCCGCTCGACTGCGTCGAGCAAACGCTCCAGGGCCGGCACATCCGCCGCAGCGCGCGCTTGCTGCCCTCTGGCACTGTGCAGCGCCGCCACGAGCCCCTGCCCGAGCAGAGAACTCCGTGCCGCCGCCTGACTCAGCCAGAGCATCCCGGCCGCCTCGTCGCGCGCGCCCCCGTGACCCGCGAGCAGATCGCGTCCCAGATAGCACATGGCATCGGCATAGCCCGCGCGCGCCGCATGGGTGAACCAGTCGCGCGCGAACGCCGCCCGTCCGGCCTCCAGTAGCCACAGCGCCAGATCGCATTGTGCCTCGGCGTCGTCGCCATCGGCCGCCAGCACCAGCGCTTCATCCTCGGGCGTGAGCGCCACATTGGCCAGCGTGAGCACATCGGCGAGCGCAACATGGCTTTTACTCCCCCCCAAAAATCACGCACCGTGTTCAATTTTCCATCCTGGATGTAGCGCCAGAGGGTGAGTTTGGTCAGGCCGCTGATGGCGGCGGCGGTGTTGAGACTGATCGCTGGCATGGCCG